>NZ_JBQCWS010000003.1:109574-393846 GCF_051957155.1 Neisseria sp. P0019.S002
AATCAAAATCCAGTGTCTTAACCGCTTGACGACTCCCCAATAAAGGGTGTTGGCTGGGGAGGAAGGATTCGAACCTTCGCATGCTGGAATCAAAATCCAGTGTCTTAACCGCTTGACGACTCCCCAATAAAGGGTGTTGGCTGGGGAGGAAGGATTCGAACCTTCGCATGCTGGAATCAAAATCCAGTGTCTTAACCGCTTGACGACTCCCCAACTTACTAAATCATATGAAATAGCGGATGAATATCTAATCCTTCCACACAATAAGCTTCATATGATTGAGAAACCTGTTGGTAAATTGTATGTGCTTCTTGATGAGATTCACTTGCTATAAACAAACAAGCCCCGGAACCGGTCATTAATGCATAACCATATTGGGATAACTCAACATAAGCCTTCCAAACTTCAGAATATTCCTGAAACACAACCGCCTGCATATCATTTTGAAACGGCTGTAACGATTGGAAAGTCGGCATTATGCTGGGTTTGGAATCCCGTGTCAAGCCTTCATGTGCAAAAATTTTAGCTGTTGCCACATGAACGGGGGGCTTAACGATAACATACCATTGTTTAGGGACATCTATTTCAGCCAGCTTCTCGCCTACGCCTTTGGCAAAAGCACTTCTCCCAAAAATAAAAAAAGGAACATCCGCACCAAGACTTACGCCTAAATCAATCAGTTGCTGCCTGCTCAAGCCGCATTGCCACCATTGGTTTAAAACCATTAAAACCGTGGCTGCATCAGAGCTGCCGCCGCCTAAGCCTCCGCCGGTCGGAATCACTTTATCCAACCAGATTTCGACGCCGTGCGGTACGTTTGCATATGGCAGCAATAATTTAGCCGCCCGATAAGTCAAGTCCTGTTCGGGCTCAAGTCCTTCGACCGGCGTATGCAGAATAACTCGCTTATCAGTACGCATTTTCAGATGAACGGTATCGTATAAGCCGATCAAACAGAAAATACTTTCCAAATTATGATAACCATCGCTCCTACGGCCGGTAATCCTCAAATCCAAATTTAATTTAGCTGGCGCAGGAAAGGCTTGAATTTCCTCTGAAACAGACATGGCATCCTCTATTTGCGTGCTGCGCATCGGGTTTGTCCATTTTTATCCAAAGAGTGGTTTACCGTGTCGAACACCAAGCGGATATTAAACTTGGCATTTTCAAGTTGAAGCGTTTTGGGCTGTCCTGAACCATTTAAAGTGCGCGATATTGTCCAGTCAAACTGCTCCAGACGACCATCAGGCAGAATTTTGTATGACGCATTGGCAACGCGTTTACCATCTGCCCAAATATGCAAATATTGAACCGGCAAAGCAAAGCCCAAAAGCTGTCTGCTTAATTCCTCAGCCGTCTCCGCCTGATAAACCTTACCCTTACTGTCTACTGCCAATACACCTTCACTGTCTTGACACAGCTGGCCTACGGTATTGCCCAATGGGGTATTCACATCAATGGTTTGAACCGCGTTCTGATAAGTCCAGTCAAAATTGGCATAAGAGCCTTTTCCTTCCACTTTGACAGCCAATCGACCGTCTGCGCTAAAATCCTGCACCTGCTCTGCTGCTTGCCAACTGTTTTGCTGAGGTAAGTTTGGCTGTGCACAAGCGGCTAAAAGCAATAAGGCTGCAACCGATGATAATTGTTTTACATTCATAGATATTCCTTCATAGGCCGTCTGAAATCAAACGCTTTTCAGACGGCCTTTCGGTTTTATTTGTGTTTTTGAGTATGCGGCTTACTGGACGTTATACCGAATTTGAACATTGTCTCTTTTAATACCCGAAGATTGCTTCCGTGCTTCAAACCGTCATTCCAGATTTCTTTGGCCTTGTCTTGGTCTCCAAGCTTCCATAGGACTTCGCCCAAATGCGCGGCGACTTCGGCTTCAGGTTCTTTTTCATAGGCATATTGGATATACGGCAAAGCCATTTGGGCATCGCCTTTAAGATAATAAGCCCAACCTACACTGTCATTAATTGCTGCGCTTTCCGGATCCATTTGATAGGCCGTCTGAACCATTTTGAAAGCCTCGTCCAAATCCTTGCCGTTGGACAGCAAGGTATAGCCCAAAGCATTCCAACCGTGCGGATTGTCCGGATACAACTCAACAACTCGGCGCAAATCGGCAATCGCCTTTCCTGGCTGATTCAGCTTCTCATAAACCATCGAACGCTGATACAGCACATTGGCAAGCAGCTCCGGAGAAGCTTGGGTTTTCAAGGATTTTTCGGTGGAATTTACCAAGCTGTTCAAAGCGTTCAACGATTCTTGAAGATTGGTATTTTTAGACAATACGAACAAAGCCGTACTCAACAAATCCTTAGCTTCAAAATAACGTCCTCTTTGCTCGGGCATTTTTTGTGCGCGTTGTACCAAAGCCCAAGCCTCTTTATGGTTGCCCTGTTTGGCTTCGATGGAAGCAGCCAAAATGGTTTTATCAAATGTATAAGCCGTTGCCGTTACCTTGTCCAGCCATTGTTTGGCTTTGGACAATTCTTCAGCATCATTATAAGAAACCGCGCCAATCAACGCCGCACGGCTGCGCTGCTCTTCCGTACCGGCTTTATAAGCCTTTTCCAGATAACTGTTTACCGCAGAAATATTTTCCGTCTTGCTGGCTGACAATAAGGCGGCCTGAATATACAAATCAGGGTTTGGATTTTCCTCTAATAAAGTCTGCAAACGCTTGAATGCCTTATCATTTTGGCCATGGGCGATCAAATTGGCGATATCCAATTCCTGCCAAATCGGAGATAAGGTTTTGGTGTCTGTATCTTTGAAGAAGCCGTCCAAAATATCAGGATGCCGTTGCGCCATCAGCCGCAGGGTAACAAAAGTCGGCGGCAGGATTTCGTTGTCTAACTTAGCCAAGCGTTGCAATGCGGCAATGGCGTGTTTCTTTTGACCGTCTTTTGCACTAAAAATTGCATCCGCAATCGCCGCTTCAGGGAAGTCTTTATAATTCAATGCCGTTTTATGCACTTGTTTGACCGCATCGCTGGTCAGATTCGGCTGTTGGGCTGCGGTTTGTGCTAAAAGCAAGAACACGCGCTTTTGCTCATCTTCACTACCGCCGGCAATCACCTTGTCCAATCCGCTCAAATTCTTATCGGCTTTACCCAGCAGCAAATTGCGCAACCAAGTCATACGCTTTTGTGTTTCACCAGGCTCCGGCTCGATCTCGCGCCATTTTTGGTAAATGGCTTCAGCCTGTTCAAATGCGTTTAAAGAAACCGCCATCTCCAAAGCGCGTTCGGCCACTTCGGGAGATTTGGTGCGATGCAACGTCAAAATATAAGTAAACAGTGCAGAAGCCGCATCGCCCTTTTGCAAGGCCAGTTCTGAATTTAACAAAGTAAAAACCTGCGATGTGCGGTTTTGTATACCCAACAGACGTATCCGCTCCTGCTCGCGTTCTTCAGGAGAAAAACGGTCGGCACGGCTTTTCTTTTTGATAATCTTAGCCGATTCAAAAACAACCTTTGAATCGCCGGGCGCGGCAAAAGTTTGTGCAGCAAACAACATCATTACAGCCGCAGCTGCTACTCGAATACGGGATGGGGAAAACAACATAACTATCCTTTTTGAGAACCTGCCGGCATTTTCAGACGGCCTAAGCACTTGCAAAACAGACGCAAAGCTTTATTTATCATTCAGGCATAACTGTAACACACGCACCCTATTTTGTTGACACGGTAACCGTAAACCTTGTGTAATCTTCATCTGCATAAAACCAATCAACATCAAAAATGAATACCGACCACCTTATCCACTTCCTAACTCAAGCTTCACGCTTCAGCAGCCGTATGCAAGCAGAGCGCAATCAATTAGTTACCGCCCAAACGGTCAAAGAAGCAGCCGTTTTGGTCGGCATTATCTTGCATGAAGGTGCGTGGCAAATCTTAATGACCAAAAGGGCCGAGACCTTAAGGCAACACACCGGACAAATTGCCTTTGCCGGCGGCCGCAAAGATGCCCAAGACGACAGCCTAACGGCAACGGCGTTAAGAGAAGCTTACGAAGAAACCGCCATTCCGATTGCCGCATGGCAGACTTTTGCGCCGCTACCCTTTTATGACACGCCTTCCGGCTACCGTGTTACGCCTGTTCCGGCAATTTGCACCCAGCCCATCAACCCAAAAGCAAATCCCGATGAAGTAGCAGAAATTTTTTATCTGCCTTTGGACTTCACCTTAAACCTGCAAAACTACACATTCCGCCAGCTTCATCACAACAATCAAACCCTCGCCCTCCCTGCCCTACCTTTCCAACGCTACGATATTTGGGGGTTGACCGCACTCATCCTATACGGACTAGCAGAACGTTATCAGCAATATTGCCAAGCTTTTAAATAAGGCAAGGCCGTCTGAAAACCAATATTCAGCCGGCCTTATTTGATCAATCCTCTTTACGCCGCTTCTTCATAGCAGTCGACAAATTCTCCAAACCATTTCATCTCATCACGCAGGGCAACCACTTCGCCAATCACCATTAAAGCCGGACGCTCTGCTTCGGCAGCCAGCAAGCCCAAATCTTTCAGACGACCTGTCCGCACGGTTTGATTCGGTAAAGTCCCATTGGAAATCACGGCAACAGGTGTAGAAGGCTGCCTGCCATAAGCCATCAGTTTTTCCGCAATCTCAGCCGCTTTAAGCGTGCCCATATAGATTACCAGCGTTTGACGGCTTAAAGCCAAAGTCTGCCAATCAGGCTGATTGCCCTCGTGTTTGCTGTGACCGGTTACAAATAAAGCACTTTGGGCGCAATCGCGATGGGTTAACGGAATACCGGCATAAGCAGTAGCTCCAAGCGCAGCAGTAATACCCGGCACAATGCGGTAGGCGATTCCGGCCTGATGCAGGGTTTGCACTTCCTCCCCGCCACGCCCGAACACAAAAGGATCGCCGCCTTTCAACCTTACCACACGCTCGCCTTTTTGAGCGTGTTCAACCAAAAGACGATTGGTTTCTTCCTGCTGAACATGGTGCGCACCGGCCCGTTTGCCCACGCTGATTTTCACGGCATCCTTACGCACCATCGCCAAAACCTCATCCGACACCAATGCATCGTAAAACACAGTATCCGCAGCCTGAATCGCCTGCAAAGCATGTATGGTCAGCAAGCCCGGATCGCCCGGCCCTGCGCCCACCAAAACCACTTCGCCGCCAAACGGTGTTTCCCGGTTTAACTGCGTGATCAATTCGCGTTCCGCCGCCTCGATATTGTTTTGAGCCGCAAAAATACCGAAACGGCTGTCAAACAACTTTTCCCAAAAATAACGGCGTTGTTCGACATTATTCAGCGTTTGCTTAACCTTTTCGCGCCATTTGCCGGCAATACGCGCCATCGTGCCCGTATGCAGCGGAATCAATGTCTCGATAATCTGCCGCCATTTCCGCGCCAATACAGGCGCAGTACCGCCGCTGGATATGGCGATCTTCAACGGCCCCCTATCCACCACGGCAGGCACGATAAACGAACACAAGTCCGCCGTATCCACCGTATTGCACAATTTCGCCCGTCGTTCCGCCGCTTCAAAAATACGTCGGTTAAACACACCGTCATCCGTCGCCGCAATAACGAAATATACCTCGTCCAACATGGCTTCTTCAAACAAGCCGCCCAGCCAAACTATTTTCCCTTCGTCCGCCCATTGCTGAAACTGCGTATTCAAAGTTTCCGCAACAACGCGCACGCGCGCTCCGGCAGATAACAGGCTTTCCGCCTTGCGTTCGGCAACCTTGCCCGCACCTGCCAGTAAAACTGGGCGGTTTCTCAAATCGGCAAACAAAGGATAATGGCTCATGGTCGTGCTCTTACTTTATCAATGATTGTCCGCCGATATTAAAGGCCGTCTGAAAAAATAGGAAAGAATGGTTTCTGATTTTCTTATGGTGTTTGGTTATATACCTGCCACAACAAAATAAGTTATAGCGGCAAACACAAAACAGGAGCAGAAAATTTCAAAATAAACGATTAGGAGATAGTGCAACAATATAAAAATTCATTTTTTCACAAATAAATTGCGACCTCTTCATTTTTCAGACGGCCTTTGCCTGCGTATAATATCGGTCTATTTACAATTCAAACGAGCTTAGTCCAGCCATGACCGAATCCATCCACCTGCCCGCTTCTACACTCAAGCCATCCACCGTTGCCCTGCCCGGCTCTAAAAGCATCAGCAACCGCACGCTGCTCTTGGCAGCACTCTCCGACAACATTTGCGAAATTCATTCTTTGCTCAAATCCGACGATACCGACCGAATGCTTGAAGCACTCGACAAACTCGGCGTGCAAATTGAATCTTTACCTGAAGGCCGTCTGAAAGTTCATGGCACCGGCGGCCGCTTTCCCAACCAAACTGCCGATTTGTTTTTAGGCAACGCTGGTACGGCATTCCGCCCTTTGACTGCCGCACTTGCCGTTTTGGGTGGTGACTATCATCTGCACGGCGTACAGCGTATGCACGAACGCCCTATCGGCGATTTGGTCGACGCGCTGCGCATTGCCGGCGCGGACGTACAATATCTGGGCAATGAAAACTATCCTCCGCTTCAGATCGGCAAACGCCAAGACAACGACGAGCGCGTTATTCCGATTAAAGGCAATGTTTCCAGCCAATTCCTGACCGCCCTGCTGATGGCTTTGCCCCTGACCGGACAAGCATTTGAAATCCACATGGTAGGCGAGTTGATTTCCAAACCTTATATCGACATCACGCTCAAGCTGATGGCGCAGTTCGGTGTGAACATCATCAATGAGGACTACCGTGTATTTAAAATCCCGGCCGATGCCAAATATCATGCGCCCGAACATTTATATGTAGAAGGCGATGCATCCAGCGCGTCTTATTTCTTGGGCGCAGGCCTGATTGCGGGTACACCCATCCGCGTGACCGGCATCGGTGCACACAGCATTCAAGGTGACGTTGCCTTTGCGCGTGAATTGGAGAAAATCGGTGCGGATGTGATTTGGGGCGAAAATTTTGTTGAAATTTCCCGTCCTGCCGAACGCAAGATTCAGGCTTTTGATTTGGATGCCAACCATATTCCAGACGCGGCCATGACTCTGGCTATCATCGCACTGGCCACCAAACAACCCTGCACCCTGCGCAATATCGGCTCATGGCGCGTCAAAGAAACCGACCGTATCGCCGCCATGGCAACCGAGCTGCGCAAACTGGGGGCTGAAGTCGTTGAAGAAGCCGAAGCCATCCATATTACGCCGCCCGAAACACTTATCCCCGATGCCGTCATCGATACTTACGACGACCACCGCATGGCCATGTGTTTCTCGCTGGCTTCGCTTTTGGGCGTCCCCGTCATCATCAACGACCCGAGATGCACGCATAAAACTTTCCCCGACTATTTCCAAGTTTTTGCATCATTGACCAACTAATTGATTATTCAAATTTTCAGACGGCCTGTTGTATACAAAAAACACAGGCCGTCTGAAAAATAAAAATAAAACTATACTTTTTCTTAATTTATGCGATAATAGCTAAATAAATTCTTAGCAATTCATATTTCCTTTCGGAGAGAAAACATGTCAGACGAAAAAAGCAAAGCCTTAGCCGCCGCCCTTGCCCAAATCGAAAAAAACTTCGGCAAAGGCTCCATCATGAAAATGGACGGCAGCCAACAGGAAGAAAACCTTGATGTTATTTCCACCGGCTCCCTCGGCGTGGACTTGGCGCTCGGCGTTGGCGGTCTGCCCCGCGGCCGCGTGGTTGAAATTTTCGGCCCGGAATCCTCCGGTAAAACCACACTCTGTCTCGAAGCCATTGCCCAATGCCAAAAAAATGGTGGCATTTGCGCATTCATCGATGCCGAGCATGCTTTTGACCCGATTTACGCCCGCAAACTCGGCGTAAAAGTCGAGGAACTCTATCTCTCCCAACCGGATACCGGCGAACAGGCATTGGAAATCTGCGATACATTGGTACGTTCCGGCGGTATCGATATGGTCGTTGTCGACTCTGTAGCCGCACTTGTGCCTAAAGCTGAGATCGAAGGCGAAATGGGCGACAGCCACGTCGGCCTGCAAGCTCGCCTGATGAGCCAAGCCCTCCGCAAACTGACCGGCCACATCAAACGCACCAATACATTGGTTGTTTTCATTAACCAAATCCGTATGAAAATCGGCGTGATGTTCGGCAGCCCTGAAACCACGACCGGCGGTAACGCACTCAAATTCTACGCCTCCGTCCGCCTCGACATCCGCCGTACCGGTCAGATTAAAAAAGGCGATGACGTTATTGGTAACGAAACCAAAGTCAAAGTCATCAAAAACAAAGTTGCGCCTCCGTTCCGTCAAGCCGAATTCGATATTCTTTACGGCGAAGGCATCAGCTGGGAAGGCGAATTGATTGATCTGGGCGTCAAACATGACATCGTTGAAAAATCCGGTGCATGGTACAGCTACAACGGCGCAAAAATCGGCCAAGGTAAAGATAATGTACGCGTTTGGTTGAAAGAAAACCCTGATATCGCCAACGAAATCGATGCCAAAATCCGTGCGGCAGTCGGTATCAATGTCGATATTACCGAAGGCAGATTGGACGATACCGATGGCGAACGTCCTGAGGAATAAGTCTGTTTGAAATAAAAGGTAAAAAAGACCAAATAAAGGCCGTCTGAAATCCGACCATTAATCGGATTTCAGACGGCCTTTTATTCAATGCTACTTAAAGACCTAATGCCTGAGCGTGAAACTCAATATGCGAATCGATAAAGCTGGCAATAAAGAAATAGTCATGCCCATAGCCCGGGCGTACTTTATATTGGATATTGAAACCTTTTTCGCGTGCTGAGCGGACAAACGCTTCCGGTTGCAGGACTTCAGGATACAAAGCATCTTCACTGCCGACATCAATCAAAACAGGCAATTTATGCGAGGCCGTCTGAAGCAGTTCTGTACTGTCATAGCGTTTCCATGTTTCCACGTTTTGGCCTAAATAAGCTGAAAACGCCTGCCTACCGCCTTCCGTATCTATAGGGTGACATAAAGGCGCAAAGGCAGAAACCGCAGCATATCGGCCGGGATAGTTCAAAGCCAAATGCAGCGCGCCATGCCCGCCCATGCTGAAACCTGCAATGCTGCGCTCTTTCGTTACCGGAAAATGATGCTCGATCAAATCAGGTAATTCTTGGCTGATATAGCTTTCCATTTGGTAATGCTGCGCCCAAGGCGCTTCAGTTGCATTGACATAAAATCCGGCACCTTGTCCAAGATAATGTTCCTCACTGTCGGCAACATGCTGACCGCGTGGCGAGGTATCTGGGAAAACCACAATAATATTCCATTGCGCCGCAAAACGCTGGATGCCGCTTTGCCGAACCAATTCAGAACCATCGCTATTTAAGCAGGAAAGGAAATATAAAACAGGCGCGGGATAACCTTTTAAGACTTGTGGAGGTAGATAGACATCAAATACCATATCCGTCCGGCAGGTTTGAGAAAAATGGCGGTACCGTTCCTGATGCCCGTTAAACATCTTTCTGCGTTCCAGCAAATGCAATTCTGAATTTTTCATTTTATTCCTTGTAAGGAAACAACAATAAACAGAATGTTAGCGCAAAACCTGCTCATCGTGTTGTTGCCCCATCTTTTTAAGGCAACCAAATCTGCTTTAAACAAGACTTGCCAAACATGCAAAATCATTACGCCGGCAGCATTTAAAATCTATACACAATCTCTGTGGATAAATCTGTTGATAAGCTTTGGGTAATCGTAAAATTTTCTTTAGGAACAAACCAAGTCTTAAATTGACTAAAATTTAATCAAATAAAACATAATAAAATCAAATAGTTATATTTATAAGATTTTACTATAATCATACAGTGAAAATTTATAGGTAAAACAAGGTTATGCGGCTTTGTGCATAAATTAGGGTTGACATCCCTAAAAATCGCCCCGAATCAAAAGCTGCTTGAAACAACGGCCGATTTCATCAGATGCCATTCAAAAGACTCGCGGCCACACATTTTGCGTTACAATACGCACTTATTTTTAAGAAAGAAAAATACGCCATGAAAGCCTCCCAGTTCTTCATTTCTACCCTTAAAGAAGCCCCTGCCGAAGCCGCACTTGCCAGCCACAAGCTGATGATTCGTGCCGGTTTAATCAAAGCCAACGCATCCGGTCTTTATACTTGGATGCCGATGGGTCTGCGCGTATTGCGCAAAGTTGAAAATATCGTGCGCGAAGAAATGGCCCGCGCAGGTAGCGTAGAGCTGCTGATGCCGGTGGTACAACCTGCCGAACTGTGGCAGGAATCCGGCCGCTGGGAGTTTTACGGTAAAGAACTGCTGCGCCTGAAAGACCGTCATGACCGCGATTTCTGCATGGGTCCGACTTGTGAAGAAGTCATTGCCGACATCGTGCGCAAAGAAGTCAACAGCTATAAACAACTGCCGAAAAACTTTTACCACATCCAAACCAAATTCCGCGATGAAGTACGTCCGCGCTTTGGCGTAATGCGCGCGCGCGAGTTCGTCATGAAAGACGCTTATTCCTTCCATGCCGACTATGCCTCGCTTCAGACGACCTATCAAGATATGTACGACGCTTACTGCCGTATCTTCACCCGTTTGGGTTTGGAATTCCGTCCTGTTGCCGCAGATACTGGCAGCATCGGCGGTACCGGCTCTCACGAATTCCAAGTATTGGCTGAAAGCGGCGAAGACGTTATTGCATATAGCGACACTTCTGATTACGCCGCCAATATCGAGTTGGCACCGACTTTGCCGCTTAAAGGCGAACGCGCTGCTGCTCAGGCTGAATTGACCAAAGTACATACACCAAACGTCAAAACTATAGAGTCTTTGGTTGAATTCCTGAATATTCCGGTTGAACAAACCCTCAAGTCCATCGTGGTCGAAGGCGAAAACGAAGGAGAACTCGTCCTGCTGCTGTTACGTGGCGACCATGAATTTAACGACATCAAGGCAGAAAAACTGGCCGGCGTGAAATCGCCACTGACCATGGCAAGCCCTGCGGCGATTGTTGAACAGTTCGGCGCAAACGGCGGCTCTCTCGGCCCTGTTAACTTCAAAGGTAAAGTCTATGCCGATTTCGCCACCGAAAAAGGCGCAGACTGGGTTATCGGCGCGAACGAAGACGACTACCACTATACCGGCTTCAACTTCGGCCGAGATGCTGACGAGCCTGAATTTGTCGATTTGCGCAATGTCATCGAAGGCGATATCAGCCCTGACGAACAAGGCCATCTGAAACTGGCGCGCGGTATTGAAGTCGGCCACGTTTTCCAATTGCGCGACAAATATACCCAAGCCATGAATGTTAGCTTCTTGGACAATAACGGCAAATCCCAAATCATGGAAATGGGCTGCTACGGTATCGGTATTACCCGCGTTGTTGCCGCCGCCATCGAGCAAAACAATGATGAAAAAGGCATTGTTTGGACCAAAGCAATGGCACCGTTTGAAGTCGTTATCGTGCCGATGAACTACAAAAAATCTGAAGCCGTACGCGAAGCCGCTGACAAAATCTATGCCGAGCTTTTGGCTGCCGGTGCAGATGTATTGTTGGATGACCGCGACGAACGTGCAGGTGTATTGTTGAATGACTCCGAGCTGTTGGGTATTCCTCACCGCATCGTGATAGGCGATCGCGCCTTAAAAGAAGGCAATGTCGAATATGCCGAACGCCGTGACAATCAGGCTCAAGCCGTTGCAGTATCAGAAATTGTCGCCAAGGTTTTGGCCGCATTGAACGCTTAAGTTTTTTTCAATAGTTTAAAGGCCGTCTGAAACTGATTATTTCGTTTCAGACGGCCTTTTTCTGTTTTAATAAATAATGTTTTTTCCGTAGCTCTCTAATATTTCTTTGATTTTCAAAATGGTTTCTTTAGGCGGCGGATGTACCCCTTTTAACTTGTATTCATCGCCGCACAAAGCCCATTTATGTGCGCCCAATTCGTGATACGGCAAAAGCTCGACCATTTCGACATTATCCATATCACCGATAAACTCGCCCAATAAATGCGCTGACCGCTCATCATCGGTATAACCGGGAACAACCACATAGCGCACCCGCGTCGGCTGATTGCGTTCGGCAAGATAGCGCGCAAATTTCAGCGTTTTGGTATTTGGAATACCGACAAGCACTTTATGAATTTCAGGATCGATTTGTTTTAAGTCGAGCATGACCAAATTGGTATGATCTAGCAAATCATCCAAAATCGAATCATAGTGCAAAGCATAGCCATTACTGTCGAGACAGGTATGGATATCGTGTTCCCGGCAGGCCGTAAACCAATCGCGTACAAACTCATATTGCAATAACGGCTCGCCGCCGGTTGCCGTTACACCTCCGCCTGTCGCACGCAGATAATGACGATAGGTCATGACCTGCTTCATCACGGTTGCCACATCCAATTCCTGCGCCTGCTCGGTATGCAAATCCCAAGTATCGCGATTATGACAATACAGGCAGCGCATCAGGCAACCTTGCAAAAAGAGCACGTAGCGCAAACCCGGACCATCGACAGCACCGCAAGATTCAATCGAATGAATAATACCTTTGCCGTTATAGTGACGGTGGCCAAGGTCTTTCAGTTCCGGCTCGGGGGTAATGGCAAAAGTCGTGGACATAGTGTTCGGCTCAAAAATGTTTTTGCTTATATGGATTGTACGATAATAAAGGCCGTCTGAACATTTCAGACGGCCTTGGAGCTTTGTTTCAAAACAAACCAAATGCAAATTTAGCTTCTGGTTTGTTTCGCCACCCGATTACATGGTTTCTGTGAATGTACGGGTAATCACGTCAAGCTGTTGTTCGCGGGTCAGCGAGTTGAAGCGAACCGCATAACCGGAAACACGAATGGTCAACTGCGGATATTTCTCCGGATTGTGCATCGCATCTTCCAAAGTCTCGCGATTCAATACGTTGACGTTCAAGTGTTGACCGCCTTCCAAAATACCGTCTTCATGGTGGAAATAACCGTCCATCAAACCGGCAAGGTTGCGCTCGCGAGAATGCTCGTCTTTACCCAAAGCGCCAGGAATAATGGAGAAGGTATAGGAAATACCGTCTTTGGCAAACTCAAATGGCAGTTTGGCTACGGAAGTCAATGAAGCGACTGCACCGTTGACGTCACGGCCGTGCATTGGGTTTGCACCCGGACCAAACGGAGCACCTGCGCGGCGGCCGTCTGGAGTATTACCGGTTTTCTTACCGTAAACAACGTTGGAAGTAATGGTCAGTACGGACTGAGTCGGAGTGGCGTTGCGGTAAGTTTTGTGGGTTGCCACTTTTTTCATGAAGCGTTCTACCAAGTCGCAGGCGATGTCGTCCACGCGGTCGTCGTTGTTACCGAATTGTGGGTATTCGCCTTCGATTTCGAAGTCAACAGCAATACCGTTTTCATCGCGAATCGGTTTCACTTTGGCGTATTTGATGGCGGACAGTGAGTCGGCAGCTACAGACAAACCGGCGATACCGCAAGCCATCGTACGTTTCACGTCGCGGTCGTGCAACGCCATCAGCGCGGCTTCATAGCTGTATTTGTCGTGCATGTAGTGAATGATGTTCAACGCGGTAACGTATTGGGTTGCCAACCAATCCATGAATTTGTCCATGCGCTCAAAGACAGTGTCGTAGTCCAAAACTTCGTCCATAATCGGCTCGGTTTTCGGACCAACTTGCTCTTTAGATTTTTCATCCACGCCGCCGTTGATTGCGTACAGCAGAGTTTTAGCCAAGTTAGCACGTGCGCCGAAGAACTGCATTTGTTTGCCGACCACCATCGGGCTGACGCAGCAGGCAATGGCGTAGTCATCGCTGTTGAAGTCAGGGCGCATCAGATCGTCATTTTCGTATTGGATGGACGAAGTATCGATGGATACTTTGGCACAGAATTCTTTAAAGCCTTGCGGCAGTTGTTCTGACCACAATACAGTGATGTTTGGCTCAGGAGACGGACCCATGTTGTACAGGGTATGCAGCACGCGGAAGTTGGTGCGCGTTACCAAGGTACGGCCATCTAAGCCCATACCGCCGATGGATTCGGTTGCCCAAATCGGGTCGCCGGAGAAGAGTTGGTCGTATTCGGGCGTACGCAGGAAACGGACCATACGCAGTTTCATCACCAAGTGGTCGATAAATTCTTGCGCTTGGGTTTCGGTAATCACACCGTTTTTCAGGTCGCGTTCGATATAAATATCCAAGAACGAAGACACACGGCCGAAGGACATCGCTGCGCCGTTTTGAGATTTAACGGCGGCAAGGTAGGCAAAGTAAGTCCATTGGATGGCTTCTTGTGCATTTTTTGCAGGGCCGGAAATGTCGTAGCCGTAAGAAGCCGCCATTTCTTTCATTTGACCCAAGGCTTTGTATTGTTCGTTGATTTCTTCACGACGGCGGATCACTTCTTCCAAGTCCACACCGTTTTCCAAATCGGCTTGCAGTGAATTGAACTGGTTGAGTTTGTCTTTCATCAAGAAGTCGATACCGTACAATGCAACACGACGGTAGTCACCGATAATACGTCCGCGGCCATAAGCATCCGGCAGGCCGGTAATCACACCTGATTTACGGCAGCGGCGGATGTCGGGTGTATAAACGTCAAATACGCCTTGGTTGTGGGTTTTGCGGTATTTGGTGAAAATTTCGCTGACTTCAGGATTCAATTCAACGTTGTACACTTTGCACGCGTCTTGCACCATTTTCAAACCGCCAAACGGCATGATAGAGCGTTTCAAAGGCTCGTCTGTTTGCAGGCCGACAATGGTTTCCAAATCTTTGTCGATATAGCCTGGAGCGTGGCTGGTAATACCGGAGACGATTTGCGCGTCGATTTTGTACGGCTCGTGCGTACGGTTTTCAACCTTGATGCCTTCCATCACTTCCGCCCACAGCTTGGTTGTGGCTTCGGTTGCTGGTGCCAAGAAAGAGGCATCGCCTTCATATGGCGTGTAGTTTTTTTGAATAAAATCGCGGACATCTACGTTGGTTTCCCAGTTGCCGCCAGTAAAACCTTCCCAAGCGGCTGGACGTTGCTGAACATCATTTGACATATCAAGCTCCTAATTTTATTGAAAATATAGACTGTAAATTTTCTGAAAGGATAACATCAATACCCATTTATTTACAGGGGTTTTTGTGAAATAAAATTACAGATTTGGTTTTTCTTGATTTACGTCAATGAGAATAATTGTTACTTGGCACTACAGCGCAGTTTCTAAACATTCGCACTTAAAAACGGCGTAGAATACAAAATTCAGCCCTGAAGACAGATGTCCTTCAGGGCTGAATTTTTATTGCATTTCATATAAAAGGCCGTCTGAAAATTCAGACGGCCCTTTATTCACTTAATCAATTAAGCAAACGGATGATGCAAAACAATGGTTTCTTCACGGTCAGGACCGGTTGAAACAATGGCCACAGGCGCACCGCACACTTCTTCAATACGTTTCAGATAAGCTTTAGCGTTTTCAGGCAGCTTGTCGTACTCTTTCACGCCGAAAGTCGACTCGCTCCAACCCGGCATGGTTTCATAAATCGGTTTGCAGGTTTCTACCGCATCGGAGCCACAAGGCAGAATGTCGGTTTTGCTGCCATCAGGCAATTCATAACCTACACAGATATTGATGTTTTCAATACCATCCATCACGTCCAGCTTGGTAATGCACATGCCGGAAATGCCGTTAACTTGAATAGAGCGTTTCAGAGCAGCCGCGTCAAACCAACCACAACGACGCGCACGACCGGTTACGGAGCCGAATTCATGGCCGCGTTCAGCCAAGCCTGCGCCCACTTCGTCAAACAATTCAGTCGGGAATGGACCGGAACCCACACGGGTGGTATAGGCTTTAACGATACCCAAAACGTAATCCAGCATTTGCGGACCTACGCCTGCACCGGCAGAAGCGGCACCAGCCAAGCAGTTAGAGGAAGTTACAAACGGATAAGTACCATAGTCGATGTCCAGCAGCGTACCTTGCGCGCCTTCAAACAACAGGCTTTCGCCTTTGCGGTTTTTCTCGTTCAAAACACGGGAAACATCGGTAATCATCGGCGTAATGCGCGGTGCAACTTTTTCAATGACCGCCATCACGTCTTCAACTTTTACCGGCTCGGCACTGTGCAGGTGTTGCAACTGGACATTGTAATAAGCCAAAACAGCTTCCAGTTTTTCAACCAGTTTTTCAGGGTGCAACAAGTCCACCACGCGAATCGCGCGACGGGCAACTTTATCTTCATAGGCTGGGCCGATGCCGCGACCGGTTGTACCAATTTTGCTTTTACCGCGGGAAGCTTCGCGTGCTTGGTCAAGCGCAATGTGGTAAGGCAGAATCAATGGGCAGGTTGGCGCAATTTTCAGACGGCCTTCAACATTTTTCACACCGGCAGCGTTTAATTCGTCGATTTCGCCCAACAATGCTTCAGGAGAAACGACAACGCCTGAACCGATGAAGCAGTCCAAAGTCTCGTGCAAAATGCCGCTTGGAATCAGGCGCAAAATGGTTTTTTTGCCACCGACGACCAAAGTATGGCCGGCATTGTGGCCGCCTTGGAAACGTACAACACCGCTGGTTTCTTCCGCCAGCCAGTCAACAATCTTACCTTTGCCTTCATCACCCCATTGGGCACCGATTACGACAACATTTTTAGCCATAGCCATCTAACCTTATTTCAGATACAAAATTTCAAAATAAAACTCAATCGTTCAAAGCGATTACTTTCCAAACACCGTCTACCTGTTTCAGACGGCCTGTAACCTCTTCCGAACCGTTATAGCCGATACCGTAATCGATAACGACACATTGTCCTTGTTCGCGCAAAGCATCTACCGCTTCTTGAGCCGCAGGCATGTCTTTTACATCGACAGCCACGACGGATTCCCGTCCGATAGCAGGAAGGCGGCCGATAAAGCTGCGCAAATCAAAACTGAATCCGGCTGCAGGACGCGCACGTCCGAAGTATCCGCCCAATCCGTCATAACGGCCGCCGCGTGCCACGGCATCATGACGGTTTGAACCATAAGCCGCGTAAAGCAAACCGGTATGGTAATTGTCAACGCGCAGTTCCGACAAATCGATATGCACTTTTTGATTTGGGAACGCATCGCATACTGCCTGTAAT
The DNA here is from genome assembly GCF_051957155.1 of Neisseria sp. P0019.S002. Lineage (NCBI taxonomy): Bacteria > Pseudomonadati > Pseudomonadota > Betaproteobacteria > Neisseriales > Neisseriaceae > Neisseria > Neisseria sp. P0019.S002. The sequence continues at coordinate 126,690 of NZ_JBQCWS010000003.1, forward strand.
TCATCCAAAGCCGCACTGACTGCGGACAATTCCGGTAGTTTCTCTCTAGCCACAGTCAGCACTTCACGACCGCCGTACAGTCGGGGCAACAGTGAAAACGCTTTTGCCCACATACCGTCAAGTTTCCACTCTTTGACCAACTGGCTGACAGCTTCGGCATCTTTGTCCTGCATCGATGACAGCAGGATTGCCGATTGCTTCTCGTCCAAATGCGCGGCATTTGCTAAAGCACGGAATACTCCGATATGGCCCAACGAAAGCAAAACTTCGCCCATGTCGGCAATCTTCATGCTTTTCAGCATCAAATCAATCAATTCGATATCCGCTTCAATGCCTTCCAAGCCGTACATTTCCGCACCCGCCTGCAAAGGTTCGCGCATATTGAGCAATCCGTCAGGACGCGCATGAAGTACCGAACCGGCGTAGCATAAACGGTTGATACCTTGGTTGGCAGAAAGCAAGTGGGCATCAATACGCGCCACCTGCGGCGTAATATCCGCGCGGATACCGAGCTGACGGCCGCTGAGCTGATCGACGACCAAAATGGTTTTCAAAGACAAACCGGCATCGATATGCGTCAATAAGGAATGGCTGTATTCCATCAATGGCGGTTGCACCAATTCATAACCATGCACGCGAAACAAAGCCAACAGCCGCTCACGGGCACTTTCCAGTTGTCGGGCATTGGTCGGTAACACGTCGGCAACGTGTTCAGGAAGCTGCCAAGACTTCATGAGAATCTACCTCTGTTTTTTTGTAAACATAAAGGGCTGCTTAAATTTAAAACCAAATCAGCCTGACGACTGAAATTTTCCTGAATGCATCAACGGCAAATCCGATGCAGCTTCAACAAAACTGATTTTAAATTTAAACAGCCCCTGAGTAACGGCTTCAAACCGTCGAGTTATTAAAATCAGACTTTACCATATTAAAACGAATTTTGCACCCTGTTTACAGAGAGCGTAAAAAAACATTAAAAACAAAGGCCGTCTGAAAACCAAATGCATAGCTGCATCATTTTCAGACGGCCTTAATTCATGCCTGAACAACCCGACGCTTAGCGCCAGTAACGCCACCAAGGCATATCGTCAGATCGCCATTCGTGTTGCAAGAACGGGCTTTGCGGGAAGTTGGTTTCCAAAACACGGCGTGTATCAGCAGCCAGTTGCGGCTTGTCCAGTTTTTTATACGCCAATTCCATCATCGCCAAAGCTTCTTCGACGTAACGGGTATTTTGGTAACGGCTGACGATTTTTTGCGCACGGTTGGCCGCTGCGACATAAGCACCGCGTTTCATGTAATAACGCGCCACAGATATCTCGTTACCACCCAAAGCGTCCACCAGCTTGGCCATACGCTCGGTTGCATCGGCAGCGTATTTGCTGTTTGGATAACGTTGAACCAACTCGGCAAACGCCTGATAAGCATCACGGTTGGCTTTCGGGTCGCGGTCGGACCAGTCTTGGGAAGCCAGCTTGTTCAAGAAAGACTGGTCTTCGTTAAACAGGACCAAACCTTTCAAGTACAGCGCGTAGTCCATATTCGGATGTTGCGGATGATGGCGTTGGAAGCGCGCAATGGCAGCCAAAGCTTTTTCCGGCTCATCGTCTTTATAATAGGCATACGCCGTATCCAACTGGGACTGCTGGGCATAGCGGCCGTTTGGAAAACGGGATTCTAAAATTTCGTATAACTTGACAGCTCGCGTATAATTGTTGCTGTTCAATTCGTCTTGCGCTTCGGCATAAAGCTTTTCCACACTCCAATCTTGAGTAATTTGGGCGTCTTTATCGATTGTGCCTTTATTTGCGCAGGCACTCAGTGCCAAACCTAAAGAAACTACTAAAAGAATTTTTTTCATGCAGAATACTTCCTTTGATAACGAAGCCGATTATAGCGATGATTTAGACTTTCCGTCATCCCCTGAAACAGAAAGTTGTGTTAATTTGACCGTTCCACTCGAAATGGCGGGCGGAAGGCTGGATGCCGTATTGGCCAAACTCATGCCCGACTACTCGCGCAGCCGCCTGAGTTCGTGGATTAAAGAGGGTGCGGTCATTGTAAACGATAAGCCCGCTCAACCCAAAGATAAAATGATAGGCGGTGAATTGATTGCCGTTACGGTACGTCCGAGCGAAGAAAACCTCGCGTTCACGCCCGAACCCATGGATTTGGACATCATTTATGAAGACGATACCGTCATCGTCATCAACAAACCGGCCGGATTGGTCGTCCATCCTGCCGCAGGCAACTGGAGCGGCACCCTGCTCAACGGCCTGTTGGCGCACTGTCCCGAATTAAGCCAAGTGCCACGTGCGGGCATCGTACACCGTTTGGACAAGGAAACCAGCGGCCTGATGGTGGTCGCCAAGACCCTGCCGGCGCAAAACTCACTGGTTCAACAGCTTCAAGAGCGCACGGTCAAACGTATTTACCGCGCAGTCGCCAACGGCATTGTTCCTTTCGACGGCAAAATTGAAACCCAAATCGGCCGCGATCCGCACAACCGCTTGAAAATGGCAGTCGTCAAATTCGGCGGCAAACCTGCCATTACCCACGTCAAAGTGTTGGAACGTTATCTGGCACACAGCTACATCGAATGCTCGCTCGAAACCGGCCGTACGCACCAAATCCGCGTTCATATGCGCGAAGCCAACCATCCGCTGGCCGCCGACCCTGTTTACGGCAACCTGCGCCATCCATGCAGCGATGCGGTTAAAGAGGCCATCAAAGCCCTTGGTGCGCGCCAAGCCCTGCACGCCTACCGCTTGAGCTTTGTACACCCGAAAACCGGAGAAACCGTTTCCTTTGAAGCACCTATGCCTGAGGATATGTACCACCTGCTTTCCGTCCTGCGTCTGGAAGCCGGTTTGGATTCATCTTTGAGTAACGAGGAAGAATGGCAAGAGAAATTCGGCATGGACGATGATGATGATTGGAATGAAGACGATTACGATGTCGAAGTCGTTTATGTAAGGGATTAAACCCATTTTTCAGACGGCCTAAAATATTATTTCAGGCCGTCTGAAATCAATCCGTTCCAATATTCAGCGATTCAAAGATTATGAAAACCATCACAGATACCCTAAACCTCGCCCCGCAAGGCAAGAATTTTTTGACTGCCGACTGGCCTACCCCTGCCAATGTTAAAACGCTTATTACCACGCGCAACGGCGGTGTCAGCGAAGGCGTGTACCGCAGCCTGAATGTCGGCTCACACGTCGGCGACGATCTGGAAGCCGTGCTCCGCAACCGCGAAATCGTACAGGAACAAGTCGGCCTGCCCGTTGCCTACCTTAATCAAATCCACAGCACCATTGTTGTGAATGCCGCCGAAGCGTTAGGCAATACGCCCGACGCCGATGCCTCGGTGGATACGACGGGTACGGTCGCCTGCGCTTCGATGACTGCCGATTGCCTGCCTGTCTTGTTTTGCGACAAAGCAGGGACGGTGGTTGCGGCGGCTCATGCAGGTTGGCGCGGTTTGGCCGGCGGCGTTTTGCAAAACACCATTGCGGCAATGAATGTCGAGCCGTTGGAAATCATGGCCTATCTCGCGCCTGCCATCGGCCCTGATGCGTTTGAGGTGGGACAAGATGTATTTGATGAGTTTTGCACACCCATGCCGGAAGCTGTCGATGCGTTTGAAGACATCGGCGGCGGCAAATACCTTGCCGACATTTACGCTTTGGCGCGCATGGTTCTGCACCGCGAAGGCGTGAACATGATTTATGGAGGCACCCATTGCACCGTCTTGGAACGCGATACTTTCTTCTCCTACCGCCGCGACGGACAAACCGGCCGCATGGTCAGCCTGATTTGGTTGGAAAAATAAGATTTGCGCCATCAAAGACAAGGCCGTCTGAAATACTTTCCGTTTACGGTTTCAGACGGCCTAAACATTATTCGTTATAATCCGACGATACCGTAACCGGTTTCAACGAAGGAATATCCAATGAAAAAAATCCTATTGCCTGCACTCGCCCTATTGCTTGCCTCTTGCGGTTTCCACCTGAAAGGCACAGGCGTGACTTCTCAGCCGCTGCCTTATCAGAACTGGCATGTAGAAGGCGGAGCCGTCATGCAAAAAGCGCTGGAAAATGCCTTACGCCGTGCCGACGGCCATCCGGTTAGCGAAGCCGAATCACAAATCACCCTGCGCGTTGTCGACTTTCAAAAACGCCGCGACATCTATACCATCACCCGCGCCGCCGCAATCAACGAATACCTGCTGGCCATGACCGTTAAAGCCCAAGCCTTCCGCAACGGCGAGCCGGTTGGCGAGCCGATAGAAGTTAAGGTTCACCGCACCATGGACTACGCCGACAGCGAAGTTTTGGGCAAACAGGAAGAGGAAGAAACCATTTGGTCTGAAATGCGCATCGACGCCGCAGATCAAATCGTCCGCCGCCTGACTTTCCTGAAAGCGCAATAATGGCTGCCGCGCCCATTGAGAGCCTGCGCCCCGATACGCCGCTCAAACCGTTGTACCTTATTCACGGTGAAGAGGATTTATTGCGTATCGAGGCTTTGGATACGCTGCGCTCAGCCGCAAAAAAACAAGGTTATCTCAACCGCGAAGTCTATACCGCTGAAAACAATTTTGACTGGAACGAGCTATTGCAAAGCGCCGGCAGCGCAGGTTTGTTTGCCGATTTGAAACTGCTGGAAATCCACATTCCCAACGGCAAACCCGGCAAAAACGGAGGCGATGCCCTGCAAACCTTCGCCGAACGCCTGCCCGAAGATACGGTTACGCTCATCCTCCTGCCCAAGCTTGAAAAAGCGCAAATCCAGTCCAAATGGTTTTCCGCATTGGCAGGCAAAGGCATCGTCTTAGAAGCAAAAGCCGTTGCGCCACATGCTTTGCCGCAATGGATACAGGGCCGTCTGAAACAGCAGGGTTTGGATATCGAACCTGAAGCACTCGCCCTTTTTGCCGAGCGCGTCGAAGGCAATCTTTTGGCCGCCCGTCAGGAAATCGAAAAACTCGCCCTGCTCCATCCCCAAGGCCATTTGATCAATATTGCCGATGCAGAGGCCGCAGTTGCCACCGTCGCCCGCTTCGACGTATTCCAACTGGCAGGCGCATGGATGAAAGGCGATGCCCTGCGCGTTTCCCGTTTGCTGGACGGCTTGGAAGAAGAAGGCGAAGAGCCGGTTTTGCTGTTATGGGCGGTTGCCGAAGACATCCGCACCCTAATCCGCCTGACTGCCGCACTCAAGCAAGGCCAAAACATCCAAAGCCTGCGCAACAGCCTGCGTTTATGGGGCGACAAGCAGACCCTTGCACCGATGGCGGCCAAACGCATTTCCATCAACCGCCTGCTCGACGCGCTTAAAACCTGCGCCAAAATCGACCGCATCATCAAAGGCGCAGAAGAAGGCGATGCATGGACTGAGTTCAAACAGCTCGTTACCTCGCTGGCTGCTTGAAACCGTTGCCACGCGTCAAGAAACTTGCACGCAATACGCCCCAAAAACAGAAAATACTGTAAAATAGCGTAAACTCAAATTCAGGCCGTCTGAACCTCGCATTTCAGACGGCCTCTTCCAGCAAAAAACAAGGAAACACCAACCATATGGATAATAAAACCAAACTTCGCATCGGCGGTCTGGCCCTGCTGACCACTGCCGTATTAAGCCTCATCATCGTTCTGATCGTCGATTCATGGCCGCTGGCCATCCTGTTGGCCGTCATCATCGTAGCCGCTGCCGCAGGCGGTTTCGTTTGGACTTCACGCCGTCAGCAACGCCAATTCCTCGAGCGCCTGAAAAAATTCGACATCGATCCGGAAAAAGGCCGTATCAACGAAGCCAACCTGCGCCGCATGTACCACAGCGGCGGACAACATCAAAAAGACGCGATTACCTTGGTTTGCCTGTCACAAAAATGTTCCGTTGACGAAGCGCACGCCATCTTCAAAAAACGTCCGACCCGTCAAGAAATGAACCAAATGGCTGCCCAACAGGCACGCGGTCAAAAACGTCCACATCGCTAATCCCGACAGTAACAGGCCGTCTGAACATCCTATCCCGTTTCAGACGGCCTGTTTTTATTTCCATCAAACCCATTTCCGTTTTCATCGCATTATGACCCGTCTTCCCACCGCCCCACTCAAACGTCGCCTCGCCGCACTGGTTTACGAACTTCTGCTGACCGGTGCCGTTACCAGCATTGCCGCCCTTGCAGCCGGTATTGTCGCCATCTTTCTCAATCCCGTTTCCACACGCCTGTCCATGCTGACAACCTGTCTGATTCTGTTCTACGCATGGTGGCTCTACTTTCGCGCCAACTGGCACAAAAAAGGCCAAACCCTCGCCATGCAGACATGGAAAATCGGTTTAGCCGATAAAAACGATACCCAGCCGCCCCTGACGCAGCTGCGCCTGCGCTTTATTTGGGCTAGCATTTTTATTGTTTTCATTCCTCTATTTGCCTACGCCGGATTGCGCCATCTGCTCAATATCCCGCCTAAAGGCGCATTCGGTGCCGCGCTCATTTGGCTCATCCTGCCATGGGGCTTCGCCCTGTTCCATCCCGACCGCCAGTTCCTCTACGACTTCTTGGCCGGAACAAGGCTGGTGGATTTGAGTCAGAAGAAAACAAATGAATAAAATCCAAAAGCGGCTCAAGCTCTAAATGAAATAAAGGCCGTCTGAAACTCAAGATACGTTTCAGACGGCCTTTAATCATAACATCAAGCGATGATTATTCTTGCCAACGTTTGAACACCAGCGATGTATTGACGCCGCCAAAAGCAAAGTTATTGCTGACCACATAATTGGTTTGAATCTCGCGTCCGCCAGTTTGGATGTAATCCACCTTGCCGCAACGCGGATCGATGTTTTCCAAATTAACAGTCGGCGCAAACCAGCCGCTGTTCATCATTTCGATGGTAAACCAGGCTTCCAACGCGCCGCACGCGCCGAGTGTATGGCCGAGATAGCTTTTTTGCGAACTCATAGGCACAAAACCAAACACCGCCTCAGTAGCCAATGTTTCGGCAATATCGCCTTTTTCGGTCGCCGTACCGTGGCCGCTGACATAGCCGACTATATCAGGCGTAATACCGGCGTCTTTCAGCGCAAGCTCCATACATTTTTGCATGGTTTCTTTTTGCGGCTGGGTAACGTGGCTGCCGTCGCTGTTGGCACCATAGCCGACAAGCTCAGCATAGATTTTTGCACCGCGCCGTTTGGCGTGTTCCAATTCTTCCAACACAAAAATCCCTGCGCCTTCGCCGATGACCAAGCCGTCTCGAGCGTTGTCGTAAGGGCGCGGCGTCAGCTCAGGTTCGCCGTTGCGGCGGCTGGCGGCATAAAGTGAATCGAAAACATACACTTCAGACGGACAAAACTCTTCGCCTCCGCCAGCCAGCATCATATCAATCAGGCCGTATTTAATCGCTTCGTAAGCATAACCAATGCCCTGGCTGCCGGAAGAACACGCGCTCGAAGTCGGAATAATGCGGCCTTTCAAACCGAAGAAAATGCCGATATTGGCGGCAGTCGTATGCGGCATCATGCGCACATAAGTATTGGCGTTGAAATTGCGCGATGTGCCTGTTATCAAAAGTTCGCCCATATCGCCAATGTCTTTGGTGCTGCCGACAGACGAACCGCACGCCACGCCCATACGGCCGTCGGTAATGCTTTCATCACCCAGCAAACCCGCATCCGTCAAGGCTTGTTCCGCCGCATCGACACACAAATGCGACACGCGCCCCATGCTTCTAAGCTGCTTGCGCGTCCAGTGCTCTGGAGGGGAATAGCCTTCAATCGGCGCACCCAGTTGCGCTTCCAATTCAGGAAAGCGTCCGCTCCAGTCCATGTATTTGACCGCGTTTTTTTCGGCTTTAAAGGCCGTCTGAATACTTTGCCAATCACGGCCGAAGGCGGTAATACCGCCGATACCTGTTACAACGACTCTTCTGGTATTCAACACAAACCTCCGTTCACAGCAATCACTTGGCGCGTAATGTACGCCGCTTTCTCATCCATCAAAAAGCGCACCGCATGCGCTACTTCCTCGGGCAATCCCATACGCGCGGCAGGGACAGCCTTTAAGATTTCTTCGACAGGCACGTTCTCATCGATAATATCGGTATCGATAAGGCCCGGCGCCACGCAGTTGACGGTAATTTTGCGTTTTGCCAACTCAACCGCCAAGGCTTTTGCCGCGCCGATTAAGCCCGCTTTGGACGCGCTGTAATTGACCTGACCGCGGTTGCCCGTCAAACCGGACACCGACGCCATGCACACAATCCGTCCGGCTTTGCGGCGGCGGATCATCGGCATGGTCAAAGGGTGCAACACATTATAAAAACCGTCCAAATTGGTACGCAGCACCAAGTCCCAATCGTCATCTGTAAACGCAGGAAACGCATTGTCGCGCGTCAGGCCGGCATTCAGCACCACACCGTAATATGTGCCGTTTGCCTCAATGTCGGCGGTCAAAATTTCACGGCAGGCTTCGCGGTCGGACACGTCAAACTGCAACACGCGCGCATTTCTACCCAACGCACGGATTTCTTCCGCGACAGCTTCCGCTTCATCACGGCGGCTGCGGCAGTGGACGACAATATCAAAGCCGTCCTGCGCCAAACCAAGCGCCACGGCTTTGCCGATACCGCGATTAGACCCTGTAATTAAAATAGTTTCACTCATACGTTTTCTCACTATATCGACAGGCCGTCTGAATCTTTGTCTTTTCAGACGGCCTTGTAAACGGTTTAAATGATTTGACCGTCTTTCGGACTGTACACATTTAAAGAGGCTTTTGCCAGCAAACCGTCCGGCGGCAACAGATGCTTCACATCTTCCGGCGCATCCGTCCAGCGCAACTCGCAATCAAATACGCCCATGCCGCCCAAATCCTGAATGGACACATGCGCCCTGACTTCCAGCTCAGTACCGACAGGCACGGAATCAGCAAACAAATCCAGCTTGCGCGTTCCCAATAAAAAACCCAAGCGTACAGGCTCTCCGGCCTTTAAAGCCTCAATGCCTGCAAACGCGCCTATGCCCTGCGCCATCAATTCCATATAAGCCATAGACGGCAACACGCCGTCCTGCAGCAAAATATGCTTGTCGCTAACCGGCGCACAGCAAACCGTGTAGTCATCGCCAAATTCTTTCACACAATCGATAAGCACCATATGTCCGCTGTGCGGAAGCAGCGACGCCACATCATAAATCGGGGCACTCGGTATTGAAGGCATAAAATGTCATCCGGGAATAAATTACGTTACAATATGCATTATAACAGAGCCTAGCTTTTACTAACCCATTTCATTACAATGTATGAAAATGTAAAACATTGAAAGACATCATGCCTCAAAACGTTTGCCGTTTCAGCTTCAATATCGCCGCATGGCAGGCCTCCTCCAGCAAAATCAGTACGCCGGAGCAATGGCAGGACTGGGCGCAGGGAAAACTCGATACCGCATCCCTGCCAGAGTGCAAACCCGCGCTCTCCTTTTTGCCGCCTATGCAACGCCGCCGCTTGGGGAAAGCGGCACGCTTGGTTTGTGATGCCGCATGGAATCTGGCTGACCAATATCCCGAAAGCGTACCGGTGTACATTTCGCACGACGGCGAAAGCAACCGCAGCTTTGAATTATGGCAAGAGCTTTTGAACACGCATACTGTGTCGCCGACCTCATTCGGTCTGTCCGTCCACAACGCAACGATTGGGCAATGGTCGATGTTGCGCAAAGACATGAGCGAACATACCGCGTTGGCCGTTGCCGCCGATTCCTTTGAAACCGCGCTGACTGAAGCATTCGCGCTTTTGCAAGACGGCGCGCCATCTGTTTTAGTGATTGTCGCCGATGATCCGTTGTCTGAAGACTATCCCGTCTTGGCTACACGTGCGCCGTTTGCCTATGCATTGGCACTGGTCATCACAAAAGGCGAAGACTATACCTTAAGCTTGGAAACCACATCCGCAAGGCCGTCTGAAAATCCTAAAGATACAACAGTCGAGCCTTATTGGAGCAGCTTGGAGTGGGTACGCTTCCTGCTTTCAGACGGCCGACAACATACGCAACACTATATCGGTAGAAACTGGTACTGGCAGAAAAACGCATGAAGACTTTAGACTATTTCCGTCGCTTTTTTGCCACACTCTTCGGCTTCATCCTCTTCGGCGTTGCAGGCGTATTGTTCAAAATCGCACTTTTGCCCTATACGCTCAAATCGACCAAAGGCGACATCAAACGCCAACTTGAAGCAAGACGCATGATAGGCAAAGTTTGGCGTTTCTTCGTCGGCTACCTGCAATGGTCGGGCGTATTGAGCGTCCGTTTCAACGGCTTGGAAAAACTCGGCAGGCCCGGCCAGCTCATTCTTGCCAACCATCCCTCGCTTTTGGATGTCGTCTTGCTGATCAGCCATTATTCGGAGCCGAACGTACTGGTTAAAAAAGACCTGTTGCACAACCCCAGCATGAAAAGCCAGATTATCGCCTCCGGCTACATCCCCAACGATGAAAGCATGGAAATGCTGGAAGAAATCGATGCCGTGTTCAAAAGCGGGCAAAGTCTGCTAATTTTCCCCGAGGGCACGCGCACAGGTTGGGACGGACAGGTTAAAATGCACCGCGGCGCCGTATCACTCGGTTTGCGCAGCGCATCAGTCATCACGCCCGTGTGCATCAAGATGACGCCGCCCAATTTTAAAAAGGGGCAACCGTGGTACAAAATCCCACCACAAAAAATTCATTATGAAATTACCGTCGGCGACGACATCCTGCCGGAAGAATGGCTGGCAGAAAAACCCCTGCCCATCGCCGCACGCCGTTTAAACGAATACCTGCAAGACTATTTTACAAGGAAAACCACATGAGCAATTTAGAAAACCAAATCAAACAATTAATCATCGACAGCTTGGGCTTGGAAGACATTACCGTTGCCGACATCGGCAGCGAAGATCCGCTTTTCGGCGACGACGGCCTGGGTCTGGATTCGGTTGATGCATTGGAACTTGGTTTGGCCGTACAAAAAACCTTCGGCTTCCAGCTCGACGGTGAAAACGACAACCTGCGCGACAACTTTGCCAACGTCAAAACTTTGGCCGAGTTCGTCAAGAGCCGCCAAGCATAAGGGAGAGAAAAGATGACCGAACAAGAAGTACGCACCCTGCTGACCGATGCACTGGTTAACCTGTTTGAAATCGAACCGGAACGCATCAAACCCGAAACCAACCTCTACGAAGATTTGGAAATCGACAGCATCGACGCCATCGACCTTATCGACCACATCAAACGCGAAACCGGCCGCAAACTGCAAGCCGAAGACTTCCGCAACGTGCGTACCGTAGAAGACGTGGTTCAAGCGGTTTTGAAAGTACAACAAGATTCCTGATTCCACTTTGAATCAGCATATTTTCAGACGGCCTTGTCAATCGGCAAGGCCGTCTGAAAATCAATCGCAACCATGAAAATACTAGGAAAACTCCTACTGACCCTTGCCAGCCTTGCCTATCCGCTCCTATGGTATTACGGCAGGGGAAACGGCGCATTTTTCTGGCTTGCAGCAGTTATGTGTGTGTTATGGCTGATACGCGCCGCCATGCCGCAAACTGCAGCCCAACGCATTACGGCGATTATCCTTGCCGCTTTTTTTGCGGTGGTACTGGTTTTCAGACGGCCTGACTCGATGTATTGGTATCCCGTTGCCGTCAACGCGCTGATGCTTGCCGTTTTCGGCGGCAGCCTGTTTGCCAAACAAACCGTCATCGAACGCCTCGCCCGATTGCAACACCCCGACCTGCCGCCCGAAGGCGTGCGCCATACTCGACGCGTTACGCAAATCTGGTGCGCGTTCTTTATTTTCAACGGCGCAACCGCCGCCATTTTGGCAAGCTTGCAATATTACGATTGGTGGGCGGCTTATACAGGCATCGTATCGTATGTGTTAATGGGAATCTTATTTGCCGGAGAGTGGGTGTATCGGAAAACTGTATTGAAGGTGTAGGTCGTCTGAAAACACATCAACTAGCTCTCCGAAGCATAACCTATTTAAAAAAACTTATACTTTTTTACAAAAAACACAGTTTCAAGAATGAAAGTGTTTCTGAATCACAGCACATCAAAAAGGTTTGATATGACTTGGGATTGATGTTTTACTAACTTTTGGAGATTAACGATATCTAAATATTTATTATTAGGATTAACCTTGAGTTATTAGCCATATTTAAAGAAAGAATATCATCATGAAATTTGCCGCTTTTCCACGTTCAATAAAAACTATTTTAGAAACAGAAAGAAAATATATTATTCCACGTTATCAGAGAGAATACTCATGGGAAAAAGAACAGCTAGAAGAATTTTGGAATGATATTAAAAATCAAATTACCTTCAGTAATGAATCTTACGAAGTCAAAGAGTATTTTATTGGATCATTAGTTTTGATTGGAGACGATGAAAGAGGTACTGAATTTTATGTAGTCGATGGGCAACAACGGTTAACTACTATCACGATTTTTCTTTCCGCTCTTACTCAAATTGGAAAAGAACTACAAGATAATGCATTCTTAAATAGCTGTTATCGTTATATTGAGGGGAAAGACACGGATTTCAAAAATTTCTTTAAGTTAATTAGCGAATCACCAAAACCTTTTTTCCAGAACTCTATCCAAAACATTGACCAAGATAAAAGTAGTGAGCCTGACTCAGAGGAAGAAAAATCCTTATTTAATGCATATAAATATTTTTATAATAACTTATTAATTGAGAAAAAAAACTATGGTGATAATTACATCACATTTCTCAAAGCAATACGAGATCAAATAATCGGCTGTAGTGTTATATTCATTACCGTTGATAGTGAAGAAGCTGCTCAAACCATATTTGAAACACTTAATGCAAAAGGAAAAGACCTTGAAACACTTGATTTAATAAAAAATAAAGTGTTTGAAATTCTTAATAAAGATCATCCTAGTGATTTTGCAAAAGACACATGGAAAAATATAAAAAGCACCATAAATTCTCGAACTGAACGAGTTTCACTCTCAGTATTTTTCAGACATTTTTGGATTTCAAAATATGCATTCCTTAATGAAAAGAAAATATACAAATCATTTCAAGAAAAAATTACTGCAACTGAAGAATCATATAGAAAATTCTTACTCAAATTATATAAATTTTCTAAAAATTATGTTATGGTTATTTCTCCACTTGAAACTGACTGGAACAACCAAGAAGAAAAAACTATTCTAAATTCACTCCGTGCAATCAAAGATTTTCGCGTAATTCAACCTCGCCCCCTTATAACAACACTAATAAACCTATATAAAAACAAAAAGATAAAACAAAAAGAATTAATTAAAATTATATCCCTACTAGAAACTTTTCATTTTATTTTTACGGCTATTACATCATCAAGGGCATCTGGATTAGAAAGTTTATATTCTAAATACTCTAGAGAACTCTCAAGAGCAGAAGATAACAAAAATATAACTGCCCTCTTAAAGGGGTTATCTATTGAATTAAAAAGAAAATTAGAAGACATACCATATGAATCATTTGAAAATAAATTTATTAATTTAAAATTTTCAAATGACTTCACAAGAGATAAGAAGACAATACAATATATTTTTAAATTAAAAGAAAATCTAATGATGAATACTACAGAATTGTCTGTTAACTCAATAACATTAGAACATCTACATTCTCAAAAGAAAGATACTGAATGGTCTCATGGAATAGGTAATCTCTTACCTCTTGATAAAAAATTGAATGAGTATTGTGATACAAAATCTATTACAGAAAAAATTTCTATTTTAAAAAACTCCGAACTTCGCCAAGTTAAAGAATTTTGTGATACATACTCAAATATTACTGAATGGACAAAAGAACATACTATTGAAAGAGCCAAAATCTTAGCTAAAGAAATCTTTGATTATTCAATGCACCAATTTGAAATCTAACCATGCACCTAACCCGAATCCTATCCCCCGACCTGCCCCAACACGACCTTATCGCCGCCCATCCGAATTGGACGCGTGCTGACTTCAACCGTGCGGTTTTCCATCTGTCAGGCCGTCTGAAACAGGCAGGCGTGCAAACGGCCGCGTTGTGGTTTGACGATGCCGCGCTGTTTGCCTGTGCCGTGTTGGCAGTGTGGCATTCGGGCGGAAAGGTTTTATTGTTGCCCAATTTGACGCAAGACAATTTAGCATGGGGGAAAACGGCAGAAGCGTTTTTAACAGATTCAACAGATAAAAAGCTGTCTTCAGACGGCCTAAATATCTGGCACTTGCCTGATGTATTAGCTAAAACAGATTTGGAAAAGCTGAACACCTATCCTGAAAACCATCTGATTCCCGACCATGCCGAAGCATGGCTGAAAACATCCGGATCCAGCGGCGAAGCGCAAATTATTGTGAAAACCGCCGCGCAAATGCAGGCAGAAGCCCTGACTTTGGCAAATACGCTGCCATTTGGACAACACGGTGAAACCGTGATCGGCAGCGTAATTCCGCAACACCTTTACGGCTTCACTTTCCGCTTCGCACTCGCGCTGTCAATGGGTTGGACTATGGAGCGACAGCAGGCAGTTTATCCGGAAAACCTGCTTTCCAGCACGGCCGCACATGATAAAGTGGTTTGGATTGCCAGTCCGGCCGTACTCAACCGCTTGGGTGAAAACCGCAACTGGCAAAGTATCGGCCATAAAATTGCAGGCATTGTCTCGGCGGGAGGCGCGCTTCCTTCAGCCACGGCGGATTTGCTGCAACAGGCTGCCGTCCGCCCGTTTGAAGTCTATGGCAGTACCGAAACCGGCGTGATTGCCTCACGTTGCGAACGCCAAGAATGGCAGCCTTTCGAAGGCGTGGAAATCGGGCAAAACGAAGAAGGCGCACTTTGGGCTTCTTCGCCTTGGTCGCCCGAACGCCGTCAAACAGCCGATTTGATCGAGCCGCAAGATGACGGTTTTCTGTTACTCGGTCGCCAAGACCGCATTATTAAATTTGAGGACAAACGCGTGTCGCTGACCCAAATTGAACACGAACTTTTACAACACCCTTGGATTGCCGACGCCCACTGCGGCCGCCATCCGCAGCATCAACGCATTGCCATATGGGCGGCATTGAACGCAGACGGTATCGCCGCCTTGCGCGAGAAAGGCCGTGCTGCGGTTGCCGATACGCTCAAACGCTACTTGGCCGCCACGCAGGACACTATCGCCCTGCCGCGTTACTGGCGTTTTACCGACAGCCTGCCGCGTAACGCCCAAGCCAAAATCGCCGCGGCGGATTTTCAGACGACCTTTACCGTTGCCCAAACTTCGCCCGTTTGGTCGAAAACATCATCTGACGATGAAACCAATACCGAAACTTTTATCGGGCGCGTGCCTTTGGATTTGGTTTATTTCGGTGGCCATTTTGCCACCTTCCCGCTGGTTCCCGGCGTGGTCGAGCTGCAATGGGTGCGCAACCTGATCGCGCCCAAGCCATGGGGCAAACAGCGCGTCATCCGCATCGAAAATCTAAAATATCAGCAGTTTATCCGTCCTCACGATGAAGTGTCGGTAGAGCTGAAATTTGATGAAGGTAAAAACAAACTGAGCTTTAAAATCAACAACGGAGAGCATCCGTGTGCATCAGGACGGATTGTGTTTGAGGCCGTCTGAATATACTTATTAACTTTTTAGTGGAAAACCAACAATATGCAACTCTTCCCTGCCCTAGAACAACGCTATTCCCACGAACACCAGTCCGCAGGCGAGGCTCAACGTCTGGCTCAAGAAATCGCTTTTGCACCGATTGTGTTCCAAGTTTCCCGCCTGATGGTGAAATTTGGCATTCTGAACTTGCTGAACGACCATCCAGACGGCCTCACTCAAGCCGAAATCGCCGAAAAAGCGAAAATCAGCAACTACGCGGCACAAGTCCTGCTGGAAGCTTCGCTGTCTATCGGCACTGTCTTGACTCGTGACAACCGCTATTTCATCAGCAAGGCCGGTTGGTTTGTCCTCAAAGACAAAATGGCCCGCGTCAACATGGATTTCACGCAGGAAATCTGCTACCAAGGCATGTTTGATTTGGAAAAAACCCTGCAAACCGGCAAGCCCGAAGGCCTGAAAGTATTCGGCGACTGGCCGACCATTTACGAAGGCTTGTCTTCATTGCCAAGCATCGCGCAGGAAAAATGGTTTGCATTCGACCATTATTATTCCGACAACTCCTTCACCGAAGCACTGAACACCGTGTTCGCCAAACCGGTTAAAAAACTGCTCGATGTCGGCGGCAATACCGGCCGCTGGGCGGAGCAATGCGTCAACCACAATGCCGAAGTCGAAGTAACCATCATGGATCTGCCGCAACAAATCGGCTTGATGCGTGAAGCGACCAAAGGCAAAAACGGCGCGGACCGTATCCACGCCCATCCGGCCAACCTGCTTGATCCTGAAATTCCGTTCCCGACCGGTTTTGACGCGATCTGGATGAGCCAATTCCTAGACTGTTTCACCGAGGAACAAGCCACCAGCATTCTTCAACGCGCCGCTGCATCTATGAGCGAAAACACCAGCCTCTACATCATGGAGCCTTTCTGGGACAGACAACGCTACGAAACCGCCGCCTACTGCCTGACCATGACCAGCCTGTATTTCACTGCCATGGCCAACGGCAACAGCAAAATCTTCCATTCCGAAGACCTGATCCGTTGCGTTGAAAAAGCCGGATTGAAAGTAGCGGAAATTTCAGACGGCATCGGCCGCGGCCACAGCATCTTGCGCTGCGTTAAGGCCGTCTGAACATCATCTTTTAAACCCTAAAAAGAAACCGACTCCAACAGCCATTTTGGCTATCGGGGTCGGTTTGTTTTTAGGTATCAGCCTTAATGCATCAGCCGCGCAACATCCATACTGCGCACACTAACGCAATCGCCACCACCAAAGCGGCAAGCAGTTGTCCCACTCCTGCCAACTTAGGCTGCTGGGCATCAATGGTTTTAAAGCCGTTAATCATCGGCGTAATCAAATCCTGTTTTTTCACAAAGCGGTACAGCAAAACAGCTGCAATATGTACGCCCGCTAAAACGGCCAAAATATTAAAGAAATTGACATGGATTTTTCGCGCCAGCGTACCGGCGTGTTCGCTGACCAAATGATTCAAAAAGCCGGAATTAGTAAACGTATTTTCATCAGCGGCAAATAAGCCTGTGGCCGTCTGAAAAACCAACGCAACCAATAAAGCGATAACCATCAGCGTGCCCAAAGGATTGTGGCCGACCAATTCGTCTTCAGACATCTGGCCTTGCGTATAGCGGCGGATTTCCGAAAATGGACGCACAAATCGGCTGAATTTTGCCGTATCGCTACCCCATATCCCCCAGCACAAGCGGAAAACCACCAACGCCAGCATCAACAAGCCGCCGCGCAAGTGCCATACCAGCATATCGCCGCCTTGGGTTGCGCTGTACCACATGAATCCTATCAATAACACCAAGAGCCAATGGAACAGGCGCGTAGGTGCGTCCCAAACTTTTATTTTTTGCTTCATTACCTTTTACTTTCTGATTTAAAATTAAATTTCTTATCTTGGAAGGTTACGCCATGCAGCCCATCTACACGCTTCCCGAATCGCTTCAGGCCTTTCAGACGTCCTTAGCATTTCCCGACGTATTCCGCCCCCGCGCCCAAGAATCACACAAAGGCACATACGGCACGCTTGCCATTATCGGCGGCGCAACAGGAATGAGCGGCGCAGTGGTTTTGGCAGCCACAGCCGCCATGTATCAAGGATGCGGCAAGGTCTGGGCGGGTTTCAACCAAGCCACGCTACCTTTTGCCATCATTCCCGAACGCCCTGAAATCATGCTCGCCACTGCGACCCAACTGATGGAGCGCAACGATGTCAGCGCACGCGTAATCGGTTGCGGCTTTGGTTTGGACGGATTATCAGAACAGCTGCTGCCCCAAATCCTGTCTACACACCATGACCAGCCTTTATTGCTCGATGCAGATGCCTTGACACTGCTGGCCCGTTCTCCCGAATTGGCTGAACGCCTCAAATCGTACAAACATATCATGCTGACACCCCATCCGGCCGAAGCCGCCCGCCTACTCGGTACCGATACTCAATCAGTTCAAGCCGACAGACAAAAAGCCGTAACCGAAATCAGTCAAAAATATGACGCAACCGTTGTGTTGAAAGGCCATCATACATTGTTGGCCACGGCAGATGGCATAGTCTATACCAACACCAGCGGCAATGCCGGTTTGGCCACCGCAGGCAGCGGCGATGTCTTGAGCGGCATTATCGGCAGCCTGTTGGCACAAGGCATTCCGACATTCCAAGCCGCCTGCGCCGGCGTATGGCTGCATGGTGCGGCGGCCGATGTCATCAAACACAGCAGCCAAATCGAAACCGGCATGCTCGCCGGAGAAATCGCACCTGCCGCCCGATGGCTGCGCAATATTTTATCAAAAGAATAATGCCGTCTATATCATAAATACAAATTACAGGCCGTCTGAAAATCAATCTCTATTTTCAGACGGCCTGGTTTATTTTTAAGTCATTTTGCAAATTAAGGTTAAGGCGTGTATCCTTGACTTCCCTTAAAAACAACTTCACAACATATTATCATGAGTATCCTCAATAAAATCAGCAACTTTATTGGAAAAACATTTTCCCTTTGGGCTGCGCTCTTTGCCGGTATCGCTTTTTTCACACCCGATACCTTCAAATGGGTCGGCCCTTACATTCCCTGGCTTCTGGGCATCATCATGTTCGGTATGGGCTTGACGCTCAAACCTTCCGACTTCGACATTTTGTTCAAACGCCCCAAAGCCGTCATCATCGGCGTGATTGCACAATTCGCCATCATGCCGGCAACCGCCTATCTGCTGGCCAAGCTGTTGAACCTGCCTGCCGAAATCGCAGTCGGTGTGATTTTGGTCGGCTGCTGCCCGGGCGGTACGGCTTCCAATGTAATGACTTATCTGGCGCGTGGCAATGTGGCTTTGTCGGTTGCCGTTACATCGGTTTCTACTCTGATTTCCCCATTGCTGACCCCCGCCATCTTCCTGATGCTTGCCGGTGAAATGCTGGAAATCCAAGCGGGCAGTATGTTGATGTCCATCGTCAAAATGGTTTTGTTCCCCATCGTTTTGGGATTGATTGTCCATAAAGTCTTGGGCAACAAAACTGAAAAACTGACCGACGCGCTGCCGCTGGTTTCCGTTGCCGCCATCGTACTGATTATCGGCGCGGTAGTCGGCGCCAGCAAAGGCAAGATTATTGAAAGCGGCCTGCTGATTTTTGCGGTTGTCGTACTCCACAACGGCATAGGCTATCTGCTCGGCTTCTTTGCCGCCAAATGGACCGGCCTGCCTTATGATGCACAAAAAACGCTGGCCATCGAAGTCGGTATGCAAAACTCAGGCTTAGGTGCCGCCCTTGCCGCCGCACACTTTGCCGCCGCGCCGGTTGTTGCCGTTCCCAGCGCATTGTTCAGCGTGTGGCACAATATCTCCGGCTCGCTCCTGGCAACTTATTGGGCAGCCAAAGCCGATAAAAATAAAGAATCCTAAACGTCTTTAATCATAAGGCCGTCTGAACAGGGATAAACGAAATCAACGATTTCTGCCTTACCTGTTCAGACGGCCTTTATTTTGAAATCAAGCAGGATTATTGTTTGGCTGCTTCGATTTGGATATTGATGTTTACTTTTTTGCTCATACCGGCACTTACCAAATAATCCAAGCCCCATTTGGTACGGTCGATGGTGGTGCTGAAGTCGCCGCCACACACTTCTGCTTTTAACATCGGGCTTTGGTAGCAGTTGAATTTGTCGGCTTTGAGTTTCACCGGTGCTGTTTTGCCGTTCATGGTCAGATTGCCGTCAACGGAAAGCAGTTTTTTGCCGTTGAAATTGAATTTGGTGGATACAAAACGGATTTCAGGGTATTTGTCTGCATTGAAAATATCGGCAGATTTCAAATGTTGAGTAAAGTGATCTGAACCGGTTTGCAGTTTGGACAAAGGCAATACGATATCGATTGAGCCTTGGCGTTTGGCACGATCAAATTCCAAATTGCCGGTCAAACCATAAATACCGCCGACGTTGGTGCTGGTGTTGAAATGGTCGATGGCAAAGCGGGCATTGGCATGAAATTCGTCCACTTTATAAACAGCGGCAGACGCAGCAGAAGCCAGCATGGCTGAACACAATGCAAACATGATTTTTTTCATCGTCTTATCCTTAAAAATGTGAGAAGTTCCCTATCATATCACTTTTTGATGCCAGCATCTTTTGCAACTGAGAAAGACAGCGTTTCATCTTAAGAAAACTTTAGGCCGTCTGAAAGAATGAGCAGCAAATTCAGGTGAAGCAAATACAGTTTAGTTTTATTACAAAATAGCGTGCTTCATCGCTCGTACTTGGTATAAAATACCGAGTTATTTCTACAACGGGCCGCCACAATATCCAGCCTATTTCAGACGGCCTCAGCATAAAACAAAGGAACAAAAATGCCTGAATACCGCTCCAAAACCTCTACCCACGGCCGCAATATGGCAGGTGCGCGCGCATTGTGGCGTGCAACCGGCGTCATGGAAACCGACTTCGGCAAACCGATTATCGCCATTGCCAACTCCTTCACCCAATTCGTCCCAGGCCATGTGCACCTGCACAATATGGGTCAACTGGTTGCCCGTGAAATCGAAAAAGCCGGCGGCATTGCCAAAGAATTCAACACCATCGCCATTGACGACGGTATCGCCATGGGCCACAGCGGTATGCTCTACTCCCTGCCCAGCCGCGACCTGATTGCCGACTCTATCGAATACATGGTCAATGCCCACTGCGCCGATGCTCTGGTCTGCATTTCCAACTGCGACAAAATCACCCCGGGCATGCTGATTGCCGCCATGCGCCTGAACATTCCGACCATCTTCGTTTCCGGCGGCCCTATGGAAGCTGGTAAAGTTATCGGTGTAGCCAACATTCAACCAGAACGCCGCTTGGACTTGATTGACGCCATGATCGAATCGGCAGACGACAATATCAGCGACAAACAAGTCGAAGAAGTCGAGCAAAACGCCTGCCCGACTTGCGGCTCCTGCTCCGGCATGTTTACCGCCAACTCCATGAACTGTCTGACCGAAGCACTCGGCCTTTCCCTGCCGGGTAACGGTTCTTATCTGGCGACCCACGCTGGCCGCAAAGAATTGTTCCTCGAAGCCGGCCGCATGATTGTCGAAATCACCAAACGCTACTACGAGCAAGACGACGAAACCGTGTTGCCACGCAGCATTGCCACCAAAAAAGCGTTTGAAAACGCCATGACCATGGACATCGCCATGGGCGGCTCTACCAATACCATTTTGCACCTGTTGGCCGTCGCCAACGAAGCCGGTGTCGATTTCAAAATGGCAGACATCGACCGCCTGAGCCGCGTTGTGCCTTGCATCTGCAAAACCGCGCCAAACAACCACGACTACTATATGGAAGACGTGCATCGCGCAGGTGGCATCTTCGCCATCCTGAAAGAATTGGACAAAGCCGGCAAACTGCACACCGACGTGTACACCATCCACGCGCCGACACTGAAAGACGCAATTGAAAAATGGGACGTAACCAACCCTGAAAATACTCATGCCATCGAGCGTTTCAAAGCGGCTCCAGGCGGCGTGCGCACTACTCAGGCGTTCTCGCAAAACCGTATGTGGAAAACCCTCGACCTCGACCGCGAAAAAGGTTGTATCCGCGATGTCGAACATGCCTACTCGCAAGACGGCGGCCTGGCAGTATTGTTCGGCAATATCGCAGAACGCGGTTGCGTCGTGAAAACCGCAGGCGTGGACGAGAGCATCCTCAAATTTACCGGCCGCGCCCGCGTGTTTGAAAGCCAAGAAGACGCAGTAGAAGGCATTTTGGGTAACCAAATCGTGGCTGGCGATATCGTCATCATCCGCTACGAAGGCCCTAAAGGCGGCCCGGGCATGCAAGAAATGCTGTACCCAACTTCCTACCTGAAATCCAAAGGTTTGGGCAAAGCTTGCGCCCTGCTGACTGACGGACGCTTCTCCGGCGGTACTTCCGGCCTCTCCATCGGCCACGCTTCGCCTGAAGCGGCAGAAGGCGGTGCAATCGGTTTGGTACACGAAGGCGATACCATCGAAATCGATATTCCAAACCGCAGCATCCACCTTGTCATTTCCGATGAAGAGCTTGCCGCACGCCGTGCCGAAATGGAAGCGCGCGGCAGCAAAGCCTGGAAACCGGAAAACCGCGACCGCTACGTCTCCGCAGCCCTGCGTGCCTACGGCGCGATGGCGACTTCCGCCGACAAAGGCGCAGTACGCGACGTATCGCAAATCGAACGTTAATTAACCTGACTTAAGGCCGTCTGAACGCTTTCAAGTGTTTCAGACGGCCTTCATTCAAATGGACAAATATGGACAAATTCATTTTAGCGATGATCGGCATGGCTATTGCCCTGTTGATTATTATTGGCGGCGGATTTATCGCTGTCGAATATTTCAAATCCCATCCTGAAGCATTCCAAGTCAAGCCGCTATCAAAATAATCATTTAACGGCATGAGTTTCAAAGGAAAAGAGCCGTAGCTCAAGGTCGTCTGAACGCAGTACATATAATGAAACACATTCTTTACTGGCTGGGTGGTTTTGCCGTCGCCCTCGGCATATTCCAATACTACGAAACCCATCGCTATTCCGAAGACCAGCTCATCTACGCCCAACCGCCGCAAAATCGTACTGCCGTTGCCGATTTTGACGCCTTGGCGTATTTAAACTTCCTCCGCACCTCAGCCAATCTGCCCGCACTGGCGCACTCAGCCACACTCGAACGCGCCGCGCGCAATCATGCCCGCTATCTGCTGCAAAACCCTGACGACGGCCATGACGAACACAATACACGCAATCCCTTTTATACAGGCCCACGCCCATCAGACCGCACGCGCAAAGCCGGTTATGCCTATAAAGGCGTACATGAAAACGTCAGCACCGGCCAGCACCCGCCAAACGAAAAAATCAACGACCATCTGCCTGCCCAACATCAGCTGGATAATCTGATGACGGCGATTTACCACCGTCTCTCCCTACTCGATCAAAATATCGACGAGGCCGGAGCGGCGTTTGAATCACAAGGCAAACAAATCGCGCTGAGCATCAATCAGGGCGACAGCAGATTCAACAGCCTCTGCCAAAAAAACCGCCCCCTATCCGACCTCAGCCGTTCGTTTTATCAAGATGCCTGTCATGGTCATGCCATTGTTTATGCGGATGAAATTTCCAACCGCAAAACCCGGCCTTACATCACCTATCCGCAAGGCAATTTCGCTTCACCGGTTTTCCATGGCGAACGTCCCGACCCTATGCCGCATTATGAAATGACCGGCAATCCGGTCAGCACCGCCTTCTCAGAACAATCGCCTCCGGTCAAAATGCGTTCGTTCAAACTGTATCAGGACACAAAAGAAATTAGAGACGTCAAAATCTTAGATAAAGATAATGACCCAAACCGCCTCCTGACCGAACATCAATTTGCGCTGTTTCCTTTACAGCCATTGGAATACGACACCAACTACCGTGCCGTGTTCGAATACCGTCAAAACGGAAAAGACCGAACGGTCGAATGGACATTCAGCACGCAAAAACCCGATTATCCTTACTTCATTGTCAAAGGCGGCGAAACGCTGGCCGTCGAATCCGGACAAAAATATTTTATCCATTGGCAGGATTTTTGGTGCTTGAAGCAATGCGAACGCTACCACTACCGCATGAACCGCGACACCCAACTCGACATTATCGAGCGGCAGGCCGGCGGCATCATTATCCGTGTTAATGGAAGCAAAGGCAGCAGCATCCGCTTAATGCCCGAAGGCGAAGACAGGCGCGCCATTACACTTTATTTATGGAAATAAAGCCGTTTTCAGACGGCATGAAGCACCAAAAAGCTGATAAAATACCGCCTCACCACCCTACGGCAAGCTATCCAATATGACCAAACATCCGCAAACAGCAGCCAATACCCGCTATGCCTTTGCCAGCATTGCTGCCATGTTGGCCGCATTTTTACTGTTCGTTGCCGTAATGTTGCTGCCTTTGGGGTTGACGGCGGGCACGCAAGTAAGCCTGATACGGCTTTCACTCTACGCAATCGTGCTGTTTGCCGTACTTGGCGGTATTTTTTCTGTACGCGTTGCCTATTTGCGTAAAAAGAACGGAGCATGACATGACCCAAGCCGATAAAATCCCACAAGAAATCCGCCTCCAGCAAGAGCGGCGCGTACTGACTTTGGTCTATGTTGACGGTGCCAAGAGCCTTCCTGCCGAATACCTGCGCGTGTACTCGCCCAGCGCGGAAGTGCGCGGACACGGTGCCGGTCAAGATGTATTGCAAACAGGCAAAGCCGAAGTCAGCATTACCGATTTAGACCCCGTCGGCCAATACGCATTGAAAATTACTTTTTCAGACGGCCACGACAGCGGCCTTTACGATTGGGACTATCTCTACCGACTAGCTCACAATCAAGACGCGCTTTGGCAAGACTATCTCGACCGCCTCGAAAAAGCCGGCGCGTCCAGAACGCCAAGTGCCGAAGATTTAAAACCCAAACGCACACATTCCTGCGGTAGCGGAGGTTGCGGCGGAAAGGCCGTCTGAAAAAAGGCGAAGCCGACATTGGACGACGGCAGGATCATTGACGGCAAAGCATTCCTCTCCCCGCCTAAAAAAGGACGGGTAGTGGCCATCTTCAGCGATACCAAAGCCTGTCCGCAGGCAGTGCGCGCCGCGCAAAACGCAGACGTTTTGGTGCATGAAGCAACCTTTGCGGCAGGCGATGAAGAAACAGCGGAACGAGTGTTCCATTCGACCGTATCTGATGCCGCCAAGCTGGCTTTGCAAGCCAATGTGAAACAACTTTACCTGACCCATATCAGCGCACGTTATACCGAAGAGGAACAACGCCTGATGCTGGAGCGGCAGGCACAAACTATATTTCCCGCGTCGAAAGTGGTTGGCGATTTCGACGTATTCGATATCTGAATCCGTATTATTTTAAGAAGGCAGACACTATGAGCGACCACAAAACCCATTTCGGCTTCTCTACCGTTGACGAAGACGAAAAAGCAGGCAAAGTTGCCGAAGTCTTCCACTCCGTGGCAAAAAACTACGACATTATGAATGACGTAATGTCCGGCGGTCTGCACCGCGTTTGGAAACATTTCACCATCAATACCGCCCGCCTGAAAAAAGGTGACAAAGTATTGGATATCGCCGGCGGTACAGGCGATTTATCCCGAGGCTGGGCGAAACGCGTAGGCAAAGAAGGCGAAGTTTGGCTGACAGACATCAACTCCTCCATGCTGACGGTCGGCCGCGACCGCCTGCTCAACGAAGGCATGATTCTGCCCGTATCGTTGGCAGACGCTGAAAAATTGCCGTTCCCCGACAACTATTTCAATCTGGTTTCCGTCGCATTCGGCCTGCGCAACATGACGCACAAAGATGCCGCACTGAAAGAAATGTACCGCGTATTGAAACCGGGCGGTACCCTGCTGGTGTTGGAATTCTCCAAAGTGTACAAACCTTTGGAAGGCGTGTACGACCTCTACTCTTTCAAACTGTTACCGATTATGGGCAAACTGATTGCCAAAGATGCCGACAGCTACCAATACCTCGCCGAGTCCATCCGTATGCATCCCGACCAAGAAACCTTGAAACAAATGATGCTGGATGCAGGTTTTGACAGCGTGGATTACCACAACATGAGCGCAGGCATTGTTGCCCTGCATAAAGGCGTGAAATTCTAAAGCCGTCTGAAACAAACACAACGGGCGTGATTGATAGACACGCCCTTTGTTTTTAAACCTTACCCAAGCCAATCTGATACAAACCAAAGGCCGCCTGAACAGCCGTAAAACGAAATTAAATATCTCGATTACACCATTCAGACGGCCTTAATACGATTAAATCAGCTTATGTCCCTGCTTTCACGCTTTGCCATTGACGGACCATAAATTTCAACGCCGCCGGTTGGATAGGTACCATGATAAAGCTGTTTTTCAAATCTTCATCAGTCGGGAAAATCGTATTGTCGTTTCTAAACTCTTCATCCATCAGCTCTTGAGCCGGTTTGCTGGACGGCGCATAAGTAACAAAATTGCCGTTTTTCGCCGCAACTTCAGGATCTAAGAAATCATTGATATACGCATGGGCATTGGCCACATGTTTGGCATCTTTCGGAATCACAAACGAATCCACCCAAATCCCCACGCCTTCTTTCGGCATCATCACACGGATTTTTTCCTTGCCGCCTGCTTCTTCGGCACGACG
The DNA here is from genome assembly GCF_051957155.1 of Neisseria sp. P0019.S002. Lineage (NCBI taxonomy): Bacteria > Pseudomonadati > Pseudomonadota > Betaproteobacteria > Neisseriales > Neisseriaceae > Neisseria > Neisseria sp. P0019.S002. The sequence goes on from NZ_JBQCWS010000003.1 coordinate 153,012, forward strand.
TTTGGCAATGTTCAAATCGCCGCCAAAGCCAATCGTTACGCAAGTATCGCCGCGCGCCAAATCATCGATAAAACCGGACGAGGTAAAACGCTTGATGTACGGACGGTTTTTCTTCAAGACTTCCGTAGCCGCCTTAATATCCGCTGTTTCGCTGCTGTTTGGATTTTTACCCATATAGTTCAACACCATAGGATAAATTTCCGCTGCGCTGTCCAAATAGCTGATGCCGCATTGCTTGAGTTTGGACGTGTATTCAGGGTTAAACACCAAATCCCATTGATTGTCCGGTAGTTTGTCCGTACCCAAAGCCTTTTTCACACGCTCGGTATTGATGGCGAAAGTATTAGTCCCCCAATAAAATGGAACGGCGTATTCGTGATTCGGATCAACACCTTCCATCAGCTTCATCAGTTGTGGATTGAGGTTTTTATAGTTGGGAATCAGGGATTTGTCGATTTTTTGATACGCACCTGCCTTAATCTGCCTACCGACAAACGCATTGGAAGGACCCACAATGTCGTAACCCGACTTGCCGGTCAACACCTTGCTCTCCAGCGTTTCATCGCTGTCATATACATCGTAAGTTACTGCGATACCGTGTTTTTTCTCAAACGCTGCAACCGTCTCGGGATCAACATATTCCGACCAGTTGTAAATGCTCAATACCTTTTGATTATCGGTTTGAGCCGCCTTGTCGGCAGAAGTTTTGTCCGAGCCGCCGCAGCCGGCCAGTGCCAGCGCAGTCAGTACGATGAGGGGCAGATGTTTGGTCATTATCATTCCTTGCGTATCCGGTTGAAAATAGAGAGGCATTATAAAGCAGGCAAGCCCGAGCGGATAGGCTTCATTGTTAAAAGATATCGTCCCGCTTGAGGCCGTCTGAAAGACGGATTGCAGCCAACTTAAAACCTTTCTGCCGATAGCTTGAAATATGGTTTTGCGGTAAGATAACGCCCATTCGTTTTTAATCGCAACGCGCCGTCCGGGCCGTCTGAAATCCTTGTAAAAAATTTATCGAGACATTATGAAAACCACCGAACTACGCCAAAAATTCCTGAAATTTTTCGAATCCAAAGGCCACACCATCGTCCGCTCCTCCTCGCTCGTGCCACACGACGACCCGACCCTGCTGTTTACCAACGCAGGCATGAACCAATTTAAAGACGTATTCCTCGGCTTTGACAAACGCCCATACAACCGCGCCACTACCGCGCAAAAATGCGTACGCGCAGGCGGCAAACACAACGACTTGGAAAACGTCGGCTACACCGCCCGCCACCACACCTTCTTTGAAATGATGGGCAACTTCTCCTTCGGCGACTACTTCAAACGCGATGCGATCCACTTCGCTTGGGAATTCCTGACTTCCCCGGAATGGTTGAACATCCATAAAGACAAACTGTTAGCGACCGTGTATGCCGAAGACAACGAAGCCTACAACATCTGGTTGAACGAAATCGGCATGCCTGCTGAGCGCATCGTCCGCATCGGCGACAACAAAGGCGCGAAATACGCATCCGACAACTTCTGGCAAATGGGCGACACCGGCCCTTGCGGCCCTTGCTCCGAAATTTTCTACGACCACGGCGAAGAAATCTGGGGCGGCATTCCCGGCAGCCCTGAAGAAGACGGCGACCGCTGGATTGAAATTTGGAACTGCGTATTCATGCAGTTCAACCGCGACGAACAAGGCAATATGAATCCGCTGCCTAAGCCTTCTGTCGATACCGGCATGGGCTTGGAGCGCATGGCCGCCGTCATGCAGCATGTTCACAGCAACTATGAAATTGACTTGTTCCAAGACCTGCTCAAAGCCGTTGCCCGCGAAACCGGCGCAGCTTTCAGCATGGAAGAACCAAGCCTGAAAGTTATCGCCGACCACATCCGCTCCTGCTCATTCCTGATTGCAGACGGCGTCTTGCCTTCCAACGAAGGCCGCGGCTACGTATTGCGCCGCATTATCCGCCGCGCCGTACGTCATGGCTACAAACTGGGTCAAAGCAAACCGTTCTTCCACAAACTGGTGGCCGATTTGGTTAAAGAGATGGGCGATGCCTACCCTGAATTGAAAGAAAAACAAGTTCAAATCGAAGAAGCGTTGAAAAACGAAGAAAGCCGTTTTGCCCAAACTCTGGAAACCGGTATGGCTTTGTTGGAAAACGCGTTGGCTAAAGGCAGCAAAAAACTCGACGGCGAAATCATCTTCAAACTCTACGATACCTACGGTTTCCCATACGACTTGACTGCCGACATCTGCCGCGAGCGCAATATCGAACTGGACGAAGCAGGCTTCGAGCGCGAAATGGAAGCCCAACGCGCACGCGCACGTGCCGCACAAAGCTTCAAAGCCAACGCCCAACTGCCTTACGACGGTCAAGACACCGAGTTTAAAGGTTATAGCGAACGCCAAACCGAATCCAAAGTCCTCGCCCTCTACAAAGACGGCGAGCAAGTTAACGAATTAAACGAAGGCGACGAAGGTGCCATCGTTATCGACTTTACCCCATTCTATGCAGAATCCGGCGGTCAAGTCGGCGATGTCGGCTATATCTTCGCAGGCGAAAACCGCTTTGAAGTACGCGATACCCAAAAAATCAAAGCGGCCGTATTCGGTCAATTCGGCGTACAAACTTCAGGCCGTCTGAAAGTCGGCGACAGCGTTACCGCCAAAGTGGATGACGAAATCCGCAATGCCAATATGCGCAACCACAGCGCGACCCACTTGATGCACAAAGCTCTGCGCGATGTATTGGGCGAACACGTTGAACAAAAAGGCTCTTTGGTTACCGCCGAATCCACCCGTTTCGACATTTCCCATCCTCAAGCGGTAACTGCCGAAGAAATCGCCGAAGTAGAACGCCGAGTCAACGAAGCCATTTTGACCAACGTTGCCGTCAACGCCGCCATTATGAGCATGGAAGATGCCCAAAAAACCGGCGCGATGATGCTCTTCGGCGAAAAATACGGCGACGAAGTGCGTGTACTGCAAATGGGCGGTTTCTCTACCGAATTGTGTGGCGGTACACACGTTTCACGCACCGGCGACATCGGCCTCTTCAAAATCATCAGCGAAGGCGGTATTGCCGCAGGCGTGCGCCGTATCGAAGCCATCACCGGCCTGAACGCACTCAAATGGGCGCAAGAACAAGAACGCTTGGTTAAAGACATTATTGCCGAAACCAAAGCTCAAACCGAAAAAGACGTACTGGCGAAAATCCAAGCAGGCGCAGCACACGCCAAAGCATTGGAAAAAGAATTGGCACGCGCCAAAGCCGAACTCGCCGTCCACGCAGGCGCCAAACTCTTGGACGATGCAAAAGACTTGGGTTCAGCCAAACTCGTTGCCGCACAAATCGAAGCCGATGCCGCAGCCCTGCGCGAAATCGTTACCGATTTAACCGGCAAATCAGAACAAGCCATCGTATTGCTCGCCGCAGTCAACGACGGCAAAGTCTCCCTGTGTGCAGGCGTATCCAAACCGTTGACTGGCAAAGTCAAAGCAGGCGATCTGGTTAAATTTGCAGCCGAACAAGTCGGCGGCAAAGGCGGCGGCCGACCGGATTTGGCACAGGCGGGAGGGGCGGATGTTTCCCAAGTCGGCGCGATGCTGAATTCAGCAGAAGGCTGGGTTAGAGAGAAGTTAGCTTAATTCTTTGATTAAATAAGAAAGGTCGTCTGAATTATTTCAGACGACCTCTGTTATAAATTGTTTGAAGGTAAATAAATGCGTATTAGAAAAGGCCGTTATTTCCTCAGCCGAGTTGTAAAAATCAATCTTTCTCAGGAAAATTTGATAGATGCAATTTGTAATCCTGCAATTATCAAAGTTGGAAAATATAACTGGACAATAACGGATATGATAGACAAAAGGGATGATGAATCTTTACCTTTTATCTATGGTAGATTGGTTAAGTACGCTGATGATACTCAGGACGTAGTGGATGAATATAATCACACACAAGACCAGTCGATGACAGCAAACCTTGTCAAAGCATCTTCCCCATTTGTTTGTTTACCTAGATTTTCTGGATTGTGTTTCTTGCATGTATATAACGGTATAGAATCCGAAACGTTTCCCCGTAGGTTTAAGAAAATTATAGAGGATGCTCGTAATTTAAAATATAACGATTTATTGATAGAGTGCGATGTAGATGCAATTTCTGACTACGCTTCTTTCCGTAATAAAATCATAATGATTAAAAAAATTACTCAAATTGAAGCTACCGTATCTCCCCCTAATCCTCTGTTTGGCAGAATTTGGAAATCTTTAAAAGAGACCTTGGAAAAAAGGAATACAAGTACACTTAGAATTAATGAGGAAAGCGAAAAAAGAGAAGGATTAAAAACAAATCTTCACGACTTGGTTAATAGTATTGAGAAAAATAATATATCTAATTACAAGCAAGAAGTTGCATTGCCTGATGCTGCTATTCTTATGGCAGCAGATGGTTACGGTACAGGAAAAGTTGCAGGGGAAGATAATAATGGAGAAATAATAGAAGTAAGGACTAGAGATGTACAAAAAAGTTTTCTATTTGAAAAAGATCCATCCCCGGATTTCTTAGCACGAAAAGCTAATGAAGAATTTATAAAAGTTAGTGAAGAAAGAAAAATGGAGCATTAAATTTGAAAGAATTTATTAGAACATTTTTTATTAGTTTTGAATTTCTTACAATTTTATTCAGTATATTTGTATATATATTTTTTGGAGAAGTCTTAGAGAATTTGTTAAAAACGATAGCATTAAACGAAGATATGCTTAAATATATTTTGCCCATTCCAGTTGCAATATTCTGCTGGATTTTTAAGGATGGGGGAAAATTTCTCCTTCGTGATACAGAGTATGCAAAAATATTGGTTCACTTAGAAGAATATAAAAAATTAAAAATATGTTTTTATGTTGGCTTTATTTATGCGGTATCTTCGTTAATAATATGTATTATTTCCGCAGTAACTTATCAAAAGACGGCATTGCATACAATAGCTTTTTGTTGCGGCGTGCTAGTTTTATCAATTGTTGCAATTAGCTTTTATCTCGCTCATGGGGAGATAAAAGACATTTTTGTTAAAAGCTCTTCATAATTGTGCATAAGATTGTTTTGCAAAATCAACGAACTCACAGCAAGTGTGGTTTTGAGTAAGCCGTAGCCTGCATTCCCACCAACCGCGTGCGTGGCTACGCCACACACCCTACCTGCGGGCGACGCAAACCTTAAGATTAAGGTGTAGGGTGTGTGCGGTACGCACGCACGCGGTTTTTGTTGCTACCGAATGATTCCAAACCATGCCGTAATCCAGTCAGCAGCAAACGCAGCTTGGGTCATGCACCAACAAAACTCAATATCAAAGGCCGTCTGAAATTCAGACGGCCTTTCTGTTTTCATTTCAAGCTGATTAATCTTTAAATTTAAGCTTTTTATTCAATCATCTGACAATCAATCTTTCTCTACCGTAAAAAACAGTTCTTCCTGTTTCAAAGCATTACCGTCTGCATCGGTCAATGCTGCTTCTGCTGCAGAAAACTTGATAACGGCGAGGCTGAGGCTGCCTTGCTCTGTGAGTGCTGTGTTGAGGATGACGCCTGCTTCTTCCTCGCCGACTTTGACGGCAATACCGGCGGCTTCTAAAGAATCGCCGCTTAATACGGCCAGGCCGCGTTTGACTTGGCCTCGGTATTGGGCGCGGGCGATGATTTCTTGGCCGGGGTAGCAGCCTTTACGGAAATGGACGGCGCCGATAATGTGTTGGTTGAGCATTTGGGCAACAGCCGCTTCTTTGGTTGCGGCGCAAATCCATGGGTAGCCGCTGCGGATTTCGTGCAGATTCCACGCATTTTCGGCTCCTGCTTGATATTCGGCTGCGTTTTCGGCTGCTGAAATTTTCAGACGGCCTGTGTGCGGCAAGGCAATTTCTACGGTGTTTTCTTGAATTTGGGCTGGGAAAGACAATTGCGGTTCGGCAGCAGGATGAGGTTCTGCATTGTCTGCCAACTCGCCGCTGACTGCTAAATCAGGCATAAGCTCGAAGACGACCTTTGCACGCAAGACAAACATTCTCAGGCGTTTGACGATGGCTTCGGTCAAATCTTGCGCCATGACCAACAGCAAATCTTCTCCGCGATTGACGACCAACATATTCACCAATACACGGCCTTTAGGCGTATTGTATGTGGCATAACATGCCTGACCGATAGCTAAATTATTAATATCGTTGGATAATTGGCCATGAAGAAATGAAGCTCTGTCTTCACCGCTGACGCGGACAACGCCGAAAAAAGGCAGGCGGGTTTGCATAATCGACTCCTTAAATTGTAGATGCTGAATTATCGCCCAAATTGCCGCTTATTATCAAATAAATAAATTCAGGCCGTCTGAATGTTTCAGACGGCCTGTTGTTTGGATTCAAGCAATCAAAATTATTTGATGCTGACTTTACGGATAATCACGGCTTCGGTTGGAACGTCTTGATGATAGCCGCGTGTCGCTGTTTTCACTTTGCTGATTTTACGGACCACGTCCATGCCGGAAGTGACTTTACCGAAAACGGCATAGCCGTAGCCTTGAGGGGTTTTGCTTTTGAAATTCAAAAAGTCGTTGTCGGCTGTATTGATAAAAAACTGGCTGGTTGCAGAATTTGGATCGCCGGTGCGCGCCATGGCGATGGTGCCGACGTTATTTTTCAAGCCGTTGTATGCTTCATTGGTGATGGCTTTATCGGTGGATTTTTGTACCATATTCTCGGTAAATCCGCCGCCTTGAATCATAAAATTGTCGATAACGCGGTGGAAAATCGTGTTGTCGTAAAAACCTTTTTTGGCGTAATTGACAAAGTTTGCCACTGTTTTCGGCGCTTTGACTTCATCCAGCTCCAGTTGAATGTTGCCCATATTGGTTTCAATCACGGCATGGGTAACCGCTTGCGATTGCACGGAAAGTGAGAGTGCGAGGGCGCACAGGGTCAGTTTGATGGATTTTTTCATATGTCTTCTCGAATGATGTATTGTGAAAATGGAATATTAACCTTGTTTCGCGTGAAATCCATAAAAAACATGTAAGATTTTTCAAGCAAAAAACATAAGGCAATCAAATCAGGCCGTCTGAAAAGGGATAAAAACCAAATTCTTGCTTTTTATCATTCCTTTTCAGACGGCCTGCTATTACGGTCAAACCGAAATCAGATTAGAAATCCAATTCCGCTTTCAGCCAGTAAGTACGCGGCATACCGACGACGGCGAAGCTGCGGTCGTATTGGCCGCGCTGAACCTGCCAGTAGTTTTTGTTAAACAGGTTTTCTACCGAGCTGCTGACAGTTAAAGTATTTTTGCCGAGCTTGGTTTTGTAGCGCGCGCCTACGTCAACCAAAGTATAGGATGGGAAGGCGTATTGTTTTTGCGTGTCTTGGTAAGACTTACCGAAATACGAAACGTTTCCGTTTAAAGTCAAACCTTTGGCAAACGGTGTGTCCCACTCAATGCCTGCTTTGGCAATCACGCGCGGGTTGGCAACTTGTACGCCGTTAACCAAATTGTCGGCAAAATTCGGATAATCTTTTACGGTTGATTGCAGATACATCAGACCGAAAGTCGGACGCAGGGTTTTGTTCAACAAGTTGGCATAGGTATTGAACTCGATACCGCGGCTGCGTTCTATGCCTTGCTCCGAACCGCTATAAGCCAAGCCTGCATTTTTGCGCGCTGCGAAATCAGTTCCTGAAGTCGTGTTGCCGCGCCAGTAGCCCGGGCGTTTGATTTGGAACGCGTTCAGCGTCGTTACGAAATCGCCCCAGTTTTTGCGTACGCCGACTTCAAATTGACGGCTGACACGCGGATCTGCCATCGTTACATGACCGTCATCATCGGTACGGATGTCGGACGGCTCCAAATCTTCCATATAGTTGCCGTAAACCACCAAATCAGGCTGCGGAACCCATGCCGCCATCAACATCGGGCTGAAACGGCTCGCATCTGCTTTGCGGCCGTTTAATTTGTTTTTCTGCTCAACGGCTTGGAAACGTCCACCCAAAGTGAGGCGGTATTTGTTGTCGGCAAAACCAAGTGTGTCGGAAACTGCCAAACTGTTTACTTTGATCACGGTATCCAATGAAGGTGTTGTATTCCATGCGCTGCCTAAGTTGGAATCCAATTTTGCCAATTGAGTAGGAATGTCGATGCTCGGATCGATAACGCTACTTCTTGTTTGACGTGCGCCTTGATAAGTAGTGCGTTTGCGGTCGATGCGGTCAAATGCGGTACTCCAGTTGTGGCTTACCGGACCGGTTTCAAATTCTCCACGCGCAGTCAGATTCATACTGAGTGTTTTGAAACGCTGGTCAGTCAAACGCGCGCGACCTGAATTGTAGGTCAAACCGCTGCTTGTAACTGTAGGAGAGGCGAAATTACCGTAATAACGTGCATTGTTGTAGCCGATGCCGCCTGTAATTTGGGCATTTTCAAATGCATCCCATTCGAAGGTCAGCATATTCGTTTGACCGCGCGTGTTTTGAGCCTGCCAGCTCGGCGCCAAATTCACTTTGCCTTCAGGTGCGTCAAACAAGTGGCCGTTGGCGTTTTGAATGTCCTGCATACGCGCGCGGCCGCCGTTGGTTTTGCGTTTCGCGTAGATGGAATCGAACGCCACGCGCAGTTTTTCGCCTCGATAGTCGGCATTCAAGGCAAATTCTTTGTTGTCTTCGCTGTAACCGTGGCGCGGGGTGTCGCCGTGGCGCAGTTTGCCGTTGGCGCGCACGCCGAATTCTTTGTTTTCGCCGAAGCGTTGACCTAAATCGAATGTACCTTGGGCGCGGTTGTTGCTGAACCAGCCCAAACTGATTTTGCGGTTGCCTTCGTCGGCGGCTTTTTTGGTTTCGATGTTGACGGAACCGGATACCGCGCCTTCAGGGTCCATGCCGTTTACGGCAGTGGAGGCGCCTTTAATCAGTTGCGCGGAGCCGACTTGCACGCTGGCCGTACCTTGTGTGCCGTACATACCTGCCAAACCGTTGACGCTGAATTGGCGCGCATCAAGTTGGTAACCGCGGAAATACAGGCCGGTCAATGTGTTGCTTTCGCCGCCGAACTGCCAAACGGAAGCGTCTTTTTTCGCTACGGCATCCACCAAAGTACGTGCTTCGGTGTTGTTGAGGGCTTGTTCGTCGTAGTTGACGACGGTAATCGGCGCGGTAAAGGCGTTGGCTTTGCCCAATACGCCCAAGTTCACGCGGTCGCGCAAGTCGCCGTCGCTGGCGATGGAATAAGAACGGGCGGCTTTGACGCGTTTGGCGTCAGCGCGGACATTGACTTCCTGCAACTGCTGTTGCACGGGGGTTTCGGGTGTCGCTTCATCGGCGGCATAAGAAAATGCGCTCATAATCAAAAGCGGCATCAGGGCTAATTTGCTGTTCATAAAATACCTTCTGGTTTGAAATATTAATAATTCTTATTTCTTATATCGAGTAAAAAATTACAAAGTAATTTGGTTTTGCGATTATATTTGATAAGATTTCTGCTTTCCACAAAAACAAATAAGAACCGTTTGTAAATACAAAAATACAACAGTTCAGAAAACTATTATTACAGTTACCATAGTCAAATAAATTTGCCGTCCTTTCAGACGGCCTTTACTTCCTTTCAGAGAACACCCCATGCAAAAATGGCAAATCGAGCTTTATTCCACGCCGTCTTGGCTATTGCAGACCTTATTGATGGTCGCTGCAGCCTCGGCGGTAATTCTGTTTTTTGCACGCAACACACGCTTCGGGCGCGAGTTTAGCTATATCCTGCGGCTGTGTCTGACGCCGAAAAGTGCAGTTAAAGTATTGCTGCTGATTACGGCGATGATTACGCTGCTGCTGACCGAAGTGCGGCTGAATGTGTTGAGTACCTTTATGTCCAAAGGGCTTTACGACTCGATGCAGGATTTGAATGCCTCCGCGTTTTGGATGTTTGCAGCGATGAATGCAGGCGTGGTGTTGATACGGGCGTTTAACAACGTCGTCAACGACTTTCTCGATCAAGGCTTGGCGATTAAATGGTCGGAGCGGCTCAATGAAGTTTTGACTTCACGCTGGCTTGCCGACAAAAACTACTACCGCCTGCAAATGCGCCGCCACGCGCCGGACAATATCGACCAGCGTATCCAACAGGACGCTCAGGATTTCATCACCTCAACCATAGAATTTGTGCGCGGCATGGTCAATTCGGTCGTTACCTCGCTGGAATTTGCCGTTGTTTTGTGGGGCTTGGCAGGCATCCTGACCGTGTTCGGCGTCGACATTCCGCACGGCATCGTTTGGTTTGTCTATATGTTTGTGATTTTGGCGACCTTTATCGCCATGTGGATAGGCAACCCTTTGATTCGTTACAACTATGAAAACGAAAAGCTCAACGGCGACTATCGTTATTCCCTCATCCGCGTACGCGACCACGCCGAAAGCGTGGCGTTTTACAGCGGCGAAAAACACGAACACGACCAGCTTTCCGACCGCTTTAAAGCCATTATCCGCAACCGTTGGCGCATTGCGCGACAAAGCGTTTGCCTGAGCGGCTTTAACGATATGTTCACCAACGGTATCAAACTCTTCCCCATTATTTTGCAAGCTCCGCGCCTGTTTGCCGGACAAATCAAAATCGGCGACATCCAGCAGACCGTCCAAGCCTTCGCACGACTGCAAAACGCGCTGTCTTTCTTCCGGATGTTCTATAACAAATTCACCGCCTACCGCGCCCGATTGGAACGTCTGTACGGCTTTTTGCTGAGTACGGAAGAAAAACACACCGCACGACAACCCAACCTTACCGAAGTTTCAGACGGCCTGATCTTAGAAAACGTTGCCCTATACCGCCACAACGGCGAAGTTTTATTAGACGGTATCAATATCAACCTCAAAAACGGCAACTCCCTACTGATACGCGGCCCGAGCGGTTGCGGCAAAACTTCGTTGCTGCGCACGCTGGCAGGGCTTTGGCCTTTTGGCAGCAGCGGTAAAGTCAGCCATCCGCCGCATCAAGACATCCTCTTCCTGCCGCAACGCCCGTACACGGCGCAAGGCAGCCTGCGCGACGCGATTTGTTACCCCGACATCGACAAACAACATCCGGAACTAATCGAAGCTATGAACACCTGCCGCTTAGGTTATCTGGTTGATAAATTGGATAAACCCGACGACTGGCAACACAAACTCTCCCCCGGAGAACTGCAACGCGTCGCCTTCGTCCGCGCCCTGCTCTCGCAGCCCAAAGTCATCCTGCTCGACGAAGCCACCGCCGCCTTGGACGAACCGACCGAAGCCATGCTTTACCGCGCCTTAAAACAAAAACTACCCGACAGCATCATCATCAGTATCGGCCACCGCAGCACGCTCAATGAGTTCCATGATTTATGCCTCGATGTCGGTCATGTACAATGCTGAATTAATGGCATATAAAAGGCCGTCTGAAACAGTGAAAAACGAAATCAAACGATTTTGTCCTCGCCGTTTCAGACGGCCTTTTCAAACGCTATGGCATGTTTATTTGCTATACTCTGCATTGTGTTAACGTCGTCTAAAAAATATTTATGAAAACCCTGGCCCTTATTCCACATTACAACCATCCGACCACCATCAGCCACGTTGCCCAAACCATGCGCGGCTTCGGTTTAAACGTTTTAATTGTGGACGACGGTTCACGCGAAGAATGCAAACCTGTATTACAGGCTTTGGTTTCAGACGGCATTGATGTCCTTTACCGCCCCATCAACGGCGGCAAAGGCGCAGCGGTCAAAACCGGCTTGGAATATGCTGAAGAACATGGCTATACCCACGTTTTGCAGGTTGATGCAGACGGCCAGCATTGCTTGAGCGACACGCCCAAACTCCTCGCAGCAGCAGAACAAAACCCCGAAGCCGTTGTTTGCGGCTGGCCGCAATACGGCGACGACGCGCCCAAAGCGCGGCTGTATGGACGCAAAATTACCGATTTCTGGAACATGCTGCACACTTGGTCATGCGACATCAAAGACGGCATGTGCGGCTTCCGCCTCTATCCGCTTGCACCCGCGCTGTCCGTCGTCCGTGAAGAAACCGTAGGCGACCGCATGGACTTCGACACGGAAATCCTTATCCGCCTCTACTGGCGCGATGTCAAACCGGTTTGGATTAAAACGCCCGTCCAATACGCCGCCGACGGCGTGTCCCACTTCGATGCCTTTGCCGACAATATCCGCATCAGCAAAATGCACACACGGCTGTTTTTCGGTATGTTGAAACACCGATTGGGTAAAGTTTTCGGAAAGGCCGTCTGAAACTATGACCGACAATAAACAAACCCATTGGGCGGCGCAGCCAGAACGCGGCAGCCGCCTGTTTCTCGCTCTGACCACATTGATGGTGCGCTATCTGCCGGCTTTTTTCATGAGGCCGTGCATTTGGTTTGTGGTGCTGTATTTTTATGCAACCGCGCCCAAACCGCGCCGTCATGTCTTACGCTATCAAACCCGTCTTCAGACGGCCTTTCCCCATACCGTCCTGCCGAAACACAGCGTATTCAAACAATTCGTCGCATTTGGCGAAGCGGTTTGCGACCGTTTTGCCGTGTGGCAACGCAAAATCCGTTATGAAGATTTGGTAATTGAAGATCCGGACGACATCTATTCGCAAGTCAAGCGCAACGAACGCGGCCAGATTTTTGCCTGCTCACACTTGGGCAATACCGAAGTTTGCCGTGCGCTGGTGTCGCACCATAAAAATTTCAGACTCAATGTATTGGTGCACAGCAAACACGCTCAGGCATTTAACGAGGCATTGCAAAAAGCCGGCGCAGATCATATCCGTCTGATTCAGGTAACAGATTTGGATACCACCCTGATGATGGAATTGAACCACCGTATCGAAGACGGCGAATGGATTGCCATCGCGGCCGACCGTGTGCCTGTACGCGGCGAGAAAACCGCCGACATTAATTTCTTAGGCCACACGGCCCCTATGCCGCAAGGCGCATGGCTATTGGCTTCGCTTTTAAAAACGCAGGTAAACACGCTGTTTTGCGTCAAACAAAACGGCCGCTATCATTTGAAACTGCGCCGCTTTACCGATACTTCCAGCTGGAAACGCGGCAACCGTGAGGCTGCCGTCAAAGACGCGATGCAGGGTTTTGCCGACATTCTGGCGCAAGAATGTGCGCAAAATCCGCTACAATGGTTCAATTTTTATGATTTTTGGGGCGAAGACGCCGTCTGAAACCATCACACTCACTCTTTTAAACCATGAAAAAACACATCTACTGCCAACACAGCTTTGAAACCGAAGTTCCTTTTTTTGACGTAGATGCCATGCACATCGTGTGGCACGGCAACTATGTCAAATACCTTGAAACCGCACGTTGTGCTTTTTTGTCTTCCATCGGTTACGACTACAACGAAATGGGACGGCAGGGGTACAGCTGGCCGATTGTGCAGATGAACCTCAAATACATCCGCCCTGCCCGTTTCGGCCAAAAAATCCGCGTTGATATGGACATCGTCGAGATCGAAAGCTGCCTGCGTATCGATTACACCATTTACGATGCCGAAACCAATGAAAAACTGACCCGCGCTTCGACTACCCAAGCCGCAGTTTCGCTTTCAGACGGTCTGATGCAGTTTCAAACGCCGGACAGCTGGTTGGAAGCAGTAAAAAGACATCCGACATTTAAGGCCATCTGAAAAATTTATTGATTAAACAACATATTACCTGCTTATCAGCATTACCCTTTATAATTTTAAATTTCCGTTTTCAGACGGCCTTTTTCCTCAAACCGCACACATTATGCTACTGAACCTCAACCGCTTTGCCTTTCCTGTTTTCTTAAAAGAAATCCGTCTGCTTACTGCCCTCGCCCTGCCTATGCTGTTGGCGCAAGTGGCGCAAGTGGGTATTGGTTTTGTCGATACAGTAATGGCCGGTGGCGCAGGTAAGGAAGATTTGGCCGCAGTGGCTTTGGGCAGCAGCGCGTTTTCCACGATTTACATTACCTTTATGGGCGTAATGGCGGCGTTGAACCCGATGATTGCCCAGCTGTACGGCGCAGGTAAAACCGAAGAAGTCGGCAAAACAGGAATGCAGGGCATTTGGTTTGGCTTGTGTTTGGGCGTATTCGGCATGTTGTTGATGTGGGCGATGATTACGCCTTTCCGTCATTGGCTGACATTGAACGATTATGTCGAAGACACGATGGCGCAATATATGTTCTTTACCAGCTTGGCAATGCCGGCTGCCATGATACACCGCGCCCTGCACGCCTATGCCTCCAGCTTGAACCGTCCGCGCGTGATTATGTTGGTCAGCTTCGCGGCATTTGTATTGAATGTGCCGCTGAACTATGTGTTTGTTTACGGCAAATTCGGTATGCCTGCTTTGGGCGGCGCAGGTTGCGGCGTGGCAACGGCGGCGGTATTTTGGTTCAGCGCATTGGCTTTGTGGCTTTATATCGCCAAAGAAAAATTCTTCCGTCCGTTTGGTTTGACGGCAAAAATCGGCAAACCTGATTTGGCGGCTTTCAAACAGATTTGGAAAATCGGCGCACCCATCGGCTTGTCTTATTTTTTAGAAGCCAGCGCGTTTTCGTTTATCGTCTTTTTGGTGGCACCATTCGGCGAGGATTATGTTGCTGCCCAACAAGTCGTCATCAGCCTGTCGGGCATTTTGTATATGGTTCCGCAAAGCGTCGGCTCTGCAAGTACGGTACGCGTTGGCTTTTCGCTCGGACGGCGCGATTTTTTGCGGGCGCGTTATATTTCAGGCGTGTCGCTGGTGTTGGGCTGGGTACTTGCCACCTGTACCGCACTGCTCTTGGTCATCTTTCGATTTCAGTTAGCCGGTATGTACACCAACGATGCGGCAGTATTAGGCATTGCCGCGACCGTTTTATTTTTCGCTTCCCTATTCCAACTGGCAGATGCCACCCAATGTATCGCTTCATATGCGCTACGCGGCTATAAAGTGACCAAAATGCCGATGTTCATCCATGCCGTGGCTTTCTGGGGTTGCGGCCTGTTGCCCGGCTACTTACTTGCCTATCATGTCGATATGGGCATTTACGGCTTCTGGACTGCGCTAACCGTTTCACTGACGATTGCCGCCATCGCCTTGGTGTGGTGCTTGGAATTGTGCAGCAGGGAGATGGTCAGATCGCATAAGGCCGTCTGAAATTTCTTTCAGACGACCTCCATTGATATTTCATTTACGGCTTATTCACTTTTAAGGAAAAAAATGTTTTCAACCTCTATTATAGAAAAACTTGCTTACTATGTTTATTGCTTGATTGACCCTAGAGACGGCAACATTTTCTATGTAGGTAAAGGTGTGGGCAATCGCGTTTTCCATCATGCCCTAGGTTCATTACAAGAAACAGAAACGCCAAGTGATAAAATTGCCTTGATTAGGGAAATACATCAAAGTGGAAACCAACCCGTGTATTACATTCTGCGGCACAACATCCAAACAGACAAACAGGCTTTTGAATATGAAGCGATGGCAATAGACCTACTCTCCTTAGTCAAACCGAGCCAGCAGCCGCTGACTAATATTCAAGGCGGCACGCATTCTTCTGAAGTAGGATTGATGAGCTTGTCCGAATTAAAACGAAAATATGATGCGCAAGAATTGAAAACTGATAAACCTATTGTTTTAATTACGATTAATAATGAATACGAGAAACTGAAAAAAGACATCAGATCAGGGAATATTCCTGAAGCCAATAGGGATAAGGAAATTTACGAACGCACACGGAAATATTGGAAAATCGGAAGCCGACGTGAAAAAGCAAAATATGCAGTTGCAGTCTATCGCGGCTGGACATTGGCAGTGTATGAAATCGAAAGATGGATTTCTGCCGACGATATTATTCAAGGCCGTTGGATGTTTGAAGGCAAGCCGTTACCAGAAGGCTCCGACATTTATGAAGAAATCGTGAATAAGCTGACCTATTCTTCCCAAGAAAACTATAAAGCCCCCCAAAACCCCATTACCTATCGTAATTGTTAAATAGTAAGTTTTCAGACGACCTGAATCCACAAAATCACAAATCATCATGCAACCCATCCAATATCAAACCGACCTTACCCCTTACAACACTTTCGGCCTGAAAGCCCAAGCCCAAGCATTTGTTGCACTCAAACATGCCGACGAGTTGCGCGACATTGTCAGACTGCCCGAGTTCAACCGAGATACTGTTTTATGGCTCGGCGGCGGCAGCAATATCCTTTTGATGGAAGACTATGCCGGTCTGGTCGTGCATATGGAAAACAAGGGAATACGCGAAATTGAGCGTTCAGACGGCCTGGTTTATATCGAGGCTCAGGCTGGGGAAATTTGGCATGATTTTGTTTTGCACACGGTTGGGCTGGGTTTAAGCGGGCTGGAAAACCTCAGTCTGATTCCGGGCACGGTCGGCGCGTCTCCGGTACAAAATATCGGTGCATATGGTGTTGAAGCGAAAGATGTTATCCATAGCGTACGCTGCTTTGATTTAGATACGGACACCTTTGTCGAGCTTTCCAATGCCGACTGTGACTTTGCCTATCGTGAAAGCCTGTTCAAACAGGAAGGCAAAGGCCGTTATGTGATTGTTTCGGTTGTATTTGCATTAAAAGAGCATTTTGTGCCGAACTTGGGCTATGGCGATTTGGCGGCCGCGGTTGCCGAACTGAGCCAAGGCCGAGAAGCAACAGCCAAAGATGTTTCCGACGCAGTGTGTGCAATCCGCAACAGTAAACTGCCTAATCCTAACGTACTTGGTAATGTCGGAAGTTTCTTTAAAAACCCTGTTGTCAGCGTCGAAAAAGCTGCCGATTTGTTGCAGCAATACCCCAATATGCCACGCTATCCGCAGCCTGACGGTTCGATCAAACTCGCGGCCGGCTGGCTGATTGACCAATGTCGTCTGAAAGGCCATCAGATCGGTGGTGCGGCTGTGCATGACAGACAGGCTTTGGTTTTGGTGAATAAAAACAATGCGTCCGCTCAAGATGTCCACCAGCTGGCACAATATGTTTGTAATACAGTATTTACTCAATTTCAGGTAGAATTACACGCAGAACCCAACTGGCTGCCGACTTCATACAGCCTATAAAACAAAGGAGTGTATCCCATGCCGCGCATTGCTAAAGTCAACACTTACACACGAATCATCAATGCCAGCCTCGCCTTGTTCAACGAAGAAGGCGAGCGCAATATCAGCACCAACCATATTGCCGCCCACTTGGGCATCAGCCCGGGCAATCTCTACTACCATTTCCGCAACAAAGACGAAATCATCGTCCAATTGTTCAAACGTTACAGCGAGGCCCTGCTTGCCTACCTCAACGAAGCCGTGTTGCCGTCTAATGTTGAAGACTCCATCAACTACATGGCCGGTATTTATGATGTGATGTGGGAATATCGTTTCCTTTTCAGCGATGTGAACACCCTGCTTGCCCGCAGTGCCGAATTATTGGGCGAACACAATACCTTTACCCAAGCCAAAGTTTCCCCGCTGTTGGTCAACCTGCTGATCCAGCTCAACGGCCTGAACATCATCAGCGCAGACCAAACCGCCATGAACGACCTTGCCGTCAATATGTGGATGGTGACAAAATACTGGTTCGACTTCGACAGCTCCCTGCGCGGCCGCGCCAAGTTGACCGAAGACTCCAAAGTACGGGGCATCAGCCGCACACTCAGCCTGTTGCGCCCTTACCTCCTGCCGGAACACCGTGCCGAATTCGACCAAAAAATCGGCAGCAACCATTGATTTTTCCATACAAAGGCCGTCTGAAAACGTGGCTTTAACCAAGTTAAAGCTATTTTCAGACGGCCTGTTAATTTTCGGATGCTTTATTTATGCACCTTCCCGATATTTCGATTCTCGGCTTAGGCTATCTCGGCCTGCCGCTGGCACAGAAATTTTATGAGCAAGGCAGTCAGGTAGCCGCCATCAAACGCAATCTGACCTCCGACGACATCAATCTGCCGATTGAACTCGACATTATCGATTTGAATCAAAACGATATTTTTCACAGTTCGGCCTTGTGGCAAAACCACATCAACAAGCCGACATGGTTTTGCCTGCTTCCGCCTTCGTCATTAAACCATTACGCCGATACCCTGAAAAAATGGATTCAACTTGCCGAGCAATCTAAGGTACAACACATCATCTTTACCAGCAGCACCAGCGTGTATGGCGACCAAGCACGCGTATGCGATGAAACCACGCCGCCCAATCCGCAAACCGAATCCGCCCGTCAAATCCTTACGGTCGAGCAAGCCTTGCTTGAAAGCGCCGTCCCCCATATCGACATACTGCGACTGGGCGGACTTTATTCCGCCGACCGTCATCCCGTTACCAAGCTGGTTCAAAAAACACGCATCCAAGGTGGCAATCAACCCGTCAATATTCTTCATAAAGACTTGGCCGTCCAAGTCCTTTTTCAGACGGCCTGCCAAGCTGACGGCAAGCGTATCCGCAATATTGTCGAACCCCGCCACCCAAGCCGGGCCGAATTTTATACTGCCGAAGCGGCCAAACTCGGCCTGCCAGCTCCTGATTTCATTGTTGATGACAAAAGCAACGGCAAAATTGTAAATACCGTTTGCGCAGACGGGCTAAGCCTGTAAAATTGCGACTCAATCCATTAATCCGTTTCAGACGGCATTTAGAGTAAACCATGTCCGCCCTATTTCCCCTTATCAACCACCTGATACAGCAAAATCCAGAGCAACAGCGCGAGCTGTCTGAATTTGCAGGCAGCATCATCTGCATCAGCCTGACCGGTTTCAGACTGACCGGACGCATCAGCGAACAAGGTTTTCTTGAAACCGCAAACGAAACCGCCGACACCAACATCACATTCCACAACAGCGCCATCCAAAAAATCCTCCAAGGCGGCCAGCCCGGCGTGGGCGACATCAGCCTCGAAGGCGACTTAGTATTGGGCATGTCCGTCCTTCCTATTTTGGGTGGACTGCGCTATTATCCGAGCGAAGATTTGGCGCGTGTATTCGGTCATGTGGCCGCAGAAAGCATCAGTTCGCGCGCCGGCGATATCGGCCGCACCATGAAAAAAATCGGCAAAAGCATTGCCGAACAAATCAGCGACTTTTCACGCGAACCCGAATCCCCTGTTATCGACCAAGCCACGCTTGCCGCATGGTTGGAAGAAGTGGACAAACTGCGTGACGACGTTGCCCGCCTAAACGAACGCCTCGACCGCCTCGAGCGCGATATCTGGATAGATTAGACACTTAATTTCAGACGGCCACTATCATGAAAAGCCCATTCAAAAACATCGGTATCGTTACGCGTCCCAATACGCCCGAGATTCAAGATACCGTCCACACATTGGTTTCTTTTCTGCGCGAAAACGGCTTCACCATCTATCTGGATGAATTGAGCGTAGAAGAACACTGCGTCTATATCCAAGATTCCGCATACTGCGAAACCGTAAACAAAGCCCAGCTGGGCAAATATTGCGACCTCGTCGTTGTGCTCGGCGGCGACGGCACCTTCCTCTCCGCCGCCCGCGAAGTCGCCCCGCGCGCCGTCCCCATCATCGGCATCAATCAAGGCCACTTGGGCTTTCTTACCCAAATCTCACGCGACACCATGGTTGAGGGCATCCGCCCCGTACTGGAAGGCAAATATCTGCCTGAAGAGCGCATCCTCATTGAAGCCAGCATCATTCGTGACGGCGAAACCATCGAACGCGCCCTCGCCCTCAACGATACCGTACTGTCTCGTGGCGGCGCAGGCCAAATGATTGAATTTGAAGTATTTATCAATCAAGAATTTGTCTATACCCAACGTTCGGACGGCCTGATTATTTCCACGCCGACAGGTTCGACCGCTTATGCACTTGCCGCCGGCGGCCCCATCATGCAGGCCGGACTGCACGCCTTCACGCTTGTGCCTATCTGTCCGCAATCCATGACCAACCGCCCGATTGCCATCTCCGACACCAGCGTAATCGAAATCCTCATTACCAAAAGCGGCGACGCACGCGCACATTTTGACGGACAATCCCATATCGACGTGCAAAACTTCGACCGCATCATCATCCGCCGCTATCACAATCCCTTGCGCGTCCTCCATCCCACCGATTACCAATACTTCAAAACCCTGCGCCAAAAGCTGCATTGGGGCGAACAATTGATTTAAAGACCACTTCAATAAATAGGCTTACCATGAAAACCATTTCCCAAACCTTAATCATCGCGCTGTGCGCCCTTTCCTCCCTATCCGTCTCCGCGCACGGCATGCACAAAAGCAAACCCTTGTCCTTTGAAGAATTGCCGAAAATCTGCCAGCAATACTTTACCCGAGCAGATGCGTGTTACCAAAAAGCAGGCGATAAAGCATCGTTCCAACGTGACAACACAAAATACCTGCGCCAAATCCTGCCCGCCGCCGACGTAGGCCAACGTGAACGCATGTGCCAAATTGCCATGGATACATTCGCCGAAAAAACAAAAAACTTGAGCTGCGAATAAAGGTCTCAGTCTTAGCTCTAGCAATTTCTGATTCCATAAAAAGGCCGTCTGAAACATTAGATTGTTTCAGACGGCCTTGGATTCGGATTTCAAGTGCAACACTAGTGTATCAGTGGTTGGAACAGATTCAAGAATAAAACACTTGGCGTTTCGTAGCCAAGTGTTTTTCTTGGTCGGTGGTTCAACTCATCTTGAACCCTGCGTATCTCCCGATTACTGATGTTGCGGAAATCGGTTTGTTTGGGGAAGTATTGCCGGATGAGTCCGTTGGTGTTCTCATTCAGCCCTTTCTCCCAAGAATGGTAAGGGCGGCAAAAATAAGTCTCCGCTTTCAATGCTTTGGTTATTTTGGTGTGTTGGTAGAACTCGCAGCTAATGTAGGAAAAGGTGCTGCTGAAGCTGCGGGGTTAGGGGGACTAGCCTTAACTAAGTTGCCAAAAGGAGCCAATGCAAACGAAAAATTGCCAATTGTTGGGAAAACAAAAGGATATGAAAACCATAAGATTAAAATTTCTTCTGGTGCGGAGAATAATGCTAAATCTATCCCATTAAAAGAGCAGCTATCAAACGAAATGCTTAAAGCACAAGGCACAAAACTTGAGAAGATTGATGTCATTGCGAGAGTGGATGTTAATGGCAGGGTTTATGTTGATACCAATCAGATGGCTAGGGCGGATAAATTTTCAGATCCAAATAAACTGACACTAATTGCAGAAAATGTGGCAGCGAAACCGCCTTTAAAAAACGGCTCGCCTTATCCAAATAGTAATATGGAAAATGCTCATGCAGAAATAGGAGCTATTCAACAGGCTTATGACCGAGGTGTAACTAAAGGTAAAAGTATGGTCATTAATGTTCAAGGTAAGGATGTTTGTGATTATTGTAAAAATGATATAGCTACAGCTGCTGAAAAAGCTGGGTTAAAATCTGTTACTGTTTATGCAATAGATAATAGAACTAAGTTACCCAAAGTGTACGTTTGGTCTAAAGGTCAACGATCAATAAAGGAACCAAAAAAATGACAAATAATTTATTTTTTACCTGTGGATTTCAAAGAGGAAAGGACTGGATTATAGCATCTAATAGGGAGAGAGTATCTTCTATTGATAAAGATAAAATGATATCTATACTTAATAATATTGAACTAAATGAGGGGGCTGCGGGGTTAGAGTTTATCCCAGAGCCAGAAGTTGGAATCTCAGGATTATCAGTTCAATGTGACGGTGAAAGATATTTATTTACTTTAATTGAGTATGGAAAAGATAGGGAGTTCCTAATTAGAACAAAATCTGACTTTAATGGTACTCCTGGATTGGTTTACTTTGAGGGAGAACCCTATCCAGCTTGTTCGGTGATAGAAGACTTTGATTTTATTAAAAGAGTATTTATTGAGTTACTAGAAACCGGAAATGTTTCTTATGAGTTAATGGATATATAATTTAAAACATCTATATTATGTATGGCATTCATTCGATTGCCTATTCGCAACTGGAAAGCTATTTTTACCTGTTTGCAGTCCGCCGTAGCGGACATTGGCTTTCAAAAGCTGGTTGAGGATTTTCGATTTATCCCTTCTGTCTATGAAGTACAGGCAGTATTTTGGCGGCTCGAACTCTCCTCAGTCGTCGGCGTAGATTATTTTACTGCCCGTTGAATATCGTGTCCCTCATGAGGCAATGTTCGGATATTGGTTCATAATTTGCCTATAGAAAGCGGGATTGCCCAAACTACCGTTGCCCACGCTACAGCCTGCATAGGCCTAAATCAAAGGTCGTCTGAAACCGCATTTTTGAGTTTCAGACGACCTTATATATTTACTTTTCCCCTTCCCTACCCATGCGACGCCATATTGTCGCGGTGGATGACTTCGTCTTCTCGCCAAAAAGTTCGAGGTCGCCTAAATCATCTTTGATTTGCTGCCATCGTTGCAGCAAAGGTTTATCCCACGGATGTTGGGTAGGTGCAGTATGACTACGGGCATAGAGGCCGTGCGCGGCAAAACAGTTGTTTTGCCCATCTAATTTTTCGGTTAAAACCAATTTCGGCAGCTCGGCAAAATATGAAAGAAAGCCGCGCGGCATAAAACGGTCGTCAGAGGTGGTACCGAGGCTGATGGGCGCGTGCAGGCTGCGGGCGTATTTTTGAGGTTCAGTTGTCGTCATAATATTTTTCCTTTTTATTCATTTTTTAATTTTCTTTTCAAGTATTCCCAGCGACTTGTTATATTTTCCCCACCATATTTCCTTGTTTAGAAACCAAAAGTTGGTCGATTTTCAAATTTTCGGTATCGATGATTTCAAACTTATAACCGGCATAAACCAGAAAATCCGTACGCTTCGGGATTTTGCGCAGGGAATACATCATAAAGCCGGCGATGGTTTCGTAGTTTTCCGAATCGGGAAAC
This sequence comes from Neisseria sp. P0019.S002, assembly GCF_051957155.1. Taxonomy (NCBI): domain Bacteria; kingdom Pseudomonadati; phylum Pseudomonadota; class Betaproteobacteria; order Neisseriales; family Neisseriaceae; genus Neisseria; species Neisseria sp. P0019.S002. The sequence continues at coordinate 175,894 of NZ_JBQCWS010000003.1, forward strand.
TCTTCGATATCCAACGCACGCATGACATCGGCGAGCGGGGTCGCGCCGTCCACCAACCATGTGTCTTCGGTACGGCGGATGATTTGCGGCTCTTCTTCGGTATTGACCAGCTCGCCCATCACAATGCTCATCACATCTTTCAGCGTTACCACGCCGACCACCAGCGCGTATTCGTTCACTACGACGGCAAAGTCTTCGCCAGAAGTCTTGAAGGTTTCCAAGACATCGTAAAGCGACAGCGTATCGGGGATAAACAAGGCTTTACGCAACACGCGCTTGTCGGTCAGCCGGACATCTTTTTCTCTTAAAAATAAGGTCAGCAACGTATGCGATTCGATATAGCCGATAACGCGTTCCAAATCGCCGTCGCACACAAGGAATTTGTTGTGCGGTTTGTCCGACATTATTTCCAACACGGTATCGCTGTCATCGTGTTTATCGAAATAGGCGATGTATTCGCGCGTGCTCATGGTAGAAGTGACCGTACGCTCCTGCATATCGAAAATGTTTTCAATCAGATAGTGCTCTTGTTCTTTCAATACACCAGCCTGTGCACCAGCATCAACGACGGCATAAATATCTTCCGAGGTCAGCTGCTCCTGACGGACGGTTGAGATTTTGAAGAGTTTGAATATTGCGTTTGCCAACCCGTCAAAAACCCAGACAAGGGGCTTTAAGATAAAAATCAGAAACATCATCGGACGCACAATACGTACCGCCACCGCTTCGGGATGGGTCATTGCCATACGCTTAGGCATCAGGTCGGCAATTAAAATAAAGCTGCCTGTAACCAGCGAGAAAGTCAGCAAAGAGGCAACTGTGCTGCCCCAACTGCCTGCGTTCTCCAACAGCTTGCCAAAATAAGGACGTATTGCCGCCTCGCCGACAATACCGGCAAGAATGGCGACGGCGTTCAAACCGATTTGGACGACGGTAATAAAACTGCCCGGCTGCTGCTGCATATTGATTACATCAAGCGCACGCGTATCGCCGCCGTCTTTCGCCATGACCTGCAATTTGATTTTGCGTGCCGAAGCAAGCGCGAGTTCGGAACAGGACACAAATGCGCTAATAACAATCAGCAGGCACAATAATAGTAAGGCTTCAAAAATATTCATGAAAATGTGTGTGTATGGTATAGGTTAAAAATATTCAAACAGCAAAGGCCGTCTGAAAAATTCAATTTGATCTTAGATTTGCGTTTTATTTGTCAGTGATGCGTGAAGCAAATGATGGTATTGAAATAAATTTTACTTAAAAGTAAGTCATATTTTTTCAGATAATCTTGAGGAAAACCTCATTATCTAGACAGATAAGGCACGACACTTTCCTTCAATATTTCTATCAACTCTTCATCCATGTATCTGTAATCATCAGGAATATCTAAAACAATCATTTCCTTATATTGCAAAGCACGGGGGAACTGTGCCAGCAGACGGCTCTTATGTTTTTGTTCCATCACGAAAATCTTATCCGCCCATGCGATGTCGTCTATGGAAACAGTATGCCGCGCATTGGGGCTGGTCCCTGCAGAACGTGCCTGTACATTTGGATAACGTCGAAATACGGTTTCAGCGGTAGGACTGCGCCATTGGTTACGACTACAAATAAAAAGTGCATTCATAAAAATTAAAAAAGGCGGAAAATATCCGCCTTGTGAAAACCATCTCGATTGAATCGAAAATGTATCTTTTGAGTTAGTCAAACCATTCAGCATCAAATTCATGCTGTCTGAACGGATAAATAAAACCCAATTTTTGTGCACGTTTGATTTTATTGCTGCGGAGATATATCAAATCCCACTTTTTTTCAGGTTTATATTTCAAAGGATTTTTGCCATGTACACGATGACTGGGGCGTTGCTCTTGATGTCGTCGCCATGCACGGCTACGACTTTGATCTAAATTGTCCATTATCTGCTTTCTAATTTTGTTTCGGAAATCGGGTTCAGCAGCCGCGATTTTTATGTATTCGATTATTCGGCAAGAAAATAGGATGACAAAATTATAGCGAAATTAAAGATATAATGCCAATATTAAACAATTTATTACGCTCAAAATGGCCAAAGGCCGTCTGAAACTTGAGACACATTTATTGTTTTAATCATCCAGCGCATCTTCATCCAAGGATTTCAACCATTTCAGCTTTTCGCCGATTTTGATTTCCAATCCGCGTGGAACGGGTTGGTAGAAGTCCGGTTCGTCCAAGCAGTCGGGCATATAGCTTTCGCCAGCGGCGTAGGCATTAGGTTCGTCATGGGCATAGCGGTATTCGCGTCCATAACCCAATTCTTTCATCAGTTTGGTCGGCGCATTGCGCAGGTGGACAGGCACTTCGTCGCTGGCATTTTCTTTGACGAAACGGCGCATTTGGTTGTATGCCTTATAACCTGCATTGGATTTAGCGGCTGCGGCAAGATACAGCACGGCTTGCGCTAAAGCGAGTTCCCCTTCTGGAGAACCCAATCGCTCGTAAGTAGCGGCGGCATCATTGGCAATCGTTAAGGCACGCGGATCGGCCAAGCCGATGTCTTCCCATGCCATGCGGACAATGCGGCGGGCGAGATAGCGCGGATCTGTACCGCCGTTGAGCATACGGCAGAACCAATACAATGCCGCGTTAGGATGTGAACCGCGCACGGATTTGTGCAGGGCGGAGATTTGGTTGTAGAAACTCTCGCCACCCTTATCAAAACGACGGATTTGCGCCCCCAAGCTGTCGGCGAGAAATTCGGCGGTTAAGGTTTTCAGACGGCGTGTATCGGCAGCGCGTAAAAGTTGCTCGATCAAGTTCAACAATCTGCGTGCATCACCATCGGCAGTATTCACGAGCAATTCTTGCGCATCCGCTTCAATCATGAAATCTTGGTATTCGGGTAAAGCCAATACTTTGGCAATCAGCTTTTTCAGGTCGTCTGAAGACAAGGATTGCAAAACATACACCTGCGCCCTGCTGAGCAATGCCGGATTGACTTCAAATGACGGGTTTTCCGTGGTAGCGCCGATAAAGGTTAATAAACCACTTTCGACATAAGGCAAAAATGCGTCCTGTTGCGCTTTGTTGAAGCGGTGTACCTCGTCAACAAACAAAATCGTCGCGCGCCCTTGCTGCAAGGCAATTTCAGCTTTCTCGATTGCCTCGCGTATATCTTTCACGCCGGAAAATACGGCAGAAACCGGCAGAAATTGGGCATTGAAACTCTGAGCCAAAATCCGTGCCAGCGTGGTCTTTCCTACACCCGGCGGCCCCCACAGCAACATAGAATGCGGCTTTCCACCCTCAACTGCCACGCGCAGCGGCTTGCCTTCGCCGATTAAATGCTGTTGCCCGATGACATCATCTAAAGAATGAGGGCGCAGGCGTTCGGCTAAAGGGGCTTCGGGTTGGCGTGCGAAAAGGTCGGACATAGCGGCTTTCGTGCTGGCTGATTGAAAAGAAAACTTGCTAGCATTATACGGCAGTTTCGCAAACTCACATATCGGGCCGCATTACGGTATAATACATGCTATTTTGAGAACTCTTCGGGCGTTTCAGACGGCCTTGCTTACAGGAAACATCATGACTTCAAAAACTCTTTTAGCAACTGTTACATCAGCTTTCTTATTGGGTGCATGCGCTACCGGCGGCGAATCTTTCGGCGGCTTGGGCAGCGGTACAGGTATCGGCAGCAGCGTAGTGAAAATGGCGGTAGACAGCCAATGCCGTACCGAATTAAACAAACGTAACGAATGGCGCGTCATCGCTTTGGCCATGAGCGCGGAAAAACAAGCCGAATGGGAAAATAAAATCTGCGGCTGCGCCAGCGAAGAAGCGCCAAATCAATTGACTGCAACCGAAATGATGCAGGTATTGAGCCCGGCAACCCGCGAACAGGCCATTGCTTCCGTTACCGCGAAAACGGTTACCGCCTGCTTCAAACGACTCTACAAATAATCGTTCAGACGGCCTTTTTTAATATCGAGGCCGTCTGAATTCGTTTTGACTTTCTATTTGAATTTTAAATATATAGAGAAGAAACCATGAAATACATCAGCACCCGCGGTGCAACCGCACGCAAGCAATTCAGCGAAGTTTTATTGATGGGCTTGGCTCCTGACGGCGGTTTGATGCTGCCTGAGCAATACCCTCAGATCGACCGTGCTACCTTAGACCAATGGCGCACACTCAGCTACCCTGAGTTGGCGTTTGAAGTCATGAGCCTGTTTGCCACCGACATCCCTGCTGATGATTTACGCGACATCATCAACCGCACCTACACCGAAGAAGTATTCGGCACAAAAGCCATCACGCCGGTGCGCACACTTTCAGACGGCATCAAAATCCAAGCCCTCTCCAACGGCCCGACTTTGGCATTCAAAGACATGGCCATGCAATTCTTGGGCAATGCGTTTGAATATGTATTGAACAAAGAAGGCAAGGAACTCAATATCTTAGGCGCCACCAGTGGCGACACCGGCTCTGCCGCCGAATATGCCCTGCGCGGTAAAAAAGGCGTCAATGTCTTCATGCTGTCTCCGGAAGGCAAAATGAGCGCATTCCAACGCGCACAAATGTTCAGCTTGCAAGATGCCAACATCCACAACATCGCTGTTGAAGGCATGTTTGACGACTGCCAAGACATCGTCAAAGCTGTACAAAACGATGCCGAATTCAAAGCCAAATACCACATCGGCACAGTCAACTCCATCAACTGGGGTCGCATTGTCGCCCAAGTCGTGTACTACTTTGCCGGTTATTTCAATGCTACTTCGAGCAATGACGAAAAAGTCAGCTTCTGCGTGCCAAGCGGCAACTTCGGCAATGTCTGCGCCGGTCATATCGCCCGCCAAATGGGTCTGCCTATCCACCGCTTGATTGTTGCCACCAATGAAAACGACGTATTAGACGAATTTTTCAAAACCGGTGCATACCGCCCGCGCAACAGCGAACACACCCTCGTCACTTCCAGCCCGTCTATGGATATTTCCAAAGCCTCCAACTTCGAGCGTTTTGTGTTTGACCTGATGGACCGCGATGCAGACGAAATCAAAACCTTATGGGCTGAAGTAGGTTCCGGTAAAGGTTTTAATTTGGAATTTATGTTAAACAAAGTACATCAACAATATGGCTTTGTTTCCGGCAAATCGACCCATGCCAATCGCCTTGCCACCATCAAACAGGTTTACGAACAAGACCGTGAATTGATTGATCCGCATACAGCCGATGGCATCAAAGTAGCGCGTGAAGTACGCGAAGCCGGCGAAACCATTGTCTGCCTTGAAACCGCATTGGCTGCCAAATTTGAAGCCACCATCCATGAAGCGGTCGGCAAAGTTGCGATCCCCCGTCCGGCCGCATTGGAAGGCTTGGAAAACCTGCCGCAACGTGTCCGTGTTGTCCCCAATAACGCAACGACAGTAAAAGACATCATTAAGGAAGCTTTGGCTTAACTGGCTGTCTTTGACGACTGAAGAGGCCGTCTGAAACTTTTTCAGACGGCCGCGACTGGTGTTTAAGAAGTGGGCAATATTATTACCAATCCAACTGCATCACAGTCGTTCTCATTATAAAATCAATACGTTAAAACAATACCAACTCCTTTTGACTTTCAATTGCAAACATTGTAATGACAGATATTTTCGTTTAGAATTGCATGTTTGCTCTAAATCTGGATTGATATGCAGACAACACAAGCCACATCCAACTGGGAGCTGTACAAGCGTTTGCTTGGATATTTAAAAAGCTATTGGAAGATGTTTATCGTCTCCGTAGTGGCCATGCTGATTGTCGCCGGTACGATGCCGGCTTTCGGTTACTTGCTCAAACCTTTGATTAATGAAGGTTTTGTCGATAAAAACATGAAAAGCATGTCATGGTTGCCGTTGGCAATTGTGGCGCTGTTTTTCGTTCGCGGCCTGTTTAACTTCATCAACGAATATTGCACGACGTATCTGTCCAGCCACTTGGTGCAGCGCTTGCGTAGTGAAATGTTCAACAAAATGATGCACCTGCCGACTTCGTATTTCAGCAGCAATACTGGCGGCCGTCTGATGTCGCGCATTTTAAGCGACGTCAACCAAATTACCGATGCAGGATTTAACGTCATTACCGTGATTGCCAAAGACGGCGTGAGCGTAGTCGGCCTGTTGGGCTTGCTGACTTATCTGAACTGGCGTTTGACTCTGATTACTTTTATTATTTTGCCGATCGTCGCCGTATGTATCCAAACGGTCAGCAAACGCTTGCGCAAATTGTCTGCCAACAACCAAATTTATCTTGGACAGCTGATGCAGGTTTTGGGCGAAAGCATCAACGGTGAACGTGTTGTGAAAATCTACGGTGGTCAAGATTATGAAAATCGCCGCTTCAACCGTATTGCCGACGATGTTCGCCGCAACCTACTCAAACAGGTTTCCGCCAGCTCTGCCGGTACCGGCATTACGCAATTAATGGCTTCGGTTGCACTGGCCGCAATTATTTACGCAGCCGCCCGCCAAGCCGGACTTTCAGGCTTCAGCGCAGGCGATTTTATGTCGTTTTTGTCCAGCATGATCATGATGTTTGATCCCATCAAACGCATGACCGGCGTGATGCAGTCTCTGCAACGCGGTTTGGCGGCGGCTGAAAGTGTCTTCACCTTTTTGGATCAACCCGAAGAAAGCAATGAAGGCAAACAAATCCTCAGCCAAAACCCTGGCGATATCGAATTTTGCGATGTTGTGCATCGCTATCCTGAAGCCGAACGCAACAGCTTGAACCACATCAACCTGCTTGTACCTCAAGGCAAAGTGACCGCATTAGTCGGTGCCTCAGGCTGCGGCAAAACCACCTTGGCCAATATGCTGCCACGCTTTCTTACTCCAACTGAAGGTGATATTTTGATTGGCGGTATCAACATCCATGAATATACGCTCGAAAGTCTCCGAGGGCGTATGGCATTTGTCGGCCAAAACGTTGTCCTGTTTAATGGTACGATTGCTGAAAACATTGCCTATGCTCAAGCTGACAAATTCAGTGAAGAAGAAATTATCAATGCTGCAAAAGCAGCCAATGCTTGGGAATTTATCCAAAAAATGCCGCAAGGCCTGCACACTGAAGTCGGCGAAAACGGTTTAAAACTGTCCGGCGGCCAACGTCAACGCCTCGCCATTGCGCGTGCGCTTTTGAAAAATGCGCCGATTTTGATTTTGGACGAAGCCACCAGCGCATTGGATAATGAATCCGAACGTTTGGTGCAAACCGCATTGGAAAACCTGATGCAAAACCGTACCACATTGGTGATTGCCCACCGACTTTCAACCATCGAAAAAGCCGACAACATCGTTGTCATGCACGAAGGCAATGTCGTCGAACAAGGCACTCATCATGAATTGATTAGCGCAGGCGGACGCTATTCCGACCTGCACAGCCTCAGCGAAAAATCAGCCAAACCGGCAAGCAAGTAGCTGAACACTATATTCCATTCTTTTTATTAACCTCGGCCGCCCCAACTTATCCTTTTCAGACGGCCTTATCCGACAGGAAATATCAATGGCAGCATTCAACACCCAGAAAGTCTTGTCCGTACACCACTGGACCGACGCTTACTTCACTTTTACCTGCACCCGTGACGAATCTTTGCGCTTTGAAAACGGCCAATTCGTCATGGTTGGCCTAATGGTAGACGGCAAACCGCTGATGCGCGCATACAGCGTGGCTTCCGCCAACTGGGAAGAGCATCTGGAATTTTTCAGTATCAAAGTACAAGACGGCCCATTGACCAGCCGCCTGCAACACCTTAAAGTCGGCGACGATGTCCTCATCAGTAAAAAACCGACCGGTACATTGGTTGCCAGCGATCTGAATCCGGGCAAACACCTCTACCTCTTGAGCACCGGTACCGGCATCGCCCCTTTCTTGAGCATTACCAAAGACCCTGAAATTTACGAGCAATTCGAAAAAATCATCTTGGTTCACGGTGTACGCTACAAAAAAGACTTGGCATACTACGACCGCTTTACCAAAGAATTGCCCGAACACGAATACCTGGGCGACTTAGTTAAAGAAAAATTGATTTACTATCCGATTGTTTCACGCGAAGACTATGTACACCATGGCCGTCTGACCGATTTAATGCGCAGCGGCAAACTCTTCGAAGACATCGGCCTGCCTAAAATCAATCCACAAGACGACCGCGCCATGTTGTGCGGCAGCCCTGCCATGTTGAAAGACACCTGCAACGTCTTGGACGAATTCGGCCTGACCGTTTCTCCGAAAACCGGCGTTCGCGGCGACTACTTGATTGAGCGCGCATTCGTCGATCAATAACGTATCCCCGGCAACAGGCCGTCTGAAACCCTTCTTTCAGACGGCCTAAACCTTAATAATTTATCCCACATTATGCCTACTCTACTCATCATCCGTCCGTCCAATCGTCCGCAACAAGATATCCAAACCTGCCATTCAGCCGGTTGGCAGGCTCAGGTATTGAGTCCGATTGAAATAGAGGCGGATCGTTCGGCGCTAAAAAAACTCCCCGAACAATTCAAGCAAGCTGATGTCGTGTTTTGGGTCAGCCCCACCGCTATTGAAACCGCAGCGCCGCACCTGAACTTTTCAGACGGCCCCAGAGCACACATTACCGTCGGCCAAACCAGCCAACATACTTTGGCACAATTCTCCCCCTATCCCGTATTCTCTCCCGAAGATGGCAACGACAGCGAAGCCGTTTTGAGAATGCCTATTTGGAAAAACCTGCCACCCAATGCCCGAGTTTTAATCATTCGAGGTCATGGCGGCCGTGATTTTCTAGCAGACAAACTGACCGAACTGGGTTTCCAAATCGACATCGCCGAAATCTATTTCAGACGGCCACACGCCATCGATTGGCAGAACTTTAAAACCGAAGACATCGCCGCCGCCTACGTTACATCCGGCGAGATCGCGCGCGAATTTTTCCATCAGATTCCGCCGCAATTTTCCCGATTCTTCGAATCCTTGCTATACTTTACCCACCATCCGCGCATTGCCGATGCGCTTCGCATCGTCGGTGCCAAACATGTAGAAACCGTCACTTCTCTATCCGCTGCACTTTCATCCATGCCACAAAGGAGCCAAGCAGTGAGCCCAGTCGAAGACAATAAAGATACCCAACAAGTTGCCAATACAGCAGCTCCGGCGCCTGAACGTTCTGAAAACACTAGGCCGTCTGAACAAATCAAACCTACCCAACCTCAGCGAGTGGAGGCGAGCATGCCCGAGTCCAACAATCTCCCACAAAACAACTCCCCTGTTATCATCAAACAATCTGGCGGCAAAGCCTTGGCCGCAGGTGCAACCGTCTTGGCACTGCTTGGCCTAGGCGCGAGCGGATTCCTGTTTGTACAGGGTCAAAATGTTTTAAAAAACCAAGAGCTCGAATTCAACCAAAAAATCGACAAAGCCGCGTTAGGTGAATCTGAAAACGCCAGCCTTTTAAAAGACAACCTCAACCGCCAAACCGCTATTCAGGCTGAGTTAGACCGCCTGAACAACGGTCAAAAAAACAATAGCGATCAAATCCTGCAAACGCAGAAAGCTTATCAAGAGTTACTCAAAGGCCGTATCAACTGGCTGGTTGACGAAGCCGAATCCATGCTGAACACTGCTTCGCAACAATTGATGCTGTCAGGCAACCTTCAAGGCGCGGTCAGCGTATTGGAACACATCGACAGCCGCTTAAGCCGTTTTGAACAACCTGAGCTTATCCCTGTTAAACAAGCCATCAGCAATGATTTGGCCGCGCTGAAAAACCGTCCTTATGTCGATATTTCCGCTACTGCCTTGCGTATCGACCGTTTGGAAACCGGTATTTCCGGACTGCCTTTAGTCTTGGACGGCGTATTAAAACCGGGTGCCGCACCTGTCGAAGCCACTAATTCAGGCACTTGGTGGGAAAACACATGGGAAAAATCCCTCAATGCCCTCAAAGGCTTGGTTGAAGTCCGTCATCTGGACAGCAACGACGCTATGTTGATTTCGCCCGATCAAACCTACTTCATCCGTGAAAACCTGCGCCTGCGCCTTTTGGATGCGCGCATTGCCCTGTTGCAACACAACGGCGAAGTGTATCAAAGCGATTTGAACAACGTTGAAGCAACTGTAAAACAATACTTCGACAGCAAATCCCCTGCTACCCAGTCATGGTTGAAAGAGTTGGCCGAACTCAAAGCCCTTGATGTCCGCATGATCTCAGACGACAGCCTGAAAGCCAGCTTGAGCGCCGTTCGTGCTTATCAAGAAGGTTCGCGTACACAAATGACGACCGAAGAAGCTACGCAAACCCAAGCTGCCGAGAAAACCGCTTCCGCTCCGGCTGCAACTACCGAGCAAGCCACCACTGCCGCACCGGCTGCCGCTTCTGCCCCTCAATCTCTGGAAGCACCTGCTTTGCCGTCTGAAAACAAAAAAGAACCGGCCGCCGAAGCTTCCAAACCACAAAACCAAACCAAGCCTGCTGCCAAAATTAAAGGAGAGCAAGCATGAAAACCGTCGTTTGGATTGTCATTCTGTTTGCCGCCGCCGTCGGTTTAGCGTTGGCTTCCGGCATTTATACCGGCAACGTGTATGTCGTGGTTGAACAAACCATGCTGCGTATCAATCTGCATGCCTTTGTTTTAGGCCTACTGTTGAGCGTATTCGTCTTGTATTTCCTGATTAAATTCGTGTTCGGCCTCTTGAACATTCCGGCGCGTATGCAACGCTTCGGCATCGCCCGCAAAGGCCGTCAGGCTTCTGCCTCGTTGAACAGCGCAGGTTTGGCATATTTTGAAGGCCGTTTTGAAAAAGCCGAACAAGAAGCCGCCAAAGTCTTGCAAAACAAAGAAGCAGGCGACAACCGTACCCTGGCTTTGATGTTGGGCGCGCACGCGGCCGACCAAATGGAAAACTTTGAATTACGCGACCGCTATCTGCACGAAATCGAACAGCTGCCACAAAAACAGCAGCTTTCCCGCCATCTTTTACTGGCCGAATCTGCACTGAGCCGCCGCGATTATCCGACTGCCGCACAAAACCTTGAAGCAGCAGCAAAAATCAATAGCAACTTAAGCCGCTTGGTCCGTCTGCAATTACGTTATGCCTTTGATCATGGCGATGCTTCAGATGTCTTGGCAAAAGCGGAAAAACTGGTCAAAGCCGACGCCATCAACGATTACGAAGCCGAACAGTATCAAAATTGGGCATATCGCCGCCTCTTAAGCGAAGTAACTGATGCAGGCCGTCTGAAAGCCTGTTTGAAACAGATTCCCGAAAGTGTGAAGTCTGGCGAATTGTGCGTCGCGATTGCCGAAAAATACGAGCGTTTGGGTTTGTATGCCGATGCAGTCAAATGGGTTAAAACCCATTATCCGCAAACCCACCAGCCCGAGCTTTTGGAGGCATTTGTCGAATCCGTGCGTTTCCTAAGCGAGCGCGAGCAACAAAAAGCCATCGACTTAGCAGACTCTTGGTTACAGGAACAACCAGACAATGCACCGCTGTTGATGTATCTTGGCCAACTGGCCTACGGCCGAAAACTTTGGGGCAAAGCCCAGGGCTACCTCGAAGCCAGTATCGCCCTGCAACCCAGCGTATCCGCACATTTGGTCTTGGCTCGCGTGTTTGATGAAACCGATCAACCGCAAAAAGCGCAAGAACAACGCAATCTGGTTTTGGAAAGCGTGGCCGAAGAAGAACATCCGGCAGCCCTTCCTCAGCCAAATTGATGTGCTGATTTCGCATTAAGCGACAATATGAAATCTACAACAGAACCAACCATTTAATCATTTCAGACGGCCTCAATACATATCTAAGGCCGTCTGAACTTTGTCCAACACACCAAATCAGAAAGCCTCTCTACCATGACTGCTCTGAAAAACGACACTTTCCTCCGCGCCCTGCTCAAACAGCCTGTCGAATACACGCCCATCTGGATGATGCGCCAAGCCGGACGCTATCTGCCTGAATACAAAGCCACGCGCGCGCGCGCAGGCAGCTTTCTCGATTTGTGCAAAAACACCGAGCTGGCAACCGAAGTTACCATCCAGCCTTTAGACCGCTTCGATCTAGACGCGGCAATTCTGTTTTCCGACATTCTGACCGTCCCCGACGCCATGGGTTTGGGTCTGTATTTTGCCGAAGGCGAAGGCCCGAAATTTGAACGCGCTTTGCAACACGAAGCCGACATCGCCAAACTGCAAGTTCCCGACATGGAAAAACTGCAATACGTCTTTGACGCGGTAACTTCCATCCGCAAAGCACTGGACGGCCGCGTTCCGCTCATCGGCTTCTCCGGCAGCCCGTTCACACTCGCCTGCTACATGGTCGAAGGCGGCAGCAGCAAAGAATTCCGCACCATCAAAACCATGATGTATTCGCGCCCTGATTTGCTGCATAAAATCCTCGACACCAATGCTCAAGCCGTTACCGCTTATCTCAACGCCCAAATCGATGCCGGCGCACAAGCCGTACAAATTTTCGACACTTGGGGCGGCGTGTTGAGCGATGCAGCGTTTAAAGAGTTCAGCCTGAAGTACATCCGACAAATCGTTGCCGGACTCAAACGCGAAAGCGAAGGCCGCTGCGTGCCTGTTATCGTATTTGCGAAAGGCGGCGGCTTATGGCTGGAAAGCATGGCAGAAATCGGCGCAGACGCATTAGGCTTGGACTGGACCTGTAACATCGGTGAAGCCCGCCGTCGCGTCGGCGAACAAGTTGCCCTGCAAGGCAATTTTGATCCGTTCGCCCTCTTTGGCACACCGGAATCTATCCGCACCGAAGTCGCACGCATCCTTGCCGACTACGGCAACGGCAGCGGCCATGTATTCAACCTCGGACACGGCATCAACCAACACGCCAATCCGGAACACGCCAAAATCTTGGTCGATACCGTACACGAATTGTCCCGTCAGTATCACCGTTAATTAAAGCAACTCAAAGGCCGTCTGAAAATTCCCAAAACAGGTTTCAGACGGCCTTTTAGCTAGAATTAACCGCAAAACAACTAATCTTCTTTAATTGACACTATATTTTTTAGAAATCGAGAAAATTATTTTACATATTTCAAAAGATGGGTATGATGTCGTTCTTTTAAATTCATACATTCATTTCAAATAAAACCTATTTTTAGGAACATACACCATGACCTTCCAAGACTATTTGGTCAATCTGATATTAAGCGGCGTGATGATTATCGGCGCTTATCAGTTTTACTTTTATACCCAACGCCATCCTTTACGCAAAGAGATTGTTTGGAATTCTCCAATAGACGAAAAAATCCCATTCCGCCCGCGTTGGTCGTGGGTATATAGTTTTCTTTACTACCCAGCTATTCTCTATCTCAACCTTATCGCCACCAACCACCGCCATTTCAACATGATGGCATTCAGCTTTCTGATGTTGCTGTTTATGCAAATGTTATTCTTCTGGCTGTTCCCTGTTTCTACCCCACCCCATTGGCGCAGCATCAATCCCGGTAAAACACCATCCGAATGGTTTTTAAAATTTGTGCAAAAGTTCGACCAAGCCAGCAACTGTTTCCCCAGCATGCATGTTTCCGTTGCCATGCTGACCGCATTGCACGCATTGCCATCTTTAGGCATTGTCGCATTCCTTTTCCCTATCCTTATCGCACTATCCTGCGTGTTTACCAAACAGCATTACCTGATTGACTTGCCTGCCGGTGCGGCACTGGGTGGATTTGCCTATTGGCTCTATCTTTTAGTGGTTTAACGTAAAAAGACTATCTAATCAAAAAGGCCGTCTGAAAGCAAAAACACGATTATCGTGTAAATTTGTTTTTAGACGGTTTTTCTATATACTTAATATCTGAAGCTTATCAGCTGACACCTTCAAACTTAAAAACACATCCACTCCCGCTACCGAATATGAATTTTTTAAAAGACATCACCTGGACCGAGATTTTTATCTTCGCCCACACCTGCGCCGCACTCGCCTGCATGCTGCGCGTGTTGTACAAACAAAAAAACATCGGCTCAACCTTCGCCTGGTTGATTATCCTCTTCCTTTTCCCCGTATTCGGAACCATCGCCTACATCCTTATCGGCGAGCCTCGTCTCGGCACGGCCCGCGCCAAACGTACCGGCGAAATGAACCGCTTCTACCGCAACTTTGCCGCCACCCATCTAGCCGATATCTATCTCGACATTGCCGACCAAGTCAAATCACGTTACCACGGCATCAGTAAAGTTGCCGAAAAAGGAACGGGGCTGGGTGCCACCAAAGGCAACGCCATGAGCCTGCTCTCGACCACCGATACCATCATCGACAGTATGCTTGCCGACATACGCGCCGCAGCCCATTCCTGCCTGTTGGCCTTTTACATTATCGAACCCAAAGGCCGCATTGAAGAAATTCTAAATGAAATTCTTGCCGCCAAAGCCAGAGGCGTAGACTGCTCCATACTGGCTGATGCCGTCGGCAGCAGGAGCTTTCTTGAAAGCGATTGGGTAGAGAAACTGCGCCAAGCAGGCGTTGAAGTACATACCTCCTTACCTGTCGGCATCTGGCGTACATTATTCACGCGCACCGACCTGCGCAACCACCGTAAAATCCTCGTCATCGACAGCAAAATCGGTTACACCGGCAGCTTCAACCTCGTCGATCCGCGCTACTTCAAACAAAATTCAGGCGTCGGCGAATGGATAGATGCCATGATGCGCTGTACAGGGCCTATGGTTTTGGAACTGTCTGCCGTCTTCTTCGCCGACCTCGCCGTCGAAACCGATGAAAACCTCCAAAACGTACAAACATACCTCAATCAAGCCCAAAGCCTGCTGCCCCAAATCCTTCCTGAAAAAATGCAGCAAGGCGATATTGTTGCCCAAATCATTCCATCCGCCCCCGAGCAAGGCAGCTTCGTTATTTACGAAACCATCATCAGCGCCATCTATGCCGCCACTAAACAAATCACGATTACCACCCCCTACTTTGTCCCCGACGAGCCGCTTCTCATGGCATTAACCGTTGCCGCCAAACGCGGCGTCAAAGTGACCCTGATACTGCCTGCCAAAGTCGATTCACTGATGGTGCGCTACGCCTCACGCGCCTACTACCCTATGTTACTGGAAGCCGGTGTCAAAATCGCCATGTTTGAAGGTGGTCTTCTACATGCCAAAACCATGACCATTGATGAAGACTACTCTCTCTTCGGTACGGTCAACATGGATATGCGCAGCTTCTTCCTCAACCTCGAAATCAGCCTCGCCATCTACGATCGCGATACCACTAAACAAATCTGCTACCTACAGCGCAGCTACCTTAAAAACAGCAGCTACATTGCCATCAAATCATGGCAACAACGCTCCAAACTCCGCGGCCTCGTAGAAAATGCCGTCCGCCTGATGAGCCCTTTGCTGTAAAACATAAATATTTAGGCCGTCTGAAAAATACTTTTCAGACGGCCTTTTAAAACACTTATATACAATATTATTATCAATAAATATTCAACTCATCCCTTCTCTTTCGTTTCAGAAAAATAAGCCTCAACATATTCTCACCAAAAATAATTTACAAAATTTAACCATTAACAAACCAATTGATAATTATAAAAATATCCAAACTACAAATCAAAATGAGACCAATATGTTCTTTTACATTTATACGTAGTTTGATAATCATTATTAAAATAATTAGAATAAACGGTCAATTTTTTATTCCTTGGTAAAAATCATGAATAAAACCTCTTTTCCTGTATTCCGTCTTAGTCTCATTACACTCGCACTATCAACAGGCTTCGCCCATGCCGAAAATATGCAACCTGCAGAAACTGCCGAACTGAATGAAATTAAGGTGACCGCCACCGCCGTACCGACCCGCGTTACCCGCAATCAGCTTGACCGCGAAACTTCGACCGATTTGAAACAAGTCATGAAAGACCAAATCGGTATGGATGTCGGCGGCGGCAACGGCGTGGCGCAGTTTTACAGCATCCGCGGCGTTGGTGAAGACAAAATTAACCTAGAAGTCGACAACACCAGCCAATCCACAAAAATCTTCCACCACCAAAGCCGCTTCCAGCTTGACCCCGCTTTGGTGAAAAGCATCAACGTCGAAAAAGGTACGGGCGCGGCGAGCGCGGGTTTGGGTGCGGTCGGCGGTACCATCCGCGTAACAACGGTTGACGCAAAAGACCTGCTGACAGACGGCAAACCTTTCGGTTTCAAACTCGGCGCGGGCTTGAGCAGCAATAAAGGCTCAACCGGCAGCGCAGCGGTTTACGGCTATCAAAACGGCTTCGATGCCCTGTTTGCAGGCAACTTCCTCAACAACCGTGACTACAAAGACGGCAACGGCAATGTCAACCTCGGCAGTCGTCTGAAACAGCACAGCTACCTCGCCAAACTCGGCTACGATTTCAACGACGACCATGGCATCCGCCTGACCTACCGTCAGGAATACCAAAAAGGCAACCGCACCGACAAAGCCGAGTTCCAAAACGTTGACAGCTACATCGGCGTGGACGGCACTTATCAAAAAGAGCAGACCTACAATCTGGAATACCGCGGCCGTAACGTCGGCTTCCTCGACAAAATCGACGCCAACGTCTTCCAAATCAATACCGACGACACCAAACCGCCTAAAGGCGCGCCTTCCCCGAAATCCCAAGCTTCCGGCACGGCTCAAGGCGGCGTTCCCATCGGTCAGCTTGAGCTAAGCAAAATCAAAGCGACTGGCGCGAATCTGAACCTCGCCAGCTCCTTCGGCGACGGACACATGGTGAAATACGGTGTCAACTACCGCCACGAAACCTCCGAGCCGTCCGACAAAGGCGCGTGGCTGAAGATTCTCGGTCTGTATGACCGCGACAAAGAGAAAAAAGCCGAATACGGCGTGTACGCGGAAGGCATCTGGAACCTGCACCCCATTACCCTGACCACCGGTCTGCGTTACGACCATTTCAAATACAACGCCGCCAGCAAACAAAGCGCGTCGCACGGCCAGCTCAACCCCAGCATCGGCGCGATTTGGGACATCAACGACAACTTCTCCCTCTTGGCAAACCTCAATCAGGCAAGCCGCGCGCCCCGCCTGAACGAAGCCCTGTTGGCTAACGAACGCGCAGGCGCCGCCGCCGATTTGGACAGCAACCTCAAAGCCGAAACCGCCCGCCGCGCTGAACTCGGCTTCAAATGGCGCAACGACAACTTCAACGTCAGCGGCAGCGTGTTCCACCAACGCATCAAAGACCTCATCGTCTACCGTTGGGCAAAAATCAACAACAACACCGCCTCCATCACTGAACGCGGCAAGATTTACAACGGCGGCACGCTTAAAACCTACGGCTACGAACTTGACGCATCCTACCGCTGGGGCGGTCTGACCGCGCGCGCTGGCGTATCCTACGTCAAACCCCGCCTGAACGGCGACATGTACTACGGCGAAAGCCCGATTCAAGCGGAAGACCACGAAAGCTCGTTCACCTTCTGGAACACCGGCCGCCAATGGCTGACAGGCCTGTCTTACCAGTTTGAAAACCCCAAACTCGAAATCGGCTGGCGCGGCCGCTACGCCCAAAGCGTGAAATACACCGACGTTGCCCGCGGACAAGGCACGATACACGGCAAGAAATCAGGCTACGGCGTACACGACATCTACGCTAACTGGCAGCCGCTGAAAAAAGACAACCTGAACGTCAACTTCGCCGTCAACAACATCGGCAACAAGCAATACCGTTCGCACAGCCAACGCTTCCCTAACGGCAACGGACGCGTGCCCTTCTACGAACGCGGCCGCGAGTTTGCCTTGGGAGTGAACTATCGTTTCTGATAATACGAACGACGTTATAAAGAAACCAAAGGCCGTCTGAGATTCAATTTTCAGATGGCCTTTTATAATTCGTAGACAATTTGATTTTAAAGTATTTCCTCTCCCTTGCTAGTTACACAACGGATTATCCAGTCTTCAAATCGTCTCCATTGGGCTTCTTTTCCGAATCGGTCATGATTTGATTCCTTCTGAAAACTGACTACTCATTCTTCCAATATAAATAAGATCATCTCCAGTGTCGTCTGAAAAAATAAAGGCTGTATTTTTACATTTAACCATGCCGTTGGAGATTGATTCTATTTGTGCGTTTAAAAAATACAATGCAAATATTAATTACTCTTTTTCTGTAAACCATTTGACAAAGTCATTTTTAAGGATATAATATTTCTCATATATGATTTTTGTTATATATATTTATTTATAGACAATTCATTCTGAAACAAGGAGTAATAAAATGAAACGAAACTTGGGTACTTTGGATCGCGTAATCCGTATTGTTATCGGTGTTGCACTGATTGCTGCAGCCGCTACCGGACAAATTGGCTGGTGGGGTTGGCTGGGCATTATCCCTCTGGGCACAGCACTGATTGGCAACTGCGCACTGTACAGCTTATTGGGCATCAACACCTGCCGCATCAACAAAAAATAACGAAGGCAAAACATGAGTACGCTCGGACAACTTCCGCGAATCACGCCTTCCGAAGCAATGGCAAAAATCCGTGAGGGCGCGTTGGCAGTAGACATCCGAAGCCAAGCCGAATATCGGGGCGGACATATTGGCGGTGCATTATCCCTTCCACCTGAACAGCAGCGAGACAAACTACCCGATGATACAGCCCCATGCCTGATTTTTTATTGCCTGAGTGGTAAACGTACAACACGGGCAGAAACAATATTGTCAGCGCTTGGCCAAGGTCGAGAATGCTATATTCTAGAAGGCGGCTTACAAACATGGAAATCAGTAGGACTTCCTATTGTTGCCGACCGTGCCACACCGGATATCATGCGGCAGGTGCAAACCATTGCGGGCAGTTTGATTCTGTTGGGTGTGCTGGCAGGTTGGCTGGTATCGCCTTGGTTTTATCTGATAGACGTAATGGTCGGCGCAGGCCTGTTAACGGCCGGACTAACCGGATTCTGCGGCATGGCTCGCCTGCTGGCCAAAATGCCATGGAACCATTAAGCAAAGGCCGTCTGAAAGTTGCTGCTGAGGCCATTATGACTGATAATTCGACCTCCTCATTTGCCGAAAAGCGTGAAAAATGACCATTGCCGACAATCAACCGCCCTACGAAGAAGCCACCGCTTTTCTTAAACTTCTGGCCAATCCCAACCGCCTCGCCGTATTGTGCAAACTACATGAAAGGCCGCACAATGTAACCGAGTTGGCTGAATCATCCGGACTGCCGCAAGCGGCAATGTCCAGCCAATTAGCCCTACTACGTGAAGCCGGTTTGGTATCGTTTGAGGTGAACCATCGGGAACGGCAATATTACATTGCCGACCCGAGGGTAACCGAGATGATACAGTTGCTGTATTCCTTTTTCTGCGCAGAAAAATCTTGAAATGTTATCGAAATAGGATAGCCAAAAAATCTATCCATTTATAATTTTAAAGGTTGTCTGAATCTTTTTTCAGACGGCCTTTATTGTATTTTTAGTCTTGCCATATCATCTCGTGTTTAGAACCATAAGTAATCTTCTTAATATTGCTTTCAAGAGCAATTTCTTTATCTAATGTTCCTGAGTATTCCGAACCTGCTAATTTTTGAAATAAAGTAATATTCAGCTCATCGTTGTAGCTAGTTGTTTTGATATCTGAAATACCCATTGCACTATTGCCTAATAAGCCTGTCAAATGAACCTGTCTATTATCCTTAGCTTCATTGACAGTAATTTTAAAATTCTGAATATCTTCCAACTTAATTTCATCAGTGGAAAAGCAGCCGGACAATATCAAACCTGTAACACCCAGTATCATTGCCCTCATTTTCATAATAATTCCCTGATCGATTTAGTAATCTTAGGTTCGATTTTCAAAACTGACAGTTCCAGTATTTTCAGATGGCCTTTTTTCCTTCATCCTTACTTAGCCATCACCCTTTCTTTCAAAGTCTTCAATACGTTCTTCACCGTATTAATCCGCACTTCGATATTTTCCATCTCCGCGGTAAATCGCAGCTTATCCGCGCCGGCAAGGCGATATTTTTTGTCGTTCTGAATCAGCAGGATGATTTCAGTTGGATCGACATTGTTGTTTTTGCCAAAGGTTACCGTTACCGCTTCGCTGGTCGCATCAATGGCGTCTATACCCAGTTCTTTTGCCGCAAGCCGCAAGTGGTGGCTTTCAATCAGGGTTTTGACGGGTTGTTCGGGCAGACCGAAGCGATCAACGAGTTCTTCGTGTATGGCGTTGATTTGCTGCACGGTTTCGCAGACGGCGAGGCGTTTGTAGAGGACGAGGCGCTCGTGGATGTCGGGGCAGTAGTCTTCAGGCAATAATGCCGGGCTGTGCAGTTTGATTTCTGTGGTAATGCCCAATGGTGCGTCGAGGTCGGGCTGGCGGCCTTTTTTGAGGTCGCGCACGGCTTGTTTGAGCATTTCGGTGTAGAGCGTGAAGCCGACCTGTATCATTTCGCCGGACTGCCCTTCGCCAAGGATTTCGCCTGCGCCGCGGATTTCCAAATCCTGCATGGCGAGGGTGAAGCCTGCGCCGAGTTCGTCTGCCGCCGCAATGGCATCGAGGCGTTTTTCTGCGTCTTTGGTGATGTATTCGGGCGTGAGCAGGTAGGCGTAGGCTTGGTGGTGGCTGCGGCCGACGCGCCCGCGAAGCTGGTGCAGTTGCGCCAGCCCGAATTTGTCGGCGCGGTTGATGATGATGGTGTTGGCGTTGGGGATGTCGATGCCGGTTTCGATGATGGTGGAACAGAGCAACACGTTGAATCGTTGCTGTAAAAAGTCGCGCATGACTTGCTCCAGCTCGCGCTCGCGCAGTTGTCCGTGCGCCACGCCGATGCGGGCTTCGGGCAGCAGGGTTTCCAGCCGCTCGCGCATATTTTCGATGGTATCTACTTCATTGTGCAGGAAAAACACTTGTCCGCCGCGTTTGAGTTCGCGCAATACGGCTTCGCGCACGCTGCCTTCGCTGAAGGGTTTGACAAAGGTTTTCACGGCGAGGCGGCGGCTGGGCGCGGTGGTAATCAGCGAGAAGTCGCGCAGGCCTTCGAGCGCCATGCTGAGGGTGCGCGGAATCGGTGTAGCGGTCATGGTGAGGATATCAACATTGGCACGCATGCGTTTGAGCTGCTCTTTTTGACGCACGCCGAAGCGGTGTTCTTCGTCGATAATCACTAAACCTAAGTTTTTGAATTTGATGTCGTCCTGAACCAGTTTGTGGGTGCCGATAACGATATCGACCGTACCGTCCGCCATGCCTTCCAGCGCGGCTTTGGTGGCTTTGCTGTTGTTGAAACGCGAAAGGCTGGCGACTTTCACGGGGAAATCGGCAAAGCGGTCGGCGAAGTTTTGCGCGTGCTGCTCGACCAAAAGCGTGGTCGGAGCAAGTACGGCGACTTGTTTACCACCCATCACCGCCACAAACGCGGCGCGCAGGGCGACTTCGGTTTTGCCGAAACCAACATCGCCGCACACGAGGCGGTCCATAGGCTTCGCCTGCGTCAAATCTTTAATCACAGCGGCGATGGCGGCGGCTTGGTCTTCGGTTTCTTCATAGCCGAAACCGTCGGCAAACGCCTGATAGTCCATCTCGTTGATTTCAAACTTGTGTCCCGACTGGGCGGCGCGTTGGGCGTAGAGGTTGAGCAATTCGGCGGCGGTGTCGCGCGCTTTTTCGGCGGCTTTGCGCTTCGCCTTGTTCCACGCGCCGCTGCCGAGCTTGTGCAAGGTAACGTTTTCATGCGCCTGACCGGAGTAACGGCTGATTAAATGCAGTTGCGAAACAGGCACATAAAGCTGCGCTTCGCCCGCGTATTCGAGCAACATCATTTCGTTGGTTTCATCGCCCAAGTCCATTGTGACCAAGCCCATATATCGGCCGATACCGTGTTCTTCGTGAACGACAGGGTCGCCGATGTTGATTTCTGCAAGGTCGCGCAACAGGCCGTCTGAAACGGCGGCGTGTTTCTTACGATGATGTTTGCGCGAGCGGGCGACGTATTGATAAAGATCGGATTCGGTAATGACCGCGATGTTTTGATCTTCTAATTTAAACCCGTAAGCCAACGGTGCCACTGTAATCATCAGCGGCTCATGCGCCGACAAAAAGCCCTGCCAGTCGGACACGCTTTTAGCTTTCAAACCGTTTTGCTGCAAGAAGCCGAGCATGGTTTCGCGCCGTCCCAAACTTTCGGCGCACAGCAAAATCCGTCCGTCAAAGGCCGTCTGAAAATCCTTCAATGCCTGCAACGGCTCATCTGCTTGGCGGTTGACGGCCAAGTTTGGCAACGTATGTTCATCACCAAAAATATCCGGCAATACCTGACCATAATTTTTCAGACGGCCTGCAAAAATATCGGCAGAGAGATACAAATACTGTGGAAGCAAAGGCGGATAGGTTTCGTCGCCCTGCGCCATGGCATAACGCGATTTGACGTCGCTCCAAAAACGGTTTGCCTCGGCATAAACGTCGCCCAAAGAGACAAACAGCGCATCTTCGCCGATATAGTCAAACAGCGTTTCCAGCTCGTTTTCAAAAAACAGCGGCAGGTAATATTCCACGCCTGCACCAAAATGGCCGTTGCTGACGGCTTTGTACACAGCCGCATCGTTCGGATTGCCATCGACTTCCTCGCGGAAACGGCTGCGGAAAATCTTTTGCGCCTCGCTGTCGGTGGGGAACTCGTGTGCAGGCAGCAGGCGGATTTCGGAAACCGGGGAAATGGTGCGTTGCGTTTCGGTATCGAAAGTTTTGATGCTGTCGATTTCATCGTCGAACAAATCAATGCGGTACGGCATTTCGCTGCCCATCGGAAACAAATCGACAATGCCGCCACGCACGGCAAATTCGCCTGCCGCAACAACGTGGGAAACATGGTTATAACCTGCATCCACCAAATCGCTTTTCAGACGGCCTATATCCAAAGTCTGCCCTGTTTTCAGCCAAAACGTGCGGCCTGCCAGAAACGGCACGGGCGGCAGCTTCTGCATCGCCGTGGCAACCGGTACGAACAACACATCCGCCGCGCCGCTTTTAATCTGCCACAACGCCGACAAGCGCTCCGACACCAAATCCTGATGCGGCGAAAAACGCTCGTAAGGCAGCGTTTCCCAGTCCGGCAGGAACACCGCCGTATCGTGCGGACGGAAAAACAGCCATGCCGTCTGAAGGCGCAACGCCTGTTCCGCATCTTGGGTCAAGACAACCTTGAGCTGCTTATGCGGCAGATAACGCGCCAAAGCCAAGGGCAGTGAGCCTTGAGACAGATTGAGCCAACGGGATTTTTCACGGGGTTTGGGAATCGGATAAGTCATGACAAAACAGTTTGTAATAAGTAAATACAAGCACCATAGGCCGTCTGAAAATTTTTCAGACGGCCTTTAGCGATCAAATCAATTTTCAATTTTACTGGATACGGGTTTAAAAGAATATAAGGCCTTACAATCAGACGGCCACGCCTGCCAGTTTTCCAATAAATCCGGTTATCACCAATGCCGCAACGCCCCATAGGCACACGCGCAAAACGGCAGGAACGACAGGCGCGCCGCCGAGTTTGGCGGAAACATAGCCCAGTCCTGCCAGTCCGCACAAAGTGGAGACTGCCAAGACCGGAACAATGGCGGTAGAAGCCGTCAATGCGACCAGTAACGGCAAAATCGCGCCGGCACAAAATGAAGCGGCAGAAGCCAGCGCGGCCTGCATGGGACGGGCTGCCGAGGTTTCGGTAATGCCGATTTCGTCGCGCGCGTGGGCGGCGAGTGCATCGTGTTCCATCAAGGCTTGCGCGACTTCGGCGGCAAGCGCGCCGGACAAACCGCGGCGGCGGTAAATTTCCGTCAGCTCTTTCAACTCCGCATCAGGATTATTTGCCAATTCGTAGCATTCTTTGTGCAAATCGGCTTTTTCCGTATCCGATTGGCTGGACACGGAAACGTACTCCCCCGCCGCCATCGACACTGCGCCTCCGATCAGCGCCGAAACACCGGTCAACAGCAGGGTTTGGAAATCTGGCGCGGCAGCGGCTACGCCCGTCAACAGCGAGGCAGTAGAAATCAGGCCGTCATTGGCACCCAATACGCTTGCCCGAAGCCAGTTGTTGCGGTCGCTGAAATGGCGTTCGCTGTGGTGTGAATACATATATGCTCCGATAAATTGGCTGTTTCCAGATGATGATAACATTGTATTGTTTTTTTGAAATCAATGTCAGTTTATCCCTTCAAATCAAGCATCCTTAAATCTTTCTGCGGCCATTTCAAACCATAAAAGCCAACACTCCTCTTTAGATTTTTTCAGACGGCCTGAACGCTTTTACAAGTAAATTTATTGTTCCAAGTCATGGCATTATCACAAGGCAGTTTTGTGCTGCTTGGTTTATCCGTTTAAAGATGCTATCTTTATGAATCTTTCCACTCCTCAATCCATTGAAAGGATGTATCATGGCCGAAGAAAACAAAATCAAAGTAAACGATTTGCCTGAAGATAAAAAAGAGCAAACCGAAGAAACCGAGCTGCCCGTTATCAACAACGAAGAAAAACGTGGCGGTCATGGCGAAGGCGGTTGCTGCGGCGCATGCGGCGGCTAAATCTTCCCGACAAAGCCTCCGAGGCCGTCTGAAAAGTCTTACTTTTCAGACGGCCTTTTCCTTTCTAAACAATTACAGGTAAATCAATGAAAGGATGCGGGAGAAGAATTTAAACCCAACCGCGTTTGTGCTACATTCACATCTTTACAAACCACAACAATCTGCACACGCAGACACACAAGGAAGAAAAAAATGTTTTGGTATATCGTTGGTTTTTTCGCCTTCATCGTTTCCCTGCTTTCCCTTTGGGTCAATGCCAGCGCATTCGGCATGGAAGAGGATGGCACGCCGCAATCCGAATATGAAAAAATGTTGGGCTT
The DNA here is from genome assembly GCF_051957155.1 of Neisseria sp. P0019.S002. Taxonomy (NCBI): domain Bacteria; kingdom Pseudomonadati; phylum Pseudomonadota; class Betaproteobacteria; order Neisseriales; family Neisseriaceae; genus Neisseria; species Neisseria sp. P0019.S002. The sequence continues at coordinate 200,735 of NZ_JBQCWS010000003.1, forward strand.
GGGTGCGAAATTGAAAGATAAAGAGACAGCCGCAAAAGAGCGTGAAGCGGCGCGCTTTCATCCTGACGATTAAGCCTTACCGACTGGACAATCTTGCCAAACTGGGCTAATGTTCCAAACGCATAATGCACACCAACACAACTATACGAGAAGGTAAGAGAAATGACTGTACGAATCGAACACGATTTATTGGGCGACCGCGAGATCCCTGCTGAAGTATATTGGGGCATCCATACTTTGCGCGCCATTGAAAACTTTAAAATTTCCACACAAAAAATTTCCGACGTACCGCAATTTGTCCGCAGCATGGTCATGGTTAAAAAAGCCACTGCGCAAGCCAACGGCGCATTGGGTGCCATCAAGCCGGAAATCGCGGCTGCCATCGAAAAAGCCTGCGATGAAGTATTGGTCAAAGGCCGCTGCCTCGACCAATTCCCATCCGACGTTTATCAAGGCGGCGCAGGTACTTCGGTCAACATGAATACCAACGAAGTCATTGCCAACCTCGCATTGGAAGTCTTGGGCCACGAAAAAGGCCACTACGACATCGTCAATCCAATGGACCATGTCAACGCCAGCCAATCCACCAACGACGCCTACCCTACCGGCTTCCGCCTTGCCGTGTATTACAGCATCGGCGAATTGCTCGACAAACTGGCCGTCCTGAAAAACGCCTTTGTCGCCAAAGCCGAAGAATTTAAAGACGTTTTGAAAATGGGCCGCACCCAGCTTCAAGATGCCGTACCGATGACTGCCGGACAAGAGTTTCAATCTTTCCAAGTGTTGTTGGAAGAAGAAATCCTCAACCTCGACCGCACCCGCTCCCTGCTGCTTGAAGTCAACCTCGGCGCCACCGCCATCGGTACCGGCGTGAATACGCCTAAAGGCTATGCGGCTTTGGTTGTTGAGAAACTTTCCGAAGTCAGCGGCCTGCCTTGCAAACTGACTGAAAACCTGATCGAAGCGACCTCCGACTGCGGCGCATATGTGATGGTGCACGGCGCATTGAAACGCACAGCCGTCAAACTGTCTAAAATCTGTAACGACTTGCGCCTGCTCTCTTCCGGTCCGCGCGCTGGTTTGAAAGAAATCAACCTGCCTGAATTACAGGCCGGTTCTTCCATTATGCCTGCCAAAGTCAATCCCGTGATTCCCGAAGTCGTCAACCAAGTCTGCTTCAAAGTCATCGGCAACGACACCACCATCACTTTCGCAGCCGAAGCAGGTCAGTTGCAGCTGAACGTTATGGAGCCGGTCATCGCCCAATGTATGTTTGAAACCATTTCCCTCTTGGGCAATGCCGCGGTCAACCTGGCCGACAAATGCGTCAAAGGCATTACGGTCAACCGCGAAATCTGCGAACACTATGTCTTCAACTCCATCGGTTTGGTCACTTATCTGAACCCATACATCGGCCACCGCAACGGCGATTTGGTCGGCAAAATCTGCGCCCAAACCGGCAAAGGCGTACGCGAAGTCGTACTGGAGCGCGGCCTGTTGAGCGAAGAAGAACTCAACCGCATCCTCTCCCCAGAAAACCTGATGAATCCTCATCTGTAATGAGGATTTGAAATCAAAGGCCGTCTGAAACTTTAAACGTTTAAAGTTTCAGACGGCCTTTTCGTATTGATATTGATATTTATCGAATTTTTTTGCGAAATTCAGAATTAAAAGATAGCCTGACCGTCAGGTTTGATTTAACATGGTGTTGCCCCAGCCTGTTTCCTCCTTAAGGTTATGCCGGTAATGATGCCTCAAAAGAAACCGGATATTGAAATAACATCTTCATTTATTAGGAAAACCAGATGAATCAAATTACACGCGAACAAATGCTGCAAGTATTCGAAAATCGCTGCTCCACCCGTTATTACGATCCCAACAAAAAAATCAGCCAAGAAGATTTTGCAGCGATTTTAGAATTTGCCCGCCTCTCGCCCAGCTCTGTCGGCTCCGAGCCATGGAAATTCTTGGTGATTCAAAACAAAGCCCTGCGTGAGAAAATCAAGCCTTTCAGCTGGGGGATGCAATTCCAACTGGACGACTGCAGCCATCTGGTGATTATCCTTGCCAAGAAAAATGCCCGTTACGATACCCCGTTCTTCCTCAGTGTCGCCGAACGCAGGGGCTTGCAAGGAGAACAACTGGAAAAAGCATTGGCAAGATACAAAAGCTTCCAAGAAACCGACATTAAAATTGCTGACGACCAACGCGCACTCTTTGACTGGAGCGGCAAGCAGACCTATATTGCTTTGGCGAATATGCTCACAGGCGCAGCGGCCATCGGCATCGACTCCTGCCCAATCGAAGGCTTCAACTACGATAAAATGAACGAAGTATTGGCGGCAGAAGGCCTGTTTGATGCCAACGAATGGGGCGTATCCGTAGCAGCAACATTCGGCTATCGTGCCAAAGAAATCACCAAAAAATCACGCAAACCAATTGAAGAAATGGTGACTTGGGTCGAATAAGCAATTTGTATTCTCAGGGCGGCACATGCTGCCCTTTTACTTTCTTAAAAAGTGAAGCAAATTCCGTAACAACAAATACTTCTAAATTTAAAATCAAAAAGGCCGTCTGAAACCATGTGTCAGAAATCCTAGATTTCATTTCACACCGTTTCAGACGGCCTGATTTAATACGCTTCTACTTAAAACGATACTTTCAAACTGCCGTAGAAGGCACGGCCATGCTCGTTGTAAGTTTGTGCGCCGGCAGTTGTGCGGTACAGTTTTTTGTCAAACAGATTGCTGATACCGCCACGGACGGCCACGCGTTTGTTCCAGTTGTAGCCTGCATTGATGCCCCAAATGCCGTAAGAGCCGACTTGGGTTTGGTTATATTCGGAAGTTAAAGGAGTAATCCCTGCACCTGGATTACCGTTTTGCTCCAGTCTATTGATCGCTACGCCACGCGGTTTAGTGCGGCCGTAGTGAGTAAAGGTCAGGTTGGCATCGAAGCGTTCGTTCGGCGTCCAAGACAGTGTGCTGTTAAGGGTGTGTTTCGGCACCAAAGACAATGGATTGCCTTGATAATCTTCAGATTTGTGCATATAAGTGAAATTGTTGCTCCACTTGAGTGTGTCATGCAACGGAATCACCAAGTTGCCTTCGATACCCGAAATCGTCGCTTTCGGCGTATTTTCCCATTGCAGGAGCCAGTTGCGGATATTGCTGGTGGCAATAAGCTGGTCGCCGATCACAATTTTATTGCGGTACGCATTATGAAAATAAGTCGCGGAAGCCTGCCAGCCGTTTTTGTTGAACTCAAGGCCAATCTCTTTATTGATACTGGTTTCAGGTTTCAAATTGCTGTTGCCCATGTAGAAACAGCTGACATTACCCGGCGCATTGAGCGGACAGCCCTGACCGCGTGTGTACAGGATAAAGTCAGAACTAGCTTGATACAGATTTGGCGCTTTGTACGCACGGGCAACACCGCCTTTAACTAACCAGTTTTCACCGATTTGATGCGAGAAGTTCAAAGCCGGACTCCAGTTACTGCCGCTGGCACTGTTGTGGTCGAAACGGATGGCCGGAATCAGATGGGTTTTGTCGGTCAACGAAATATTGTCTTCAACGTAGGCCGCCCAGTTGCGTTGTGAAGTTTTACCGCTACGATGTTCCGACACGCCCGAGAAGATGTTCACAACCTTGCGTGATGGCCGTCCAGGGCCACCGGGAATAGTATCTGTCAGACTTTGCGAGTTAGATGTAGGATCATCCAATTTGCTGTCAGTAAATTCCGCACCGACCGTCAATACATTATCAACACCAAGTTTGAACGGAATATTCGCTTCGCTGCTGAAACGCAGGTTTTTCAGACGACTTTGAACAAAATCCAAGCCTGTATAGCTGCCTTCCGGACCGCCGGCCAAACCTTCAGGCAAGTGGCTGTTGACTGTGCGCTCATAACTGATCACGTTTTTGGTATCACCCCATTCCCATGCGCCATCATGAGTAAGCGAGAAAGCAGAACGATATAAGCGTGCGGTTTCGGCTTTGCTGTCGGCCAAAGAATTAACCAAAGCGGAACGCGGATTGCTGTTTTGCGTATCGCCGTTGTAGATATTGCCCTGACGGCTGTAGCTGCTGTCTAAAATCAATGTTTGCGCAGGGCTGATTTTCCATTGCAGACGGCCTGCGATGTCTTTATTGCGTACGCCTTCGACACCGGCCGCGCTGTCATTACCGTGTCCGGCATTAATATCAGCAGCATCTGCATCCGTTTTATTCAAATTGCCGTAAATGCGGAAGCCCAAAGTATCTTGGATAATCGGGCCGCTCAAATTGAAGCCGATACGGCGGGTTGCGCCCTCTTTGCTGTTTTGCGGCTGATTGGCGTAAAGATTGACTTGGCCTTTAAATTCTTTAGATACTTTTTTGGTGACGATATTGACCACGCCGCCCATCGCGCCGGAGCCGTAACGGGTCGCCGCCGGACCGCGCAAAACGGTAATGGATTCGATTTCTTCAACCGGTACCCAGTTGCTGTCGCCGCGCGTATTGCGTTCACCGCGCATACTGATACGCTCGGATTGGCGCGAGTTTACAGGCTTGCCGTCAATCAGAATCAATGTATTTTCAGGGCCCATACCGCGCAAGTCGATTTGACGTTTGTTGCCACGCTGACCCGTCGCCGTATTGCCGGTCAGGTTGACGCCCGGCATGGTGCGGACAAATTCGGAAATATCATTGGCTGCAGGGCGTTTGTCGATGTCGTCTTTAGAAATACGCGATACGCCGAGCGATTGCTGCAACTGTTTCTCGGCAGTAACGTAAACGGTATCGACTTCAGCCTGTTCAACTGCTTTCTCTTCAGCTGCGTGTGAGAATGCGCTGATTAACGCCAAAGGCAAAATGGCGAGTGTGAATGTTTTCATTGCATTGTTTCTCTTGGTTTTGTTTGTTTAAAATCAAAATAAAAATTATTCGAGATTTTAAATAAACTTAACAGAGTTTTCAATGCAATTAAGAGTGATTTACAATTAAAAGTTAAATTGTGCTAATAGAAATAACAAAATACCAAACAAGTAAAAAGGCCGTCTGAAACAGTATGAAACGAAATCCGAGATTCCTATCATACCGTTCAGACGGCCTTATTCAATTTTTAATTATTTGCCTGCTGCTTTTTGCAGAAGAGCATACAATTCGTCTTTGAGTTTGAGTTTGGCTTTTTTCAGCTCCTCGATTTCTTCGGCGCCGCTGGTTACCACGTTATTCACCAAACCGGTAATTTTATCGTCCAGCTCGTTGTGCTCCTCAAACAAACGGGCAAAGTGTGCATCCTCTTGTTTCAGTTTAGAAATCAGATCGCGATATTCTGGAAACATTTTGTTTTCCTCTCTTGTTAATTAAATAAAAAAGTACTGCTGCCAAAAACTAGGACGAATTAATCTTTAGCTTCATTATAACAAACACGGGCGTTTTATCCAGTCTTTTTTAAGCCGAAACTGTTTTATGTCAAAATTAATAATATCACCATTAGCCATCGTCCCAATGGAAAGAAACAGGTTTCTAGACGGTTTACCGACTTGGGCATACAATCGGGCTTATGCGTTTACACAATGGCCGAACCACCCTATTCCGCCATATCAACGGCATGGACGGACAATTTATCCTGCTTGAAAACCATCCTTCATGGATGCCGGTCAATGATGCCGATTTCAACCATGTTGCCCCCTTGCCCGACGGTTTGGCCGTGCACGAAGAATCATTTTATCCATTTGAAAAAATAGATACCGCCGAATCGGCAGACAATATCAAAATCTTCAGCGAAGAAGCTCTACGGCTGGAGAAAGAACGATTAAATGCGGTAGCCTTAGTAGAACTGGCAAAAAATCTTAAAGCCGCCCAAGCCGAAGCCGATTTGGTCGCGCTTCTGGAAAAAATGGATTTTCATTTAAAACAAGATGATATTTTCAAATAAACCCTTCAATCTCAGGCCATCTGAAACCAAACGCCCGACACAATTGTTGACAATGCAAGAAAAATAGTTCATCTTGAACCAATTCGCAGCACTCCATCCCATATTTTCTTTTCAGCCCATCACAAAGGAATCGAGAACATGTTTTCAAAAAGCGTTACCCTCGCACAATATGACCCCGATTTGGCAGCAGCCATCGCCCAAGAAGACAAGCGCCAGCAAGACCACGTCGAGCTGATCGCCTCTGAAAACTACGTCAGCTGTGCCGTTATGGAAGCCCAAGGTTCGCAATTGACCAACAAATATGCTGAAGGCTATCCTGGCAAACGCTACTATGGTGGCTGCGAATACGTTGATATTGTCGAACAATTGGCGATTGACCGCGCTAAAGAGTTGTTTGGCGCAGAATATGTCAATGTCCAACCGCACTCCGGCTCCCAAGCCAACCAAGCTGTGTACGCTTCTGTTTTGAAACCGGGCGACACCATTTTGGGCATGTCTCTGGCACACGGCGGCCACTTGACCCACGGCGCAAGCGTTAACATCTCCGGCAAACTCTACAACGCCATTACTTATGGTTTGGATGAAAACGAAGTTCTCGATTATGCCGAAGTGGAACGCTTGGCTCTCGAACACAAACCTAAAATGATTGTGGCCGGTGCATCTGCCTACGCGTTGCAAATCGACTGGGCAAAATTCCGTGAAATCGCCGATAAAGTCGGTGCATACCTCTTTGTCGATATGGCGCACTATGCCGGTCTGATTGCCGGCGGCGAATATCCTAACCCCGTGCCATTCTGCGACTTCGTAACCACCACCACCCACAAAACCCTGCGCGGCCCTCGCGGCGGTGTGATTTTGTGCCGTGACAATACCCACGAAAAAGCGCTGAACTCTTCCATCTTCCCAAGCCTGCAAGGCGGTCCGTTGATGCACGTTATCGCGGCCAAAGCCGTAGCGTTTAAAGAAGCGTTGCAACCTGAGTTCAAACAATACGCAAAACAAGTAAAATTCAATGCTGCCGCTATGGCGGAAGAGTTGGTTAAACGCGGTTTGCGCATCGTTTCCGGCCGTACTGAAAGCCACGTTTTCCTCGTTGACCTGCAACCGATGAAAATCACCGGCAAAGCCGCCGAAGCCGCTTTGGGCAAAGCTCACATTACCGTCAACAAAAATGCCATCCCGAATGATCCGGAAAAACCATTCGTTACTTCCGGCATCCGCATCGGCTCCGCCGCCATGACTACACGCGGCTTTAACGAAGCCGACGCGCGCGTATTGGCGAATTTGGTTGCCGACGTATTGGCCAATCCTGAAGACGAAGCCAACCTCGCCAAAGTCCGCGAACAAGTGACTGCTTTGTGCAATAAATATCCGGTTTACGGCGCATAAGTATTTCCGACTTGGATAAAATAACAGGCCGTCTGAAACTTCAGACGGCCTTTTTTTATTTCAACTTTTCTTTTAAATTTCAAAACTGTTTGCTTTGCTGACTTTGCGTATCATGCCTGCCGCGACAGTATGGTTGGTGGCTTCGTCAATCAAAATAAACGCGCCTTGTGCATGGTTGTCTTCGTATGCGGCAGCAGCAAGCAGCTGCTGGGTTTTGAAGCTGACGCTGCCGATGTCGTTGAGCTTGAGCGTTTCGGCGGATTCGACGCGGCTGAGGGTGTTCACGTCCCAAACATAGGCAATTTCGCTGATTTTTACCGGCGTGGTTTGGGTAGTGTGCTTCAGCAAATATTTGCGGCGCAGATTGAGCGGAATATCGTCAAACCAGCAAAGCGCGGCTTGAAATTGTTGTTCGGGAACAATGGCGCTGTCGGCTGAAACAATGCTGTTGCCGCGTGAAATATCGATGTCCGTATTCAAAACAACAGTCAACACTTCCCCTGCTTCGGCAGATTCGGTTTTACCGTTGGCATTATAGATTTCGGCAACTTTGGCAACATGGCCGCTGGGTAAAACTTTGACTTCATCGCCCACTTTCAGACGGCCCGCTTCCAATCTGCCTTGATAGCCGCGGAAGTCGTCACTGCTGCTGCCGTCTTGGCGCGCCACGCGTTGTACGGGAAAGTGCGCGGCTTGGTCGGCGGCATTTTGACGGTTGACGGGCAGGCTTTCAAGCAAAGGCAAAAGCGGCAACCCTTGATACCATGGGGTTTGGCTGCTGGCATTGACGATATTGTCGCCTTTCAAGGCGCTGATGGGCAGGAAGTGGATTTGTGCTTGGAGGCCGATTTGTTCCGCCAGTTTGCGATAGGCTTCGGTAATGGCTTGATATTTGGCTTCATCAAAGTCGAGCAGGTCGAGTTTGTTGACGGCAACGATGATGTTGGGGCAGCCCAAGAGTTTCAGAATCGCACTGTGGCGTTTGGTTTGGGGCAGGAGGACAGGTTCGCTGCCTGAAAAATCGACGCGTGTGGCATCGACCAAAATAATAGCGGCATCGGCAGTCGATGCGCCGGTAACCATATTACGCGTGTATTGTTCATGTCCCGGCGTATCGGCAATGATGAATTTGCGTTTGGGCGTGGCGAAATAACGGTAGGCCACGTCAATGGTAATGCCTTGTTCACGCTCGGCGGCAAGGCCGTCTGTCAGGCTGGCGAAGTCGGGCGTTTCGCCGTTTTCAGCAGCGCGGTTGAGCTTGTCAATCTGGTCGGTCAGCAAGGTTTTGCTGTCGTAGAGCAGACGGCCGATGAGGGTGGATTTGCCGTCATCGACACTGCCGGCGGTAATGAAGCGTAAAAGCGGAGCGGAAGCTGCTGTCATGATTCTTTCCCTTTTCTCGTGATTTCTCAAACTGACTGCTACTTTAAACAGGCCGTCTGAAAATGGGAAAGAATGTTTGGTTGTTAAAAAAGCTGTTTTCGTTATATCGCGAAGCTATGGGATATTGCCTCACGCCATCTGTTTTCTCCGGGTCGCCAACCAACACACAATCGACCCTAAGCACACCATTCCCGTACCCTGCCAAAACGTCATGGACAACGGCGCGCTAATCAAAAACGAGGACACTACCGCAGACAACACCGGAATGAAATAAGATGCGCCCGCCAATACGGTCAGGTTGCCACGCGAAATACCGATATTCCACACTGCATAGCCCAAGCCCATACAAGACGCGGCGGCAACGGCATAGCCGAGCGATACGGAATCAAAATTCAACGTATTCGCGCCGCTGAGAAAGTATTCGATCCACAGCAATATCGACACCAGCGCAAAGAAGAAACCGACACTGCTGCCTTCCGCTTTCACACGCGCCGTCAGCGTACAATATGCCGCCCAAAACACTGCGTCCGCAAATGCCATGATGTAGCCGCCGGGATTGGTGCGGACATTGTGGTAAATACCGGAAACCGACAAGCCGACATCGCCGCCCAATACAGTGGCAATCCCTAAAAACGACAGCACAAAGCCGATGACTATCCACCATTTTGACGGCTGTTTGTTGAAATATACCGCTCCGACAATGGTAAACGTCGGCCATAAATAATTGACCATGCCGATTTCCACCGCTTGTCTCGCGTTTTGCGCAAAACCGACCGAGAGCGACAAACACAGTTCGCAGCCGACAAAAAACACGCTCGCCCAAAACAAATAGCTGCGGTTGTAATTACGCAAATGCGGCCGGCCGAAAATCAGCCAAATCAATACGGTGGACAAGGTGTACATCATTGCCGCGCCACCCACTGCCCCCATATGCAGGCTCAAAGAGCGTATCAGAGAAATGACAAAGCTCCACAAGGCAACGGCAAGCAGCCCGATGGCAGTGGCTTGTTTAGATGAAATATTTTGAGATAAGAAATGAATCATGGCGTATGTGCTGAAGATGGTTTTATTAGGTTTATCGTAGTTTGAATATATCGTTTCTACATTAATTATTTTAACGGTTTCAAGGCCGTCTGAAAATGATTGTTTCAGACGGCCTTCTATTTGCAATTAGTCCTAAATATGACTATAATCCACATTCAATTAGTCAATATCAGGACCAATTTATAAATCAGCTCGATCAACTCGGTATGCGCATCAGCCATATAGACAGCGCATTTGACCAATGGATTAAACAGCAAAACACCAACTACAATACCTTCGCCGTTCTCTACACCTTGGCCACCGAAGGCAGCCGCACTCAAAAATACATAGGCGAAGAATGGAGCCTACCCAAGCAAACCGTTTCCGGCACATGCAAAACGCTGGCGGAACAAGGCTTGCTGACATTTCACGAAAGCGAACAAGACAAACGCGAACGTTTATTGTCGCTGACCGAGCAAGGCAAGGAATACGCCGCACCACTGGTGCAAAACATGCAGGAATTCAGCAAACGAATTTTTACCGCCTTCGGTGAAAAACGTGCAGTCCGACTGTTTGCCGATTTGGACGCATTGGCCGAATTAATGGCGCAAACCCTCAATACTAAATAAGGAGGGCAACCATGTGGAAAATGTTGAAACACATCGGTCAAACACACCGCCGCAAACTCATCACAACCTTCTCTCTCGTCGGCTTGGATAATCTACTCTTGCTGGTATATCCCGTGTTTGGCGGCTGGGCGATTAATGCCGTTATGGAAGGCAACGTCTGGCAGGCAATGTTGTATGGTGTGGTGGTTTTATTAATGTGGATAATCGGAGCCGCCCGCCGAGCAGCCGATACGCGCACATTTACCCAAATCTATACCGAAATCGCCGTCCCGGTCGTTTTGGAACAGCGCAAGCGAGAAGTACCGCATTCCGCCATTACCGCACGCGTTGCCCTATCGCGTGAGTTTGTCAGTTTTTTTGAAGAACACCTGCCCATCGCTGCTACTTCGCTGGTCTCCATCTTCGGTGCATGTATGATGTTGCTGATATTGGAATTTTGGGTGGGCGTATTGGCTGTCGCGATACTTGCCCTGTTTTTATGGTTGCTGCCGCGTTTTGCTGCCATCAGCGAAAACCTATATTTCCGTTTAAACAACCGGCTTGAACGCGACAACCACCTTATCCGCGACGGCAACGAGCATCAGCTCTACCGCCACTATGGCTGGGTTGCCAAACTACGCGTGCTGATTTCCAACCGCGAAGCCTTAGGCTATCTCAGTATCGGCATAGCGATGAGCGTATTGTTCGGCTTCGCCTTTATACACATGACGTTTAAAGGCTACGGAAGCGCCGGCCATATCTATTCCGTCAGCACTTATTTATGGATGTTTGCAATGAGCTTGGACGATGTACCGCGCTTGGTCGAACAATACTCCAATCTAAAAGATATTGGACAACGCGTTGAACTCTCGGAAGAAAACAATCTTTCCAAAGCCGTCTGAAACCTTAACACACTATCAGGACATATTATGAGTTGGTTTTATTTAATCTTAGCCGGTATGCTGGAAATCGGCTGGCCATTGGGCTTGAAGCTGGCACAACAGGAAGGCTACCGCTGGCATGGCTTTGCCGCCGCGCTTGCCTGCATCATCGGCAGCGGATACTTTCTTTACCTTGCCCAAAAAAGTATTCCGATGGGTACAGCCTACGCCGTCTGGACAGGCATAGGCGCGGCAGGGGCGTTTTTAGTGGGCGTTGTATTTTTTAACGATGCCGCCAACTTCGGCCGCTGGCTCGGCGCATTCCTCATCATCTCCGGCGTCGTAGTGATGAAACTCTCCAGCGGCAACTGAAAATCTCGTTTCTATCCAATCCAAGGCCGTCTGAATATGCCTGTTCAGACGGCCCAATACCTTCCCGAATATAACGAAATCATCTTAAATTAAAACCAAGCATTCTTTCCTTTTTTCAGACGGCCTGTTTAAAGTGGCGACTGTCCATTATTCAAACAATCGGTTATAGCCGTCCAACAAAGGAATCCAAATGAGCCAAGCCAATCCGCTTCCACCCGAACTCTCCGTCCAACTCTCTGCCCTATCCCCCACCCAACTTGCCTGGCTCTCCGGCTATTGCTGGGCGCAAAGCCAAAGCATATCCGGAGCAGCAGCCGAACCATCTGCCCTGCAAACAGCTGCCCCGACAGTCAGCCGCCGCGTATTAGTCCTCTCCGCCTCCCAAACCGGCAATGCACGCAGCGTTGCCGAATCCTTACACGCCAAACTTCAAGCCGCAGGCGTAGAAGCCCGCCTCAGCAGCGCAGGCGATTTCAAAAGCAAAACCCTGCCCGACGAAGACATCGTCCTTTTGGTTACCTCCACCCAAGGCGAAGGCGAACCGCCCGAAGAAGCTCTGCCTCTGTACAAATTCATCTACGGCAAAAAGAAACCTGATCTCAACAAACTCACCTTTGCCGTCTTAGGCCTTGGCGATTCCTCCTATCCCAACTTCTGCCAAGCAGGCAAAGACTTTGATGCCAAATTTGCCGAACTGGGCGCAGGCCGTCTGAACGACTTGGGCATTTGCGACTTAGAATTCCAAGCCGATGCCGACGCATGGATTGCCGCCGTCGTACCCAAAGTGGCCGCATTAGCCGCCCAAGCAGCAAGCCCAAGTACAACCGCCGCACCAAACAGCTCAGCCACACCAAGCAGCGGCACCGTATACACCAAAGAAAACCCCTACACAGCCACCCTATCCGTGCGCCAAAAAATTACCTCGCGCGATGCGGAAAAAGATGTCGAACACATCGAAATCGACCTCAGCGGCTCAGGTTTGCATTATCAGGCAGGCGACGCGCTCGGCGTATGGCCGCTAAATGCCGCCAACCTCGTTCAAGAAATCCTCGACCTCAACCAACTGAACGGCAACGAAACCGTCCAACTTTCAGACGGCCGCGAAACCGACATCCGCACAGCCCTGACTGAATCCGCAGACATTACCCAAAATACACCCGCCTTCGTCCAACAATACGCCGAATTAACAAACAATGAAGAACTCAAAACCATAGCCGCAGATAAAGCCCAACTGGATGCCTACCTCGCCGCCACACCGCCCGTCGGCGTATTTGCCGCCTATCCGCACCCACTGGACGCACAAACCCTATACAGCCTCTTCCGCCCACAAACCCCGCGCCTTTACTCCATCGCCTCCGCACAAGACGAAGTCGGCGAAGAAGTCCACCTTACCGTAGGCGTCGTCCGTTTCAACCACCACGACCACACCTACACCGGCGCAGCATCCGGCTACTTGGGCGAACGCCTCGAAGAAGGCAGCGAAGTCCGCGTCTTTGTCGAACCCAACCCCAACTTCCGCCTGCCGCAAAACGGCGATACACCCATCATCATGATTGGAGCAGGCACAGGCGTCGCCCCTTTCCGCTCCTTTATGCAACAACGCGCAGCCAATGGCGACAGTGGCAAAAATTGGCTCTTCTTCGGCAACCAACGCCTGGCCGACGACTTCCTCTACCAACTCGAATGGAACGAATGGCGCAAAGACGGCCTCCTCACCCGCGCCGACCTCGCATGGAGCCGCCAAGGCGAACACAAAGTCTATGTCCAACACAAAATCACCGAACGCGCCGCCGAAGTTTGGAACTGGCTGCAACAAGGCGCACACATCTACGTCTGCGGCGACGCCGCACGCATGGCACGCGATGTCGAAAACGCCCTGATCGAAGTCATCGAAACCCAAGGCAAACTCAGCCGTGACGAAGCCGAAGACTACCTCAACGACCTGCGCGAAGACAAACGCTACCAACGCGACGTTTATTGATTGGATAAGCCAAAATAAAGGCCGTCTGAAAGCTGAATTTCAGACGGCCTTTTGATCTTTATCGTTTTCCCGAAAACATCTTCAACAAACCTGACAACATATTACCTTGTTTTAGTTCCAAATTTTGACTTCCGCATTTGCCACATTGTCTAGGCTTGGGCAACAACATATCCGATCCCTTAGATGCCTCACGCTGCCAACCGCAAGATACACAAGTCCAATAAACATCTTGACGGGGTTTAACTGCCATATCAATCCTCCTTCACAAACGGATAAAACGGCTTGCCCCAATCCTTATCGGCATTTTTCTGAATAATCGACAGCATTACCGGCAGGACACTGCCCAAAATCTTACAAGCGTCCTTTAATTGTTCGCGATTGGCGCTACTATTATAAGTCGCACCGCCATGCACCATCTGATTACGCAAAGTGTAAAGCCTGTCAAACAACACAAACAAGACCGTTGACGTATCCTGCGCGGCCAAAGCCGCATTTACTTTACGCCGCTCTTTTTCAAAGCATTCCAAATAAGCGGCTTCAGAAATATAGCCGTTATGGAAATCCCAAAATTCCTGAAACACATAGCGATTGCCCAATAAAGATCGAATCGCACCCGAAAATTCCTTCCACACCAAAGCATAAATCTGCTTATCCGTATCCAGCGCACAAACCTTATTTAAAAAAGTCTGAAATTTGTTTCTATCCGCAGGCATGGTTCGTCCGTCCAGCTCATAAGCATAAGCCGCATTAAACGCAATCCACATAGACTGGAAGGCAAAATCCCAATCCTGTACCGACCATCTTTCTTCCGCCTTTTCCAGCCAGCTCAAAGAGCGGTGGATACGCAAGCGGAAGTGTTCCGAGTAAGTATTTTTATGGTCTTGATAATATGTCTTGATTCCAGATAAATTCATTGCCATTCCCTTTTAGCGTACCGATAAATTCACTTCATATGCACGGAATATCCTACATGGAATGAAGTAAATCATAATACACCCTTCATAATATTTTCTTAAAAATGATATATTGCACTTACTGAGGCCGTCTGAATGTTCAGACGGCCACAATATTATCTTAATTACATAAAGACTTTTTTACCTATACGAAGAACTCCATTATCTTGAGTATCTGCCTGCCGTTTTAATTGTTCAATCACAGTATCAGAAAGCTGGTAATTAGGGCAACATTCTAAAAGCTCATCAACACTAAAAAATATATACTGCTCAGGTTTTTTACCCTTCTTAGATACTACAAATTGAAAGACCTTCGGGCAATTACTCTCCTTAGAGCCATGAAAGAGAACAGACATTAAACCGAAACCTGTTTTATTTTGGCTACTTCCCTCATCCACACAACAAATCAGTCCAGACTTCATTAAGCGTTGCAGAGCCCTATCACAACTATCATCGTCATAAACTCCTTTCCACTCCTCGGATGTAAATGTTTCTTTATTTTGTGACAACAAAGCATCTACTGCACTCTTCAGGTTACTATTACAGATCGTCGTTTTCGACCAATGATTCCAAAACTTAGTTTTTAAATCCATTTTTTTTTTGCTTGAAGGCTGCTTATCCATCAATTCATCGGGCATTTGCTCTTCTTGGGTTAACCGAACGAATTTTTCATCCAGCTCGATTTCATCCTGCGTCCAATTTTTACGTTTAACCTTGCTTGGCTGACCAAACACCTGCTCAATTGCCGCCACAATTTTCATTGTGACTGTTTCCAATTGTTTCAGATGTTCTTCTTTTTGCTTGATGGTAAAGATAGAATTCATTTTGCTGAGTTTTTCATACAAATCCGAACTCAGGTCATCAAAGCCGTTTTCTAACAAATCCAATTTGAAGCCGCTTAAAGTCTCATTGATTTGCTTGTTTTCTTTGATAGTACGCAAAATAGCACGTTGATATTTTTCATCTACGGCAAACAATCTTTGCATAAGCAAGGTTTGCTTTTCAGACGGCTGATCCAGGCTGGCAAGGAAAGCATGCAGCGACTGTTTGTGATACGAATACTCTTCTTTCGTAATAGAACTGTATGCAGAAATACCGGCAATTTCGATATCGTAATCGTCCAAAGTATCAGTAATTTCTGCCATAATTTCTTCAAGCTGGTCATATGGGCGCAAATCTGCTTTATTTAGAACGATATAGAGCGGTTTTTGGCTGTATTGTCCTGCATGATCTAAAAAGTCCAAATCGCTTTTTGAAATCGTACCGTTGGAATCCAAACCAATCAGCCACAACAAAGCCTCGGAATTTTGGACAAACTCTTGCGCCGTTTTTACATCTTCCGCCGTATGTCCGTCTGCCACATCAGACGGGTTGTATCCCGGCGTATCGATAAAGCACAAATGCTCAAACTTCATCGGCGTAGTCATAAACACAAAAGGCATGATGGTTTTAAGGTTGAAACCAAATGACCGGATAAAATTATGAGACAATTTTTGTTGAAAATCAGGATCAATCTTCAGCAAATCAATCACACCACCGTTCTGACTGCAACCGATCACGCCGTTTTCCTGACCGTTTAAGGCATAAGTCGGAATGGCAGTAGTCGGTTCGATGCCGATAGGCAGTCGGATATTGGGATCCTCAAACAAACTGCTGATAAATTCGGATTTACCGGCGCTAAAACCTCCGGCAATGGCAATCGAGCGTTTTTTGTAAAATTCCGGGTAAGCGCCAATGACTTTTAATTCATCACCAATTGCCTGCAATTCTAAAAATGCCGCCGCTTCATCTTTCAAGGAGTCTTCCTGATTGGCAAACTCTAAAAAATCTCCTCCCAAAAGCTGAAAATACTGTCGTACACCGGGATTCAGATTATTGGCCGATAAAAGGTCTGCAATCAAAGTCTGACGCAATTCGCTTTCCGACAAGTTTCTTTGTAATTGCTCTAATTTTTGTTGTGCTTGCTCAAGCTGTTTTTTCAATTCAGGCAGCTCTTGCTCTGCCTGATTCAATTGTTCTTGCATGATGTCTATGCTCTTAAGTTGCTGTTTGATTTGTTCAAGAATTTCCAAGGCTTGTTGTTTCTTACCAAACATCAAGCCCAAAGGAATGCTCGGACTGATCCATTTTTTCAATTGATCTACTGAATGATGAGGCATATTTATTCCTTGCAGGCCGTCTGAAATTTTCAGACGGCCTGATTGATTTTGATTAAGCGGCAGACTGCATCAAGTCTGCCAATTCTTTCTGAATACCTTGATAATGAAATAAGCTTGCTTCTTTATTTTCAATTTCACTCAGTAGTTGTTTCAGGTTATTTTCCAGATCTGCGGTCAACTCTTTCGCCAAGTCAATTTTTTTAAGGTTGCTTACCAAAGTTGTCATATAGGCAGAAATATCTTTATTAACCACGTCTTTAAGATTGGAAATATAATCTTCTGCATCATCAATAAATGATTCTGCCTCATAACCTGTTAACTTACCTGTCTTTTTCAGGCTTTTAGGTATATCGTCTTCTAATTTAAATGAAGCCTCAGGAATACGCGCCAAAACATTTTTGA
Organism: Neisseria sp. P0019.S002; assembly: GCF_051957155.1. NCBI lineage: Bacteria > Pseudomonadati > Pseudomonadota > Betaproteobacteria > Neisseriales > Neisseriaceae > Neisseria > Neisseria sp. P0019.S002. The sequence goes on from NZ_JBQCWS010000003.1 coordinate 217,811, forward strand.
CCGCACGGGCAATAATATTGACATCCAACTCTCCGTCACCCATTGCCTCCCTCAACGCGCTGACGACTTGGCTGTAGATTTTCTTTTTCCAAGCCTGTGAATAGCTTTCGGACAAATGGCTCAATTCGTCTTCCAAATTAGAACGGATTTCTTCAATCGCGCGACGAATCGGTTTGGCTTTTACTGTGGTGTAGGAATATGATTCTGTTCTAGTCCTGGTTTCACGCTTTGGCCCACCACGTATCTTGTCTCTCAGGCGTCCTATAAAAGTCGTTCCACGTATTTCAACCTCATACTCTTCTTCATAGTATTCGGTTTCCGAACCCTGAGCATTATCGGAAACACTGTCAAAACGGCGCATTTCACTTTTCAACTTGTCTTTTAGCTGTTTGCTCAAATTCAGTTTGATATCCGAAATCAAATCATCATATACGCCGCCCACATTTGCATCGATTGTGGCTTGCTGCTTTTTGAGTTCGGCTTCTTGCTTGCGCAATTCGCCCACATCGGCATGCTGAATCTGATAAATCTGATCATTGATGCGGTCGGCCCACGCTTTTAAATAGCCTTGTAATGCGGTACGTTTGCCATTCTCAAAATCAATGCGCCGTTGCGCCAAAATTTGTTCTTTATTGGCGGTTACTTCACTCACTATTTGATGTATCTGATGAATATTGGCCAATTGGTTTAATGCATTTTTAGCCAATTCTTCATGACTGAAAACATCAGGGAATTTTTGATTCAAATTGCGCCATACATGTTGCAAATTGGCATCCCAAGTATGTTGTTCATCAAAACGTTGCTGCATTGAAAACGCCACGCTTGAAGAGCAAATTACGTTGTTTTTGCTCAACTTGTCCGCAGCCACTTTCATAGACGGATATTCTTGGACTTGTTTGGCCAAAACATTACGCGCATGCTTGGTCAAATTGTCAGAAATACGTTCCAAAACATGAATAGGATCGCTCAAGCCTTGACTTTCACTGCCAAACAATTGGTTATCCACCTGGCTGGCGATAAGATAAGCTTGCTGCGTCCCCTCTTTGGTCGTTACCCGATGCATCAAATCGGTATCCTCGCTGCTGAGGAATTGTCCCGAAGGAGACACAATCAATACGACGTCGCAGTCTTGCAGTAATTGCTCGGTGCGTTCGCCACGAGATGTCACAGGGTCATTAATTCCCGGGGTATCAATGATTTGCAGGCCCTGCAAACCTTTTTCCGGAATATGCAATGTAACGGACTTGGTAAACGGCATGAACGCTCCGCTTGACCCAACAAATTGGTTCAATTCGCCATTCATCAGCTCTTCCACACTACCCGCTGAAATCGTACGGTATTGCTCCAAATCACTTAATGATTTGCCTGATTCTTTAATACGGCAATATTGATCATATGAAGCAAAAGACGGATCATCCTTCATCTCCCGTTCGGCTTGAGATTTGGCTTTATTGCGGCATTCTTGCTGCTCTTCCGCCGATAAAGAATTAACACCCTTTTTTTTTCTTAATTCTCTCAGCATTTTCCAGCTCTTTTTCTTTAACTTTGCTATCTAACGCTTTTTGGAATAAATCATATTTGACTTTAATTTCATCAATGTCTTGTTGGGTAAAAAAGTCCACTTCTGCGCTGACATTTTCACTGTATTCCATAATGGTCAGCGCAGCTGTCATTGGTGTGGCTGCTTTGGGCAAAATGTCGTTACCATTGAAAAGCAAGGCATTGAGCATGGAGCTTTTCCCTGCCTTCACACGTCCGATAATGCCGATACGCAACACACGGCCTTGTTCTGCAAAGCTATCTAAAACCCTCTGCCACTCTTCGCTTTTCTGAATTGCATGCTCCTGCTTCAATGCCAAGGCATCATGACTTAAATCATATTTATTTACGAATTCTTCAATTTGGTTGTTTAACTGGATGATATCCATGAATAGATCCTTAATATTTTTGGGAATATCTATTTTTTCAGACGGCCTTCGATATAATTGAGGCCGTCTGAAAATGATTAGGCAAACAAATAACGGTTTGCCGCTGTAGTCAGCTGTTGCTTGCCGCTTTCCAACTCACTAATTGTGCTTTCCAACTCGGCGGCTTTTGCTGCTTTTTCTGCCTCTGCAGCTTCAATCTCATTGCGTTTTTGTTGCAGCTGCTCCTCAAACTGTTCACTGACTTGATTAATCAGGGCTGTAATATTCTGATTCATTAAGTCAGGCAATACGGTATTAAGCTGCTGTTGAATTTGTGGAATGACATTATTGATAATTGCCTGCTCTACTTGTTCACGCTGTCTGCGCTCCTTCTCTCCTTTTGTAAATAAAGAAATAATTTCAGGCAGGAAGAGCAACACGGCACCTACAATACCAAATACACCACCAAGCAATGCTTTCAATGTTGTCGAAGTCACATTAACCATAATTGCTTTAGATATTGATTTTAATGCTGTATTAGCTACTTTTCCGAAAGCGTCTGCCCCGCTATTGGCCAATACATCCATTGCAATGCCACCCAAACCGCCATCCGGCAAAGTAGCTAATTGTGCATTGATGCCATTGCCCATTTCTTCTATCAAATCTTGGCTAATGGCTCGGAAGCGGGTCTGAACGGCGGAAAGCAGTGCATTTTTTGTAATGTCATTCAGCTCGCGCTCAAATGCACCTTGGTTATTGATTGCCAAATCAACTAGTCGCATTTTTTGCTGCAAAATTGCAGATGTGACAGCCTGATTGATGACAGATACGCTATCTCGTGAATAACGCTGCTCGACATCATTGATTGCAGATTGTTTTTTGGCCTCAATACCTTGCAGGCTGTTTTGCAGGGCAGATAAAGTTTCTTCGATTTCTTTTCTATTTGATTTAAATGTAGAAATTTTGACGTTGATGCTTTGTATTAATCCTGTATAGTTTTCACGCAATTCATCAATAAACAAAAGTTTAAACAATTCATCAGGATTGACTGCAGTCAAAATATTTTTAAGGTTGTTGCCACCATCCATATCTAAAAGGGCAATTTGTCCCGTATAGTCAAAATCGTCTTCCAGTTGCTCGGCAATTTTTTGTTGTACTGCTTTAACATCATCAGGCGCGCGCAAATTGGTTTTGCTGATACAGAATGCAAAGCCTTTTCCAATTTGTTGGAGATTGTCAATTTCACGCTTCATGCTCAATGTAATGTTTCCGTCTTCGATGCTGGTTAGGAATACAAAGAAAACGCCACGCTCCAGGTAATTCAAAATAGCTTGGTTATGGTTTTCAATCGGCGCATCAAATCCTGGCATATCAACCAATACCAAAGGTTGAATGGCTTTTAAATTTTCATTATCTAAATAAACACGCAGATTTTTGAAGTTTTGTGCATTGTCTTTTAAACGTGCAAAATCAGCCAATTGATGACGTTCAACCGCACCCGAAGCCGTTACTGCTTCAATATAGTTGCTATCGCTATAACGCAATTCTGTTGCTAATGCAGTTTCCGGAGTTACAGCTGTCGGCAAAATCTCATTGCCTAAAAAAGAATTGAGCAATGTACTTTTTCCTGCACTAAATCCGCCAACCACCGGCACAATCAGCTCTGCACCCGTAATATTTCCTTGAATTTCCGATAATTTGTTATCTGAAATTTCCAAAGGGGAAATGATGTTCTTAACTTCGCCGATATAATCCAAAAATTGCTTTTTGCTGTTCATAAAATAAATTTCTCCTGAATAAAAATTAAATGGAAATGACTATTTTCTGCTATTTGTGCCGATTAGGCCTTACTGAACGAACTCATTAGCAGACAAAAACCCATTAGACTAAAAATAAAACAAGAAATAAGTTCCAAGTTCCCCCTGTACGTTACGTTCCAATCAAGCCAAGATGTACTATACATATAGATTAGCCCTATAATTGCCCTAATTCCGCCTCTTTGCATAAACGCAGCAGGCAACATGATGAATCCAAGTATGATTTGCCACATGCTATTAACCCTCTGCATGGTTATTGATATAGTTTTTTAATTTGCCGATTATCTTTTCCTGCAACTCTTGCGGACTGACAATTCTTGAATGCGGTATCCAATATTGGACGATGGGGATAACTTCAATTTCGTTAACATTTTTGCAGGCAATCAACAAGCCACCGTTATCGAGGCGGCGAATAACCTCCTGATTGGGTAACAGCTTGCGCCGCAAAAAGTAATGCGTAGCCTGTGGGCTGATTTGAATAATGATTTCACTGACTTGATTACCGTATGAGATGCTGTCGGTATTTTGAATTTTCTCTACAAATCCTACATCTGGAACATATGTCTTTGATGTCGTTTGCAGCTGGGATGTTTGAGTAAAGCAATAGGTCTTTTCTCGACCATTTTCGAGTCCGATAAGATACCAAATACCGCTTTTATTAATGAGCCGGTAAGGATCTAAAGTACGATGGCTTTTACTGCCATCGGCTTTGGTGTAATTAAAGCTAATGGTTTGCTTTGCTTCTATAGAATGTGTTACCAAATCAAAATCTGATTGGCGATGACGAATATTTTCGTATTGATGGTTTTTGATGATAATGCTTTGACGCAGGCTTTCTTGAAAAAAGCGGCGGTCCGCTTCAGGAAAAAGGTCTTGTAAGCCTGCAATATGACAAATACGGCGGATTTCGTCTTTATTCAGACGGCCATACTGGTTTTGATCCAGACGGTAATAACGTGTGCCTGTAGTTTGCAATAAAGGGGCAAGACGATTGAGATCACGTTGGGCTGTACGCAATGAAATGCCATAGCGTTCTGGCAAACTTTGAATATCAATCGTTTCCCCTTGATTTAGACGTGTCAGAATATCTGCTAAACGGATGCCTAGTGCTTCCTGTGCTTTAGTACGCTGGCTCATAGTAGATAAATTTTCGTTTTCGTATGTAATGGCGGAATTTTATGTTGCAGTAACGACAGGTACTGTCGCTCTTTTTTACTTTGCGTATTTTTATAATTCATTAATAAACTTTGGCAATTCTACCTTATTATTTGACATAGCAATTGTTTAATTTACATTATATTTACACTTTCTGTTTTAATGATGTATTTATATCCTTTTTTTAATTTGCTGTTTCACTGACCGAATGCGATAACCCAAGGCCGTCTGAAATTCAGTTTTCAGACGGCCTTTTTAAAAGATCCTGCTCGGATTGTTATCAATTTACCCGGTTTTGCATTATAATTGTGCAAATTTGACTCACTCGAAAGAAAATAAATTGGAAGGATTACAACAACTTGTAGATTTATTGGTGGGTTTCGTCGATTGGATATTGAAATTACTGGCATTCTTGTTTTAAACTACGTTTCATTCTTTCATACATTAAAGACGTATTTTCATCATGCAAACCGCGCAACGCTCTGCTACTTTCTTCTATTGGTACCACACAAACGTGCGGTACTTTTTTGCGCTTGTCTGAAACAGACCAAATTGAAAATACGCAAATTAGAGCCGCCTCATTTGAGCGGCTTTTTTTATACCCACCATGGCCGCTTAAATCCACCCATTTTTAAGAAATAAGGAATACAGCCATGACTGCCTCAACTAAAATCCACAGCCAAACACAAATGTTACACACCTGCCGCATGGTCGTTGACAGCAACAGCCACCACAGCATGCTCAACATGCACACTTTGCCTGATTCGCCTGACAGCCTCATCAGCGAAGCCCTGATTCCGCAAGTGCGCACCATCGCGACTTTGATTGCCGCAGAGCGCCACGACTTCAATCAAAGCAGCCCCAGCGTCTTTACTGATGAAGCGGATTTCTTCGCAGCGCGTATTTTGGTTTTGGGCGTACGCCGTTTCCATTTGGATATTACCCTGCTGCCCATGCTCAAAACCGCCAATAAACGCGCCGAAGCTTTCGCCAAACGCCATCACATGCCCTTCTCTCCCGCTGAAATGCAAATGTCCCTACACACCCGCCGCCCTGCCAACCTGCTGATTATCGAAACCGAACACGAAATGCCTGCACTGGGCAATCTAGCTGCCAACAGCCGTGCATTTGCAGCGCAACTTTCCAATATTATTTTGTAAAACCACTTGAAAAACAGGGAAATGGTTTAACATTAGGCAAACACACTCCGCCGAAATCTCGGCAAAAACAAACTTCTCTCAGGAAAAACAATGAAAAAACTGATTGCCTTAGCCGCCCTTTCCACTTTTGCCCTTGCTGCCTGCAAAGACAATACCCAAGCGCAGCTTGAGCAGCAACAAAAACAAATCGAAGCATTGCAACAACAGTTGGCACAACAAAACGGCCAACAAGAGGACAATACGGTTTACCAGCTCACGCCCGAAGCCGTGAACGACACCATTCCTGCCGAAGCACAAGCCAACGGCAACAACGGCCAACCGGTAACCGGTACAGACGGCCAACAATACATCTACGACCAATCCACCGGCAGCTGGCTGCTGCAAAGCTTGGTGGGTACAGCAGCCGGTGCATTTATCGGCAACGCATTGGCCAACAAATTCACACAGGCAAGCAATCAAAACAGCCCGATTGCCCGTCAAGCCCGTGCCAACTATTATCAAAGCGCACGTCCAAACGGACGCACCAGCCAACAGCTGAATACGCGCACCCTGCGTGCCCAGCAACAAAACTCCCAGCAGCAACAACGATACCGCGAAACTACGCGTCAGCCTTCCAACTACCGCCGCCCAAGCATGGGTCGGGGCTTTGGCCGCCGTCGCTGATTCGGTTTATATTCCATCTTTGATATAAATACGCACAATATAAAAGGCCGTCTGAAAATCAGATTTTCAGACGGCCTTTGGTTTTCTCTATTTTCTTATTGCAGACTTGTGGGTCTGTCTGTATGCGTTATGCCCAGAAGTCTCGCGGAGCATCCAATACAGGTTTGACGATGCCGGTACGGATGGCAAAATCGCCAAAACCTTCATCATCCAAACGGTTTCGAGACCAATCTGCCACCCAGCCTTCGACAATTTCAAGGATTTCAGGTTCAGTAACGTTTTCTTTAAACAGGCGCGGAATGCGGGTGCCTTCGCGGTTGCCGCCTGCGTAAAGGTTGTAGCGACCGACTGCTTTACCGACCAAACCGATTTCCGCCAGCATGGCGCGACCGCAACCGTTGGGACAACCGGTTACGCGCAAAACGATGTATTCGTCTTCCAATCCATATTTAGCGAACATTGCGTCGATTTTATCGGAGAATGTCGGCAGGAAGCGTTCGGCCTCCGCCATTGCCAACGGACAGGTCGGCAAGGCAACGCAGGCCATCGAGTTCTCACGCTGGATGGTAATCGATTTGCTGATTAATCCATGCTCTTTAGCGATTTTATCAATCGTGTCTTTCAATTCCGGCGGTACATTGGCAACCACCAGATTTTGGTTGGCAGTCAGACGGAAGTCGCCGGGATGGATTTTGGCAATTTCTCGGATACCTGTTTTCAACGGTCTGTCGGGATAATCGAGCAGGCGGCCGTTTTCAATAAACAAAGTCAAATGCCAGTTGCCTTCATGCCCTTGTACCCAGCCGATGTGGTCGCCGCGATGGGTAAATTCGTAAGGGCGGATGGGTTCAAACTTAATGCCCATGCGTCTTTCGACTTCTTCTTTGAACACATCTACGCCGACGCGTTGCAGCGTATAGCGTGTACGCGCTGCTTTGCGGTCGCTGCGGTTACCCCAGTCGCGCTGGGTGCTGACGACGGCTTCGGCGGCGTTGAGGGTGTATTCCAGCGGAACGAAACCGAATTCGTAAGAAGTGTTCGGATAGGTTTTAGTATTGCCGTGTTCACTGGATAAACCGCCACCGACCAATACATTGAAGCCCACCAACTTGCCATTTTCTGCAATCGCCACGAAACCCAAGTCATTAGAATGAATGTCCACATCATTATCGGGCGGAATTACGACGGCAGTTTTGAATTTGCGCGGCAAATAGGTTTTACCCAAAATCGGCTCTACATCGTCGGCAATTTCTTTATTGCGCGGCTCGGTCGGCTCGGTTGTGAACACTTTTTCGCCGTCCAGCCACACATCGGCATATGCCATGGTGCGCGGCAGAAGGTGCATACTGATGCGCGCCGCCCATTCATAGGCTTCTTGATGCAACGTGCTTTGCACCGGATTGCTGGTGCACAACACATTGCGGTTGACATCGCTGGCTGTGGCAATGGAATCGAGACCTAGTTTGTGCAATGCCTGATGTGCCTGTTTTAAATCGGTTTTCAGAATGCCGTGGTATTGGAAGGTTTGACGGTTGGTCAGGCGGATGGAGCCGTAAATCGTATTTTCACCGGCAAATTTGTCGATACCCAGCCACTGCTGCGGCGTAATGATGCCGCCGGGCAAACGGCAACGCAACATCATGTTTTTTAAGGGTTCAAGTTTTTGTTCGGTACGCTCGGCACGGATATCACGGTTGTCCTGTTCATACATGCCGTGGAAGCGGATAAGCTGAAAGTTGTCGGCAGTAAAGCCGCCGGTAAAGTCGTCTTTCAACTCTTCCTTAATCGTACCGTGCAGATAATCGCTGCGCTCTTTCAAGGCTTCATTGCCGGACAAAGGCGTCTCAGGCAGCTTGGCTCGCGGGTCGGTTGTGGTAGCAGTCATTGAAGCACTCCTTATTTTTGATATAGGCGTTACTTTAATGAGGCCGTCTGAAAATGAGAAAGAATGGTTTGTTTGTTTTAAAGACGATTTTGTTATATTGGTTTGAAACATAAAAAGGCCGTCTGAACTTTGCTTTCAGACGGCCTTGATACTGAACAGGACAAACCGATTAGGCTTGTTTGTTCCAACGTTCGATAGATTCTTTGATGACTTGTTTCGCTTCTTCTACATCGCCCCAAGATTCAACTTTAGTGGTACCTGCTTTTTTCAGGTCTTTGTAGTGGTTGAAGTGGAACTCGATTTGTTTGATCAGTTGTTGCGGCAAATCGGCCAAAGTTTTGTAGGCGTTGCCGTTGTTGCGGTCGTCGGCTGGAACGCAGACGATTTTGTCGTCCACTTCGCCATCGTCAACGAATTTCATCACGCCGATAACGCGTGCTTCCAGGAAAATACCGGTTGCCAAAGGCTGCTCGGTCACCAGCAATACGTCCAATTCGTCGCCGTCTTCGTCTAAAGTTTGCGGAATGAAGCCGTAGTTGGTCGGCTTGGCGAAAATTGCCGGTTCAACGCGGTCGAGTTGGAAAGCGGCCAGTTTGCGGTTCCACTCGATTTTGTGGTTGCTGCCCGCAGGGATTTCGTTGACAACGTTGATGATGCCGCCGTCCACGTCGCCCGGGGTCAGGATTTTGTTGAAGTCTGCCATGATGGTTTCCTTTGATTTTAAAGAGAGTCAAACGTTGAAAGTATAGCAAACCCAAGGCCGTCTGAAAATGTGAAACTGTCGTATTCAGACGGCCTTTTTGGCATTCAGCCTTTTGACCAGTTCTAAAATTGCGCGTTTATTGGAAGGGGAAAACACTTTTTCCGCCGCTTCTTCTGCACCAAACCAACCATAGGCAACGTGTTCGTCCGGTTGCAGGACGATGGGCGTATCACGCGGAATTTGGGCGGAGAAGATGTGTTCGCGGTTTTCAAAAACGCCTTTGGGATAGCGATGGCGCCAGTGATGATAGATTTCATAAACGGTGCTGTCATGCCAGTTTTCCAGCTGTCCTTCTGCAAGGCGGATACCGGTTTCTTCCCACACTTCGCGCCATGCGGTTTCTTCGATACGCTCGCCCTCTTCCAAGCTGCCTGTGACCGACTGCCAAAAACCTTGCGGCGCCGTGCGTTCAATCAGCAGGATATTGCCGTCTTTATCATGCAAAACGACCAAAGCGGAAACGGGATACTTCAAAGGCTTGCCGCTCATGGCTTGTCCTTGCCGGTTTGGTTAGGGAGGCTGATTTTTTGTAGTAAGTAAGCCAAAAGGTTTTCCATGTATCACTCAAAAATGGGAAATTGATATTCAGACGGCCTTTGTCGGAAATCCGCAAAGGCCGTCTGAAATTATACCTGATTTAACTGCGCCAGTTTCCGAGACACCAGCTCTGCCGCTTCTTCCGGCGAGTTGGCCTTCACCCCTGCTTCGCCAAAATACGAAATTTTAGGCAAACCACACAAAAACTTATCGACATCTTGCACCGTCAAAAAGCGGCCGTGCAAATCGAATCCGACATTTAAAGCACGCCCTTTGATTTCCGCCACCCTGTCATGCAAATGGCCGTATAAGTGATACCAGCCCTGATAACAGCCGTCCCACTCCTGAATCGGATAGTGAAAGAGAACCAGCGTATTCTTAATTTCCGGCAATTTGAGTTTCAAATACGGCCGTATGGACGACAGCAGCGGATGGCCGTCATGCTTGGTTTGGCTGCGGAAAAAATCAGCATGCTGCCGAATCACATGATCATGATTGCCGTAAATCAAGTGATGTTGCCCGTTCAAACGCGACAAAACGCGCTCTATCTGCTTATGGTCTTGGGCAAAGGAAAAATCGCCCAAGTTGTACACCGTATCTTCAGGCGTAACGGTTTCATTCCATGTCTGAATTAAAAATTCATCCATCTGCTCCACGTTATCGAACGGTCGAAATTGCGGGCAGAATTTGGCAATGTTTTTATGTGAGAAATGTAGGTCTGATGTGAAGTAGGTTTTGCTCATACCGTGCTTTCTGCGTTGCAGGCTTGAATCGTATCACGCGCGGGCGTATGCTGAATAATGTTTATTGTGTGCTTCAAGGAGTTTTTATGCGTTTGGTTATTGCCGCGCCGGCCAACGGCGCAATATTGAAAGACGCGCTCAAAGCGCATCTGCAAAACGACCCGCGGGTCAGCAGCTTAGTCGATTTATCCTCGCCCAAAGGGACCTATCCGCAACTCTCGTTTGCCGCGGCCGAAGAAATCGCGGCAGGACGCGCCGACCGTGCGCTATTGATTTGCGGCACCGGCGTGGGCACGGCAATTGCCGCCAATAAAGTGCGCGGCATACGAGCGGCGACAGCACATGATTTGCTTACTGTCCGCGGCTCGGTGGAAAACTATAACGCGCAAGTTTTATGTATGGGGCAAAACGTGATTGCCGCGCCGGCCGCTTGGGCATTGGTCGATATTTGGTTGGATTTGCGCCACGACACAAGCAGCAGCTATGCGCCTAAAGTCGGCGAAATCGAAGCGTACGAGCGCGGAAAATAAATACGCGTTGCTCCATATATTTTCAGACGGCCTTGTTACGTTTCGCTTTAGCAAAACCGGTAAGGCCGTCTGAAAATATTTAAATGCTTATTTCCCTTTTTTATTGCAAGGATGTCCTGCGCTGTTGTCGCAGACGCGTAAATTGCGCAAATGCATGACGGCATTGGTCAACTCGGCCTTCGTCGGCTCGTAACGGAAAGCATATTGCTTCACGTACAAAGCTTCGTTACCCTGTACGGCTTTTATCCAAGTAAATTCAGGTTTGCTGGTTTGCGGATTGTTGGCGCAAAACAACATCACCAAAGCGAATGGATAGCCGTTTTCTTCACCTGCCGTTATTGGGTTGACACTACTTTGCGGACAGGCATTCTGCCATGAGGCTGAAAGATTGCCGAAAAACTGCTCAACACCCGGTTTCATACCTGCCATGGATTGCAGCGTGACCATTTGCGTCCAGTCTTCCACAGTCTGTTTCTGCGGCACAAGTTCTATCAATGTCACACCATTTTGCGCGGTTTGATAGCCGACTTTGAAGCCTTTAGGCGGAGCGCCGAAAGACCCAAATTCCTCAGCCTGCGCAGTTTGAACAGCTAACGGAAGCATAGCGATGGCGAGCATCAGTTTCCTAACGATACTTGTTTTTTTCATTGTTTTTCCTTATTCACTAAAAGTATGGCAGATGAAACACTCCATCCGCCAGCGCTATACTAACACAAGCATATAGCATTTTTCAGACGGCCTTACAACTGTCTCAAAAACGCTTGAATAAACGCGATTTTATCCAATTCCGACATGGCATTGAATGCTTCCTGATACTCGTGGATATAGTCGATTAAAGGATAAAACTCTTCATCGACGTGGCGTTTGTCGAGTTTGCGGCCGATATTGCCCTCGTTGCTTCGTCCTAAAAACTTGGAAATCAGGTAATACGGCGATTTGAGTTTGAACAGCATTTCGCCGTTTTGGGCATCAAATACCATAAAGCCTTCGTGCTCCACATTTTTCAGACGGCCTTTCAGCTCGCCGAATGTGATGTTTTTCAGCATTTCTGGACGACGAACGCCGTATTGTTTGCCGATTTCGTCCAATTCCGCTTCAGAAAATTGACGGCCGGTCGTTACATCGATGCAGCCGATTAAGGTTTCGCCCAATTCTTCGCGGATGATGTGCACATCTTTCGCGTCTGTGATTTCAAACAAAAAAGTATGGTTTGGATATGCGCGGAACAAGGTTTCGTATTGCGCGCAGTGTGCGGCGGTCATGTCCGCAAACGCGCTATCAAGCGAACCGGTAGTCGAATACAGCACTTTGCCGTCAAACGTCGCGCCGTGGGACGGATGGTCGTCTGAAAGCGATACGAAAGTACAGCAGCCGAGGAAGCCGTTTACTTTCACCACCGCGTCCACCAATCGCTCGTCGCCGACGCAGATCGGGTAACGGCTGCCTTTGGCGATACGTTCCGAATAATTGAACACTTTTTTAAACGGGCGCACGATAATTCGATTATGCGCGTCGATAATCAAACCGCGCATTTCCAGCAAAGCATCATCAAAGCGGTTGTTATAGAACACGCTGCGGGCGTATTTCAACACGCGCAATTCGGGATAACGCTTGGATGCTTTGGCGGTAAAGTTGCGGCTGCCGTGTTGCAGATAATGATCGGTCACAAAGGTTTGCTGTGCCTCATCAAACACCAGCGGCTTATGCTCGATAGCCTGCATCTGTTCGATTTTTTCTAACTGCTCCGCATTTGCCGGTTGCACAGCCTCGATGTGGATTTCGTTGGCCACACGGTTTTGGTTCAACTTGATATACGCCGCCAACACGTCATGCTCTTTCACGCCGTGCAGGTTGGGATAGAAATTGTGCAGTCGATAAGCTTCTGTTTCAAAACCGCTTTTCTCCGCCTGATCCAATAAATGACGGCAACGCGAAGCTTTTTGGTTAGTATTGGAATTAATGATCAAAATATTTCGATTCGGATTTTGACGTCCAAGTCTCAAGGTTTCAGTCATCAAGGCATTACCGCGTTTTTGTGCCTTATCCACCGCTTCACCCGACCAACGATATTCACCATATTCATCGGTAATAAACAAATCGTTTTCAATACGGACAACTTCCGCATCCTGATACTGCGCTTTAAATTCAGTGGCTTTTTGTTCGGCAAACGTCGATTTTCCCGAACCTTGATGACCGCGGATTAAGATGAATTTTTGCATTTTATTTCCTTATTCTTTTTCTCAGCTTGCCCTGAATAAATAGGCCGTCTGAAAAATATTTCCACCCTTTTTTCAGACGGCCTCAGCTTCAGTTCACAACTGCCAACGGCGTTTTCTCAATCTCTTCTACCCAGAAATCTGTACCCATACCTCGTTCGGCAAAGGAACCGATCAGGGAGAATACTTGGTCGGAGAAGCCGCCGATGTTCAAGATATCGTGACGGTTTCGTGCTTGAGCCTTAGTGTAGGGCTGGATATCCAGACAAACAAGTTTGGCTTCGGGACAACGTCGTTTCAGAATGTCCCACTCTTTCATCAGACTGGTTGTTGAGCCCCATCCTTGGTTGTCATCTGCCCAACTTTCATTGTCTGACACGATGACGACCAAATCCACATCGGCTTTTTCACGGTTCAGCATGGCGAGCGGTGCGCTGCATGCCGTTCCGCCGCCGCCGATATTGGCAAGTTTTTCGGCGTTGGTCATGATGCTGTCGCGCGGGTTGAGCTGCACGTTTACCGTGATTTGTTCAAACGGTATCACACGGGCTTGCGGATTGGTACGCAACATGGCGGCGGATACGAGCGCGGCAATGTCGATGCAGCGGGTTTTGCTGGTCGCGCTGCCGCGATAGCCTGTAACCGAGCTGTGCATAGAGCCGGAAACGTCCGGACAAACCACGACTTTGCCTTGGATGGCCGGTACGTTTTGTACGGCGGTTTCCATCGCATCTTGCAGGGCTTCGCGGATTTCAGACGGCATTTGATTAGATGTTGCCTGATACGCGGTCAGCAACTGATAAGGCAGGACGCGGGAGCGGGCAATGGCGGTTTCGTCACGCAGTTTTTCTGCCACCATTTTGATGTTTTTGCTTTTCGAAAACACTTCGTGGCGCAGGAAAGTGTTCAGGTTTTGACGAACCTGCTGCCATGAACCGTTACAGGCAATTTGCGCCCAGTCGCCGCTGTTCAAGTCTAAAGCAGTGAGCATTTGGAAAGGAACGTTGGGCAATTCGCCTTCTCGGCTTTGTTTGTAGTCTTCAAAAGCGCGGGTAATGGGTGGCAATGCTTCGCGGTCGTACGGTTTGCCGATCAGCCAGGCAAACCATGCGGCACGCCATGCTTCACGCGGTTTAGGATGCACCATTTTGACCACGTCTGCCAGCGACGGCGAATTACCGACAGCGGCGTTCAACAGTTGTTTTTCGGTAGCGGTCAAAAGCCAAGTCTGCATCAGTTTTTTCGGACGGTTGCCGAAAGATTTTCTGCCGACTGCACCGCTGCGGATAATTTGTGCGAAGTTACGCAACATTTTACCGTTGTCCACTACTTGGTCGAATACGCGGGCGAGCATGTTCACGTCTTTTTGCGCCAACACGGCAAGCAACAGCGCAGGCATATCTTTCATGAAACCTTTTTGACGGGCATATACGGCAGTTTTGGCGATAAACTCGGCATCCAGGCTTTCTGCCAACTTCAATACTTGGTCAAGCTGACTTTGGGCATCGGCATAGTAGGTATTGTTCAGACAACCGGTAGCGGCAAGCTGTGCCAGCTGTTGTTTGGGTGTCAGCGTGTAGGCAATGCCGCCGGCTTCATTATGGGTATCGGTTTTAGTAAAACGGTTTTTAATAGATTGAAACAAGGTTGTATTAGCCATTTTCATTTTCTTTCATATTGTTGGTTTGAGGCCGTCTGAACTTGTTTTAGCTTTGTTTTTCAGACGGCCTTGAATGGGTGGCAGTGTGGCGGCTAAAGATGAAGAGAAGCGTTTTTAACTGAAAGCTAATGTATTCTCTTCCGGGCATCCGCCTACTGCCGTAGGGCGACTAGATTTACTAGGATCATTCGGGTTTGTAGCAAGCAAGGAATGTAATCCTAATGGCATTCGCCCATAAGGGGTGGTACATTGGGCAACAAAGAATGGAGAAATTTTTACGCGCTCTATCCACTGAGCTACTCTACCATCGTTGGCGGCAGAGACGGGACTCGAACCCGCGACCTCGAGCTTAGCAGGCTGTAATTTCTCCGGTATTTGCCGAATGCACCGAAAACGGTTTTTATATCAGCCCGCCTGAATATTTCAGATGGACTCGAATGGATGGCAGCGTAGCGGATAAACATGAAGAGAAACGGTTTTAATTTACTCTCTTCAAGCATCAGCCTACTGCCGTATAAAGTAATATGGCACGCAACAAGTTTTTCAGGGAAACATGCCTTCGCTCTACCAGCTGAGCTACTCTGCTATTTTGGCTAACAGAGACAGGACTCGAACCTGCGACACAAGGGTATCCATGTTGTAGTTTCACCAGGCATTTGCCTGCCATATTGGAAAAGGGTGGGCGACTAAATAAACAAGACGTTCAACGTCTATCAGACGAGACAGGATTCGAACCTGTTAATCCAAATGTAGTCTTGTTGGCATTCGCCCTGTAACTCCACAGCAACTAAATTTACGGAAAATTTTTCTCCGGTAACTGTATTTCCCGAAGCATCTGCTGTATCGTTACATTCACAACATAGCCAACAGCGCGCCAAGAATAATTTTTTATAAAAATAATTTTTAATTTATTGAATATAAAGAAAATATATTTTAAATTAACTTTTATTGGCAAAAAGCGTAGAATACTAAAAAATATATTTATAGATAGTTATATAGAAAATAAGATATATAAGAATAGATAGTGCGATGTGATAACTTGGACAAACGCTTGTGTCAAATTGCATTTTGGCGATGATTGCAGCGTATTTATCTTAGAAAACATTTTGAAGGCCGTCTGAAACATGAATACCAACCCTAAAAAACAAGTCGCCATCAGCTTTCTCGGTACAGTACTGGACAAAGGTTTCGGTCAAGGGCGTTGGTTGAAATGGCGGCCGAATGTCGCCATGAATCAGCGTCAGGACTTTCATCTTGACCGCATGGAACTGTTTTATGCGGAGAAATACCGCGAACTGGCAGAGCAGATAAAAGCCGATATTCAAGATGTGTCGCCGCACACAGTCGTCAATCTCGTACCTATGGAACTAGCAAACCCGTGGGACTTCTCCGAGGTTTATACCAAACTACACGATTGGGCAGCAAGCTATCCATTTGATACAGAAGAAGAAACCTACCTCACCCACATCACCACAGGTACACACGTTGCCCAAATCTGTCTGTTTTTATTGGTGGAATCGCGTCAAATCCCCGGCGTGCTGTTGCAGACCGCGCCGCCGAAAAACCAAAGACGCAGTATGGAGGACGGCAATGTCGGCAGTTATGAAATCATCGATTTAGACTTGGCTCGTTACGACGTACTGGCCGAACGCCTTGCCGCCGTACGCGATGACGCAGTGCGCTACCTGAAAAGCGGCATTTCCACCCAAAACGCCGCCTTCAACCGCATGATTGCCGAAATCGAACAAGTCGCGCTCAACTCTCCTTCCCCCATTCTGCTTTCCGGCCCCACCGGCGCAGGCAAATCCATGCTGGCACGCAGGATTTTTGAATTGAAAAAAGCGCGCCATTTGATTAAAGGCACATTTGTCGATGTAAACTGCGCCACCCTTCGCGGCGACGGTGCAGCATCTGCCCTGTTCGGCCACAAAAAAGGCGCCTTTACCGGCGCCGCAGAAAAGCGTGAAGGCTACCTAAAAACTGCCGACGGCGGCGTATTGTTTTTAGATGAAATCGGCGAATTAGGCTTGGACGAACAAGCCATGTTACTCAAAGCCATTGAAGAGAAACACTTTTATCCCGTCGGCAGCGACAGCGAAGTCAAAAGTGACTTCCAACTCATCGCCGGCACCAACCGCGACCTACGCCACGAAATCCGCGCCGGACGCTTCCGCGAAGACCTGTTTGCCCGCATCAATATTTGGAACTATCCGCTACCCGCACTCGCCAACCGCCGCGAAGACATCGAGCCCAATGTCGAACACCAGCTCGCCCTAGCTTCACAGGAACTCGGCCGAACCACCCGCTTCAACAAAGAAGCCCTGGCCGCCTACCTTGCCTTCGCCCATTCCAACCAAGCCCCATGGCGCGGTAACTTCCGCGACCTAGCCGCCAGCATCATGCGTCTGGCCACACTCGCGCCGCAAGGCAGGATACAGGTGGAACAAGTCCAAGCCGAAATCGAACGCCTCAAATGGTTATGGTCGGAAGAACCCTTTTCAGACGGCCCCTTACATAAAAGGCCGTCTGAAAAAACACAAGACTACCCCGATAAAGTCGATTGGGACACATTGGATTTGTTCGACAAACTGCAACTGCAACACGTCATCGACGAATGCCGCAAACACCCCAACATGGCTGCTGCTGGTCGTGCATTGTTCAACGTTTCCCGAACAGAAAGGGCAAAAGTCAATGACAGCGACCGATTGAGAAAGTATTTGCAACGGTTTGGATTGGAATGGGGGGATATTTAAATAGAGTGGGTAAGATAGCTCATTTTCATCATTTATAAAAAATAAAAGACATCAATCCGATGCCTTTTTCATTTATTAACACAAATTACTTCTTTGGCTTACTTCAAAAATGTCGCATGATAGGCAATATGTTCACCAATAAAACTGGCGATGAAGTAATAGCTATGATCATAGCCTTTGTGGAAGCGCACATCGACCGGTTGGTTTGCCGCACGACAGGTTTCGATAAAATCTTCAGTGCGTAATTGTGTTGGCAAAAACTCATCTTTCAAGCCCTGATCAATGCGCATACCTTGCACTTTATAGCCTTGTTGAATGAGCGAGTTAGCATCATATCGCTGCCATTTTTCGCGATCTTTTCCTAAATAGGCAGAAAAGGCTTTTTCTCCCCAAGGCACGAGGCTTGGCGATAAAATGGGCGAAAAGGCAGAAACACTTTGATAACGTTCTTGGTTTCGCAGCGCCAATACCAATGCGCCATGTCCGCCCATTGAATGTCCCATAATCGAACGTTTGCCGTTGGTAGGAAAATTTTCCTCAATCAGGCCAGGCAACTCATTCAAAATATAATCATACATTTGATAATTCGTCGCCCAAGGCTGCTCGGTCGCATTAAGATAAAAGCCCGCGCCCTGCCCTAAATCGTAAGCATCATCGTTCGGCACTTGCTCTCCACGAGGGCTGGTATCAGGTGCAACCACAATCACTTGATGTTCTGCCGCATAACGCTGAAAGCCTGATTTGGTAATGAAATTTTGTTCCGTACACGTTAAGCCGGAAAGCCAATAAATCACACCAAGCGGTCGATTCTCCTGATTATCCGGCAAATAGACGGCAAATTTCATTTCGCATTGAAGCGTTTGGGCGTAGTGTGCCCAAACTTGTTGCGAACCACCAAAAATTTGATGTTGTTCAATCAGTTTCATCGCGTACCTTAGTAATGAATAACAGCGCGGATCGATTTACCTTCATGCATTAATTCAAAGGCTTCATTGATTTGATCCAGTGTCATTGTGTGGGTTACAAACGGTTCTAACTCGATGTCGCCTTTCATTGAATCCTCCACCATTTTCGGAAGTTCAGAGCGGCCTTTCACGCCGCCAAATGCCGTGCCTTTCCAAACACGACCGGTTACCAACTGGAACGGACGCGTTGAAATCTCTTGTCCTGCACCCGCTACGCCGATGATAATGGATTGTCCCCAACCACGGTGTGCACTTTCTAATGCTTGACGCATTACATTTACGTTGCCGATACATTCAAAGGTATGGTCAATGCCCCATTTATTGATGTCTAACAACACATCTTTGATCGGTTTATCGTAATCGTTCGGGTTCAAACAATCCGTTGCACCAAACTGTTTTGCCAACTCGAATTTTGCAGGATTGGTATCAATGGCGATAATGCGACCCGCTTTGGCTTGACGCGCACCTTGCACTACCGCTAAACCAATCGCGCCCAAGCCAAACACGGCAACAGAGTCGCCTTCTTGTACTTTTGCTGTGTTATGTACCGCGCCAATACCTGTGGTCACGCCGCAGCCGAGTAAACATACATGTTCGTGGTTGGCTTCCGGGTTGATTTTCGCCAGTGAAACTTCGGCAACAACTGAATATTCACTGAAAGTCGAACAGCCCATATAGTGATAGATCGGCTGACCTTGATAAGAAAAACGCGTCGTGCCGTCCGGCATTAAGCCTTTACCTTGCGTATCACGCACTGAAACGCACAAGTTGGTTTTACCCGAACGACAAAACTCACATTCGCCACATTCTGCGGTGTAAAGAGGAATGACGTGATCACCCGGTTTTACGCTTGACACACCTTCGCCCACAGCAACGACCACACCCGCACCTTCGTGTCCAAGCACCACAGGGAATACGCCCTCAGGATCGCTTCCTGATAACGTAAATGCATCAGTATGGCACACGCCAGTATGAGTGTTACGAATTAACACCTCGCCTTTACGCGGCATTTCCACGTCGATTTCCACAATTTGTAAGGGTTGATTTGGGGCGAATGCCACCGCCGCACGCGATTTGATGGTTGAATTGGTTTGTTTAATTTCCATTATTTTTGCCTTTTAATTCATTAATAAAGTTATCTAGCCTACGAAAGATAACCACAGTTTATACTTTGGAACCCACCCTGAAGCAAGGCATTTTTGCAATTTTGACTACAACAGTAGCATGATCGACTGAAGGGCTGCCATGTAATCGGCGATTAAAGGCTTCCGAATATTTCCCCAAATCATGCAGCTGTCCCGTCTGGTAGGCCTGTTCCTGCACCCCAAATATCCGAGCAAACTCCGCCGCCATTTCCCCAACATTTACCGAATGGCTTTGTAAGGTTTGCCAATATTCGTAAGGTAAGAGATTACCGAGTTTGTCTTGCGCGGAATGGGCGTAGTAAATTAGGGGTTTCATATTGAAATTCTAAAAAATTCAAACTGATATCATGCAATGATAATATGATATTAAATTTAATATGTAAATAGAAAAATGCCGTCTGAAACTTTTTCAGACGGCATTGTCATTTATTAACCTTTATAACTTGCTTCTAATATCCTCCACCGCTTTCACTAAAGCCTCGGAAAGCGAAGGATCAAAAGAAGAATGGCCTGCTTGGACGATTCTCAATTCTGCTTCTGGGAAGGCTTGCGAGAGTTCCCACGCGCTTTGCATCGGGGTACATAGGTCGTAGCGGCCTTGGACGATGATGGTTGGGATATGGCGGATTTTGTCGATGTTTGCCAAGATAGCTTTATCGCCCTGCAGCCAGCCTTCGTTCACGAAGTAATGGTTTTCCATTCTTGCGATGGCAAGGGAGGCTTGCGGGTCTTCATCTACGTCTTTAGGTTCAAACTGAATAAGGTAGCTTTCCCAGTCTGCCCATGATTTAGCTGCTTTGAGGCGCGTGGCTTCATCTTCGCTGAACAGCATTTCATGGTAGGCTTTAATTAGGGCTTGGCGTTTGTTTTCGACTACGGGGGCAATGAATTTTTGCCATTGAGCCGGATAAATTTGGCTTACGCCGCCTGCTTCGTTCAGCCATGCCATTTCAGACGGCCTGCACAGGAAAATACCGCGCAAAACTAAGCCGCTGACACGCTCGGGATGGGTTTCGGCATAAGTCAGCGACAAGGTGCTGCCCCATGAGCCGCCGAAAACCAACCATTTTTGAATGCCGAGCATTTCGCGTACTTTTTCAATATCGGCAACCAAGTCCCATGTGGTATTGTCTTCAATACAGGCATACGGCTTGGAGCGTCCGCAACCGCGTTGGTCGATAATAACGATACGGAAATACTCTGGATTGAAAAAGCCGCGACAGGCAGGTGATGCCCCTGCTCCGGGGCCGCCATGCAGGAAAATCACGGGGTGGCCATCAGGATTTCCTGATTCTTCCCAGTAGATTTCGTGAATGTCGGATACGCGCAAAAGGCCGCTATTTCGTGGTTCTTGAATCGGATGCATGAGCTTTCTCCTTTGTCTGATGAATAGGTTGATTGTAACACTTTGCCTTCTGATTTTTCAGACGACCTACATAGGTTTATCGCTACAAATAGCGTAAAATAGCACTTTTTTGACAGGATTTTTTATGGCTGACAACAAACAAACCCATGCCGCACCCGAAGGACAACTTTTATTGCGTACGGTAGCCATGCCGCGCGATACCAATCCCAATCAGGATATCTTCGGCGGCTGGATTATGTCGCAAATGGATCTGGGCGGCGGTATTTTGGCAGCAGAAATCGCACAGGGACGAATTGTAACCGTGGCTGTTCAAGAGATGAATTTCATCAGACCGGTAAAGGTCGGCAACGTCGTGTGCTGCTACGGCCATTGCGTCCGCGTAGGTAATACTTCTTTGCAACTGAAAATCGAAGTGTGGGTGAAGACTTTGATGAACGATATGGTAACGGAAGACCGCCAACTGGTCACCGAAGCCGTGTTCACTTACGTCGCCATCGATGCACAAGGCAATCCGCGCCCTATTCCTCGCGAAGGCAATGCAAAGCTGGCTCATTTGTAAGTTTAAAAATCAAAACAAGGTCGTCTGAAACCTCAACGTTCAGACGGCCTTTTTTAATACAGAAGCAAAATGTAATAATATTTCTTTTGAGCTAAAGCAAGGCGAAGTATCTGTTTTTTAGGTTTAATTCAGACTGATTGATAAGACAAAGACCGTACACTGGCTCCCTATAACACTACTCTACCGCGACAGTTTGCGCCACTTTTGAAACGGCGTTTCCTCCTCAACCCACTTTAAGGAACATCATGGCTTCGCGCGATTTATACCCACAGGAAATTTTACAGGTTGTTCTCGACAAAAGCTGCGCCAAAGCACAATCCAGCATCCCCACTCTGGCAATCTTGAGCATTTTGGCCGGCGGATACATCGGCTTCGGATATCTTGCCTATTTAAAAGTAGTCAGCGGCATTCCACACGAATGGGGCGGAATTGCGACTTTACTCGGTGCCGCCGTGTTCCCAATCGCCTTGATTTGCATCCTGCTTGGCGGCGGCGAGCTGGTAACCAGCAACATGATGATCATGTCTTTAGGCAGATTGGCCGGACGGATTTCCTCCAAAATGCTGCTGCGTAACTGGGTTATCGTTTGCATGGGCAATTTGGTGGGCACGCTGGCGATGGCGTTTTTCCTCGGATACTATGTCGGTATGATTGAAGGCAGCATGGCAGAAAAAACCATTGCCGTGGCGGAAGCAAAAGTCCATATGGATTTCGGCCGCGCTTTTGTATCGGCGGTCGCATGTAACTGGATGGTCTGCATGGGCGCGTGGTTGCACTTTGCCGCTAAAAACACAACCGGACGAATGCTGGCCATTTGGTTCCCCGTCATGATTTTCGTATTAAACGGCTTCCAACACCTTGTCGCTAATATGTTCGTTATCCCCGCCGGAATTTTGGCAGGCGCAAACATCACTTGGGGGCAGTTTTTCTTCAATATGATTCCCGTATTCCTGGGCAATGTCGTCGGTGGCGCATCCTTTGTCGGCGCGTCTTATCTTTATACTTATAAAGACACGCTGAAAGATAGTACCGAATAGCCTGCTTTATAAACAACAAAACCTGCTTTGAGAAAGCAGGTTTTGTTTCAGACGCCATTGGTATTAAGTTTTAAAATCCATTCGGACACATTATTCAGATAAATCATCCAAACGAAAAAAGAGCCGTTTTCAAAACGGCTCTTTCCAATTCTTTGGTCGGAGTGAAAGGATTCGAACCTTCGACCCCTTGCACCCCATGCAAGTGCGCTACCAGACTGCGCCACACTCCGACTCGATAAGCTGTGAATTCTAGTTTCAAACGCTGATTTTGACAAGTGCTTTTTAAAAAAGGAAATTTACTCGTTTGAAAACATTTAAATTATTTGTAAACAAAAAAGGCCGTCGGAAATCGTTCAGACGGCCTTTGATTATTCAGTCAAATATCAAGCTTCAACCGGAATAATACCGATTTTGGCCTGCCATTGTTTTGGCGCAATGGCGTGAACCGATTCGCCGTTGCTATCCACTGCAACGGTTACAGGCATGTCTTTGACTTCAAATTCGTAAATCGCTTCCATGCCCAATTCAGGGAACGCCAAGACTTTAGATGCTTTAATGGCTTTGGCAACCAAATATGCCGCGCCGCCGACAGCCATCAGGTAAACGGCTTTATTATCGGCAATGGCTTGGCAAGTTGCTGCGCCGCGTTCGGATTTACCGATCATACCCAAGAGGCCGGTTTGTTCCAGCATTTGGCGGGTAAACTTATCCATACGGGTGGAAGTAGTCGGACCGGCCGGGCCAACAACTTCGTCACGGACTGGATCAACCGGGCCAACGTAGTAAATCAGTTTGTTGGTGAAATCTACCGGCAATTCTTCGCCTTTGTTGAGCATGTCAACCAAACGTTTGTGCGCGGCATCGCGGCCGGTCAGGATTTTACCGTTCAGCAACAATACGTCACCGGTTTTCCATGTAGCCACTTCTTCTTTGGTCAGATTGTTGACATCGACACGTTTGCCGTTGTCAGGGCTGTAAGTCAGATCCGGCCAGTCTTCCAAAGATGGGGCTTCCAGTTTGGCAGGGCCTGAGCCATCCAATTCAAATTCGATGTGGCGGGTTGCCGCGCAGTTTGGAATCATGGCAATCGGTTTGGAAGCCGCGTGGGTTGGGTAGTCAAGGATTTTGACATCCAGCACGGTGCTCAAACCGCCCAAACCTTGTGCGCCGATGCCCAAGGCATTTACTTTTTTGTAGAGTTCCAAGCGCAGGGCTTCGGTTGTAGACAATTCTGCACCTGAATCGGCTTTTTCTTTGAGTTCCTGAATATCGATATGGCTCATCAGGCTTTCTTTGGCCATCAACACTGCTTTTTCAGGCGTACCGCCGATGCCGATACCCAAGATGCCCGGAGGACACCAGCCTGCACCCATTTGAGGAACGGTTTTCAATACCCAATCAACGATATTGTCTGAAGGGTTGAGCATGGCAACTTTGGTTTTGTTTTCAGAACCGCCGCCTTTGGCTGCGCAAGTGACTTCGACTTTGTCGCCTTTTACGATTTCCATATGTACAACGGCAGGGGTATTGTCTTTGGTATTTTGACGTTTTCCAGCCGGGTCGGCCAATACAGAGGCGCGCAATTTATTGTCAGGATAGGTATATGCACGGCGTACGCCTTCGTTAACCATTTCCTGTACGCTCATCTCGGCATCCCACTGTACATCCATGCCCACTTTCAAGAATACGGTCGCAATACCGGTATCCTGACAAATCGGACGATGCCCCTCGGCACACATACGGCTATTGACCAAAATCTGCGCCATCGCATCTTTGGCGGCAGGGTTTTCTTCTTTTTGATAAGCCTTGTATAAAGCCTGAATGTAATCTTTAGGATGGTAGTAGCTGATGAATTGGAAAGCATCGAAAATACTTTGGATAAAGTCTTCTTGCTTGATGACGGTCATGATTGTGTTCCTTTTCGGGAGTCATGGTAGGAAGGGTTTGTTTATTTTTTAAGAGACCGATTTTTCAGACGGCCTTCAATAGTGTAATAGTGCTTTCAAATGAATAATCCAGACAATATCATTTTCATACCTTATTGATTTAAATAGAATTTAATAACATATTAAATCACTTGGTTATTGATAACCCATATCTACTGGCTATTCGCTTACATAGAAATAAAATTACATTGTTTTTAAATGATAATCTTATTTCAAGGCCGTCTGAAAATATTTGCCTTAAGCATCTGAAAAAGAAATTTAGTATCTTGTATTTAAAAGGGAACTATCTAAATTTCAGACGGCCTTTTTTATTCTCCAATACAATACACAATTGTAAAATCCGTGTCATTTCCTCCCTCAATCTTCTTGACTGATATCAAACTTGTTTGATTTTCTGAAATTTTATAACAGTCTTTTCACTTGCTTATATACCTAAATATTATTCAATATATACAACAATCTATGCAAAATTATCAAATATATAATAATGGTTTCTACTAGCGAATGAATTAATATTTTTAAATATATACCAAAAAAGTAATTTTATTTTACCTTTATAATCAAATAAACATAATAATTTTGCCTAAATAATAGGCACATTTTGTTTACAATCTTTCCTACATAAAACCTTGGATTAGCCCTATCATCAAAACCACTAAATTCTGATACACTTCAACTCATAAAGATAAATATTGATTTTAAAAGAATTTCTGAGTAAATGATTTGGATATTTTCTCATACACAACATATGTAATAAAAATACAATTAGTCAAATTACCCACTATTCCAACTTCCAATTTCACAGGAACAAACCATGAGTGAAAATTTGTTAACCCTGACCATAGACGGCCATGAAGTCAAAGCTTCTGCCGACTCGTCAATCATCCAAGCCTATGCCCGTTCAGGCAATGCGATTACTGCCAATGTCGGCTGTATGGGTCAAGGCGTATGCGGTTCCTGCCGCTGTATGATTCGTAAAGAAGGCGAGCGCGAAGTCACCACTGCACTGGCATGCGAAACCAAAGTTGAAGAAGGCATGCAGGTCAGCTTCTTGGATTACTTTATTCCCGAGCATATCCAATATTACGACGTCGGCGAAATTGGTGATGGCTGGAACTGGTTGGACGATACCGCCAAAGCCTTTCCTGAAGCTCAAAACTGCCGTCATTGCGGCGGCTGTAATCGTGCCTGTCCTAAAGGTTTGCAAGTGGAAAACGGCGTGGCGCAGGTAGTTTCCGGCGATTTCGGCGCGGCTGCGCTGACCTTTGACCAATGTGTGATGTGCAACCTCTGCACCCTCTCCTGCCCCGAACACATCCGTCCAAACCACTTGGGCCTGTTCGCCCGCCGTATGAAAGCGGCGCGTACGTTGCGCCCTGTGGATTTGATGCGCCGCCTGCGCGAAATCGACAGCGGCAAAATGAAAGTCGAATTTGAAGAGGAGTCAGTGTAATGGTTAACAAAATCCAAGGTATAGACTACGAAACTGCCCTTGCCAACCTGCGTGCGTCCTCATTGGAGTTGCGCGGCGATTTACCTGAAAAAAACGAATTACTGAGCCAATTTCACCCTGACTATCAGGCAAATGCGCGTGTGAAACTGCCTATCGGCCCAAACCAAGGCGATTACTGCCATCCTGATTTGGCCAAACTCTTAATCAGTCAGCCTCTGATTGACGACTATAATTTATCAGGCGCTGAACACTTGAACACTGACGTATTGGTAATTGGCGGCGGCGGTGCAGGCGCGGCGGCGGCATTGTCTGCGACTGAAGCCGGCGCACGCGTCATCATGGCGAACAAACTGCGTATCGGCGACAGCAATACCGTGATGGCCGAAGGCGGTATTCAAGCAGCGGTCGGCGCGGAAGACAGCCTGCAACAACACTTTGACGATACCATCAAAGGCGGCCACAACGCAGGCAAAAAAGAATTGGTTGCCCAAATGGTTACCGATGCGCCGTCCGCCATTCGCTGGCTGATTGGCTTGGGCATGACTTTTGACTTAGCCAAAGGCGCGGACAGCAACGGTATGTTGAGCCGCAAACGTGCGGGCGGTACGACCGTACCGCGTATTTTGAGCTACCGCGACTTTACCGGCCTCGAAATGATGCGCGTACTGCGCGAGGCGGTCGAACTCGACGAAAACATCACCCAGCTCAACCGCCACCCCGCCATCGAATTATTGTCAGACGAACACGGCCGCTGCGTCGGCGCGATTTTGTACGATTTGGAAAAACGTTCTTTGGTGTTGGTTCACGCCAAAGCCGTGGTATTGGCAACCGGCGGCAGCGGACGCCTGCATTTGCAAGGTTTCGCCACTTCCAACCATTATGGCGCGACTGCAGACGGCCTGGTGATGGCCTACCGTATCGGCGCCAAACTGCGCGATGTCGATTCTTTCCAATACCACCCGACCGGCGTTGCCCATCCTCCGCACTTGGCAGGCGCGCTGATTTCCGAAGCCGTGCGTTCCGCAGGCACCAAACTGGTCAACGGTTTGGGCGAACGTTTCGTTGACGAATTGCAACCGCGCGACGTTGTTGCCGCTGCGATTCTGCGTGAATGCCGCGAAGGCCGTGGCGTGGTACGCGACGGACAAGTCGGCGTGTTCCTCGACACCCCGCGCCTGATTGCTAACGACCCTGACGTATTGAACCGTCTAGTAACACTCGGCCATGTTGCCCACAAATGCGGCATCGACCCTGCTGTTGAGCCGGTCATGATTCATCCGACCCTGCACTATCAAAACGGCGGTATCGAAATCAACGGTGACGGCGCAACCTGTGTCGAAGGCCTCTATTGCGCCGGCGAAGTAACCGGCGGCATCCACGGCCGCAACCGTCTGATGGGCAATGCGCTTTTGGACATCATCAGCTTCGGCCGCCGTGCCGGTAAAGCCGCGGCAACTTGCGGCCTACCGCTGAAAAAAGTACGCGGCGGTGTCGGTCACGTCCACGATCTGCAACGTGAAATGACCCGCGCCGGTCTGACCAGCGACATCAAAGCCCCCGTTTTATATCCCGACTACGGCAAATTCGATTTGCGCGAACACGCCGGTTTGCAGGAGCAACAATCATGAATCAAGCCAATCAAAACTTACTGCATCCTTCCCGCCAAGTCGGCGCAGATTTAGCCGCATGGCGCAAAGTCGGCGGCGGCGAAGGCCTGCTGGCCGCGCTTGCCGATCCTCAAAGCATTGTTTCCAAACTGCAAGATGCCAATCTTTGCGGCATGGGCGGTGCAGGTTTCCCGACTTGGCGCAAATGGGAGGCTGCCGTTGCCGCCCAAAGCAAAAATGGCGACAAATACGTCGTCTGCAATGCCAACGAAGACGAACCGGGTACATTTAAAGACCGCGTACTATTGGCAAATACGCCGCACCAAGTCATCGAAGGCGTCCTGATTGCCGCCGTTGCCTGCCGTGCCAACAAAGCGATTTTGTACGTCAACCCTCATCAAACTGAATCCATCGCTTCCATCACACCGGCCATCGAGCAATGGAAAAACAGCAATTTGTTTATCCGCATCGAAAACTACTTGGGTAAACCTTTGGACTTGCAACTGGTCGAAACTTCAGGCCGTTATATCGGCGGCGAAGAAACTGCCGTGATTTCATGGCTGGAAGGCGGTTTCCCCTTCCCTCGCCGCAAGCCGCCTTTCCCTGCCGAAAGCGGTGTCAACGGTGAGCCGACCCTTATCAACAATACCGAAACCTTCGCCAATATTCCGCAAATCCTTGCCAAAGGCGCGGAATGGTACAAATCTTTGGGTTTGGGCGATGCCGCAGGCACAAAACTCTACTCACTCTCCGGCGACGTATTGAATCCGGGGCTGTACGAACTGCCAATGGGCACGACCCTGCAATCACTGATTTACGATCACGGCGGCGGTATGCTTGAAGGCCGTACGTTTAAAGCCGTATTTACCGGCGGCCCGTCAAATACGCTTTTGACCGTCAAAGATTTGGATGTGCCTTTGGACTTCGTTTCCGTACGCGAACGCAAATCCAGCCTCGGTACTGGCGCGATGATTGTGATTTCCGAAGGCACCAGCGTGGTGCGTAAAGTGGCCGAATATGTGGAATTTTTCGCTTCCAACTCATGCGGTCAATGCCCACCTTGCAAAGGCGGCACATTCCAGCTTTCCCGCCTGCTCAACCGCGTGGACACCGGCATCGGCACTCCCGACGACCTGCGCGCCTTACAAAGCCTGTGCCAACTGCTGCCACGAAGCGGCCGTTGCGGTTTGATTGACGGCGCGGTTACCGTGTTGCAAAGCTCGCTGCGTACCTTCCCCGAAGAATACGGCCTGTCGGCGGAGCAGGATTAATCCGATACAGGGTTTCAGACGGCCTGTTCTGTAAAGGCCGTCTGAAAAACGATACCCGACTCCCTTTCTCTTCTTTCCAAGATGGAAGAGAAACCCAATGAGAAAATACCTTCCGAACCTACCAAAATACATTCAGACAGGCTTCAGCAACACTCAGGCCGTCTGAAAACAGATTTCCCAATACTTCAATCCTCAAATTAGGAGATTCAACATGGGCTTCAAGCCAATTCCTGCTGCGGCCGCACTTGTGCTGACGCTGCTTATCTGGTTCGTTATCCCCGTTCCTCAAGGCGTCTCGCCTGACGCATGGCATCTTTTGGCATTGTTTGTCGGCATCATTGCCGGCATCATCGGCAAAGCCATGCCTATCGGCGCAATGGCGATTTTGGGCATCACCTTGGTTGCACTGACCGGCGTGACCAACGAAAAAGCTGCAGACGCAACCAAAGACGCTTTGAGCAGCCTAAACAACTCACTCATCTGGATGATCGGTATCGCCATCATCATCTCGCGCGGCCTGTTGAAAACCGGCTTGGGTATGCGTATCGGCTACCTCTTGATCTCCCTCTTCGGCAAACGCACACTGGGCGTAGGTTACAGCTTGGCGCTGGCCGACTTGGTCATCGGTCCGGTAACGCCGAGCAACACCGCGCGCGGCGGTGCCATCGTGCATCCGATTATGAAATCCATTGCCTTGAGCTTCGACTCCGACCCTGAAAAAGGTACGGAAGGCAAAATCGGTAAATACCTTTCACTGGTCAACTTCCACTCCAACGTGATTACCTGTCTGATTTTTATCACTGCCACCGCACCTAATCCGCTGGTAGTCGAATTGGTTGCCAAAGCCACCAATTCGCAAATCCAACTCTCTTGGGGTACTTGGTTCTTGGCGATGGTCGTACCCGGCCTGCTTGCTATGTTGCTGATGCCGCTGGTGTTGTATTTCCTGTATCCGCCTGAAATCAAACAAACCCCCAACGCCACTGCATTGGCAAAAGAGCATTTGGCTGCCATGGGACCGATGAAGCGTGAAGAAAAAATCATGCTGGGCATTTTCCTGGTTCTGCTGCTGTTGTGGGCGGGTATTCCCGAGATGCTGTTCGGCGTGAAAGTTGACGCTACCGCCACCACCTTCCTCGGCTTGAGCCTGTGCCTTTCGACCGGCGTACTGACTTGGGACGACGCGCTAAAAGAAAAAAGCGCGTGGGACACTATTGTTTGGTTTGCGGCCTTGGTGATGATGGCAAACTTCCTCAACAAACTGGGCCTCATCAGCTGGTTGTCCGACTCCATGCAAAGCGGTATCGCCCACATGGGCTTAGGTTGGGAAGCCGGTTGCGCCCTGTTGATGCTTGCCTATCTCTACGCCCACTACGTTTTCGCCAGCGGCACGGCACACGTTACCGCCATGTTCGGCGCATTCTACGGCGCTGGCTTGGCCTTGGGCGCACCACCGATGCTGTTTGCCCTGGTTATGGCCTCCGCTACCGGCATCATGATGTCGCTGACCCACTACGCCACCGGTTCCGCTCCTGTCATTTACGGCTCCAACTATGTAAACATGACCGAATGGTGGAAAGTCGGCTTCATCATGAGCGTGCTCGAAATCCTGATTTTCGGCACTGTCGGTATCTTGTGGTGGAAAGTTTTGGGCTACTGGTAACCCTCTGGCTTATTTAAAACTCAGGCCGTCTGAAAACTCCAATTTCAGACGGCCTTTTGTTACAATTTCATTTTTACCGAACACACTCGATTACCGTGAAAATACTCATCCTCGGCAGCGGCCAAGTCGGCTCGACCGTCGCCCAAAACCTTGCCTCCGTTCCCAGCAACGACGTCACTATTATCGACATCGACGAAAAAGCGCTCAACCGTATCAGCAGCCGTCTTGATGTCCAAACCATTGTCGGCAACGGCGCATCGCCCTTTACCCTCGAACAGGCAGGTGCGGCGGACTCCGATCTCCTGCTTGCCCTGACCCGCAGCGATGAAACCAACATCGTTGCCTCCAAAATCGCCGCCGACCTATTTAATATCCCAGGCCGCATTGCACGCGTACGCTCAAGCGAATACCTCGAATATCCGGTTGCCGGCAGCGACAAACCCGAAGAAGGCAGCCTCAACATCTTCGGCATTACCGAAACCATCAGCCCCGAACAACTGGTTACCGAACAACTCGTCGGCCTGCTCAACTACACCAGCTCATTGCAGGTACTCAGTTTCGCCAACGATAAAGTGCGCATGGTGATTGTTCAAGCCCGCAAAGGCGGGTTGCTGATCGGCCGTGAAATTGCCGACATCAACCAACACCTGCTCGAAGGTGCGGACTGCCAAATCTGCGCCATCTACCGCAACAACCGCCTGATCGTCCCTACGCCGCAAACCGTCATCATCGAAGGCGACGAGGTACTTTTTGCCGCCGACATCAGCAGCGTTGAAGCCATCATGCGCGAATTGCGTCCGAAAGAAGCGCGTACCCGCCGCATCATGATTGCCGGCGGCGGTAACATCGGCTACCGCCTCGCCAAACAGCTCGAATCCAAATACGACATCAAAATCATCGAATACAAACCCCACCGTGCCGAATGGCTGGCCGAGAATCTGGACAATACCCTCGTCCTGCAAGGTTCCGCCACCGACGAAACCCTGCTGGACGAAGAATACATCGACGAAATCGACGTCTTCTGCGCGTTGACCAATGATGACGAAAACAACATCATGTCCAGTTTGTTGGCGAAAAACCTTGGTGCCAAACGCGTAATTACCATCGTCAACCGCTCAAGCTACGTCGATTTGCTCGAGGGTAACAAAATCGATATCGTTGTTTCCCCCCATCTGATTACCATCGGCTCCATCCTCGCCCACATCCGCCGCGGCGACGTCGTTGCCGTCCATCCTTTGCGCCGCGGTACGGCCGAAGCCATCGAAGTGGTGGTACACGGCGACAAAAACACTTCCGCCATCGTCGGCCGCCGCATCAGCGGCATCAAATGGCCGAGCGACTGCTACATCGCCGCCATCGTCCGCGGCGTAACCGGCGAAGTCATCATGGGACACCACACCGAAACCATCCTCCAAGACGGCGACCACATTATCTTCTTCGTCTCACGCCGCCGCGTCCTGCCGGAGTTGGAAAAACTCATTCAAGTCAAAATGGGCTTTTTCGGTTAAACCTGAAATCCGTTTGCTTGAAGCCATAAAAAGGCCGTCTGAAAACCTCTTCAGACGGCCTTTATTCATTGTTTTATTTATACTTTGGCAACGCTGTTTTTACGGCCAAACCAAACAAAACCAATCACACCCAATACAATCATCGGCACGCTCAACCATTGACCCATGGACAAACCCAAAGTCAGCAGGCCGAGATAGTCGTCAGGCTGACGGGCAAATTCGGCAATAAAGCGGAACAAACCGTAACCGCCCAAGAACAATGCCGCCGTTTGACCGGCCGGACGCGGTTTTTTCGAGAAAATCCAAACGATGACAAACAGGCAAATGCCTTCAAGGGCAAACTGATAAAGCTGAGACGGATGGCGCGGCAACATGCCGTATTGTTGCAGCCATTCGGCCCACAAAGGATTGTGCGCCGCAGCTTCCGTATCTTCGTAACGCGCTTGCGGGAAACCCATCGCCCAGAAAGCATTGAGTTCGGTAACTCGTCCCCAAAGTTCGCCGTTGATAAAGTTGCCGATACGGCCGGAAGCCAAGCCCAGCGGTACGAGCGGCGCAACGGTATCCATCAATTTTAAAATACTGATGTTGTGCTTGCGGCCAAACAGCCACATGGCAACGACCACGCCCAAGAAGCCGCCGTGAAACGACATACCGCCTTCCCATACTTTGAAAATATCCAACGGGTTGGCCAGATAGTCAGAAAATTTATAAAACAAAACGTAGCCGATACGGCCGCCCAAGATGACGCCCAAGATACCCCAAGTCAGGAAATCGTCGAGTGTTTCTTTAGTAAACACAGAATTGCCCTGCGCGATACGACGGCGGCCCAAAATCGTAAACAGGATAAAGCCGACGATATAGCTCAAGGCATACCAGCGGATGGCAAGCGGGCCGATGCTGATCAGCACCGGATCAAACTGGGGATGTATCATCATAATGTGTGTTCCTTATCTCAAAGGCCGTCTGAAAGCCTGAACTTTCAGACGGCCTGTATGCGGTGTCGGATGGTTTAACGCAAATCGTCAACCACATTCAAAATAGCAGACAACATTGCCTCGCCCAAGCGCAGCGAACGTTGGCCGTTCCAGCCGAAATCGTCGTCCGGCAGATTGGCATTGTCTTTAAACGGCATTTCCAAAGTATAGGCAAGGCAGTTGAAATGATTGCCGACCCAGTTGGTCGCCAAAGTCATATTTGCCTGACCCGGCGCATCTTTATCATAGCCATAATCGTCTTGGAAATCTGGGCTGGCATTGAGCAGCGCGAGTTTGAATTGGTCTTCCAAGGCTTCGATGCGCTCGTTGTAGTTAGGCACGCCTTCGGTACCGGCCACAAAGACAAACGGCAAACCTTCATCGCCGTGAATATCCAAGAACAAATCCACGCCGGTTTCCATCATTTTTTCGCGGACGGTAAAGACTTCGGGGCTTCGCTCCAAAGTCGGGGTTTCCCATTCGCGGTTGAGATTGGCGCCGGCGGCATTGGTGCGTAGATTACCCAAAACCGAACCGTCCGGATTCATATTCGGCACAATGTAGAAAGTCGCGCGGTCAAGCAGCATGCGCGCGGTCGGATCTTGCGGATCAAGCAGACGGCCCAGCAAACCTTCGACAAACCATTCCGCCATGGTTTCACCCGGATGCTGACGGGCGATAATCCAGACTTTCATGTCGCTTTCGACTTGGTTGCCGATGGTCAGAAGATTGATGTCGCGGCCTTGAACGGTACTGCCCAAATCGTCGATACGGCACAAACCGCTGCCCTGAGCATCGCCCAAAAGGTTCAAATGCTGCTCGTTGGAATAAGGCTCGAAATAGGCGTAGTAAACGCTGTTGGACAAAGGCGTATGGTTGATGGTCAACACACCATTTTCATAGCTGGTCGGCACGCGAAACCAATTTTGGCGGTCGTAAGAGGCGCAAGCCTGATAGTCCTCCCAGCCCAAAGGATACGCAGCGTCCGCCGCATTTTCAAAATGCATCACGCAGTTTTGATAGGCCGCACCCTGCAAACGGAAGTAAAACCATTGGGCAAACTCCGAAGCATTGTCGGGACGCAGGGCGAGGCGGATATCGGCAGGGTTGCTCAAGTCTTTGACAACAACCGAACCGGCATCGAATTGGGTGCTGATTTTCATCATGGGTATCCTTAGTAATCGGCGAAGAGGCCGAAGCAAACCGTCATTTTACCGTTTGCATGAGGCTGGTTTCAACCATTTAACTGATTTAACAGGATTTCAAGCGCTTGGAAATATTGTTTCAGACGGCCTTTGGGATTAAGATAAAGGCCGAAATCATGAAACAAGGTTGAAACCATGACCCAGCAACAATCTGTCTCCCCTGCCATCAAGGCTCACGTCCTTGCCGAATCTTTACCTTATATCCGCCGTTTTTCCGGCTCCATCATCGTCATCAAATACGGCGGCAACGCCATGACCGAGTCGGCCTTAAAAGAGGGCTTCGCACGCGATGTCGTCCTGCTCAAACTGATCGGCCTGCATCCCGTCATCGTTCACGGAGGCGGTCCGCAAATCAATGAAATGTTGGAAAAAGTCGGCAAAAAAGGAGAGTTCGTTCAAGGCATGCGCGTGACCGACAGCGAAACCATGGACATCGTAGAAATGGTTTTGGGCGGACACGTCAATAAAGAAATCGTTTCCATGATTACCACCTTCGGCGGTCGCGCCGTCGGCATTACCGGCCGGGACAACCACTTCATCAAAGCGGAAAAACTCCTGATCGATACGCCCGAACAAAAAGGTGTGGACATCGGCCAAGTCGGCACAGTTGCCGACATCGAGACCCGTTTGGTGGAAGGCTTGGTCGAACGCGGCTGCATTCCTGTCATCGCACCCATCGGCGTAGGCCAAAACGGCGAAGCATTCAACATCAATGCCGACTTGGTTGCCGGCAAACTGGCGGAAAAACTTCAGGCCGAAAAACTGCTGATGATGACCAATATCCCCGGCGTACTGGATAAAGAAGGCAAATTATTGACCACCCTGACGCCAAGCCGCATTGACGAACTGATTGAAGACGGTACGCTGTACGGTGGCATGCTGCCTAAAATTGCCTCCGCCGTCGAGGCCGCCAAAAGCGGCGTCAAAGCCACGCATATCATAGACGGCCGCGTTCCCAACGCCCTGCTCTTGGAAGTGCTGACCGATGACGGCGTAGGCTCGATGATTTTGGGCGAAGGCTAATCCGTTTTTTAGACGGCCTTATGCCTTATTTAATCAGCTTTTCACCCTAAAAAGGGTAAAAAATGTTACACTATACGGCTTATGTTTGTTTGAACGATATTGACGTGAAACAAACTTACAGTCGGTTTCATACCGACGCCGATGCCATGCCCGGCAAAGACGGTATAATGTCCGTATTCATCAGACTTCGGCAATCATCCTCAAGGCCGTCTGAAGCGTAACAAAGCTACTTTTCTTTTACCATCCTATTTGGAGATATTCATGAGCGCAATCGTTGATATTTTTGCACGCGAAATCTTAGACTCTCGCGGCAACCCTACTGTAGAGTGTGACGTATTGTTGGAATCCGGCGTCATGGGCCGTGCAGCCGTACCAAGCGGCGCATCAACCGGTCAAAAAGAAGCTTTGGAACTGCGTGACGGCGACAAATCCCGTTACTTGGGCAAAGGCGTATTGAAAGCCGTTGACCACGTCAACAACCAAATCGCGCAAGCCCTCATCGGTATCGATGCCAACGAACAATCTTATATCGACCAAATCATGATCGAATTGGACGGTACTGAAAACAAAGGCAACTTGGGTGCCAACGCTACTTTGGCTGTTTCTATGGCCGTAGCACGCGCGGCCGCTGAAGATGCAGGCCTGCCGCTGTACCGTTACTTGGGCGGCGCAGGCCCAATGGCTCTGCCTGTTCCAATGATGAACGTTATCAACGGCGGCGAACATGCCAACAACAGCCTGAACATCCAAGAATTCATGATTATGCCTGTCGGCGCAAAATCTTTCCGCGAAGCCCTGCGTTGCGGCGCCGAAATCTTCCACGCACTGAAAAAACTGTGTGATGCCAAAGGCTTCCCAACCACCGTGGGCGACGAAGGCGGTTTCGCACCTAACTTGAACAGCCACAAAGAAGCCCTGCAACTGATCGTAGAAGCCACTGAGGCCGCAGGCTACAAAGCAGGCGAAGACGTATTGTTCGCCCTGGACTGCGCATCCAGCGAGTTCTATAAAGACGGTCAATATCATCTGGAAGCCGAAGGTCGCTCTTACACCAGCGCAGAATTTGCCGAATACTTGGAAGGCCTGGTTAACGAATTCCCAATCATTTCCATCGAAGACGGCATGGACGAAAACGACTGGGAAGGCTGGAAACTGCTGACTGAAAAATTGGGCAAAAAAGTTCAATTGGTCGGCGACGACTTGTTCGTAACCAATCCAAAAATCTTGGCCGAAGGCATCGAAAAAGGTGTGGCAAACGCATTGCTGGTCAAAGTCAACCAAATCGGTACATTGAGCGAAACCCTGCAAGCCGTCGACTTGGCCAAACGCAACCGCTACGCCAGCGTAATGAGCCACCGTTCCGGCGAAACCGAAGACAGCACCATTGCCGACTTGGCAGTTGCCACCAACTGTATGCAAATCAAAACCGGCTCTCTGTCCCGTTCTGACCGCATGGCGAAATACAACCAATTGTTGCGTATTGAAGAAGAATTGGCCGAAGCCGCTTACTACCCTGGCAAAGCCGCATTCTACCAACTGGGCAAATAAGCAAAATATAGGATATTTATTGTATGAAGTGGGTAACTTTTGTTTTAACCTTCGCACTTTTGTGCTGTCAGTACAGCCTTTGGTTCGGTAAAGGCAGCGTCGGGCATACGGAAGAATTGCAGGAGCAGCTCGTCCGTCAGGAGGAAAAAAACCAAACGCTCACTTTACGCAACAATTTCCTCAATGCGGAAGTTGAAGACTTGGCACACGGACAAGAGGCCATCGCCGAAATTGCCCGCGTCGAATTGGGCTATGTCCAAGACGGCGAAGTGTATTACCGAATCATCGACCGCCGCTAAACCCTGCAAACAAAGGCCGTCTGAAAACATATTTTTCAGACGGCCTTTTTTATCGCAATCGCTATATAATCACATATCCCAAAATCAAATCACACCCACCATGTATGACGTAAACACCCACGATGTCCGCCGATTCTTTGCCCACGTCTGGCAACACAGGCTCGCACCGCTCCAATTAGACGGCCTGCAACAAAAAGCTTTGCGCATTATCGAAGCCCATCCCGAATACGGACACTATCTCGAAGACATCGAACAATATTTAGATAAAGAATGGCTGCCCGAAGACGGCGAAAGCAACCCATTCCTGCACATGTCGCTACACCTTTCCCTACAAGAGCAAAGCGCCATCGACCAGCCCCCGGGCATCCGTGCCATCCACCAACAACTTTGCGCCCGTTACAACGGCGACTGGGTCAAAGCCGAACACGATATGATGGAAGCCTTGGCAGAAACCATCTGGGAAGCGCAACGCTACGGACGGGGCCTAGATGTCAACGCCTACATGACCCGCTTGAGAAAATTGGTCGGCTTAGGCCAAGAAGAAAAAGCCCGCCTCAATCCCCATGAAGTCAGCTTGATGGATACAAAGTAACTTCTTTTCAGACGGCCTCAACCCATACAAATCCTTACGCTTGCCAAAGCCAACATTTCTATCTTTCATGCTAAATTACTTTTTTAAAATCCGCATTACAAGGAAAACCAAAATGCTCCGCCCAGCCCTTACCGCCCTACTGCTAGCCGCCTCCCTGCCCGTTGCAGCAGAAAGCCTCAATTACAACATCGTTGAATTTTCCGAATCCGCGAATATGGAAGTGCCGCGGGATACCATGACCGCGCATTTCAGCGTCAACGCAGAAGGTAAAGACCGTCAAGTCGTCAACCAAGCCTTCATGAAGAAATTCAACCAGTTCAACAAAATCTCCCAAAACAGCAAATTTAAAGCCGAGCTGATGGAACGCAACGCCTCCCCACGCTATCAATACACCAACGGCAAACGTACCCAAACCGGCTGGGAAGAACACGCTTACTTCAAAGTAGAAAGCAAAGACTTTGAAGCACTCAACCGCCTGATTGCCGACAGCATTAATATCGCTGTTTTGGAAAATTCCTCATTTTCCGTATCCAAAGAAAAACGCGAAGAAACCGTCGACCAATTGAGCAAAACCGTCATCCTGCGCTTCAAAGACCGCGCCCAAAACCTCGCCCAAACGCTCGGCTTCTCCAGCTACAAAATCGTCAAACTCAACCTGGGCCATATCGGCAACCGCCAAGTCGGCGGCGACTTTGCACATGCCAAAATGCTGCGTACAATCCCTGCCGCAGAAGTAGCTGCAGGAATAGAAGATGGCGTGCCAGCCTCTCCGGGTTCGGAAGAAATCAGCCTGACCGTCAACGGCTCGGTGCAAATGTAGGATTTTATTTAGATAATGTTAAAGGCCGTCTGAAAGTGTATTTTTCAGACGGCCTTTTGTAGCTTCACTTGCTTTATTCACGCATAATCAGTCAATCTTAATATATTCCACCGACAAAATCTCTATAACCTCACGACCTTCCGGTGTATCCAAGACAACTTCATCGCCTTCGCGTGCTTTTATCAGACTGCGCGCCAAAGGGGAAATCCATGAGATTTTGTTTTTAGCGGTATCAATTTCATCTACGCCGACGATTTTGACGGTTTGTTCACGACCGTCTCCGCGCAATAAGCCAACGGTGGCGCTGAAAAAAATCTGGTCCGTGGCTTCGCGTGCTTCAGGGTCGACGACGACGGCGGCTTCCAAGCGTTTGGTTAGGAAGCGGATACGGCGGTCAATTTCGCGCATACGGCGTTTACCGTAAAGATAGTCGCCATTTTCGCTGCGGTCGCCATTGCTTGCTGCCCAGTTAACGATTTGGACGATTTCCGGGCGTTCTTTGTTGACCAAGTGATACAGTTCGTCTTTCAATGCCTGCCAGCCGGTAGGCGTGATGTAATTTTTGGTTTCGGTACTCATGATGTGTCTAAAACATAATTAAAGGCCATCTGAACGTTAATTTTCAGACGGCCTTTATTGTAAGTCAATTTACTTTATTCTTCATCATCGCTATCGCTGATACTGATGCTGTGTTCCATTTTGCTTGGATGTACTTTCAAGCCGCCACAACCTGATTTTTCGGTAGAGAGACGGTTCAGATATGCTTCATCGATATCGCCGGTTTGATAAACACCGTTAAAGCATGAGGAATCAAAGGATTCAATTTTTGGATTGAGTGCTTTGACTACTGCTTCCAAGTCTTCTAAGTTTTGGAAGACGATGCCGTCTGCGCCAATCTCAGTTGCGATTTCTGCTGCGCTGCGGCCGTTTGCAATCAGTTCTTCACGGGTCGGCATATCGATACCGTACACATTTGGATAGCGCACTTCGGGAGCTGCAGAAGCAATGTAGACTTTGCGTGCACCTGCCGCGCGTACCATTTCAACGATTTCACGGCTGGTCGTACCGCGCACGATGGAATCATCCACCAACAAAACGCTTTTGCCGTTAAACTCGGTTTCCATCGGGCTGAGTTTTTGGCGCACTGATTTTTTACGCGTTGCTTGTCCGGGCATGATGAAGGTGCGGCCGATATAGCGGTTTTTAATCAGACCTTCACGATATGGTTTTTCGAGATGGACGGCAAGCTCCATCGCGCTGGGTCGGCTGGTATCGGGAATCGGCATCACGACATCGATATCATCGACAGGCAGCTCGCGTTTGATTTTTTCTGCCAAAGATACGCCCATATCCATACGGGACTGATAAACGGAAACGCCATCGATGACGGAGTCTGGGCGGGCAAAATAAACATATTCAAAAAGACAAGGGCTTAATTTGGCTTTATCGCTGCATTGACGGGAAATAATCGTGCCGTCAAGACCAATAAATACGGCTTCGCCCGGCTGGATATCGCGTTCCAAATCATAGGCAAGCGCATTGAAAGCAACGGATTCGGAGGCAACAGCATAAGATTTTTTGCCGGATTCGTCAATTTGCGAACCCAAAACCAACGGACGGATACCGAAAGGATCTCGGAAAGCCAGCATGCCGTATCCTGCAATCATGGCTACTACGCCGTATGCGCCGCGCACCAAACGGTGCACTTCGGAAACGGCGTTGAAAATATTGTCGATGGTAAGTTGATAAGGGGCTGTATTTTTAGAGACTTCGCGGCGTAATTCGTGTGCGAATACATTGAGTAGGACTTCAGAATCGGAGCTAGTATTAACGTGGCGCAGGTGTTTGTTGCATACGTTTTCATAGAGCTCTTCGGTATTAGTCAGATTACCATTGTGTGCCAAAACAATGCCGAATGGGGAGCTGACATAAAACGGCTGGGCTTCTGCGCTGCTGCCCGCATTGCCTGCAGTCGGATAGCGGACATGTGCAATGCCTGCATTACCGACCAAGTCACGCATATTACGGGTACGGAACACTTCGCGCACCATGCCTTTGCCCTTGTGCATATGAAATATATTGCCTTCGGCAGTAACAATACCTGCTGCGTCCTGACCACGGTGTTGCAACATCTGCAAACCGTCATACAACATCTGATTGACCGGCTCATGACTAACCAAACCTAATACACCACACATATCGTGCTTCTCCGAGTTTGAAGATTAAATGGGTAAGCCGTCATTATAAAATAATTTAGATGAGTTTGCTCAAATTGTTGACAATATAATGATACCTTTAGACAAATAAAAACGGATTCAGACGACCCATAGGCCGTCTGAATCCGTCAAACTCAATCATCCAATTCTTCTACTTCAGCTGCTTTACCCGAAAGATGCGGCATTGCGGTATCTTTCCCTGGTAGATAAGGCATCGCAGCATCGGCCAGTGATTCAAAATACGGAATTGTGTGCGAACTTTGCCACTCTTCCGTTTTCGGCAAATCAGTGTGTGAAAAAACCATCACTGCCAGTGTCACCAAAATCACACCTTTCACTGCACCGAATACGCCGCCAAGCAAACGGTTGATGCTTCCTAAACCAACGGCAGACATCAAACTGCTCAACAGCGATCGTGCCAGTTTCTGCAACAGCCATGCCAGAAAAAACACAGCGGCAAAACCCATCGCAACCGCCAAGGAATGCGGCTCAACCGATTTAAAGACCACATCGGCAAACGGCACGGCGAGCGTTCTGGCAGCAATAAACGATACCACCCACGCCACCATCGCCCCTGCTTCGGCAATAATACCTCGTGTCAAGGAGATAATAATGCAGATGACAATGACGGCGGCCGCCAACAAATCGGCAACAGGCAGATTACTCACTGGTCACCTGACCGGCAATGCCATGTACACGCAATTTGTTCAAATCGCGCTCTGCATCGCGTGCATTTTTATAACTGGCTGATTTCACGCGATACACCTTACCTTTATCGGTCATAACCTCAGTAATGGTCGAATCGATACCTGCGGCTTTCATTTTACGTTGCAGGCTTTGTGCGCGTTCTTTTTCAGCATAACCAGCCTGAATAGCGGCTTTTTTAGCAGGCTTGGCTTCTGCTGTTTCTTTTTCAGCTTTAGGTTTGGCTTTTTCAGACGGCTTCTCGGCAGTTTTTACCTTATCGGCTTTTTCTGCTTTGGCCGTTTCCGGTTTAGCCTTTTCATTTTTTGGTTTTTCAACTTTGGCTTCTGCTTTCTTGGCAGGTTCGGCCTTGTCTTTTACGCTGTCTTTGCTGTTTTTGGCAGATTTACGCTCGGCAATGGCTTTCTCTGCTTTTTCCAATTGTGCCAATTTATTGCGTTCGGCAGCGGCTTCACGCTCTGCTTTTTCAGCACGCGCTTGAAGTGCGCGTTTTTTAGCTGCCAATGCGCTTTCTTTCTCAGCAGCTTCCTGTTGGGCTTGTGTTTTACGGGCCGCAGCAGCACGTTGTTCAGCCTGACGTTGGCGGCGTTCTTCGGCTCGGCGCTCCGCGGCTTCACGTTTGGCAGCCTCGGCACGTTGAATACGTTCGGACTCTTCCAAACCTTTAATATTGCCGTCATCCAAAGTATCATTGATCAAAACCAACGGCTCGCCGACATCTTCGGGAGCAGATTCACGGTTTGGCTTCAATACTTCAACCGGCGCATTATCTTCTTCCTCGCCTGCATTTTGCGGTTTATTTGGCGCTTCGGCATCCGCATGACGGGCTGCCTCTTCAGCCATCGCAACATCCTCTTTATTCGGCTCTAGGACAACAGCCTTGCTGGGCTCATCCGCCGTTTTGACTTGGCTCTGACCGACAGGCGCTTCTTTAAACGGTGAATTTTTATCGTCGCCCGATGTCAGCGCCAGACCGAACAGCATACCTGAAGCCACCACCAAGCCGGAGGCCAAAACCAAGCGGCGGCGGTTGCGGCGTTTGAGTTGTTCGTAACCGTCTAAATCGTATCCGTTTGGAGTTTCTTTTTGTTTATTGTCGGACATGATAATTTCCTCGTTAGTGTTCTTTCAAAACAGCCATTACATCGGCAACAGTATGGAATGAGCCGAAAACAACGATTCTATCATTTTCGGTTGCTTTAGCCAAAGCAGCACGATAGGCTGCAGCGACAGTTTCAAAAACATTTACATTGTCGATGCCGTGTTCAGCCAATTTGGCCTGCAAAGCCTCTACCGTCATGCCGCGCGGCACATCTAAAGGTGCGATATTCCACTCGTCAAACTGATCTTTAACGATTTCCAGCACGCCATCAATATCTTTGTCGGACAACATACTGAATACGGCGGTACGTTTTTGTGCAAAGGCAAGGTTAATCAGGCTGCGGCGCAAAGCACGTGCTGCGTGCGGATTGTGGCCGACATCCAAAACCACCAGCGGACGGCCGGGCAAAACTTGGAAACGTCCAGGATTCTCAACCAACAGCAAACCGCGTTTAATCGCGCCGATGTCAACGGGCAGCTGATTATTCAAACACTCCA
Organism: Neisseria sp. P0019.S002; assembly: GCF_051957155.1. Classification (NCBI taxonomy): domain Bacteria; kingdom Pseudomonadati; phylum Pseudomonadota; class Betaproteobacteria; order Neisseriales; family Neisseriaceae; genus Neisseria; species Neisseria sp. P0019.S002. Next base: position 261,104 of record NZ_JBQCWS010000003.1, read on the forward strand.
ACACCGTCAATGCACACGCGGCATTGGACAACTGATAGGCACCGCGCAAAGCAGGAAACGGCAAGGAATTGCGGTTACGGCTTTGGCCGTCTGAAGATTGCGGATGGAAGCGGTAGTTCCACTGTACGCTTTCCATTGATGCAAAATCAAAATCTCGCTGAACCATCAACAGTTTTGCGCCAATTTCTTCTGCGTGTTTGACCAATGATTCAGGCGCAGGATTCTGACCGCACACAGCTGGTTTGCCACTACGGAACACTCCGGCTTTTTCAAAACCGACCTGCTCAACGGTATCGCCCAAAAATGCCTGATGGTCCAAATCCACGCTGGTAACGACCGAGCAGTCGCCGTCAAATACATTCACAGCATCCAATCGTCCGCCCAAACCGACTTCCAAAATCATTACGTCCACATTTTCACGCATGAAAATATCGACGGCAGCCAAAGCATTAAACTCAAAATACGTCAGCGAAATTTCGCCGCGTGCCGCTTCGATACGCTCAAATGAGGAAACAATCAATTCATCTGAAACCGGCTGAGTGTTGATGGCGATTCGTTCGTTGTAACGCAGAAGATGAGGACTGGTCAGCGTACCGACTTTAAAACCGGCTTCTTTATAAATATGCGACAAATAGGCGCATACAGAGCCTTTGCCATTTGTACCCGCCACCACGACGACAGGACATTGCGGCACCAAATTCATGCGTTTTTTCACTTCTCCCACGCGTTCCAAACCCATATCGATAAGGCCGGAACTATGGGCAGTCTCCAAATGAGAAAGCCAGTCTTGTAATGTTTTCATTGTATTTATCGCTTCAAAAGGCCGTCTGAATCGGCCGTTTAATCTATATCTGCCGCAAGTTCTGCTTTGTCTTCTTTTTCACGGCACCAGCGCGCCCACACTTTCAGACGGCGGTAGGCATCGCGGTCGGCCATATCGGGCAAGATGCAGTGTTTGACTATTTTCCCGTCAACATTCCATTGCAAAAACAAAGCATAAACCGTCAACATACTGCTGTCTTGCAAAACCGCACTTCTTCCCTCTGCCTCGTTATTCAAATAAACCGTCGCACGGTATTGGCGGTCGATGATGATTTTTCTGACCGCATTTTGAGCGTGAAAATTAACGCTGCGCCAAGCATAGGCAAAACTGCCGGCCAACGCCGCCAAACCCAGCCACATCATCCAACCGTAAAACTCGGCAAGGCATAAGGCCAACGCCGAAAGGTGTAAGAAGACAATCAGAATTTTCAAAGAACGCGAGGGCGTTAAGGCCGTCTGAAAACTTCGCACGGCTTTACATCATATTGTCGAAAACAGGCGTAATGTTCAATTCCGCCTCTTCCATATCCAAAACCATATCGTGGATTTCGGTATCGAAAAATTCCCAAAAAGCCTTCAAACTCATTTCTTGCGGCCATTTGCTTTTATCGATGTCCCAGCCTGCCAATTCGGCTTCAAAAATCTGCTGGTAACGTTCGTCAAAATAGGAAATGACGGATTCGGGTTCGTCAAATTGCGGCACAAGGAATACGGAACAGTTGGTGCGCAGTTGCTCGACGGTCAGGTCAGGCATATTTTCATCGGCGGATTTCAGCCATTCCAAAAAACGGGCGGTCGGTTTCAGCACGACAGCAGTACGGTCAACAAAATACATTATTTTCAACTTTCAAAATCATTCAAACCGATCATGCCGTCTGAAATTTCAGACGGCCCGAGTTTAATGTGTCATTACCTGTTGCAGGAATTGTTTGGCACGCTCGTGTTTCGGATTGGTAAAAAATTCTTCCGGCGTTTCGTCTTCCAAAATCTGGCCTTTATCGACAAAAATCACACGGTCGGCGACTTCGCGCGCAAAACCCATTTCATGGGTTACACACATCATGGTCATGCCGCTTTCCGCCAAGTCTTTCATCACTTTCAATACTTCGCCGACCATTTCAGGATCAAGTGCGGAAGTCGGCTCGTCAAACAACATCACACGCGGCTCCATCGCCAAACCGCGTGCAATCGCCACACGCTGTTGCTGACCGCCGGAAAGCTGGCCGGGCAGCGCGTCTTTTTTATGCGCCAAGCCGACACGTTCCAAAAGCTCCATCGCTTTCTTTTCCGCCTCTTCACGGCTTTGGTTTTTCACTTTCATCGGAGAAAGAATAATATTTTCCAAGACAGTCAAATGCGGATACAGATTGAACCCTTGGAACACAAAGCCCACTTCTTCACGCACTTTGTTCAAATCGGTTTTCGGATCGGCAACATTGATGCCGTCTACCCAAATCTCGCCGCTTTCAATGCGCTCGAGTTGGTTTACCGTACGAATCAACGTCGATTTGCCACTGCCTGAAGGGCCACATACAACGACCACTTCGCCTTGTTTGACTTCCAGATTCACACCGTTGATAACGTGCAAATCTTTAAAATGTTTGTGTACATTTTTGAATTTAATCATTATTTCTTTCCAAACTACCAAAATTTTCGGAGCTTGAGTTGCGTTTACCGCTGCCAAAGCAAAGGAATGGCCGTTTCCAGCCAAAAGCGGCAACTGACTATGCTGCCGGAGATTCCGCCTTTATTGTACCGATTGACTTTAAATTGCTCTTCCCTATCGAGACGATGCCCGGTCAATACCCAAACTGCGCCGATAATTGCTGCTTCAAAACGGTGCCACTCCGGCGGCATATCCTTACCGGAAAAATACTGTGCCAACTCGCGCCACAAATATGAATCACCCCGAACCCCCCATTGAATAGGAGGTTGCTTAAAAATTGCCATCACTGTTTCAGACGGCCTTTTGAACCAGATAATTGCTCAATTCCACATATTTCTCAGCGGCAATGTGTTCTGCCCTGTCCTGCGGATTGATACCGACTGCCTGCAAATCATCATCGCTGGCAAGTTCCTTCAAATTATTGCGTATGGTTTTGCGGCGTTGATGGAAAGCCAGTTTCACCAGTTTGGCAAAATGTTCAAAATCTTCTGCTTTACCGATACGGTGTTTCACCGGAATCATGCGCACAACGGCCGAATCCACCTTCGGCGCAGGATCAAAGGACTCGGGCGGTACTTCAATCAACATTTCCATATCAAAGAAATATTGCAGCATTACGCCCAGACGGCCATAGTCGTTGGTTTTCGGCTGCGCCACCATACGTTCGACCACTTCTTTCTGCAGCATAAAGTGCATATCGATCACATCGTCTGCCACTTCGCTCAATCGGAACAAAAGTGGCGTGGAAATATTGTACGGCAGGTTGCCGACAATTTTTTTCTTGCCTTCAATGCTGTTGAAATCAAACTGCAATACATCGCCTTCGTGTATCACCAATTTATCTGCAAACGGCAAGGTTTTCAGACGGCGTACGATGTCACGGTCGATTTCGCAGACATGCAGGCAGTTGAGTTTTTTCGCCAAAGGCTCGGTAATAGCTGCCAAGCCCGGGCCGATTTCAATCACGATATCATCGGGCTGCGGTCTGACCGCGTTGACAATATCGCTAATAATCCGCGTATCCTGCAAAAAATTCTGCCCGAAGCGTTTCCGGGCCTTATGTTCTTTCATATCTTTCTTCAAGCAAGCTGTTTAAGGCAGTATTGTAACTGAAACAGGCGTTTTTGTCGGCACGCTTTCAGACGGCATTTGCCTAATTTTAAGCAAACGGCGGCGCTTCCAAACCCAAAGATTTCAGTAGCTGAGCAGTCTCATAAACCGGCAAACCCATCACGCCCGTAAAACTGCCCTGCAAATGCTCGACAAATACGCCGCCCAAACCCTGAATCCCATACGCACCGGCCTTATCCATCGGCTCGCCGCTGGCAACATAGGCTGCGACTTCCTCAGCCGTCAACGTCTTAAAGCGCACTTCGCTCGTCTGCACCACATCATGGCGTACGCCTTGCCAGTAAACGCATACAGCCGTCAGCACTTGATGCGTCCGCCCAGACAGGCGTTCCAGCATATCGACCGCATCCGCTTCGGATTCCGGTTTACCCAAAATAACCGCACCATCCGCCACCGTCGTATCCGCCGTCAATACAGCAAACTCAGGTTCTTGATTATGAGCAGCAAACCATTGCGCCACCGCTGCCTGATTTTTCTCGCAGGCCATACGGCGCACATACTCTACTGCGGCTTCGCCTTCTTTAGGGGTTTCATCAATATCCGCAGGAAGGCGGCGTACCGTGAAACCCAAATTCTCCAAAATCTCACGACGGCGCGGACTGCCCGAAGCCAGATAAATTGCGTTCATTGTATTGGGTTTCCTTATTTTGAAATTTTATGCTGTCCAGACAGGCGGACATAATGCGCAGAGGAATACGTCAAAAATTTCTTTTCCTCATCCGTCAGCGGACGCACTTGTTTCACAGGCGAGCCGACATATAAAAAACCGCTTTCTAAACGCTTGCGCGGCGGCACCAAACTGCCCGCGCCTATCATCACATCATCTTCGACAACCGTATCGTCCAAGATAATCGAACCCATGCCCACCAACACACGATTCCCAATTCGGCAGCCATGCAGCATGACCTTATGCCCAATCGTCACATCATCGCCGATAATCAAAGGCGAACCGTCAGGCTTTGCCGTATTCTTATGCGACACATGCAAAACACTGCCATCCTGCACATTGCTGCGCTTACCGATGGAAATACTGTTCACATCGCCGCGCAATACAGCATAAGGCCAAATTGATACATCTTCCGCCAGCGACACTTCGCCAATCACTACCGAAGTCTCATCTACAAAACAAGACTCATCAACCGACGGCACATAATCCAAAAACGCACGAATAGGGTTTGCCATTTCCAATAATCCTTTTCTCAAAACCAAAACTGATCAGGCCGTCTGAAAACACGGCGTAAAACGATTTTATACTACAACAATACGAAATCAAGCCAGAAAATCATCAAAAGGCCGTCTGAAACAGTTTTCAGACGGCCTTTCATCATGAACCCTTTATCTTGGCTTACGACTATTTATCATTAGCGCCCCAGCTATCTTTTATGGAATAATCGCCTTCATTTGATTCTTGGAGAAGCCGATGGACACACGTTCGGGAAATTATGCAGTGCCCCTATTGGTCATCGGCTGCGTCGTCTTCGGCTTGGGCAGTTTGATCGTCAAATTTGTCGATGTCGGCTCTTACGCCATCGCATTCTGGCGCTTGCTGATCGCCGCTCCTATATTCTTCCTGCTCGGACGTTTTTTCAGACAAAAAATGCCCACAAAAAGAAAAACGGTTGGCTACGCAATCTTATCCGGCGTTTTCCTCGCATTCGACCTCGCCCTTTGGCACGAAAGCATTCACGCCGTAGGCCCCGGCATTTCCACCTTGCTCAACAGTCTGCAGATTTTCTTTTTAGCCGCCATCGGCTTCTTCTTTTATTCAGAACGTCTAAGCACCCTGCAAATTTTAAGTTTGATATTGGCCACCATAGGCGTAGCCTTGATCGGCAGCCCAGAGTTCGGTCATAACAATAATGCCGCATGGGGATTTGTCAGCGGCGTAGTATCCGGTGCCATGCTGGCCCTGTCTATGGTTTTCGTACGCAAAACTCATGAGCAGGAAAAAGTCGGTTTGTTTCCGCTCATGATGATTTTAAGCTTCGGCGGCGCAATGGCGCTGGTCATCCCATCGCTGCTATTCGATACCGCCCATCTTTACCCCAAAACTTTAAACGATGTGATTCTAGTCTCCATCTACGGCATCGTCATGCAATGTTTTGCTTGGGCATTGATTGCTTACGCTATCCCACTTTTATCTTTGTCACTAACAGGCCTACTACTGCTCTCCGAACCAGTCGCCGCCATGTTGATCGATTATTTCTGGTTGGATAAACCGATTAATATCGTCCAATGGAGTGGCGCCGCTTTGACTTTATTGGCGATTTATTTAGGTTCGTTAAAAGACAAAAAATAGATACAAAAAAGGCCGTCTGAAAAATTTCAGACGGCCTTTTCATCTGTTATTGCTTATTTGATACTGTTACCGATACGGCTGAGTTCACCAAAGTTCATCCAAACGAAGAAGGCTTTACCGACGATCAGTTTGTCATCGACAAATCCCCAATAACGGGAATCGGCGCTGTTGTCGCGGTTGTCGCCCATCGCGAAATAACGGCCTTCAGGAACTTTACAGATAAAGCCATTACCGTCTTCTGCGTATTCGCAATTTTCCAAACCGCTTGTTTCAAGCGAGTAATTGCTTTCAGGCATCACTTCGGAAGTATATTTGTTCAATACGGCAATAGATACGGAAGGCTGACCGGCCTCTTTGATAACGTCAAAATTTTTGCCGTTTAAGGCCGTCTGAAAACGCTCAAGCGTATGAATCATAGACGGATCAGTATCATCTGCGTATTGATAATTGCCATTTGGTTTTTCGGAAATAATTTCTCCGTTAACAGTCAAAACCTTATCACGGTATTCCACAACGTCGCCCGGAATACCGACGATACGTTTGATGTAATTCATCTCAGGCTGAAGTGGGTAATTGAACACCACGACATCGCCTCGGGCAATGTTGCCGACAGGGATAATGACCTTATTCAAAATCGGCAGGCGGATCCCGTAAGAAAATTTGTTCACCAAGATAAAATCGCCTTTGACCAAGCCCGGACGCATGGAGCTGGACGGAATTTGGAACGGTTCGGCAATAAAGCTGCGCAACACAAAGATAACCAAGATGATGGGGAAAAAGCCGCCCATATAGTCGGTAAAATGCGCATTGTCTTCGCCGGTCTCGCTTTTTTTCAGACGGCCTTTATGGATTGCCCAAACAATACCGGTGAACACGACAAACACCAGTAATACGGCGGTAAAGCTCATAAATTCGGACAAAATGCCGAATACGCCGACCATGCACAAGAGATAACTCCATTGCAGGCCGGAGCTCCATTCTCCGTTTTCCTGACGCTCTTTGCTGCTTTTGAAGTTGAGGACCAAGCCGGCCAGCAGTACAACGATTGCGCCTAAAGTCAGATTTATACTCATTATTTATCACTCACTTGCAGAATCGCCAAGAACGCGCTTTGCGGGATTTCCACATTGCCCACTTGTTTCATGCGGCGCTTACCTGCTTTTTGTTTTTCGAGAAGTTTTTTCTTACGCGTAATATCGCCGCCGTAACATTTCGCCAAAACGTTTTTACGCAGGGCTTTGACGTTTTCGCGGGCGATAATCTGGCTGCCGATGGCGGCTTGGACGGCGATGTCGAACATCTGGCGCGGAATCAGTTCGCGCATTTTTGATGCCAGCTCACGACCACGGTGAACGGCGCTTTGTCGGTGGACAATCAGACTCAGGGCATCGACTTTTTCGCCGTTGACCATAATGTCGAGCTTAATCAAATCAGACGGTTGGAACTCTTTGAAATGGTAGTCCAACGAAGCATAACCGCGCGAAGTCGATTTAAGCTTGTCGAAGAAATCCATTACGACTTCGTTCATTGGCAAATCATAAGTCAGCATGACTTGGCGGCCCATGTATTGCATATTGACCTGAACGCCGCGCTTTTGGTTACACAAAGTCATGACGTTGCCGACGTATTCCTGCGGCACGAGGATAGTCGCGGTAATAATCGGCTCGAGAATGGTTTCGATGCTGCCGATGTCGGGCAGTTTGGACGGGTTTTCGACTTCGATTTTTTCGCCGCTCTTCAACACAACTTCGTAAACCACCGTCGGCGCGGTAGTAATCAAATCCATGTCGAACTCGCGCTCCAAGCGTTCCTGCACGATTTCCAAGTGCAACAGGCCCAAGAAGCCGCAACGGAAGCCAAAGCCCAATGCTTGGGAAACTTCAGGCTCGAATTTCAACGAAGCATCGTTCAGCTGCAATTTTTCCAAAGCATCGCGTAGAGCTTCGTAGTCGTGGCTTTCCACTGGATAGAGACCGGCAAATACTTGGCTTTGCACTTCTTGGAAACCGGGCAGCGGCTCAGAAGCGGGGTTGGCAACCAAAGTAACCGTGTCGCCGACTTTCGCCTGTCCCAATTCTTTCACGCCGGTAATCAAAAAGCCTACTTCACCAGCTTTGAGTTCTTGTTTTTGAACTGATTTTGGTGTGAAAACGCCCAGCTGCTCAACCTGCGTTTCCGCCTTGGTGCTCATAAAGCGCACTTTGTCTTTCAGCTTGATGGTACCGTTTTTCACACGAATCAACATAACTACGCCGACGTAGTTGTCAAACCATGAATCAACAATAACCGCTTGCAACGGCGCATTTTCATCACCAGTTGGCGCAGGGATTTTGGCAACGATTTCTTCCAAAACATCTTCCACACCAATGCCGCTTTTGGCAGAACATTGAACCGCACCAACGGCATCAATACCGATGATGTCTTCAATTTCCTGCTCCACGCGCTCGGGTTCTGCGGCAGGCAAGTCAATTTTGTTCAAAACAGGCACAACTTCCACGCCCAAATCAATCGCGGTATAGCAGTTCGCCACGGTTTGCGCTTCTACACCTTGGGACGCATCGACCACCAAAAGCGCGCCTTCGCAAGCTGACAGCGAACGGGATACTTCGTAAGAGAAGTCGACGTGTCCCGGAGTATCAATCAGGTTGAGCTGATACACCTGCCCGTCACGTGCTTTATAGTTGAGTGCGGCGGTTTGCGCTTTAATAGTAATGCCGCGCTCTTTTTCGATGTCCATGGAATCGAGCACCTGCGTACTCATTTCGCGCAAATCCAAACCGCCGCAGTATTGGATAAAACGGTCGGCAAGCGTCGATTTACCGTGGTCGATGTGGGCAATAATGGAGAAATTCCGTATGTTTTTCATATTGTTATTAAGATAAATGCAATTAAAGGCTGAAAGGCCGTCTGAAAAAACAGGGATTCGGTTTTCAGACGGCCTTAGAATAAGGTTGAATCGTTCCGTATTCTAACGGAAATTCAACGTTTCTGCATGATTTTATAGCGATTTGACAATCTCGGTTACCATCTTCGCCGAGCTGACGGCAGCCGTTTTCAAAAACTCTTCAAAGCTGATGTCCGCTTTCTCATCTGCCGAATCGGATACGGCGCGAATAATCACAAACGGCACTTCCAACTGGTGACAGGTTTGCGCAATCGCCGCAGCTTCCATTTCAACTGCTTTTACGTCAGGAAAATGACTACAAATTTCCGCGACACCTTCGCTGCTGTGCACAAAACAATCGCCACTGACAATCAGGCCTTGCGTTACGGCTGCACCTTCAAACACTTGCGCTGCCTTTTCTGCTTGGCGAATCAAGTTTGAATCCGATGCGAACACGGCAGGAAGTTGCGGTACTTGCCCCCAAATATAACCAAAAGCCGTTACGTCAACATCATGATGCGCCACAGTTTCGCCGATGACCACATCGCCGACCTTCAGACCCTTGCCCAAACCGCCTGCACTGCCGGTATTGATGACACAATCCGGTGCAAACTGATGAATGACCCAAGAAGTCGAAACCGCTGCATTGACCTTACCGATACCGCTCAAAACCAATACCATGCGTTTTCCGGCCAATTCACCTTCATACGCCGAGAATTTACCGAAAGACACATGCTTGACATTGGCCATGCTTTCACGCAAAAGCTCGATTTCCTGTTCCATTGCGCCGACCACGGCAATTGTTTGTACTGACATCTCATTACCTTTCCATTCACTAATCGGGCAACATTATAACAGCAGAATTTAAAATCACAGGGATGCTGAAAAATCTGCTATATTCCCAGCACGACACTCAATTTAAAACAGATAGCCACTCTAGTGGCAAAACAGCAAATAATGATTGCTTCTGTTATAATTATTCTCAATAAAATAACTTAACATTAACTATCTGAATTCTTATGTTTGACGAAAATACTCCGGGCGCAAAAGAAGAATTGTTCACTTGGCTACGCCACATGAACAAATACAAAGGCTCCGACCTTTTCATTACCACCAATTTCCCGCCGGCCATGAAAGTGGACGGCAAAATCATGCGGCTGACCGATGAGCCGTTAAGCGCTGAAAAATGTATGGAAATCGCTTTTTCGATTATGTCTTCCAAACAAATCGAAGAATTTTCTACCACCAACGAATGCAATTTCGCCATCAGCCTGCCCGATACCAGCCGCTTCCGTGTCAATGCAATGGTTCAACGCGGCGCAACTGCATTAGTGTTCCGCTCCATTACCAGCAATATCCCTAAATTTGAAACTCTTAATCTGCCACCGATTCTAAAAGACATCGCCCTCAGAAAACGCGGTTTGGTTATTTTTGTCGGCGGTACAGGTTCGGGCAAGTCCACTTCCCTCGCCTCCCTTATCGACTATCGAAACGAAAACAGCTTCGACCACATTATTACCATCGAAGACCCAATTGAGTTTATCCACCAACACAAAAACTGCATCATCACCCAACGTGAAATCGGTGTAGATACAGAAAATTGGCCGATTGCATTGAAAAATACCCTGCGCCAAGCGCCGGATGTTATCCTGATTGGTGAAATCCGAGACCGCGAGACCATGGACTACGCCATTTCCTTCGCGGAAACCGGCCATTTGTGTATGGCGACACTGCACGCCAACAGTACCAACCAAGCGCTGGACCGCATCATCAACTTCTTCCCCGAAGAGCGCCGTAACCAGTTGCTAACCGATTTATCGCTCAACCTGCAAGCCTTTATTTCGCAACGCCTGATTCCCCGTGAAGGCGGACGGGGACGCGTAGCGGCTGTCGAGGTTTTGCTCAATTCGCCCATTATTGCCGACTTAATCCGAAAAGGCGAAGTCCACAACATTAAAGAAATGATGAAAAAATCAACCGGTATGGGCATGATTACTTTTGACCAAGCCTTGTATGATTTGTATGAGAACGGCGATATCAGCTATCAAGACGCTATTAAAAATGCCGACTCCGCCCATGATTTGCGCCTAGACATTCAATTAAGAAGCCGTCGCGCACAAAATGCCGGTCCGGATTTAGAATTGATTTAACAACTTCAAAGCATAAAAAAGGCCGTCTGAAACCTCACTACGAGTTTCAGACGGCCTTTATTCCATCAACTAATCAAGCCTGTTTCAATTTTGCATCGGCATCACGCAATGCAGTACGCAGACCTTCTTCGATAACCGGATGGTAGAACGGCATATCCAACATTTGCGGAATCGTCATCTTCATTTGATGCGCCCAAGCCATCAAGTGTGCCAAATGTTCGGCAGCAGGGCCGACAATTTCCGCACCAATGAAACGGCCGGTCGCTTTCTCAGCATACAAACGCATATGGCCTTTGTTTACCAACATAACGCGGCTGCGGCCTTGGTTTCGGAATGAAACTTCGCCGATTACAAACTCATCAGGTTGATATTTCGCTGCAACTTGCGCGTATTTCAAACCGATAGTGGCAATTTGCGGACTGGTAAATACCACGCCGATTACGCTACGGCGCAAACCACCCTCAATATTCGGGAAAATAGCGGCATTATGACCGGCAATTTTGCCCTGGTCGGAAGCTTCATGCAGCAGAGGCAATTGATTGGATGCATCGCCTGCGATAAAGATGTGCGGAATGCTGGTTTGCATGGTCAGCGGATCGGCAACAGGTACACCGCGCGCATCTTTCTCGATAGTCAGGTTTTCCAAACCGATATTGTCCACATTCGGACGACGGCCTACGGCTGCCAGCATATATTCGGCAACGAACACACCTTTTTCGCCATCTTGTTCCCAATGAACTTCAACATTGCCTTCCGCATCCAGTTTGACTTCGGTTTTAGCGTCCAAATGCAAAGCCAACTCTTCGCCAAAAACAGCTTTGGCTTCTTCAGCAACAACAGGGTCGGAAATACCGCCAATAGCGCCTGCCACGCCAAAAATTTCAACTTTTACGCCTAAACGGTGCAAAGCCTGACCCAACTCTAAGCCGATTACACCAGGGCCGAATACGGCCACACTCTTAGGCAGGGTATCCCAAGAGAAAACATCATCATTCACAATCAAGCGATCGCCCAAAACTTCCCACTGAGGGAAAATCACAGGGCGCGAACCTGTAGCAATCACAAAACTTTTTGCAGTAATTTGAGTATGGTCATCGATTTGGACGGTGTGTTCGTCAACAAATTTTGCCGTACCCATAATACGCTTGTCGGCAGGCCACTCTTCTACATCGCTGACTACAAAACCGACAAAACGGTCGCGTTCGGACTTCACGCGGTGCATGACTTCTTCGCCGTTTACCGTTACGCTGTCTTTATCCAAATGCACGCCAAACGGATCGGTATGCAGAGCATGATGGCGCGCTTCCGCAGCCGCAATCAGCAATTTGGACGGCATACAGCCGACACGCGCACAAGTTGTTCCGAATACATTGTTTTCAATCAGGTAAACATTGTCTGTTTGAAGTCGGGCATTGCGAAATGCGCCCATACCGGCTGTACCGCCACCCAGTACTACCACATCTGCTTGAATCTTTTTCATATTTTATCCTTACTGTCTATATCCAAACCGATATTGCCATCAGGTTATCCGTTTTCAGACGGCCTAAACTTCACAAACTATCAAAATTTAAAAATCAATAGTCAATACCTAAATATCGATTTAAAACAATAATCTCAAATTCTACTTGTAAATATAGAGTTATTCAGAACGCCGATTTGCAAACGTCGTCTGAATAACTCTATATTTGGGTCTTTCAGACGGCCTTTTCAAGCCGTCTCAAGCATACAGGCAATTAGTTTTTAGCCAAGTAAGCTTCCAAGTCTTCGCTGCCGCCGATGTATTTACCGCCGATGAATACTTGAGGAGCAGTCATCTTGCCAGTAATAGCGCGTACGGAAGTAACAGTTGCATCTTTGCCCAATACGATTTCTTCGTAAGATAAACCTTTGTCTTGCAGAGCTTTTTTAGCTTTAGCACAGAATTGGCAGCCAGGTTTAGTGAAGATGGCAACAGACTCTTGAGCTTTCCAGTCAGGAGCAATATATTTCAACATAGTGTCAGCGTCAGACACTTTGAAAGGATCGCCTGGTTCTTCAGGTTCGATAAACATTTTTTCAACCACGCCGTCGTTAACCAGCATGGAGTAACGCCAAGAGCGTTTACCGAAGCCCAAGTCTTCTTTGTCAACCAACATGCCCATGCCTTCAGTGAATTCACCGTTGCCATCAGGGATCATGTAGATGTTGTCGGCTTCTTCTTCAGCAGCCCAAGCGTTCATTACGAAAGTGTCGTTTACAGATACGCAGTAGATTGCGTCAACACCGTTTTCTTTGAACGCACCAAACAATTCGTTGTAGCGTGGCAGGTGAGAAGAAGAGCAAGTTGGAGTAAATGCGCCAGGCAGAGAGAACACGACTACTTTTTTGCCTTTGAACAAATCATCAGTAGAAACATCTTTCCAAGTGTCGCCAACGCGAGTGTGGAATACTACGGAAGGTACTTTTTGACCGGTACGATCTTGCAAAGCCATTTTTAAGCTCCTTTAAAAATTCGGGTTAGAGAAATGAATCAATGCTTGCATTTTAATGCAGGCCTATCGATTTGTATAATTTATAGTTCAAATAATATTAATTACATCAAACTATCAATTCAATTAAACCGAAAACAGCTATTCATCTAAATAAAGGCCATCTGAAATAAAACAAGTACCTGACTGAAATTATTTTTTAGGTAAGGGCTGAACGGGCGAATCCGAAGCCACAATTTCGCCGATGGCTGTTTCCGCAATATCCTTCAAAGCATAGCGGTCTTTATCAGGCATATCTGTCGGTTTGTATTGAGGCGAGAAATCCAAACGGATACGGATTTTCTTCATCGAAACAATGCGCCATAAAGATTGAAACAAGTTTACCTCCGCATAGGATGGCAGATCCGTCCGTTGTCCTTCGTCATCATAATAGCGTAAGGTTACCGCCTGTATCGGCGCTTTCGCATCAATAGCCGATTGGAACAGGGCAGCTTTAAACGGCAAAATACCCAAGCCGGAAGAAGTGCGCGCCTCGGGGAAAAAACTTACATTCTGCCCTGCTTTCAATGCCGCACAAATCGCCTGGTTAATCGGCTCGATATCTCGGCGGGAATTGCGGTTGATAAACACCGTGCCGGCATTTTTACCCATTTTTCCCAAAACCGGCCAACCGCTGATTTCCTGCTTGGCAATAAAACTGCTCGGATAAACGGCGCTCATGGCAAAAATATCCAACCAAGAAACATGGTTGGCCACTACCAATGTACCGCTCACATTGCCTTGAGGCGGTACGCCGATTTCCAATTCAATATCCAAAGCATCCAATGCGCCTTTTCCCAAAACAACCACAGCATGATTGCGTTCCTCTGCATTATTACCATCGATGGCACGCAAATTCCGGCCGGTTCGGAACAACCAAGCCGCCAAACGGCAAAGTCTGCCCAATCGTTTTAAAAAAGGAGCTTTTTGTTTAGACATAAAATTTCTTCTGTATGGTATTCATTATTTTCAGACGGCCTCTGACATTTAAGGCCGTCTGAAACTATTTCTGGCAATTTGGACAATAAAATGTTCCACGCTGCCCCAAAGTTGCTTTAAAAATCAACCCGCCACACTGAACGCAAGGCTCGTTATGACGGCCATAGACCGTATATTCCTGCTGGAAATAGCCGCTTTTGCCATCGCTATTAACGAAGTCTCGCAGCGTACTGCCGCCCGTTTCAATTGCCCTTTGCAGAACCGCTTTAACGGTTTCTACCAATAATGCGCATTCTTTCTTGGTCAGCTTATTCGCCGGACGCACTGGCGAAATACCTGCCTTAAACAGACTTTCATTCGCATAAATATTACCAACGCCAACCACCACCGCATTATCCATCAGTGCTAACTTGACTGCACGCTTTTGGGTTTTCAATTTCTGATACAGGTAATTTGCATCAAAATCACCCGAGAGCGGCTCCGGTCCCAACTTTTCCAACAGTGGATGATGTTCGGCAATACCCTCATACCACAATACCGCACCAAATTTACGCGGATCGTGATAACGCAATACGGTGCCGTCATCAAATACAAAATCTAAATGATCATGTTTATCCGGAGTGGCGATACGCTCATCATCGGCGGTAAAAATCCGCAAACTGCCGGACATACCCAAATGAATAAGTAAAATACCCGTTTCAAAAGTAATAATCAAATACTTCGCACGCCGGTTGCATGCCAAAACTTTGCGCCCAGCCAAAATTTGCGCCAAGTTTGGATGGATAGGCCATCTCAATTTAAACTGGCGAATAATGACTTTTTCTATCTTCTTGCCATCAATATGCGACGCAATTCCGCGTAAAGTCGTTTCCACCTCAGGTAATTCAGGCATCATTATTCTCCAAATTCATCATTATATATAGGCCGTCTGAAAACTATTCGGCCAAACGTGCCGTACTTAAAGCAACCGTATTGCCAACGAATGCAGATTCCAATTCAGGCAAAGGATGGACACCAATCAAATGTTTCGTTAACACCATCCCATAAACCGCTGCACACTGCGGCCACCACCTATCCCCTGCCTTTTCCATAAACCTCCAAAACTTCAAAGCAGAAGGCGAATTCACAGCAGGCAGATAATCCATAAACTGCCCATATTCCATTTCAAAACCAATATCCGCAATTTTTCGTTTCAACTCAGCCAGAGCCAAGCATTGAGATTTCATAGGCAGTCTTTTACCATCAAACCACGAGCTCAATCCCCACAAAGATTTAGGGTTGAACCCCGTCAAAATCAACCTGCCTTCAGGTTTTAATATCCTAAACGCCTCTTGCAACACCAAATCTGCAGATGAAACTTCCAAAAGATGGGGCATCAATAACACATCCACGGAATGCGTTTCAAATGCCAACATTTCAGCATCCATCCGCACATCGCGAGGCACTACAAGCATGTTTTCAGACGGCCTCTGCCATACACCGCCCAATTGAACCGCCACCTGCCTATTCAAATGCTGCAAATGCCGTCTGAAAAAATCCGCCTCTTTTTGAGCAAGATATTGCCCCATTGGCGTTTGCATAAAAAAAACTTCCATTAAAGGCTCCCCTATGCATCCCGACTTGTGTGACAGAATTTTAACACCACGACCACATCACACAAGCAAATTCCCTGCTCGACTTGACGTTTAAATGCTGAAACGATACTATCAAAAAGACGAAATTTTATTATATATTTGATAACTTTATTTACTATGGCAAAACTAAAAACCATCGCTCTGACCGTTTCAAGCCTGTCGGCGGTTTCCGCCACAGCCTATGCGCAAAACGCTACGCCCAACCAAGTCGGCATGGCCATGATGCGCCTCAACTCCGCCCTGCTCGACCAAGCCAAAGCACAAACCTTCGGCTCCGGTAGCTTATGGGCATCGTTGCGTAAAGACTTCCGCATCAACGAAGTCAACACAGAACTGGTTCGCCGCCATGAAAACAAATTTGCTGCAAACAGTGCATATTTCGACCGCACCATCTCTCGCAGCAAACCTTATATGTACCATATTGCTAATGAAGTTAAAAAACGCAATATGCCTGCTGAAATCGCTTTGCTGCCTTTCATTGAAAGCGCATTCGTAACCAAAGCCAAATCACACGTCGGCGCATCCGGCCTGTGGCAATTTATGCCGGCTACCGGCCGCCACTTCGGCTTGGAAAAAACACCTTTGTATGACGGCCGCCACGATATTTACGCCGCTACCGATGCCGCATTGAACTACCTGCAATACCTGCACGGTATGTTCGGCGACTGGTCTTTGGCGCTTGCCGCTTACAACTGGGGCGAAGGTAATGTCGGACGCGCTGTCAACCGCGCCCGCGCGCAAGGTTTGGAACCGACATACGAAAATCTGCGTATGCCGAACGAAACACGCAACTACGTCCCCAAACTTTTGGCCGTACGTAATATCGTTGCCAATCCGCAAACTTTTGGCATGAATATCAGCGAAATCAGCAATCAGCCGTATTTCAAATCTGTCAGCATCGACAAACCTATTGATAACAGCACAATCGCTCGTTTTGCAAACATCAGCGAAAGCGAACTGTTGGCACTCAACCCAGGTTTCAATGCCCCGGTATTTATCCCTAAAAACAATCGTCGTCTGTTGTTGCCGGTTTCTGCGGTTTCCGCATTTGAGAAGAACTACCGCAATGCCAATCCAGATACTCTGATGTCTTGGGATATCTATACTTCTTTGGGCAACAAAAAACTTAATGCCATTGCCAACGATACCGGCATGAGCGTAGCCGAACTCAAACGCCTCAATGGCCTGAGCGGTAGCGCCATTTCTGAAGGCCGCAGCATTTTGGTGGCTAAAAACTCAGCTACCCCAAGTCAAGACATTATTAACTTTATCGACAAAGACAATACGCCGGATACTTACCAATCCAATATGCCGGCTATGTCTCCAATTATTGCTTCCAGCGTAGCAGAACCGGTTAAAGTTGCTCAAAATACCGTGACCAATATTGTTGCGCCTGTTGTTCCACAGTCCAGCAAACCGGTTGACTTTATTGCACGTAGCAAAGCTGAAAACGTTACTTCCGTAGCGGTAACAGAAACTAAAGCACAACCTCAAGTTGCAAATGCGGATGTAGCAGCCCCTGTTGTAGCCATGACCCATACTGCTGCTGAGCCTGCTGCCACAAATGTTGCTGAAGCACCAAAAGCAGCTATCCCTGCCGACTTGACTGCACCGACTGTTGCCGCAAACGATGTAGCCCCTGCTCCAGCAGTCGAATCTGTTGCTGTTGCTCCGTTTCAAGAAGAGCATGATGACCTGATGGCTTTTGTACAAAGCCGACCTGCAGAGGAACCTGCAGCGACTGTTGCTGAAGCGACTTCTGAAGCCAAACAAGTTCAAACTGTTGTTACTGCCGAAAGCGCTCGTACCGCACGTATCGCAGCCAATACCGCTAAACAACAACAACGCATCAATGCGCGTCTTGCTCGTGTAAATGGCCAACAAAACACACAAACCGCAGCACTTGCAGCAGGCACACACCGCGTGGAAGATGGCGATACATTGTTTAACATCTCCAAACGTTACAACTTGAGCGTAGCCGATTTGATTATTGCCAACAACATTAAAGGCAACAATATCAAAAAAGGCCAAATCCTCCGTGTTACAGCTGCTCCGGCAAAAGTCCGCGGCAACCCGATTCAAAACGTTTCCTACACTGTACGCAAAGGCGATACTTTGAACACCATTGCCAGCCGTTTCAATGTTGATGTTAATGATATTCGTCGTTGGAACCGCAATACCCGTACTGTGACCCCTGGTCAACGTTTAAAACTGATGGGTAGCTAATACTTACTTCAAAAAAAGGCCGTCTGAAAGATTCAGATGGCCTTTTTCTTGATGATAGATAATCAAGTTAATGTTTGATAACAAACAGAATGGTCTTTACTTAAAGATAAAAATATTTTTTGAAAATTACTGTATAAAAAAAGAGTGTGCAAAAACACACTCTCTTCTTCAAACGAATTGTCGTCAAACTCTATGCTAAATACCCTTATCCAAACATATGAATTCCGTAAAATATATTCCTATGCCGGTGAAAAAGCATCACAGAAAAAAGCATCTTCCGGTAAAGCACATTTTTGAGTCAGCAAACTTTGCGCATTCTCCGTCATGGCTGGTGACCCGCAAGCATAAACTTCGTATTGGCTCAAATCAGGATAATTTTGTGCGGCAACATTTTGCACGTATCCATTCTCCCCTTTCCAATCGGAATCAGGCTTAGAAAGAACAGACGAGAATTTCGCATTTTTCAGACGGCCTATTAATGCTTCTGCCTCTTCCAATGCGTACAAATCCTCCTGCTGACGTGCTCCCCAGTAAAAATGAACCTGACGCTCGCTATTCTGATGAATCAAATCAAGCAAAATACTGCGAATTGGTGCATAGCCTGTACCCGTTGCCAACAAAACAATCGGTTTATCGCTGTCCTTTTGCAAAGTAAACGTACCCAATGGGCCTTTAACGCGGACAATGCCTTTTTCTTTGATTTTAGGCTCGGCACCAAAAATCATTTCCGAACATACGCCATTTTCACGTTTGCGGATATGCAGCTCCAAAACACCTTCCTGGTCAGGCGAATTAGCGATTGAATAGCTGCGGCTGATATTGCCGGGAAACAGCAAATCAATATATTGTCCGGCATAAAATGCAAATGACGGCGCTTTAGGCAAAGCCAATCTCAACAAAGCAACATCGTGTTTGATTTCAATGTTTTCAATACGTGCCGGCAATGTGCGTACTGGTAAAGCATTTTGATTAAAACCCGGTACATTAATTTTGAGGTCACTCTTCGCAGTGGTACAGCACAATAACACTTTACCCTGCGCTTTTTCTTCTTCACTGATGGCTTTATCAATATGCTTGCCCATTTCAAATTCGCCACTAATCAACTCGGCCTTACACTGCCCGCAAGCACCGCTTTTGCAAGAATGAGGCAAATTTAAATTCTGACGGGTTGCGGCAGCAAGAACAGTTTCGTCCTCATTCGCCGTAAATGTAGTTTGATCTGGTAAGGTAATGGTATGTGTCATGGTATTTAGAATAAATTTATTATCAAAAACAAAGGCCGTCTGAAAAATAAGACCTATTTTTCAGACGGCCTGTCCTATCTATCAAGCTAATTTAGCTTTAATTAGCTCTTGAACCTGAGCCGGATTGGCCTTGCCTTTACTTGCTTTCATCACTTGACCGACAATCGCATTCAGGGCTTTCTCATTACCGGAACGGAATTGCTCAATGGCTTTCGCATTATTTGCCAACACTTCATCCACCATCGCTTCAATTGCGCCAGTGTCGGTAATTTGTTGCAAACCATGTTTTTCGATGATTTCAGCAATACCTGCTTCAGGCTCGGCCCACATTGCTTCAAAAGCTTTTTTCGCCAATTTGCTGCTTAATGTTCCATCTGCAACTTTAGCAACCAACTCAGCAAGGCGTGGAGCTGTAATCGGGCTTTCAGCCAATTCCAAACCTTCTTTATTCAAGGTGGCGGCAAGCTCGCCGTTCATCCAGTTCGCCGTCAATTTACCTTGGCTGCAGGCTTTGGCCGCTTCTTCAAAATAGGCAGCTTGAGCACGGCTGGCAGTTAACAGGCGCGCATCATAGTCAGACACACCGTAGTCGGCAACAAAACGCGCCGCCATTTCATGCGGCAATTCAGGCATTTGCTCTTTGGCTTTTTGCAACTGGCCGTCTGAAATAATGACCGGCAGCAAATCTGGATCTGGGAAATAGCGGTAATCGTGCGCATCTTCTTTCAAACGCATCACACGGGTTTCACCTTTTTCAGGGTCAAACAACATGGTTGCCTGCTGTACTTTACCGCCATCTTCCAAGATTTCGATTTGCGCTTCCACTTCATAATTGATGGCTTGTTCCAAGAAGCGGAAAGAGTTGAGGTTTTTGATTTCACGGCGTGTACCGAACTCGGCCTGGCCTTTTGGACGTACAGAAACGTTGGCATCAACACGGAACGAGCCTTCCGCCATATTACCGTCACAAATATCCAGCCAAGTCACCAAACCGTGCAACGCTTTAGCGTATGCCACGGCTTCGGCTGCAGAACGCATTTCAGGCTCGGAGACAACTTCCAACAAAGGCGTACCGGCACGGTTCAAGTCAATACCGGTGGCACCGTTTAAACCCTCGTGCACGGATTTACCCGCATCTTCTTCCATGTGCGCACGGGTAACATTGATGGTTTTAACCTCATCGCCCACCACGATTTCCAGTTTGCCGTGTTCAACAATCGGCAAATCCAACTGGCTGATTTGATAGCCTTTCGGCAAATCAGGATAAAAATAGTTTTTACGGTCGAACACGTTTTTCTGATTGATTTTCGCATCCAAAGCCAAACCGAGTTTGATGGCTTTTTCGACGACTTCGCGGTTCATTACCGGCAATACGCCCGGCAACGCACACTCAACCACGCTGGCGTGGGCATTAGGCTCGGCACCGAATGCAGTGGATGCGCCGCTGAAGATTTTGGATTGGGTGTTGAGTTGGACGTGGATTTCCAGTCCGATTACGGTTTCCCAAGTCATAAGGGTCTTTCTGTCGAAAAAAAGTTAATCGGTTAAATGAGTGATTCGTTTTTCAGACGGCCTGAATAAGAAACCATAACAGGCCGTCTGACAAGATAAGTTTATTTCCTGCGGCGTTGGAAACCAGGCAGTTGCCAATGGAAACGGTATGCAGTCAAGCGAAACAACAATCCGCCGGCAAAGAGCAGGTTTAACGTAAAAATATTAATCCAGCCCAAATGCCCGAACAGATAAATCAGCCCGCCAATCAAAATGGCTACGCTGCCGTAAAGGTCGGTGCGCAAAATCATCGGCACATCATTAACCAAAATATCGCGCGCAATACCGCCGCCGACGGCAGTCACAAAAGCCAAAGAAATAACGCCGAACAGATTGAGCTGCAAGGCCATACCGATTTGTGCACCGGTAATGCTGAACGCTGCCAAACCGATAGCATCGGCAATAATAAAAGCAGCGGCCAAATAGGTGCTGCGATAACGTTGCACCCTTATCAACCATGCAATGGCAAGCGTGGCAAACACGACTATCAGCGCATCGGTTTGCAAAAACACTTGCGGAATCCGGCCGACCAAACCATCGCGTATCATGCCGCCGCCGACAGCCGTCAGTAACGCGGTAATGACGACACCGAGCACATCCAATCGCTTGTTGTAGCCGACCAAATAGCCGGAAATAGCAAATGCGGCTGTCCCAATGATTTGGATGAAGTCGGTTGTATTCATAACATGTATTACTCGTCAGATGATAGTTTAATTTGTAGATGCTAAAACATTTCTTATTTGCATTTCTATTTCATCTAACATCTGATAACGCTTACGATACATAGACCGTTTTTTGCTTTCAATTTCCTCAAAGTCCTTACGTATCGGCTCTTTTGGCAGATGCCATAATCCATCAACACCTTTTTGGGCACCATGCTCTTGCCAAAATTGGTCATAATTCATTTTGACACGTTTCTTTAAGCGCCAACGTAGCTTAACTTGCCTATCTTGTGTAATACCAATCACACCATCCAGCTTTAGTGCAATAGCAAAATATTGCAATGCATGCACCATCAGTTGCTGAGGACGCAATCCATGCAGCCTCTTAGTTAAGCTCCGGACTATATCTTTCGCCTCTTCTCCTGCAGGCCCCTGAAGAGAGGCGGCAAGCAGCATATTATTTACAAAGGCAAAAGTTGCCATATACAGCCGTTTTCCACCGTCTTCCCGCAAAGAAAGAGACCACATTCCCTCATCGACACAATTGTCATTTCGGTTAAGCCAAATCTCAAGGCCGTCTGAAGGTTTTGCCAAAACAATATGAAAGGAACGGGTTTTCATACCCATTACTCTTTCTTTTCCAAAAAGCTTTTCTGCAGCCTCAAAATCTGACTGCATAATTTTTAATCTATCGGCACCACTAAATTGTTTATCAACAAATTCATGTATCAAAGGATAGGCATCTTGAGGCATTTGACTAAAAAAACTTTGGCATATTTTCGAAGTATTTACAAACTGCTCAAATGCCTTAATTTCTTTACGATACCACAATGTCCTCAATGTAAATTTTAAATGCTGCGTTTTAAACTTTGGCGCATTCTGATAAACAGTTTTAAATCCTGGAAAAGAAAACTTTTCAGGCATATAGACTCCCTGCACTTACTCCGGTGCTTTAGTATGCCAATCGCTGCTCAGCTGAACTTGATGTGCGGCACCAAAAATTTTGGCTTCGGAGAAATAGTTGCCGATAAATTGCACACCAATCGGCAGGCCGTTTGCGCCGAAACCGGCAGGCAGAGTCAGTGCAGGCAAACCGGCAAGGTTCACGGCGATGGTGTAAATATCGGACAAGTACATTTGGACAGGGTCGTGGATGTCGCTGCCAAGTTTCGGCGCGGCAGTCGGCGCAGTCGGCGCCAAAATGAAATCACATTGACCAAAGGCCGTCTGAAAATCATTGGCAACCAGACGGCGCAATTTTTGCGCTTTCAGGTAGTAAGCATCGTAGTAACCATGGCTCAATACATAAGTACCGATCATGATACGGCGTTTGACCTCGCTGCCGAAACCTTCGGCACGAGTGTTGCTGTACATTTCTTCCAAATCGCCAAATTGCGCTGCACGGTGGCCATAACGTACGCCGTCGAAACGGGATAAGTTGGTACTTGCTTCAGCAGAGGCGAGAACGTAATAAGCAGGAATCGACAATGATGTTTGCGGCAGGGAAACCTCAACAGTCTCCGCGCCTTGTGCTTTGAGCAAATCAATAACGCTTTGCAAGGCCGTCTGAACATCGGCATCCGCGCCTTCGCCGAAATATTCTTTAGGCAAACCGATTTTCAAACCTTTGAGCGGCTTGTCCAAATCACGGGTATAGTCTTCTTTGTCGCGTTCCAAACTGGTGGAATCGCGCTCGTCAAAGCTGGCCATGGCGTTCAACAAAATCGCGCAGTCTTCGGCCGTTTGCGCCATAGGGCCGGCTTGGTCAAAGCTGGAAGCATAGGCAACCATACCGAAGCGTGAAACCGTACCGTAAGTCGGCTTAATGCCGGTAATACCGCAATGCGATGCAGGCTGACGGATAGAACCGCCGGTATCCGAACCCAACGCAACCGGTGCCAAACGCGCCGCAATCACGGCAGCCGAACCGCCTGACGAACCGCCGGGAACATGTTCAAGATTCCACGGGTTTTTGGTTGCGCCGTAGAATGAAGTCTCATTGGTCGAACCCATGGCAAATTCATCCATATTGGTACGGCCAAGAGTAACCATGCCGGCATCCAACAGGTTTTGCACCACAGTGGCAGTATAAGGAGAAACAAAGTTATCCAACATTTTGGAGCTGCATGCACTGCGCCAACCTGTTTGGCAGAAAATATCTTTGTAAGCAACTGGCACACCGGTCAAAGCCGTTGCATTACCGGCCGCGATACGCGCATCGGCTGCTTTGGCTTCAGCAAGGGTCTTATCTTGATCGATGGTAACGTAGCCGTTGATGGCAGGGTTTTTCGCAGCAATAGCGGCCAAATATTCGGTCGCCAATTCGACTGCGGAAATTTGTTTGGATTGCAGCAGGCTGCTGGCTTGTTTGAGCGTGTAAGCGGTCATTGTGCCGTACTTTCTATAAAACAGTTTTTGCTTTCAAAACAGATATTGAAAACATCCGTTTAAATCAATAAATCGGGCCGTCTGAACAAAGTATCCTTTCAGACGGCCTTGCAATAGGGGCTTGCCGATAAGCAAAGGCCGTCTGAAACCTTATTCTTCAATTACTTGAGGAACGATATACAGGCGGTTGCGCACTTCGGGGGCAACAGCTTGATATTCGGCAGCGTGATCGGTTTCAGTCACTTTATCTTCGCGCAGGCGCAAAGCGGCTTCGTGCGGATGCGCCATGGGTTCGATGCCGTCGGTATTGACGCTTTGCATGTTTTCAACCATGGCGAAAATGTCGTTCAACTCGGCAAGCATTTTGTTTTTTTCTTCGTCCGTTAAAGTGAGGCGCGAGAGTTTTGCGATTTTTTCCACATCATTTAAGCTTAAAGCCATAAAAAATCCTTGTCTGATAGCAATGCCTCTTAGGTTTGGGGTATCATTGCATTTCGTCTTCTATGAAGCGAAGAATTATAACCGAAAACCAAACAGGTTGGCATGGTGTTTTAATTCAGACGGCCTTTTAAAGTCGCATTTATCCGTCTAAAACCGTGTACCTGTTTTTCTTATTTTAAATAACGCTAAACACATCCGGGCTGGGCCGGAATTTCAGGAATCCTAATGTTTCGTCTTTTATCTCGTTTCCTCTCCAATGATATTGCCATCGACTTGGGCACGGCCAACACGCTGATTTTTGTACGCGGCAAAGGGATTGTTTTGGATGAGCCGTCCATGGTTGCGATTCAATCCGGCGCAGGCAATAAAAGTAAAATTATGGCCGTGGGCACGGAAGCAAAAAAAATGCAGGGCCGTGCGCCGCGCAATATTGAAATCGTCCGCCCGATGAGGGACGGCGTGATTGCTGATTTTGTGATTACCGAGCGTATGCTGGGTATGTTGATTAAAAAAGCCACCGAAGGACGGTCTTTGGTTCCGCCTCGTGTGGTTATCTGTGTTCCGGGCGGCTCTACCCAAGTGGAACGTAAAGCGATTTTGGATTCAGCGTTTGCTGCCGGCGCGGCAAGCGTGCATTTGATTGAAGAACCGATGGCCGCCGCTTTGGGCGCGGGCTTGCCGATTGAAGATGCGGCAGGTTCGATGATTGTCGATATTGGCGGCGGTACGACTGAAATCGGTATTCTTTCACTGGGCGGTATGGCCTATTCTGCTTCTGTCCGCGCAGCCGGCGATGAATTCGATAAAAGCATCATCCATTACCTGCGCCGCCATCGCGGTGTCTTAATTGGCGAAGCTACAGCCGAAGAATTGAAGAAACAAATCGGCTCTGCCTCGGGCTTTGAAACCGAAACAGCCATGCGTATTAAAGGCCGCGATCTGGCCGAAGGTACGCCTAAATCCTTGGCAGTTACTTCAGATGAAATCCGTGAAGCATTGAGTGAAACGGTGAATCAAATCATCCGTGCCGTCCGTCTGGCTTTGGAACAGGCTCCGCCCGAACTGGCCGGCGACATCGCCGACCGCGGTATTATGCTGACCGGCGGCGGCGCGCTTCTGCACGGTATCGATACCGTCTTGGCCGACGCAACCGGCCTGCCCGTCGGTATTGCCGACCAGCCTCTGAACTGCGTCGCCTATGGTGCCGGTAAGGCTTTGGACTATATTGGCAAATGGGATACCGTGTTTACGGAAAACCCATAAGGTAGATGGTTATGGAACGCTCTTCTTTGCGCTTTGACGAGGCAAAAGGCTCTAAGCTGTTGCCTCGTTTTGTCGTTTATATCGCTCTGGCTGCCGGCCTGATGGTGGCAGATTACCGCTTTTCATTGATGCAGCCTGTACGTGCTGCAGTAATGCCCATGCTCTATCCTGTTCAATGGCTGGCAAATCAACCTGTTCAACTTTATCAATATTTTGCCGACCTCTCCCAGTCCAAATCCGAGCTCTTGGAACAAAACCGCCAACTTCTGGAAGAAAATGGCCGTCTGAAAATTGATTTGCAGCGAGATAAAGTCAATACTGATGAATTGCGCGAATTAAAAAAACTATACGGTTTGCAACAAAAAGGCATTCACAACGTTATCGGTGCGGAAGTCATTTCCAATGGCAAAGATCCGCTTTCCGAAAGACTGATTATCGGCAAGGGCAGCCAAGACGGTTTGAAAGTTGGCGATGCAGTCATCGATCAAAGCGGTTTGATCGGCCTGTTGACACAAGTTCACACACAAAGCGCGGAAATTGAACTGATCTCAAGTGGACAAAGCATTGTCCCCGTAGCCGTCAGCCGCACCGGTGAACGCAATTTGGCATACGGCAATGGCAACGGTTTGGATTTGCGCTATTTTCCAACCGGCTCAGACTTGAAACCCGGCGATATTCTGCTGACTTCCGGCCTGGATGGTACTTATCCGGCGGGGATTCCCGTTGCAACCGTCAGCAAGGTTGTCCGCGCATCGGGAACACCTTATTACGATACGCAACTGACGCCTTTGGCCGCTTTACGCAGCAGCCGTTTTGTCTTGGTACTTTCTTCCGGCCCTTCTTCCCCACGCTGATTTCATGAACGATTTTGACGATTCTTACCGTGCAGTACCGCTGCACATCATGGCGGCCAGTCTCATTGTGATGATGATACTGGACTTTATGCCGTTTTCCTTTGACGGATTCTTCTGGCTGCCTGAAATGACGGCACTGATGTTGCTGTATTGGACATTGCACCAACCGCAACGCGCAGGCATGGGACTGGCTTTTGCCATCGGTCTGATTGTCGATGCAGCAACCGCCGCGACTTTGGGTTTACATGCCCTGTCTTACGTCGTGATGACTTATTTCATTTTAAACCGCCGCCGCCAGATCATGCTTTACGGCCACATTATGCAATTGGCCGCTGTCTTGGCTGCGCTGCTTCTCAATCAGGCCGTCTTAACTGTTGCCCGTTTGTTCCTTAATCATCAGGTCATCACTTTGCAAGGCTTTGTTGCCCCATTTGTCGGCGTACTGCTTTGGCCGATACTCAGCCAACTGATGCTGATTGTGACCCGTATTTACCGCTCCCACTGAAAAGATGAAACCGATTCTTCCACGCCGTCTTTCCGGTGGTCAACATACCAAAAAACCTTCTGCTCAGGCAGCACAAGCCGATGCTTTGTTGCGCCTGCTCGTTGCCTTTATCCTGATTGTCATCTTCTTTTCCATTTTGCTGGCGCGGTTCTTTTACCTGCAAGTAACTCAACACAATGAATTTTCCGGTCAAGCATCAAGCAACCGCATTACCCTGATTCCAACGCCGCCCGTACGCGGCGAAATTGTCGATATCAACGGCGTTCCTTTGGCCAAAAACTATCCTGTCTTTTCACTCGAAGTTATTCCCAGCCGCATTGAAGGCAAGATGGAAGATGTCATTGAAGCATTGAAAAAATACGTCGATATCACGCCGACAGATTTAAAACGCTTTAAAAAATACCGCGAAAGCTATCGAAAATTTGAAAATATTCCGCTCAAGCTCAGGCTGACCGATGAAGAGGCAGCCCGTTTGTCCGTACATTTGCGTGAATTCAAAGGCGTAGAGGTCAACTCACGCACATTCCGCGAATATCCTTACGGCAAACTGACCTCCCATTTCTTAGGCTACATCGGCCGTATTAGCGACAAAGACAAAGAAATGCTGGAAGAAGAAGGCCTGACCGCCCTCTACCGCGGCAGTACGCACATCGGCAAATCCGGCTTGGAAAAATATTACGAACACCAGCTTCATGGCATTCCAGGCTATCAGGAAGTCGAAAAAGACGCTTACGGCAATATCGTCCGCGTATTGAAAAATGTCCCGTCCAAAATGGGGCAAACCTTGCGCCTGGGCATGGATATTCGTATGCAGCAGGAAGCCGACCGCATTTTAGGCGACCGCCGTGGCGCATTGGTGGCCATCAATCCGCAAGACGGCACTGTTTTGGCATTTGTTTCCAAACCTTCTTTTGATCCCAACCTCTTTATTGACGGCATCGACAGTGATACTTGGAAAATGCTGAATGACGATTGGAAAAAGCCTTTGATCAACCGCGTTACCCAAGGCCTTTATCCGCCGGGTTCTACATTCAAACCCTTTATGGGCATGGCCTTGTTGGAAAGCGGCAAAATCACTCAAAACACCATCGTCCCCGCTCCCGGCGCATGGAGCATACCCGGCAGCCGCCATATCTTCCGCGACTCCGTCCGCAGCGGTCACGGCTCGGCCAACTTGAGCAAAGCCATTCAAGTATCCTCAGATACTTTCTTCTATCGTCTCGGCTATGAAATGGGTATCGATAAAACCTCTCCGTATCTGGCGCAATTCGGTTTCGGCCAGAAAACCGGCATTGATCTGCCCAGCGAATACACAGGCGTTTTGCCCAGCCGCGAATGGAAAGCCAAACGCTTTGCCAAATCTTCCGACCCGACTGCCAAAGAATGGCGCGCCGGCGAAATGGTTTCCGTCAGTATCGGCCAAGGCTACAATGCCTATACGCCTTTGCAAATGGCACATGCGACAGCATCTTTAGCCAACAACGGTGTTGTCCATCAGCCGCATTTGGTCAAAGAAATATTGGATTTCGGCGCGCGCAAAATTACCCGTATCAATCCTAATCCCGAACGTCAAATTCCGTTCAAAGCCGACAACTTCGAATACGTCAAACGCGCAATGGAGAAGGTATTAAAACCGGGCGGTACGGCGCACCGTATCGGTGGCGGACTCTCTTACACAATGGGCGGCAAAACCGGTACGGCCCAAGTCGTACAAATTAAACAAGGCGGCCGCTACAATGCCGCAGCCCTGCGCGAACAACACCGCGACCACGCATGGTTTATCTCGTTTGCGCCATTGGAAAAACCTGAAATCGCCATTGCCGTTATTTTGGAAAACGGCGGCTGGGGTGCGTATGCCGCGCCATTGGCCCGTGAAATGACTGATTTTTATATGCTTCACGTCAAGCCGCAACAGTTTTCAGACGGCCTTGAGTCAGATTCGGCCAAAACTGAAACAACGGACAAGCATCAGCCTATTACCAGCATTTTCCAATCTGCCTACGGACTGACTCCGACAAGCCCTGCCTCACAGCCGGAGGTTCATCATGAATAACACATCAGCGTGGAAAAATTTCAAATCCACCATTGCAGCCCCGATTGACCCTTGGCTGTTTTTTGCCATGCTCGCCATCTACATCATGAGCCTGTTCCTGCTCTATTCTGCAGACGGGCAAGAGTTCGGCCAATTGGAAAACAAAACCATCCATACCGTTTTGGGCTTTGCCCTGTTATGGATTATCGCCGTATTCAAGCCGCAAACGGCTGCCAAAGTTGCCCTACCTGTTTACATTGTCGGCGTATTACTGTTGATTGGCGTCGAAGTCGCCGGCGTTACCGTCAACGGCTCGACCCGTTGGCTGAGTCTCGGCTTTACCCGTATCCAGCCTTCCGAAATCATGAAAATCGGCATTCCCATGACTGTCGCGTGGTATTTCCAACGCTATGAAGGCCGTCTGAAATGGATACATTATATTGTCGCCCTCGTGCTGATTCTTGTTCCTGTCGCCCTGATTTTGAAACAGCCCGACCTCGGTACAGCCGCGCTGATTATGGCTTCGGGCATTTTTGTTATTTTCTTTGCCGGATTGCCTTGGAAAGCTATTTTTGCCGCTATTATTGCCTTTGTGGCCGCCATGCCGCTCTTATGGAACTACGGCATGCACGACTACCAGAAAACCCGTGTTCTCACCCTGCTCGACCCAACCAAAGACCCGTTGGGCGCAGGCTACCACATCATCCAATCCATGATTGCCATCGGCTCGGGCGGTGTATGGGGCAAAGGCTGGCTCAACGGTACGCAAACCCATTTGGACTATATTCCCGAATCAACGACTGACTTTATTTTCGCGGTATTCGGCGAAGAGTTCGGCCTGATCGGCAATATCCTTTTGCTGCTGGTTTACCTTATCATTTTGGCACGCGGATTGTGGATTGCCGCGCAAGCGCAATCCCTTTACAGCCGTACTCTGGCAGGCGCGTTGACCATGACCTTTTTCTGCTATGCCTTTGTAAACATGGGCATGGTCAGCGGTATTTTGCCCGTTGTCGGCGTCCCCCTCCCCTTGGTCAGCTACGGCGGTACGGCTACGCTTTCCATCATGGTGGTGCTCGCCCTGTTGATGGGTATTGCCAATGAACACAAAAACCTCCGTCGTCGTAATATAGACAACGACGACCTGACTTCAAGCAAGGAATAATATGGAATTAGGTGTAGAAATCGGCAAACTTCTCGTTGCACTTCTTGTACTGATCAACCCCTTCAGCGCACTCTCGATTTATCTTGACCTGACGCAAGACCACAGCACCAAAGAAAAACGCAGAATTGCGCGTACTGCCGCACTAGCCGTTTTCATCGTGATTGTCGTCTTTGCACTGGGCGGCGGTATCTTGTTGAAAGTACTCGGCATCAGCGTCGGCTCCTTCCAAGTCGGCGGCGGTATTCTGGTTTTGCTGATTGCCATATCCTTAATGAACGGCAACGACAATCCTGCCAAACCCCAAATTGATCCCCATTCAGAAGAACATCAAAGTGCGCAACAAGTCCGCCGCAATGAAAAAGCCATTGCCGTCGTACCCATTGCCATTCCGATTACCATCGGCCCCGGCGGTATCTCTACCGTCATCATTTACTCCTCTGCCGCCAAAAATTACAGCGATATTGCCCTAATTATCATCTCCGGCTTTCTGGTCAGCCTGATTTGCTATCTCATCCTGATCGTTGCCGGACGCATCAGCAAACGCTTGGGCACGACCGGCCTGACCATCCTCAACCGCATTATGGGCATGATGCTTGCCGCCATTTCCGTAGAGATTATTGTTGCCGGCTTAAAATCCATTTTCCCCCAACTGGTCGCTTGAAGTACAATTATCACAACAAAAGGCCGTCTGAAACATTTTCAGACGGCCTCATAAAAACATAAAAACAAAGGAGCCAACCATGTTTCACAGTACCCATGTCTTTACCGGTGAAACCATTTGCCGCCGACCAGCACAAAGCTACACTGAATTTACCGACGAATTAAACCGCCTCCAAACCCTTCAGCAAACCTTCGCCCAATCAAGCATTACCGAGCGCACTACCCTCTTACAGCAATTTGCCGACAGCCTCGCCCAAAACCAAGAACGCCTCGCCGAAATGGTTTGCGAAGAAGTCGGCCGTTGCCTGCACGAATGTCGTGCCGAAATCAGCAAATCCATCGAGCTTATCCGCTACTACGTCCACCTCGCACCCGAACTGCTAGCCCATAAAACCATCGCCACCCAAGCCAGCCTCAGCCAAGTCCGCTTCGAGCCTTTGGGCGTTGTTTTGGCAGTCATGCCGTGGAACTATCCTGTTTGGCAGATTTTACGATTTGCCATCCCTGCCCTCTGTGCAGGCAATGCTTGTGCAGTCAAACCTGCGCCCAGTGTCGCCCGCGTCAGCGAAACCCTCTTCGGTCTTGTTCCAAAAGGTTTGCCGCTTATCGGCGCATGGTTAAGCCATGAAGACACGCTTAAAGCCATTGAAGATACCGATGCCATGGCATTTACCGGTTCGACCCATACCGGCCGCTTGCTGGCCGCACATGCAGGCAGACATCTGAAAAAAACTGTCCTTGAACTAGGCGGCAGCAATCCGTTTATCATCCTGCCCGATGCCGATCTGCAACGTGCAGCCATCGATGCCTGCTATTCGCGTTTCCGTGATGCCGGACAATCCTGCAATGCCGCCAAACGCATCATCGTTACCCAAGATATTGCCGAACAGTTTATCCCGCTTTTCCTTGCTGAGTGCGCCAAACTGCAAACCGGCAACCCCAAAGACCCGAACACCACCCTTGCCCCACTTCACCGCCAAGACCTGCGCCAAAACGTGCACGAGCAGGTTCAAGATGCAGTTGCACACGGCGCGCAATGCTTGAGCGGCGGCTATATTCCTGATGGACAAAGCTGGTTTTACCCGGCTACCGTCTTGGATCGAGTCAATCCAAACTGCCGCGTTTGGCACGAAGAAGTCTTCGGCCCGGTCGCCATGATCTTACGCGCCGACAATCCGGATCACGCCGTTGCGCTTGCCAATGACACACCTTTCGGCCTCGGCGCCTGTATCTACACAGCCGACACGGCAAACGCATGGCAATACGCTGAAAAAATCCAAGCAGGCTCTGTCTTTATCAACCGCCACACCAGCAGCGACTTGCGCCTCCCCTTTGGCGGCGTCAAAGATTCAGGCTACGGACGGGAACTATCCGAATTCGGACTGTACGAATTCGTCAACGTCAAAACCTATTGGCAAAAATAAACTGTTTCATTAACTCAGGCCGTCTGAAAACCCAATTTCAGACGGCCTGATGTTTTTTTAAAGACTGGCATAAATGTTGTATTTAAAACCCATACCAATTCTGCAAAATCAAAGCGGCTCAAAAATAAGAAACCTATTTTAGAAAGCAATTCATATTTCCACGCCCATTTTGAATCGGCAGCTTACCATGTTTATCATTCCAACCGTTTCATTAAACTCTCTATAAAATACCCAATAAACAAAAATGCCGTCTGAAATACAACTTTCAAACGGCATTTTCAATCAAATACTACTTACCGGATTACAATTTCAAACTGGCCAGTTTAGCAGCATACGCATCCAAATCGGCGATTGGACGGGTAGCCACGCCGCTTTCCATTGCTGCTTTAGCAGTAGCTGTAGCAACGCGAGGCAACAGGCGGGAATCGAATGGGGTAGGAATCAGGTATTCCGCACCGAATTCGAATTTCTTACCGTAAGCGGCAACCACTTCTTCAGTTACCTCTTCCATTGCCAAATCTGCCAGTGCATACACGCAAGCGCGTTTCATTTCTTCATTGATTGTGGTCGCGCCGACATCCAATGCGCCACGGAAGATGAATGGGAAGCACAATACGTTGTTTACTTGGTTCGGGAAGTCTGAACGGCCGGTACCGATGACCACATCCGGACGGGTTTCTTTTGCCAATGGAGGCAGGATTTCCGGATTCGGGTTTGCCATGGCGAACACGATTGGTTTTTCGTTCATGGTGTTCAGCATTTCAGGCGTCAGCAGATTTGCGCCGGACAGACCCAAGAAGATATCTTTACCTTTAACGGCATCGGCCAATACGCGTTGGCCGTTATCTTCAATGGCGTAGAACTGTTTGGACTCGTCCATACGGTCTTTGTCTTCGCGAGTTTTGTAAATCACGCCTTTGGAGTCGCAAACGGTCACGTTTTCGCGTTTCAAACCCAAATCCAGCAATTGGTTCAAGCAGGCAATCGCTGCGGCACCTGCGCCGGAGCACACCAAAGTCGCTTCCTCAATTTTGCGGCCTGTATAACGCAAAGCGTTCAATACAGCGGCAGCGGTAATGATGGCAGTACCGTGTTGGTCGTCGTGGAATACAGGGATTTTGCAACGTTTGCGCAATTCGCGTTCGATGTAGAAGCACTCAGGCGCTTTGATGTCTTCGAGGTTGATACCGCCGAAAGTCGGTTCCAAAGAAGCGATGATGTCCACCAATTTTTGTGGGTCTTTTTCATCGATTTCGATATCGAATACGTCAACGCCGGCGAATTTTTTGAACAATACGCCTTTGCCTTCCATTACAGGTTTACCGGCCAATGCGCCGATGTTGCCCAAACCCAACACTGCGGTACCGTTGGAAATCACGGCAACCAAATTGCCTTTGGCAGTGTATTTGTAGGCAGTTTGCGGATCGGCATGGATTTCCATACAAGGAGCGGCTACGCCCGGAGAGTACGCCAACGCCAAATCTTTAGAAGTGGCCAGAGATTTGGTTGGGGTAACGGAGATTTTGCCCGGCACGGGGAATTCGTGGAACTGCAGGGCGGCTTCTTTTAATGAATTTTCCATTTATCGATCCTGTTTGCGAGAGAGATTTTACAGCGAACAAGTCTGAAACAGGCTGCTTCAGACGTTTAAATTTTCTAAAGTCGGGTTGTTAACAGTCCGGCTTTGTAAGGGACCGTAATTTTATCATGTTCTTTTGGTGGCGCATACCGATATTTATTACATTTGTTTTGATATTTCGTTTTATTTGGTTTTATGTCTAAAAACTTCTGTAATAATATTTCTTCGCCACACTACCCTTCTTTCAGACGGCATTTTATTTAAACTTAAACATTCAATCCAAAATGACTGTCTAGCGCGGTTTCAATCTGATTTTTTACCGCGTCCAGACTTTGGCTGCTGTCGATGACGGCATAGCGTTCCGGCTGTTCGTTAGCACGTTGCAGATACACTTCGCGCACCCGATTGAAAAACTCGGCTTCTTCTTGTTCAAAGCGGTCCTTCTCACGCGTTTGGTTGATGCGCGCCATTGACACTTCCAAAGGCACATCCAACAGCAAAGTTAAATCTGGACGAAAATCGCCCTGCACCCAATGCTCAAGCGTGGCAATATCTTGCAAGGGAACGCCTCGTCCGCCGCCTTGATAGGCAAACGTTGCATCGGTAAAGCGGTCGGAAACGACATGCGTGCCGTTTTTTAAGGCAGGCAGAATAACTGTTTCCAAGTGTTGTTGTCTGGCGGCAAACATCAGCAGGGTTTCGGTACGCAGGCTGACTTGGGTGGCAGGATTGAGCAGGATTTCACGCAATGCTTCTCCGGCCGGAGTGCCTCCCGGTTCGCGCGTAAACAATACGGGTAGTTTGTGCTTTTCAAACCATGCTTTCATTACGGCGAGGTTGGTGGACTTGCCTGCGCCGTCTATGCCGTCAAGGGTGATAAATCTAGGTTTCATATGGATATCGTCAATTTAAAGGCCGTCTGAAACAGGGATTATAAATGTTTCAGACGGCCTATTCGGTTTATTTCTTCAAAATATATTTGCGTACAGCAGCGTTGTGTTCAGAAAGATTGTGGCTGAACTCGCTCAAGCCCGTACCATCCATTTTTGAGACGAAATACAGATATTTTTCATCAGACGGATGACCCGCCGCTTCAAGCGCTGCCTTGCCGGGAAGCGCAATCGGCGTCGGTGTCAAACCGCTGCGCGTGTAGGTATTGTAAGGCGTATCGCGTTGCAGGTCGGCTTTGCGGATTCTGCCTTTATACGCATCGCCCATGCCATAGATAACGGTCGGGTCGGTTTGCAGGCGCATGCCGATATTCAGGCGGTTGACGAATACGGCGGCAACATGGGCACGGTCGTCTTCGTGTGCGGTTTCTTTTTCAATCAAACTCGCCATAATCAGCATTTCGTACGGATTTTTATAAGGCAGGCCGCTTTGACGGTCGTCCCATGCTTCTTGTAGGTTTTCCCGCATTTTACGGTAGGCGATTTTGTAAATTTGAAGATCGCTGCCACCGGCATCAATTTCGTAACTATCCGGGAAAAACTGTCCTTCAGGATTACTGCTCAAGGCATCGGGCGCCACTTCGGCCATCAGTTTCTCATCGCTCCAACCGCGCGTGTCGTGGGCAATATCGGCAGTATTGTCGATAATACGGCGCATTTGGGCAAAACGCGCGCCTTCCAAAATTTGCACGCTGACCGAGTCAGGACGGCCTTTTTTAATGCGTTTTAAAATGTCCCAAGCCGATACTTTGGAAGATAGGCGGTAAGAGCCGGCATTAAGTTGGTTGTGTACGCCCATCACATATGCGGCGGCTACCAGCACATAACGGTTATAAACGATGCCGTCTTGAGCCAGTTTGCGGCTGACGGAAGAAATACCTTGGTTTTTGGTAATGGTGATACGGTATGGTTTGCCGTTGTCTTTCGGAACAAATAACAATGCGGCAACCACGGCGGCAAATGCCGTCAAAAATACGGCCAGCCATTTCAACAATTTTTTCAGCATGGTAGGATTCTTGGTTTGTGAACTTGTCGGGCGACAGTATAACCGAAAACAAGCGCACTAAGCCTGCCACCTTCCCAAACGTATGTTTTCCTACCCCGAAAGGCCGTCTGAAACCATGAATTCCTCTTCAAAAAACACTTGGCAAAACGGCCGTTGGCTGAATGCACGCCAAACTCATTCGCCCAATTTCAGCCCGCGCGAACCGGATGAAAACGTCTCATTGGTTGTCCTCCACAATATTTCCCTCCCTCCTTTTGAGTACAACACAGGGGCAGTGGAAAAATTGTTTACCAACCAAATCAACCCTGACGAGCACCCTTTTTTCAGCATCATTCACACCTTGCGCGTCTCCAGCCATTTTTTCATCAGCCGTAAGGGCGAAACCGTCCAATTCGTTTCCTGCGACGACATGGCCTATCATGCCGGCGTATCGTCGTTTCAAGGCAGAGAAAAATGCAATGCCTTCTCCATCGGTATCGAATTGGAAGGCTGCGATTTCGAGCCTTTTACCGAAGCACAATACACCAGCCTGCAAGCCTTGCTGACCGCTATTTCCGAACATTACCCGATTCAGGCCGTTACCGGTCATCAGGACATCGCGCCGGACAGGAAAACCGATCCCGGGCATTTCTTCGATTGGCCTCGCCTTCAAAAAGCAGGTTTCCCTATCCGGCGCGGATAACTTTCAGATGGCCTGAACAATGATTGGCAGACATAATGCTGTCACAACCGTTTATTTTCGTTATAATTCAGCTATTCATTCGGACGCATAAAGTCCGGCTCCAACGAACTTCCTACGCAGCAAGATTCCGCACCCTGAAAAAGACGGAATGCTGCCTTTTTAAAAAGTGATTACTCCATGATTTTCATCGTCTTAGCCCTCGCCGCCCTTTTGGCGGTCATCGGTTACAACATGTACCAGGAAAACCAATACCGCAAACAAGTGCGCGAACAATTCGGCCATTCCGATAAGGATGCACTTTTGACCAGCAAAACCAAACACGTCCGCGACAGCAAAGAAACTGGCGGACAAGGTTTGTTTATCAAGAAAAACAAAAAAAACGAAGAGGCATTGCGCAACCTGCAAGAGCAAGATGAAATCTACGCGGCAAAAGCCAAACTGGCTCACCCTGCCCAACTTAAAACCGATGTTGAGCTGACTGTGGAAGACGACTTTTCCGCAGAAGAAAAAGTCCAACACACCGTTATCGGTTTGAACAACGAAATTACCGTAAGCCCAGCCGAAGCCGCTTCTGCTCCGGTTGAAACCACAGCCGAGCCTGTGGCACAAGTACCATTGATCAGCTTGGATGAATTGTCTCAAGTCGAGTTGCCTTGGTTTGACCCGCGCTTCGACTACATGGCCTACATCTCCCTGAAACAAGCCCAAGAATTGCACGCCCTGCCGCGCCTTTCCAGTACACACCGCTTCCAAATCATCGGTTGCACCATGGACGACCATTTCCGCGTTGCCGAGCCGATTCCGGGTGTTTACTACCAAGGCTTCGTCATGGGCTTGCAAGCTGTCAGCCGCAACGGTTTGGCCGCGCGTGAAGAGCTGCAACACTTCGATCAACAGGTTGATGCCTTTGCCCAACTGATGGACGGCAAAGTTTTGCATACCGACTTGGATGCGTTCACCGAAGTCGCACAAGCTCTCGACCAATTCTGTGCGCGTGTTGACCAAACCATCGCCATTCACTTGGTTTCCCATTCCAACATCAGCGGCGTAGAATTGCGTGCCGCCGTGGAAGAGACCGGTTTCAAATTGGGCGAAGACGGCGCGTTCCACTTCGGTGACAACAACAACCCCCAATTGTTCTCCATCCATACTTTGGACAACAAACCGTTTACCAATCCTCTGTTGGATAACCAAGCCTACCGCGGTTTCAGTATGCTTTTGGATATTCCGCATGTTCCGGCCGGCGAAAAAACTTTCGACAAATTTATGGACTTGGCAGTCAAACTCTCCGGCCAACTCAGCTTGGATTTGGTTAACGACCAAATGGAAGAAGTTTCCACCCAATGGCTCAAAGACGTACGCAACTACGTTTTGGCCCGTCAGGAAGAAATGCTTAAAGTCGGCATCAAACCCGGCAGCAAACAAGCCCTGCGCCTGTTCTCTTAAACTTCCCCAATCAAAAAGCGGATATGCAATGACGGCATATCCGCTTTTTTCAGGTAAAATCCCTTCATCTTCAATATTCATCAATTTTCAGACGGCCTCTCTATCATCAGGCCGTCTGAAAACTCTATTCCGATTACACAATGAATCCGACTGAACAACGTATCAAATACCTGACCGACCTCCTCAACCGCTACGCCTACGAATACTACACCCTAGACGCGCCCAGCGTACCCGATGCCGAATACGACAAATTGTTCCGCGAGCTTGAAGCATTGGAGCTGAATCACCCTGAGTTGAAACTGCCCGACAGCCCGACACAGCGCGTCGGTGGCGAGCCTTTGGCAGGCTTTGCCGAAGTGCGCCACGAAGTACCGATGCTGTCGCTGACCAACGCCTTTTCTCCACAAGACGAAAACGGCGTGTTCAACCATGCCGAAATGTATGCTTTTGATGAACGCGTTCGTGGCGGATTAAACGGAGAAAAACCGGAATACGTTATCGAACCTAAATTTGACGGTCTGGCCATCAGCCTGCTGTACCGCGACGGTGTATTGACTCAAGCGGCAACCCGTGGCGACGGCACAACAGGTGAAGACGTTACCCAAAACGTCAAAACCGTATCCAACATCCCCCTGCGCCTGCATGGAGAAAACATTCCCGAGCTTATCGAAATCCGCGGCGAAGTACTGATGCTTAAAGCCGATTTTGCCGCCTTAAACAAACGACAGGCTGAATACGGACAAAAACCTTTCGCCAATCCGCGTAATGCCGCCGCCGGCAGTCTGCGCCAACTCGATTCGCGCATTACCGCACAACGCAAAC
Source organism: Neisseria sp. P0019.S002 (assembly GCF_051957155.1). Taxonomy (NCBI): domain Bacteria; kingdom Pseudomonadati; phylum Pseudomonadota; class Betaproteobacteria; order Neisseriales; family Neisseriaceae; genus Neisseria; species Neisseria sp. P0019.S002. Next base: position 300,036 of record NZ_JBQCWS010000003.1, read on the forward strand.
TGCATTTCTTCCCCTATTCTATCGCCCGACAACAAGGCGGTTTTATCGCAGAAGAACACCTGCAAGAGCTGGGCTACTGTAAAGAGCTTGGCTTCAGCCTGCCTGATGGTAATTTCGGCTGCTTCCCAAATATCGAAGAAGTATTGGCGTTTTACGAACAAATGCAGCAAAAACGCCCTACTTTGCCTTACGAAATCGATGGTATGGTGGTCAAAGTCAACAGTCTGGCACAACAAGAAAAACTGGGTTTCATCTCACGCGCGCCGCGCTGGGCCATTGCCCACAAATTTCCTGCCGAAGAAGCATTGACCATTGTCGAAGCCATTGATGTACAAATCGGGCGCACCGGCGCAGTAACCCCCGTCGCCCGCCTGCAACCTGTATTCGTCGGCGGCGTTACCGTCACCAATGCCACCCTGCACAATCAGGACGAAGTATCTCGAAAAGACGTGCGCGTTGGCGACACAGTTGTCGTACGCCGCGCCGGAGACGTGATTCCAGAGGTAGTGCGCGTAATTTTTGAACGCCGTCCAATGCAGGAGACCAATATTTCCGTTTCAGACGGCCTGCAAGACGATTTGTTTGCCGAAACACCTTCTGAAACCCGATCCGAACCGCTTCACAAACCCTACCGCCTGCCCACCCATTGCCCTATCTGCCGCAGCGAAATCGAACGTGAAGAAGGCGAAGCGGTTGCCCGATGCAGCGGTGGTATGCTTTGCCAAGCACAACGCGTGCAAGGTTTAATCCACTTTGCCTCACGCAAAGCCATGGACATTGACGGACTTGGACAAAAACAAATCGAGCAACTGGTAGCACAAGATTTGGTTCGTCATTTCGCCGACCTCTACCGCCTCGATATTCCAACCCTACAAAAAATGAAGGAAACAGCGGATAAAGCGTCAGCTAATGAGGAAGAACCATCAAACAGTGAGATTGAAGACTTTGAAAGCGAGACCGGCAATACCCTGCTTGCCAAAAACATTAAAAAACAGCCGACCAAATGGGCGGAAAACATCCTTGCAGGCATAGAAGCCAGCAAAACGCCCGAACTTGCGCGCTTCCTTTTTGCCATCGGCATCCGTCACGTCGGCGAACGCACCGCCAAAACACTGGCACAGGCATTCGGTACGCTCGAACATGTCCGCCATGCACCCGAACCCATCCTCGCCTGCCTGCCCGATATCGGCACGGTGGTTGCCCGCTCCATCGCTCACTTTTTTGCCCAAGAAGCACAACAGGCGATGATCGACGAGCTACTGGCTGTAGGTGTTGCCCCGCAAAGCCAGGCTGTCACTATCCCGCCGTTACGCCATGCCGAACCACAACGCTGGATTGCCCGTCTGCCCGATTTTAAAATCAGCGAAACCAAAGCACTGGCCTTGTGGGAGCTTGCCGGACAAAGCATAGAAGGTTTGCAAACTGACAAAGCGTTGCCTGCCGATTGGCAGACATGGCGCAGCAAACCGCAAAATGCAGCCCTGCTTGAAAATATGAAAACTTTCTTTGCTCAAACGCTGTCTAAGCTTCAAGATGAAACTATTTCAGACGGTATTAATGAGGCCATAGCAGGTAAAACCTTTGTATTAACAGGGACTTTACCCACACTCAAACGCGACCAAGCCCAAGCCATGATTGAGGCTGCAGGCGGTAAAGTTTCCGGCAGCGTATCCAAAAAAACCGACTACGTTGTCGCCGGAGAAGCTGCAGGCAGTAAATTGGAAAAAGCCCAAGCTTTGGGCGTGGCCGTATTAACCGAAGAAGAATTACTGTCGTTGCTGGGATAAGACAGTATCCATGACCAATTCTCCTTTTCAAACCACCTGATACTTTATCATGTGGTATTATTGTTACATACGACTACATCTTTACACTTTTTGGGTATAAACCCACAGTTAAAATAGGATAATAATATGAAACCCATTAAAAAATGCGTCTTTCCCGTTGCCGGTATGGGCACTCGTTTCTTGCCTGCAACCAAAGCCAGCCCCAAAGAAATGCTGCCTATCGTGGACAAACCTCTGATTCAATATGCAGTTGAAGAAGCGGTTGAAGCCGGCTGTACTGAAATGGTGTTCATCACCGGCCGTAACAAACGCAGCATCGAAGACCACTTCGACAAAGCATACGAGTTGGAAACCGAATTGGAATTGCGTCAAAAAGACAAACTGTTGGCGCACGTTCGCGATATCCTGCCTTCCAACATTACCTGCATGTACATCCGTCAAACTGAAGCATTGGGTTTGGGTCATGCCGTATTGTGCGCGCAGGCTGCCGTTGGTAACGAGCCTTTTGCCGTTATTTTGGCAGACGATTTGATTGATGCGCCTAAAGGTGCGTTGAAACAGATGGTTGATGTGTACAACCAAAGCGGCAACAGCGTTTTAGGCGTTGAAACCATCGATCCTTCCCAAACAGGCTCTTACGGTATCGTTGAAGTTGAAAAACTGAAAAGCTATCAACGTGTAGTCAATATTGTTGAAAAACCAAAACCGGAAGAAGCACCTTCAAACCTCGCAGTTGTCGGCCGCTACATCCTGACTCCGCGTATTTTTGACTTGTTGACCAACCTGCCCCGCGGCGCCGGTAACGAAATCCAACTGACAGACGGTATTGCGCGCCTGCTCGACCATGAGTTTGTGTTGGCTCATGCGTTTGATGGCAAACGCTACGACTGCGGCAGCAAATTGGGTTACCTTGAAGCAACCGTGGCTTATGGTTTGAAACACCCTGAAACTGGCGAACAATTCAAAGAATTGATCAAACAATACGCTTAAGCACAGCCATTATAACAAGGCCGTCTGAAATTTCAGACGGCCTTTTTCTACACTTATTTCTTCCAATATGCCGGAGTAAACAAAATTAAAACGGTAAAAATCTCCAAACGTCCCAATAACATCACCGCCGTACACAGCCACTTCTGTACATCGCTCAGCGCAGCGTAATTATGCGACGGACCAACTGCACCTAAACCCGGCCCTGCATTGGTAATACAGGCAATGACTGCCGTAAAGGCGGATAAAAAGTCCAAGCCTGCGGCCATCAGTAAAAAGCTGAATACGATGACCGTCATAAAGTAAATAAAAATGAACGACATAACGGTCAGCGCCATACGATCCGGAATGGAGCGATTGTTGACCTTTACCGTACGAACCGCACGCGGATGCAGCAAAATCAACATTTCGCGCAAGCTGAATTTAAACAACACCAACGCACGCACGTTTTTAATACCGCCCCCCATAGAGCCTGAACTTGCCAATACGTTCGAGAGAAAAAACATCCACAACGACGCAATCAGCGGCCATTGTGCAAAGTCGGCATTGGAGAAACCGCTGGCCAATCCGATGGACACAAAGTTGAAGCTGACAAAACGCAAAGCTTCACCAAGGCTTTGGTACACGTCCTGCTGCCACAGATACAATGCCGAAATCAAAATACTGCCCGACAAAACCAGCAGCATGGTGCGGCATTCTTCATCCTTCCAATACACCCGCCAAGAGCGGTTGCCCAGCGCAGTAAAGTGGCTGGCAAAATTGATACCGCCCCAGACAGTAAAAAACATCAACGTCCATTCGACTGCCACAGAATCAAAATAGGCAACGCTATCATCATGTGTTGAAAAACCGCCCAAGGCCACTGCCGACATCGCATGGCACAAGGCATCAAACCAACCCATACCGGCAATATGTAAGGATACAAAAGCCGCAGCAGTTGTCAGCGCATAGGCAAACCATAGCCGTTTGGCCACTTGCGAAATGCGGGGCGCCATCTTACTTTCTTTATCCATACCCGGAATTTCCGCTTTGAAGAGCTGCGTTCCCCCCACGCCCAACATTGGCAAAATTGCCACAGCCAGCACGATAATACCCATACCGCCAAGCCAGTTGAGCATGTGCCGCCAAAAATTCACCGACGGATCCAGCGTATCCAAGCCGGAAATCACTGTTGCCCCCGTTGTCGTCAGCCCCGACATCGCTTCAAAAAACGCATCGGTGAAACTCATGGACGGCATATAGAAATAAATCGGCATAGCCGCCACAATGGCAAAGGCCAGCCACAGCATCAATACCAGGGTAAATCCGTCACGCGGCCGCAATTCACGGTTGAAACGCAGCGTCAGCACCCAAGTTACACACGACACCAGCAATACGGTCAAAGCCGTATAGGCAAACACGAGAAACGCGCTGTCGTGATAAAAATACGACATCAGTGTCGGCACGGCCAACAGTAATGAAAACAACAGCCCCAGCTTGGACAATACATGGACAATCGGCATCACCTTGCTTACCGCACCGCCCAATCTGAAACCCTTATGCAGATACATCATATTCCTATCATCAGAAAACAATATGTTTCAGACGGCCTCATAAAAAAGGCCGCCTGAAACCGCATATTTTATCAAAATGCCACAATCCCGTGATAAAGAAAAACAAAAAACACTTGCCTGCTCTTTTTCTAGGAGTATAATGTTATACCATAACATTTACTGGAGAAAGAAATGAAACCTAATATCCACCCGGACAACTATCGTACCGTCCTGTTTTACGACAGCGGCGCAGACCAAGGATGGCTCATCCGTTCATGCGCCAATACCCACGGCAAAACCATGGTTTGGAAAGACGGCATAGAGTATCCCCTCTTTTCGCTTGATACTTCTTCCGCGTCCCACCCCGTGTACACAGGCAAACAACGCAATGTCAATATCGAAGGCCGCGCCAGCAAGTTCAACCAACGTTACCAATCCATGATGTCTTCCTTCAGAAAGGATAAATGATGCAAGTTCTCTCATCCCTAAAAACTGCAAAAAAACGACACCGCGACTGCCAAATTGTCCGCCGAAAAGGCAAAGTGTACGTCATTTGCAAGAGCAACCCCCGCTTTAAAGCACGCCAACGTTAAGCGGCCCAACCCATATTTCAATGTAACTCTCTGAATTTTCCGCACTTTCGTTTACCTCTAGCGCAAGTGCGGCTTTTTTTCAAACGGCATTAATCATTCATATCAAAACTACAACGAATCCTGCCATACTCCCAAAAACAGGAAGAAAAAGTAAATAATGGTTATCCCTATTGTGAAGCCATAAAGATATTTATAACATGCCGCTACATTCTTCCTTCAACACTGACCATAGGAGTCAAAAATGAAAGTAAAAGCCCTGCTTGCAATTGCCGCCGCCATGAGCCTCGCTGCCTGTGCCGCACCTGAAGCCCATCGCCATGACCATGGTCAACGTCATGAGCACAATCATGCACACGAACATGGCCACCAACATCATGACATGCACAACCATGGCCGTGTTCAATCATTCAACTGCGAAAACGGCCTGTCTGTACAAGTCCGCAACCTGAGCACCAACCAAGTTGAACTGCGTCTGGATGACAAAGTTGCTACCCTGTCTTCTGCCGTTGCAGGTTCAGGCGAACGCTATGTTGCCAACCAAGGTCTGTTCGGCAAAGGCGCTGAATGGCATCAAAAAGGCAGCGAAGCATTCTTCGGCTTCACTGACCCATACGGCAACAAAGTAGAAACTTCTTGCTCTGCCCGCTAATTTCTACTTAAAAATAGAATAGCTAAAGGCCGTCTGAAACCCGGATTTCAGGTTTTTAGACGGCCTTTAATTTTATAACTGGTCGGGCTTGGGTGCTTGTTGGTTAATTTTTATCAGTTCCCGTACCCAATCGACTGTTGCGGTGCTTTCCCAAGAGGTAAATTTTGCCGTGGGAGAGTTGTTCGTACATACGCCTTCAAACAATAATCCGTTTAAAGCCAGCTTGGCGGTAACTTCTGGTTTGGAATGGGCATATTTTCTAAATTTCTTTGCATAGACAATATAATTTACCCCTTCATCCAAAATATCGAATGTTACGATAGGCATGGCATTTTTCTTAAGTTCTCTTTTCTGATGTTCGATATATTTGAGGCTTCCCGATAACCGCTGTTCGTTTGGAAGTTTTATTAAAGAAGGATTGAGTAATTCCATACTCACTAAAAAACATGTTTTTTCAACCAAGCCCGGGGAACATACTTTCGTAGAGTAGCGTCCGCTTCCCCTTGTATTGCATGATGGTTCGGGATAAATATAATATGCCCTCGCAACCTTCCCTACTTGCTGAATCTGGTCGAAAAATTTTTTTACTTCTTGAAATTCTTTTTTTTCCAAATCAATCGGTACGCCGTTTTGAGGGGTAATCACGTTAATCGGAATATTGTTCACTCGGATTGTTTCCTGTAACGGTTCAACCGGTTGCTGTTGCTGATTATTGCAGGCAGACAATAAGCTTATAGTGAAAAGCAGTATCCTTTTTTTCATCTTCATCTCCATTCTTGTCAAACAAAGGCCGTCTGAAAACCTATTACCAAAGTTTTCAGACGGCCTTTATCTTAGAGTAAACCATTAAGCGTAATGTCTGTCTTCGCCTTTACCGTCAACGTTGTCTGCACAACGTTTACAGATGGTTTCATGGCCTGCAACTGCGCCCACATCGTGAGTATAGTGCCAGCAGCGTTCGCATTTTTCGCCGTCGCTGGCTTTGGCAGTAACGGCAAATTCATCACCGACTTTCACTTCGGCTTTAGACACCAGCAAAGCAAAACGTAATTCTTCGCCCAAAGTGTTCAGATAGTCGGCAATTTCTTCCGGAGCCGTAATTTCGGCTTCTGCTTGCAATGAAGAACCAACGGTTTTGTCTGTACGCAAAGGCTCGATGGCGGCAGTTACTGCTTCGCGTGCTTCGCGGATTGCCGTCCATTTTTTCACCAGTTCGGCTTCGGCTTTTTCGTTGATGGGCGGGAACTCGTGCCATGTGTGGAAGAGGACGCTGTCTTCTTCGCCGCCGCCGATGATGTCCCACGCTTCTTCGCCGGTGAAGCACAAAATCGGTGCAATCAAGAGAACCAGGCTGCGTGTGATGTGATACAGGGCAGTTTGCGCGCTGCGGCGTGCATGGCTGTCGGCTTTGGTGGTATAGAGGCGGTCTTTCAGGATGTCGAGGTAGAACGCGCCCAAGTCTTCCGAGCAGAAAGAAACAATGTCTTTTACAGCAAAGTGGAAGGCGTAGCGAGGATAGAAGTCGCCCGCCAGACGCTCTTGCAGCTGACGTGCCAACACTAAGGCATAGCGGTCGATTTCCACCATGTCTGCCTGTTGCACGGCATCTTCAATAGGATTGAAGTCGCTGAGATTGGCAAACAGGAAGCTCAAGGTGTTGCGGATACGGCGGTAGCTTTCGGTAACGCGTTTGAGGATTTCTTTGGAAATCGCCAATTCGCCGCTGTAATCGGTGGATGCCGCCCACAGGCGCAGGATGTCGGCGCCGAACTCATTATAGACTTCTTGCGGTGCAACGACGTTGCCGATGGATTTCGACATTTTGCGGCCGTTTTGGTCAACCACAAAACCGTGGGTCAGCAGCTGTTTGTATGGCGCGCGACCCATTGATGAGGCGCAACCGGTCAGCATGGAAGATTGGAACCAGCCGCGGTGTTGGTCGCTGCCTTCGAGGTACAAGTCAGCCGGCCATTCCAATTCTTCGCGTTGTTTCAAGACGGAATAATGGGTCGAGCCGGAGTCGAACCATACGTCCATGGTATCGGAAAGTTTGTCGTAATTTTCACAATCTTCCGCGCTCAAGAGTTCGCTCTTATCAAGAGAGAACCATGCTTCGATACCTTTCCCTTCGATTTTTTGGGTAACTTTTTCCAACAATTCGGCAGAGTTTGGATGCAATTCACCGGTCTCTTTATGAACAAAGAAAGTCATCGGCGTGCCCCAGTAACGTTGGCGTGAAACCACCCAGTCAGGACGGCCTTCAATCATGGCTTCCAAACGCGCACGACCCCATGATGGGAAGAATTCGGTGTCATCAACGGCCTTGATGGCTTTGTCGCGTAAGGTTTTACCGTCGGCACCGGCTTTGTCCATACCGACAAACCATTGGCCGGTCGCACGGTAAATCAACGGCGTTTTGTGACGCCAGCAGTGTGCGTAGCTGTGTTCGATTTTGCTGCTTGCCAAGAGGTTGCCGGTTTCTTCCAACCATTGCAGGATAACGGGATTGGCTTCCCAAACGCTCATGCCGGCAACGCGCGGCGTTTCGCTGATGTATTTGCCTTCGGCGTTAACAGGGTTGTAAAGCTCGATGCCGTATTTATTGCAGACGGCGTAGTCTTCCAGACCATGCGCAGGCGCAGTATGCACCAAGCCGGTACCGGCATCGGTGGTCACATGGTCGCCGTTGAGCATGGGAATATCGCGTTCGAGGAACGGATGATTCATGTGCAGGTTTTCCAGCTTGTCGCCGGTTGTTTCTGCCAATACATTCAGGTCGTCTGAAGCAAAACCGTAGCGTTTGAGCGCATCTTCTGACAAATCCTTGGCCAACACCAATTTGCCTTTAGGCGTATCAATCAGTTGATACATCACGTCTGCACCAGCTGAAACAGCTTGGCTCGCAGGCAAAGTCCAAGGCGTGGTTGTCCAAATAACGGCAAACGCTTTGCCTTCGATACTTGCCAAACCGAATGCGGCGGCAAGCGCGGCAGTGTCTTTAAACGGATAGGCAACGTCAATCGCAGGCGATACTTTGTCTTTATATTCCACTTCGGCTTCAGCCAAGGAAGAGCCGCAGTCCAAGCAGAATTGAACCGGTTTCGCGCCGCGGTAGAGATAGCCGGATTTGTAGATTTCGCCGAGCATACGCACGGTATCGGCTTCGGTTTTGAAATCCATGGTCAGGTAAGGATTGTCCCAGTCACCCAACACGCCCAGGCGGATAAAGTCTTTTTTCTGGCGGGCAATCTGTTCGGCAGCGTATTCGCGGCACAATTCGCGGAAACGGGCTTTAGGCATGTCTTTGCCGTGCAGTTTTTCTACCATCACTTCGATAGGCAAACCGTGGCAGTCCCAACCCGGTACATAAGGCGCGTCAAAACCGGCTTGGGTTTTGCTGCGGATAATGATGTCTTTGAGGATTTTATTGACGGCATGACCGATGTGGATGTCGCCGTTGGCATACGGAGGACCGTCGTGCAGGATGAATTTCGGACGGCCTTTGGCGATTTCGCGCAGTTTTTGGTAGCGTTTTTGCTCGTACCAGCTTTTCAGCCATGCAGGCTCGCGCTTGGCAAGATTGCCGCGCATTGGAAACGGGCTCTCGAGCAGGTTTACGGTTTTACTGTAATCGGTCATTTTTTGATCTCTATTGTTGCGGTATTTCGGTTTCAGACGGCCTGATTGCTCATTTTGAAAAGAACAGGCCGTCTGAAAAAATTCAAAGAACTTATTGTAGCCCAATTGTCTTGATTTTATAAGCTTCTAGAAGCGTTTCTATGCTTCCCAAACCCTCGCATCTTCCATATCTTGCAAAATTTGGGTTTTCAATGCTTCGATACTCTCAAATTTTTTCTCGTCACGCAGTTTGTGCAGGAAGCGGACGAAGATACGTTGTCCGTACAAATCGCCGTTGAAATCGAACAGATGGACTTCCAGCTTTTGCGAGCGGTTATTGCTGACAGTAGGGTTAAAACCAAAGCTGGCAACACCTCGGCGCGTACCGAATGTGCCGTCTGCCTCAACGACAAATACGCCGCTTAACGCATAATGATACGGGGGAAGCTGAACATTGGCGGTAGGCGCGTTGATGGTGCGGCCAAGTTTTTGCCCGTGTTTGACCTTGCCGCTTAACACGTAATCATGGCCCAACAGTTTTTTGGCGTATTCCAACTTGCCATCTGAAAGGGCTTGGCGGACGGCGGTACTGCTGGTACGGATATCTTCAACGATAACGGACGGCGTGCGCTCGGTTTGCATATTGGGCTGCTGTGCCAAAAGTTCAAAACAACCTTCACGGCCGGCACCAAAACGGAAATCGTCACCAATCAACAAATAACGCGTATTGAGCGTTTGGCGCAAAAGCTGGTCGATAAACGCTTGCGCGCTCATATCGGAGAAAGCTTGGTTAAAACGCAAGACCCAAACGGCATCCACACAGCCGGTTTCACGCAAAAGGCGCAATTTGGTACGCAGTGGGCTGATGCGGTAAGGCAGCTTTTTCCCGGCTTTGCGCGCAAAAAATTCTTTGGGCTGAGGCTCAAAAACAACAACGACAACAGGCAGACCGCGCTGGTCTGCCTCTCGTTTGAGTTTTTGTAGAATATGTTTGTGCCCGAGGTGTACGCCGTCAAAGTTGCCGATGGTTACGGCGGCTCCTTGCGGAAATTTGGGCGCGTGTCGCTGTCCAAGCCAGATGTTCATGGGTGGTGGGTATTGTGTTTGAATAGGCGGCTATTGTAAACGTTATTGCCGTTTCAATAAACCTTAGGCCGTCTGAAACCAATAAATATATGCTTTCAGACGGCCCTAAAGTTTGTTAATACCTTACCACCACCAAGGATAACGGCCAAACGGATAGCCCCAATCGTCGTAATAGCGATAGTAGCGTGCTTCGCGCAGCTGTTCTTGGGAAATATAGTTTTGCCATGCCATTTTGTAGCAGGCTTGGAACATCGGATCGGAAACTTTGTCGATATATTTGAGGCGGAAGGCTTTTTGTTCCGCAGTTGCGGCACCGAGTTTGCCTTCTTCGTCAAATTTGCGGCGGATCAGCGCGGCAGTTTCCTGATCGCATTGGGCGGCAAGATGTACTTGAAGATCCTGTTCATAGCGTTTCTGCGCTTGGGCGCGTGCGGCTTTTTGCTCGGGCGTGGTGGCGCAGGCGGCCAGCAATGCAACGGCGCCAAACAATAAGGTCAGACGGATAGGATTCATTGGATGTTTCCTTATACTCATGTATGGCTATTAATGTACGCCCTCATTGTGTAATGGGCAAGTGTGGCAACTTGGGGACACTTTAGATTATTTGTTCTTATCAGCAGACAGTTGCATATAAAATACACCCTGTATGAATGTTTAACTCCAAACCCACTCAATGAACGCTGACAAACCGCCCCACTCCTACCGATTGCGCCACCACAGGCAACACACGCCGCCGTTTTGGCAGGCGGACCGTCCGTACCTGCACGAACACAATATTTCCGATGCCCGTTTCAGACGGCTGGGCTACATCATGGCCTTTCTTGCCGGTGCGATTAATGCGGGGGGATTCTTTGCTTTTGCACGTTATATTTCCCACGTAACCGGCTCCATGTCTCTTTTGGCTGATGTGCTGTATCTCCAAGACTGGTGGTCTGCCGCAGTGACTTTCATCAGCGTGTTGTGTTTTGTTGCCGGTGCCGCGCATTCGGGCTGGGTGATTTTATGGACGCAGCAGATGCGTTTCCGTGGCAGCTTTGGGTTTTCCATGTGGCTGGAAGCAGTTTATCTGTTGATATTCGGTTGGTTCGGTATTGCCGCGATGGAATGGGATTTTGGCGGCTCTGATTTTATTATGCCGTCTTTAGCATTGTTTTTATTGTGTTTTATTATGGGCATGCACAATACGGTTATCACGCTTCTTTCCGGCGGCGCCATCCGCTCCACCCACATGACCGGTACAGCGACCGACTTGGGCATTGAAATTTCACGCGCACTTTATTATTCCAAACAACACCATCCGCGCCTGCCGCACGTCCGCGTCAACAAACCGAAAATGTGGCTTTTAAGCGGCTTGATGCTGTCGTTTTTGCTGGGCGGCGTGGTTGGCGCATGGGGTTATCATCTGGTCGGCCATCATTTCGCCCTGCCCGTTTCCGCCGTTTTGTTCATACTGGGCGCAGGCTCGGTGGGATACGATGTCAAAGTCAGATTGAAATGGGCATTTGTCAGCTGGTATCGCCGTAAAAAGAAAAAACGGAAGAAATCGTAAAGAAACCTGCTTTTCATCGGGCGGCAAAACGGCCAAACTGTCAGAAAAATGCAGAAATGTTTCAGTATTATGTTAACTGGCAAATATTTGCGTAATATCGGGTTAAACCCATTCTTTTACGTTTCGGATATTGGGTATCATAAATCCGTAATGACCCACGCGGTTTTTATTGATTTTTTTCAGACGGCCCGGACCGTCATCTAAAAAGAGGATACGACATGAAATTCTTGAAACCCCTGACCGTTATTGCCACTGCAATTCCTTTGGCGCTCACCGGCTGTGTGACCGATCCTGTTACCGGCCAACAATCCGCCAGCAAAACCGCCATGTACGGCTTGGGCGGTGCGGCCGTTTGCGGCATCGTCGGTGCGCTGACCCACGGCGGCAAAGGCGCGCGTAACTCCGCATTGGCTTGTGGTGCAGTAGGTGCCGGTATCGGCGGTTACATGGACTACCAAGAGAAAAAACTGCGTCAAAGCCTAGCCAACACCAACATCGAAGTTGAACGTCAAGGTAACCAAATCAAACTGGTTATGCCTGAAAACGTAACCTTCGCCACCGGCAGCGCTGCCCTGAGCGGCCAAGCCCAAAGCGCCCTGTCTGCCGCTGCGCAAACTTTGGTTCAATATCCTGACACGACTTTGACCATCAACGGCCACACCGACAATACCGGTAACGACGCCATCAACGAGCCATTGTCTCGCAACCGCGCCGAATCTGTTGCCACCTTCCTGCAATCCCGCGGCGTAAGCAGCACCCGTTTGAGCACTTTCGGTTACGGTTCCCGCCAACCAATCGCTTCCAACGCTACTGTTGAAGGCCGTGCACAAAACCGCCGCGTTGAAATCTTAATCAACCCTGACCAACGCGCCATCGATGCCGCTAAAAAACAAATGTAATCCGACATCCGTCTGATTCCCATACTTAAGGCCGTCTGAAATTTCAGACGGCCTTTTTCTTTGTAGATTTTGTTTGCAATTTCTCCTCCTCAATTCAATCCATCATAAAATTTATTCCTTTATTAACAAGACTTTTCAATTTTTCCTTCAAAAAAACTGTATTAATACTCTAATTTTTACATTAACTTAGAGTATAATTCCTAAAATTTTAAAAACACGCCTCATGCCGTCTGAAAAACGGCGGCGAAAAACACACTTATTTATATACACATCAGTCCGTTATCCAATCCATTTCATAGGATTTCAGACGGCACCATCCAGAATCTATGAAGGAGCATCCATGCAAAACAACTTTGACCCATTGATTATCCGTGGCAAATCACTGATTCCCGTTGTACAAGGCGGTATGGGTGTAGGCGTTTCCGCATCAAAACTCTCCAGCGCGGTTGCGCGCGAAAACGGCGTGGGTACCATCGCCAGCGTCGATTTGCGCCACTTGCACGAAGATTTGCTGGCCGAATCAAAAATCGATTCCAGCGAAGAAAAATACACCCGCCTCAACTGCATCGCGCTTGACCGTGAAATCAAAAAAGCCAAAGCCGATTCAGAAGGCAAAGGCATGATTGCCGTCAACGTCATGAAAGCCGTAAAAGACCATGCCGCCTACGTCCGTCAGGCCTGCGAATCCGGCGCAGACGCGATTGTGATGGGTGCAGGTTTGCCTTTGGATCTGCCTGAAATGGCCGAGGGCTACCACAAAGATGTCGCCCTTTTCCCTATTTTGTCAGAGTCACGCGGTATCAATATCGTTTTGAAACGTTGGATGAAAAAAGGCATCTTGCCCGATGCCATCGTTATCGAACACCCTGCCCACGCAGCCGGCCACTTGGGTGCGGCAACCGTTGACGGCGTGAACGATGCCAAATTCGAGTTCAAACGCGTTATTGAAGAAACATTTGAAGTATTCAAAAACTTGGGCTTGGAAAGCGAAAAAATCCCGTTGGTACTCGCCGGCGGCATGGCAAACTTTGAAAAAGTCAAAACAGCCTTGAAAAACTGGGGCGCATCCGCCGTCCAAATCGGTACCGCGTTTGCCGTGACCGAAGAAGGCGATGCCCACATCAACTTCAAGAAAACACTGGCCGGTGCGGAAACCGAAAAAGTGGTTGAATTCATGTCTGTTGCCGGTTTGCCTGCACGCGGCGTGCGCACAAAATTCCTCGACAACTACATCAAACGCGAGGCCAAATTGCAAGCCAATGCCAAAAACGATCCGCGCCGCTGCACCCAAGGCCTGAACTGCCTGACCAGCTGCGGCTTGCGCGACGGTTTGGCCAAAGCCGGTCAATTCTGTATCGACATCCAACTTTCCGCGGCATTCCGCGGCGAAGTCGATAAAGGCCTGTTTTTCCGTGGTAAAGACCCGCTGCCGTTTGGCAACGCCATCCGTACGGTTCAAGAAACCATTCATTATCTCTTGAACGGTTCCTTGCCTGCCGTCCCTGCCAAATAAACGCGTCAACCTCAAAAGGCCGTCTGAAAAACATTCAAACCCTGTTTTCAGACGGCCTTTTTGTCCCAATCCATCTAAAAAATGCTAAGATTATCGCCTGAATTTATCCAGCAGAAACATCATGAATCCATTATTGAACCACCTCAAACCCTATCCTTTCGCCCGCTTGCGTGAAGCCATGCAAGGCATTGATGCACCCGAAGGCGTAACGCCCATTCATCTGCAAATCGGCGAGCCGAAACACCCGACGCCCAAAGTCATCACCGACGCGCTGACCGCCTCCCTGCACGAACTGGAAAAATATCCGCTGACCGCAGGCCTGCCCGAACTGCGCCAAGCCTGTGCCGAATGGGTTGCTCACCGTTATGATGGTTTGAGCCTCAATCCCGACAATGAAATCCTGCCCGTATTGGGCAGCCGGGAAGCTTTGTTCTCTTTTATCCAAACCGTTTTAAATCCGGCTTCAGACGGCCCCAAACCGGTCGTTATCAGCCCCAATCCTTTCTATCAAATTTACGAAGGCGCGACTATTTTGGGCGGCGGCGAAATCCATTTTGCCAACTGTCCTGCGCCCAGCTTCAACCCTGATTGGAGCAGCCTGCCCGAAGACGTATGGCAGCGCACCAAAGTCCTGATTGTCTGCTCGCCCAACAACCCGAGCGGCAGCGTCCTGCAATTAGAAGATTGGAAAGAAATTTTTGATTTGCAAGACAAATACGGCTTCGTTATTGCCTCTGACGAATGCTATTCCGAAATCTATTTTGACGGCAACAAACCGATCGGCGGCTTGCAGGCTGCGGCGCAATTAGGACGCGGCACGCACAACATCGTGATGTTCACCAGTCTGTCCAAACGCTCCAATGTCCCCGGTTTGCGTTCCGGTTTTGTCGCAGGCGATGCCGAGTTGCTCAAAAACTTCCTGCTCTACCGCACCTACCACGGCAGCGCGATGAGTATTCCCGTCCAACGCGCCAGCATTGCCGCTTGGAACGATGAAGAACACGTTATTGACAACCGCCGCCTCTACCAAGAAAAATTCGACCGCGTCATCCCTATTTTGCAACAGGCGTTTGATGTCAAACTGCCTGACGCGTCGTTCTACATTTGGCTGAAAGTTCCCGACGGCGACGACTTGGCATTTACGCGCAACCTGTGGCAGAAAGCCGCTATCCAAGTGTTGCCCGGCCGCTTCCTCGCCCGCGATACCGAACAAGGCAATCCGGGCGAAGGCTACGTCCGCATCGCTTTGGTTGCCGATGTGGAAAGCTGCGTCAAAGCGGCTGAAACCATGGTTGCTTTATACCGCTGATAAAATAAAGGCCGTCTGAAATTTCAGACGGCCTTTTTAAATCAATCAAGTTATATCACGAAATCCAACAGATAAAAATCTTCTTTGCCTACGCCACACTCAGGGCATTTCCAGTCGTCGGGAATATCCTCAAACTTGGTTCCGGCAGGCAGGCCGTGCTCGGGGTCTCCGAGGTCTTCGTCATAAATCCAGCCGCAAGGGCCGCACATATATTGAGCCATTTTGTGTTCCTTCTATTTTAAAAGGCCGTCTGAAACCGTATTTTCAGACGGCCTTTCGTGTGTTTTATTGTTGATATTTTGAATTTATTGCGCTGCTTCCAAAGCGGCGATTTCTTTACGCAGATGTTTGATGGCCGGTGTTACGATGGCGACGAACATGGCCTCGCGGACGCGGCGTTGCGCCGGACTGCGCATCAGATAACCTTTCGCGCCTGCATGCAATGCGGCAGATTGAGTGGCGTTCAGTGCCAATACAGCAGCGGCTTCACGCAGTTTCAAGGTTGCCAGCGTATCAGGTTTATTGTTCCATGCATTATCGGCAAGGCGTTCGGTTTCCGCCCATGCGCCGTCCAACGCGGCTTTCAAATCATCGTAGCTGTGGTCGAGGTAAGCGTTCACTTCAGCGTTCACTACATTGGCCATGCGGATAATGCCGAGCGCACCGTCAATCACACCGGCGCCGATACCCATTTGCAGCAAGATGAAACCGGCTTTAATGGTCGGGATATAAGACTGGAACTGCTCAGGCGAAGCAATCACATCTTCATCGGGAATAAACACATCTTTAAAATTCAGGCTGTAAGTGCGCGTGCCTTCCAAACCGCAGAATTCAGGGCAATCTTGCAGGGTCACGCCTTCCCACTGGCCGCCGGTAATAAACATCACATAGCTGTCGCCGACTTGGGCAGTATTCGCCCAAATATGGTCTTCGCCGATATTGGATACCCAAGGCAAAGCGCCGTTGACTTTGTAGCCGCCCTCGACGCGTTCGGCTTGCAGATTGTGTTTTTCGATACCGGCAAGGTGTTTGACGGTATTGGACATACCCGTACCGGCCCAAACTTTGCCCTGCAGAATATCGGCCAAATATTTGTCTTTAACCGCTTGGTTGGGGGATTGGTGCAGATACCACGCGCAAGCCGCCTGACACCATGCGCTGAACGAAGTCGCGCCGCATTCTTTACCGATTTCGCGCAATACGGCGATTTGCGTTGCCAAACCCAAACCGTTACCGCCTTCTTCAACCGTACCGGTCGCGGCAAAACCGCCGATTTTGCCCAATTCCAGCATAAATTCTTTCGGGTACAGGCCTTTGCGGTCGATGTCGTCCACCAATGGTTTTAATTTGCTTTTAACGAGTTCGGCAACATTGTTCAGTAAAGCTTCGCGTGTCATGATTTTTTCCTCTGAATAAGGTTTGAAGCGTAGATGGTTCTACTCATGAATTATTCTTGGCAACAAGGATATCCTTGCTTTTTACTAAAAGGCCGTCTGAATTTTCAGACGGCCTTTGATGAGATTAGGCAAATGCCTGCAATTCAGGGTTGATTTCAGTTTTGGCAAGGTTGTTGACGTAGTTGCACAAGGTTGCCAAAGCAACGCCCATGACGACTTCAACGGCTTGCTGTTGGTTGTAGCCTGCATCAAAGAAAGCTTTCAACTCATCGTCGGATACCGCGCCTTTTTTCGCCATAACGGCTTGGGTGAATGTTGCCAAAGCACCCAGTTTGGCATCGTCAAACTCGCCTGCAGCCAATGCGCGTGCGGCTTTAATGGATTGTTCGGACAGCAGTTTTTTCAAGGTAGCCAGTTTGGTGTGGCCGGCAACGCAGAAACCGCATTCGTTGGTACGGGCGGCGATAATTTGAACAACTTCAACTTCGCCGTCAGTCAGGCTGTTGGCCGCATTCAGCTTGCCAACTTCTTGGTAAAACGCCAAAGCTTCAGGCGCATTGGCCAAAACGCCGATCAGGTTAGGAATAAAGCCGTTGTTTTTCAGTACGGCTTCAATGCGTGGTTTAGCAGCTTCAGGAGCGGTTTCAACTGTGTGTATGGTCAAGCGGGACATGTGTATAACCTTCTTATCTGGTGAAATGAAGTGCCCATCATAAGCCATCCTCCTCCATCAGAAAAAGACTTATTGGTTATTTACCGCGAACCAAAAGTTATAAGGCCGTCTGAACGGATTCAGACGGCCTTATCAAATGATTCAACTCATTATTTCATAAAGTTTTTCAGCAGCATAGAAGCGATGTCGTCCAAGCCGAAGCCATCCGCATCTTGAGCCGTGCCGTTAGGAGTGGCTTTATCGACCAAGTCAGGCAATACTTTTGCCAACAAATCGCCTGCTTGGCCGGCATCCACGCCGAATTTTTGCGCGATTTGGTTCACGGTATCGCTGCCCAAAGCATTTTGCAGGTCGCTGCCGGACACAGGCAGGTTGCTGGATTGGTTGGAAACCCAGCTGCTCAGAGCATCGCCCAAACCGCCTTGTTGCAGTTGGTTGATCAGGTTGCCTACGCCGCCTTGCTGTTTCACCAAATCCATCGCCATATCGGTCAGAGAACCTTGTGCGCCGTTTCCGCTGTTGCCACCCAACATTTGGGTAGCCGCATTCAAAAGATTGTCCATGAGTGCCATGACTTTTTCCTTGTGTGTGTTTATGTCTAAAAAAAGAAAGCGGAGTGTAGCAAAATTTATGCTGGAAAAAATCAGGCTTAACCAAACTAAACCTCTTTTATCTCAAAGCCGTAATAAAACCAAGGCCGTCTGAAATCAAGTTTCAGACGGCCTCTATAACGAACCATGTGCTATTCTTCGCGGCCATTGAAATACTCGGCCGCTCCGCCTTCAAAAAAGCCTTGCAAAATCGCCTGCGCCGCTACTCGGTCAAGCACGGATTTTTGTTTTTGGCCAAATACTTGGGCTTCCGCAAGTAGGCTTTCCGCGTATAAGGAAGACATCCTTTCATCCACCCAATAAACCGGCAAATTAAAACGTCCGTGCAAACGGCGGCCAAACTTACGGCTCAAACGGGTCAGCTCATGCTCCGTCCCATCGGTATGCGTCGGCAGTCCGACCACAAAATACTTGGGTTGCCATTCTTTGACCAGCTTGGCAATGGCTTCGAATTTTTCATCATTGCTGTTGCCGGTTATCGTCGCCAGTGGATGGGTCATACCCAACTCGGCATCGCCCTGCGCCACGCCAATACGCGCCTCGCCGAAGTCAAAGGCCAAAACCGTGCCCTTTGGTGTATCAGGCATGGCCGACTCCTGAAACCAAGGCGTTCGGATTGATACCCAATTTTTCAAAAGCGGCGGCATAACGAAGTTCGTATGGCACATCAAAAAGAATATGCTCGTCCGCAGGGACGGTCAACCAAACATTTTCTGCCAGCTCGCGCTCCAACTGCCCTTTGCCCCATTTTGAATAACCAATACTGATCAAAGCCTTGTCCACCGCACCTTCTTTAGACAAGTTTTCAATTACATCGCGCGAAGAAGTCAACGCCACATTATCAGTTACCACCATGCTGTTTTGCCAGCGACCGATCGGCGTATGCACGACATAGCCGCGCTCAATCTGAACCGGCCCACCCATCATCACGTTTTCATGTTGCAGGCGCAATGGGATATTGCGGTCGGCGGCGGCGAAAATCATGTCCATGGTAATCGGCGAAGGCTTGTTGATGACGATGCCCAGCGCACCTTCTTCATCGTGTTCGCATACATAAATGACCGTATCCGTAAAAAACGGATCGTCCATATGAGGCATGGCAATCAGGAAATGGTTGGCTAAATTCATATTCTTCTTAATCTATTAAGCTGATTTTATTATTTTTGTCCGTCGTTAACCGGCGCGTCCACCACGCACGCACCGTAAACCGCGCCGCCTGCCGGTACCGGCGTATCGGTTTTCGCATGGGCAAAACACGATACCGCGCTCAAAGAGTTTTTCGGCGAACCTTGAACGATTTTATCGCTGTATACCAAATAAGCAAAAGACTTACGTTTCGGATCGTAGTAGCGGATAATCTGTTGGCTCTTAAATGCTATGCTGGCACTGCGTTTGAACACTTGTCGCGGTTTCAAAACCGCAGCCTCGTTATAACGGATGACTTCCGCACTTTGTACACAGGAAACCGATGCGTCGCTGGCATCTTCTTCCAAATTGACCGTTTCTTTCAAACCGCCTTTTTTCGCATACGAAATATAGCAGGCAACCCCCTGCACATCAGGATCATCAAAACCTTCCACTTCAATACGGTCGTTTTTACCCAGCATATGAAACACCGTACTGGCGCGTCCGATTTTATCGGTATTGTCACCGCAAGCCGCCAAAACCATGGCACCCAACACTACTAATAAATATTTTTTCATAATATCCCGTCGATGCAGACTGTCAGTTTCCAGGCAGACTAAACCCCGTCCGCCTCCTCTATCGTTACTATATAAGACCGTTCGTCCATATTGCAACCCAATATTATTTTCAGACGGCCTGACAGACAGTATAATCCGTCCTATTGTTCCTACTTTGATAGCAAGATCGAACCATGCGTTACAAACCCCTCATTCTCGCCCTGTTGCTCAGTTTCTCCCTGCCAACCTATGCTGCCAAAGACGCGCCGAAAGAAAAAGCGGCCGCCGTCAAAAAGGCTGCGCCCGTGAAAAAAGAGAAAGAAGCCGCTAAGGCAGATGTAAAAAAAGAAACCTCAAAAAAACAAGCAGTAAAAGAAAAAGAGGAAGACAAAAAAGCGGTTAAAGCCAAAGCCTCCAAAGAGAAGGAAACCGCCGACAAGAACGAACGCGCTTCAGCCAAAAACAAACCGGCTAAAGCCGCCGAAGCCGCGGCCGACAATAAAAAGGCCAACCGCAAAACCGAAGAGCCTAAAGAAACAGCCAAAGACAAAAAAGCCGCAGCCGCAAAACCCGGCAAAGCCAAAGAACAAGACAAAAAACCTGTTGAAGATAAAAAAGACAGCAAAACCAAAGAACCCGTAAAAAAAGCAGAACCTAAAGAAACCAAAACCAAAGAGCCTGCTAAAAAAGCGGCTGAGGATAAAAAAGACCGTCAATCCAAAGAACCAGTAAAAAAAGCAGTCGAAGACAAAAAGGCTGACGCCAAAGAAACCAAAGCTAAAGAGCCTGCGAAAAAAGCTGTTGAAGACAAAAAAGACGCTAAAAAAGACATAAAAGCCAAAGAGCAAAACAAAAAAGACGAGCCTAAAGCTGAGCCTAAAGCCGTCTCTTCAGCCGACAACGATTTCAAAGCAGCCGTGACTGCCGCCGCCAACGATATTGAAACCAAGAAATCCTTTGCCAAACGCAACGAGGGTTTCATTATCCATGTTAATGCCACGCTCAAACAGCTGCAACAAACGCGCAACAACCTCTCCGGCATCAACCGCAAACAACGCGACGCTTGGGAAAAATTCCAAAAACTTAATGCCGATGCCAACCAGTTGAAAGCCGAAGTTTCCAACACGCGCGCCCAAATTTCACGTTTTGTGTCCGGCAACTATAAAAACAGCCAGCCCAACGCGGTTGCCCTCTTCCTGAAAAACGCCGATGCCGGTCAAAAAACCCGCTTCCTGCGTTACACGCGTTATATCAACAACGCCAACGACCAAGTCATGAGAGACTTGGAAAAACAACAAAAAGAGCTGGCGGCGCAAGAGCAAAAAATCAACAATGAATTAGCTTACCTGAAAAAACTGCAAGCCAATATCCAAGCCTCGTTGCGTCAACAAGGCGTGACCAATACCGCCGAACAAGCCGAAAGCCGCCGTCAAAACGCGGCAATGGCCAAAGAAGCGCAAAAGAAAATCAACCACAGAGAAAACGAGCAGCGCCTCAACAATCTCTTGAAAGATTTGGAAAAACGCAAAGCCGAGCAACGCAAAGCCGAAGCCGAAGCGCGTAAAAAAGCCGCCGAAGCCCGTTTGGCCGCCGCCGAAAAAGCCCGCAAAGAGCAAGCTGCCGCCCAACAAAAAGCCGAAGCCGAACGCGCCGCCATGTCCACGCTGACTGACGAAGACATGAAACTGCAAGCCCCGAACACCCAAGGCTTTACCGTCAGCAACGCCAACAGCTTCAGCCGTATGCAAGGCCGTCTGAAAAAACCGGTCAACGGCACACTGGCAGGTCTGTTCGGTCAAGACCGCGGCGATGGCGAAGTTTGGAAAGGCGTGTTCTACAATACCGTTCCTGCTCCGGTCAGCAGCATTGCCTCAGGCACGGTTACTTTTGCCGGCGAGCTTGAAGGCTACGGCAAAGTGGTCGTCCTCGACCACGGCGACGGCTATGTCAGCATTTACTCCGGCCTGAACGAAATCGACATCGCCCAAAACTACGCCGTCAATGCCGGCAGCAAGATTGGCACCAGCGGCACTTTGCCGTCGGGCGAAACCGGCCTTTACCTTGAAGTCCGCTACAACGGACAAGTCATGAATCCGCTTTCATGGATTAACTGATGTTTCAGACGGCCTGAGTGAATTTTCCCCTTCAGGCCGTCTGAATTTTCATCATAAACTACAATAAAACACGATTTTCACGCCTGTTCAGCACATTAAACAACAAACTTTTACCTTAAACTTATTGTTCCAAGCGTTTAAATCACATAAAGTCAACGGGTTCAGAGAAAACAAAAAACACTTTGCTTACTGTACACAAAAAGAAAGTCAAACGAATGTCAACAAAATCCACTTTGAAAAAAGTTGCAATCTACACTCTCGGCGCATTTAGCGGCATCGCCCTCAGTCTGAGTGTACAAAGTTTTGCCGCCGAAAAAGACAAAAAAGACAACGAGGCCCTGCCCGTGCAGACCATCCGCACCATGGCAGAAGTGTACGGCCAAATCAAAGCCAACTATTACCAAGACAAGCCAGATGCCGAGCTTTTTGAAGGCGCAATGAAAGGCATGGTGTCCGATCTCGATCCGCATTCCGAGTATATGGACAAAAAAGGCTATGCCGAAATGAAAGAATCCACCAGCGGCGAATTCGGCGGCCTGGGCATGGAAATCGGACAAGAAGACGGCTTCGTCAAAGTCGTTGCCCCGATTGAAGACACTCCGGCAGAACGCGCCGGCGTGAAAAGCGGCGACTTCATCGTCAAAATCGACAATACCTCTACCCGCGGCCTGACCGTCAGCGAAGCCGTCAAAAAAATGCGCGGCAAACCGGGTACCAAAATCACCCTGACTCTTTCACGCAAAAATGCCGACAAACCCATCGTCGTCAACCTGACCCGCGCCATCATCAAAGTCAAAAGCGTGCGCCATCACCTGCTTGAAAAAGACTACGGCTACATCCGCGTCTCCCAATTCCAAGAGCGCACCGTTGCCGCGCTCAACGAAGCCGCACAAGCCCTTGTCAAAGAAAACAAAGGCCCGCTCAAAGGCATCATCCTCGACTTGCGCGACGACCCGGGCGGCCTACTCAACGGCGCAGTCGGCGTATCCGCAGCCTTCCTGCAACCTGACGTAACCGTTGTCAGCACCAAAGGCCGTAACAAAAAAGAAGGCATGGTTCTCAAAGCAACTGCCGAAGACTACATCACCACCAGCGGCAAAGACCCGTTGGCCGGATTGCCTGCCGAGCTGAAAACCATTCCTATGACCGTCCTGATTAACGCAGGCTCAGCCTCCGCTTCCGAAATCGTTGCCGGTGCATTGCAAGACCACAAACGCGCCGTCGTCGTCGGCACACAAAGTTTCGGCAAAGGCTCAGTACAGACCCTGATTCCGCTTTCCGGCGGCAGCGCAGTCAAATTGACCACCGCCCTTTACTACACGCCAAACGACCGCTCGATTCAAGCGCAAGGCATTGTTCCTGACGTTGAAGTCAAAGACAAAGACCGCGCCTTTGAAAGCCGCGAAGCCGATTTGGTCGGCCATATCGGCAATCCGTTGGGCGGCCAAGACGTCAACAGTAGCACTGAAACGCCTGCCAACACAGAAACCAAAGCCGATAAAGACAAGTCTAAAAAAGACAAAGACGAAGACATCTCCAGCCGCCGCATTCCCAATCCGGCCAAAGACGATCAGCTCCGCAAAGCCTTGGACTTGGTGAAAAATCCAGCCGAATGGCAAAAATCTTTGGGTTTGGCAGCGAAAAAACCTGCACCGAAAAAAGATGCGGATAAAGACAGCAAAAAATAAACCTGTTATTTCTCAATAGAAAAGGTCGTCTGAAAACGATATGATTGTTTTCAGACGACCTTTTCTATGTTATTTCACTCCCCAATACACCAGTCCCTTATATGGCAACTTAATATTAGGCAACCAAAAATCTTCTCCATGCCAACCTTTGTCTTTATTTCCTACTACTTGATAAAGTGTAAGAAATAAATCATTGGGATATTTTTCTCCTAATTTACGGTCGTCTTCCGAAAGCATTGTGCCAGTTGCTCGAGAAAGTTTACGTCCTGTTTTGATCAAAACGTAAGTTTTAAAACTTGGACGTTGTGCCTTTAATGCTTCTACACCAGCAATAAATTTTTCCTTATTCCAGTCGTCTGGGACATAATGACCCAATTTATCTAGAACCAAGAATAAATCTTCTATATCCATTTGATATAAATCAGATTGAATTTCATCTTTCAAAATAGAAGGCAAAATCTTGTTAATCTCCGACAAATTATCCTCGTTTGGGTGAAGTGGAAAATAATTCACACCACCCACAATTTGATTGATACTGTCGAATTTCAATACATTTTTTCGAGTCGGATTGATATTTTTCGGATAAATAACCTGAATATTGCCGTCTGAATTTTTTGCCTGCTCAATAATCAGATTATTTGCTTGATTGAGTTGTACAAAGAAGTAATAGACATCAAACGGAATATAAAGCCGTAATAATGATTTATCACGGTCATATCCAAAAATACGCGAATGTTGCCAGAAAGTATCTGCATTCGGTTTTTTGGCAGTGCGACTATAATAAACCGTTTGTAGTTTTGGAATAGTTAAGCCTCGTCCAATCACATTCCCACCAATAATAATGTTAAAGCCTCTTTCTAAATCAAAATCTGATTCTGTCTGCGAGTTAACGACGAGAGTATAAATTTGCTTATTTTCTAAAAGTTCTGTTAGTTTTTCATAAATTTCCTCAAAATGATGAATATCAGGCTTAGTCTTTTGTAAATCCAAATAGTCTTCTTTAAAGCTGTCTGCAAGATTCTCCCCGCTATTAATCGCTTGTACCAAATCATTCAAAAAGGCTTGGATTTTTTGAGAGAAGGCTTGATGGTCTTGGATTTTATAACTTGGATGTAAAGCAAAATTACAATTGGTTTTACCGCATAAAGCAAACTCTGCACAAGTAAGCAAAAAACTGTGCAATGCCTGTTTTACCCCTTCGGCAATTTCACCACTCGCATCTTTCATATCGTCCAATTCACTGTCAATAAAACGAACGATATAGCTTGGAGGATCAGAGAAGACAAAGTTGCCACCGATGTATTTTTCACCAGCTTCAAAGAAATGGATAAATTCAGGTTGCCAATCAGATTCTTCATGTTGCAATAAAAGCGATTGAGGCGTGGCGGTCAACTGAATAAATAAGCTTTGACAACAGGAATTCTTAATGTCATTTAGCAGTTTATTGATAGTACTGACATCTTTATCCGGCTTATCAGCATTAGTATTTAGGCTGGCTGCATCGGCTTCATCGTCCACAATAACCAAAGGATAGCCTTTCAGGCTACTTTGACTGGCAAACAAATTACGCCAACGTTTCAATACACGGGCATTCTTTTTAATCACAACCAAGATGGGATTATTTGCCTTCATTACCTGCATAAAACTTCGGTCATCATTTTCAGACAACACAATAAAATTTTTCAGATTAGCTTCGGCACGCCTGACTGTTTGTTCCTGTAAATCTACGCTGTCAGTAGTAAGATACAAAAAAACTTTGTGGTCGCCATCATCAGCCAACGCACTTAATACACCCAAAACCTGTGCCGTTTTGCCACTTTGAACATTGCCCAGCAATAAAACATTTTGAGCAATTTTCGGTTCGGTTTGTGATAATTTCCCCATAAAACCATCAACGGTATTTTTAACAGAATCAGCTAATTCAGGCGGGGTCAATTGATTCAAGTAGGTTTGCAACATTTAGTTTTTCCCCTTAAATGAGAGCAGCCAAACATCAGGATTGTCGGTTGAACGGAACTCAAAATGATCGTTACCGTATTTATGTAGAGTCTCTTCTGTGACAGGTTCCCCTGTTCTTAAACAATCAGCCGCCTCTAAACGTCCTTTAACCCATTTACCAAATATGGTTTGATCACCTTTTGAACTGAAATTTTTACCATTTTGTCCTGTGGTATTACATTCAAATTTCCAACCATCATCCGTGATGACAGTAAACTCTTTTTGTTTTGGGTATCCTTCTGCACCTAAAAATTTTGTTGATACAATCAACTCTGCTTCATACCATGGCCTAGGTAAATAAAATCCACGTTTATTTTTACGGCCTTTGGCAAAAAATCGGTTTAAACTGCTTTCTGGGAAAGTTTTAACTGGTAAATCAAAGTGATAAGTCGATATTTGTGAAAAAAATTGCTCAAGTATAGAATCATTTACTTTTTCAACTCCCAGACAATTCTCCAAATGAACATTATGTTCTTTAAAATCAGTTGGTTTTGCTACTTGATTAATAGCCACACCCAATTGCTGGATAACCTGATCTATATTTTTATGTAATTTAGATGCCGTCTGAACATCATTCAAATGAACCATTGTTTCATAGGTTCGCTCAGTATTATCCCAAAAGCAAGTAAGATTAGCAGAACCAATCAATCCATGAGTTTCATTCTGATTCTTAAACGAATACATTTTTCCATGAAATTTCACACGTGGAGAAACGTATACTGCCCCACGTTGCTTATCTTGCAAAAAATAATTTAATTCACAAAGACTGTTGTATTGAGGACGACTAAACCCTTCTAAATAATGCATACCAACCAATAATTTGATTTTCTGGTTATGTTCGCTATCTTCTAAAATTTTATGTAACTCTTTGACTGCATCATTAGAAACATAGCCTGTTGCCATTAAAATTTCATTGGCGGACATAAATAAATCCATCCAAACTTTATTTAATGGCTTATCTGTAATTCGTGCATTAGCAATATTAGAAAAAACAGTATTCATCGTTTTCCCCCTCGAATTTTGCTTAGTCGGTCATGAAATAAAACATCCTTCTCTGCTTTCAATTTCTTATGTAAATCTACTTTTTTATAGTTGCCTGAAAAAATTGGTAAGATAGCCTTTGCTAGCTCAACTACACCTTGAGGAGGAACAGCATTACCAATCTGGCGACGTACTTCAGTTGTTGATCCGACAAACTCAAAATCATCAGGAAAACTTTGAAGCCTTGCTCGTTCTCTATTAGTAAAAGCACGCGGTTCAGGGAAGTGATAGCCCCAAGTACCACCGCCACCCGCAGCAATAATTGTTGTAGAAGGTCTATCACGGTGCATTCGCCGATAAACAAGGCTTAACATACTTTTTACATATAAAGGATGTTCTTTAGGAATATCACTATAGTTTCCTCCCTCTGGGATTAGTTCTAAACGTTTACGGGTTTGCTCACTAATTTTCAACAATTCATTATTACTAACATTTTGTGGAATATTAGATATTGCTTGACCAGCAGTTACATATGGTTTTAAGCCATTTTTGCCAGTTTCATTGTGTGTCGGTTCCGGATGGCGAAAATCAAATCCTGTATCCAAACGTACTCCGACAATCAGCACACGTTCACGAAATTGAGGTACGCCAAATTCAGCAAAGTTATACAGCTTCGCCTGAACGTAATAACCGCAATTTTCAAAGTCGGTAATAATTTGCTGGATGGCTTTTTTCTTGTTGGCAGTCAACAAACCTTTCACATTCTCAGCAACAAAAACTTTCGGTTTTTTTGCATTTACAAAACGTAAAAAGCTTTTATAAAGATTGCCACGTTCACCCTCTAAGCCCGGCTGTTTCCAAATCATGGAAAAATCTTGACAAGGGAACCCGCCTAAAATGATGTCGCAATCGGGAATAGTTGGATCATTCGGATCAATTTGTTCAATATCACCTTCTACGATGACATCTCCGATATTTTTACGGAAACTTTCGCAAGCCCAATGGGAAAAATCGTTCGCCCAAACAGTTTCATAACCAGCTTGGTGAAAACCCAAATCCAAACCTCCACATCCTGAAAATAGAGATAGAATTCTGGGTTTATTGTCAGATGGATTAAAATTTGCGATTTGTTTAGATGGCATAGGATTTCACTCCTATGCATAGATTTGATAAAAACCCTTGAAGGGATTTTAATAGAGAACTAGGCAAGGCAAGGCAAGGCAAGGCAAGGCAAGGCAAGGCAAGGCAAGGCAAGGCAAGGCAAGGCAAGGCAAGGCAAGGCAAGGCAAGGCAAGGCAAGGCAAGGCAAGGCAAGGCAAGGCAAGGCAAGCTTACCATCGTTATTTTGAAATAAAATCATTTTTCTAAAACTTCCATGTAAATTTTTCCTATTATGCCGCAAAAAAACAGCAAATGCCGCTGCATTAAACAAGTGATGAATACTTGAAATTATAAATAAAGTATTCATAATCCCAAGGTCGTCTGAAAACGATATGATTGTTTTCAGACGACCTTTTCACATATCAAATATTCCACAGGGAAAACACCATGGCAAAAGCCCCCAAAACCATCTACCAATGTTCCGAATGCGGCGGTACTTCCCCGAAATGGCAGGGCAAATGCCCGCATTGCGGCGAGTGGAACACGCTTCAGGAAAGCCTTGCCGCGACCGAGCCGAAAAATGCCCGCTTCCAATCTTGGGCGGCGGATACCTCGACCGTCCAATCCCTCTCCGCCGTCACTGCTACCGAAGTGCCGCGCAATCCGACCGGCATGGGCGAGCTTGATCGCGTATTGGGCGGCGGTTTGGTCGATGGCGCGGTCATCCTGCTCGGCGGCGACCCCGGCATCGGCAAATCTACGTTGCTGTTGCAAACCATCGCCAAAATGGCGCAAAGCCGCAAAGTGCTGTACGTTTCCGGCGAGGAATCCGCCCAACAAGTCGCCCTACGCGCACAACGTTTGGAGCTGCCTACCGAAGGCGTGAACCTGCTTGCCGAAATCCGCATGGAAGCGATTCAAGCAGCGTTGAAACAGCATCAGCCTGAAGTCGTCGTCATCGACTCCATCCAAACCATGTATTCCGACCAAATCACTTCCGCCCCCGGCTCCGTGTCGCAGGTGCGCGAATGCGCCGCCCAACTGACGCGCATGGCGAAACAAATGGGCATTGCCATGATACTGGTCGGACACGTTACCAAAGACGGGGCGATTGCCGGCCCGCGCGTATTGGAACATATGGTCGATACTGTGCTGTATTTTGAGGGCGACCAACACTCCAACTACCGCATGATACGTGCCATCAAAAATCGTTTCGGTGCGGCAAACGAACTGGGCGTATTCGCCATGACCGAAAACGGTTTGAAAGGCGTATCCAACCCGTCCGCCATCTTCCTTGCCAGCTACCGCGACGACACGCCTGGTTCGTGCGTTTTGGTCACACAGGAAGGCAGCCGCCCGCTTTTGGTCGAAATTCAGGCATTGGTCGATGACGCGCACGGTTTTACCCCCAAACGCCTTACCGTCGGCCTCGAACAAAACCGCCTCGCCATGCTGCTCGCCGTCCTCAACCGCCACGGCGGCATTGCCTGCTTCGACCAAGACGTGTTCCTCAATGCCGTCGGTGGCGTCAAAATCGGAGAACCTGCCGCCGACCTTGCCGTCATCCTCGCCATGCTCTCCAGCTTCCGCAACCGACCCATACCCGAAAAAACCGTGGTTTTCGGCGAAATCGGCTTAAGCGGCGAAGTCCGCCCTGTTGCACGCGGACAAGAGCGGCTCAAAGAAGCGGAAAAACTCGGCTTCAAACGTGCCATCGTTCCCAAAGCCAATATGCCGCGCCATGCAAAAGAGTTTCCAAACCTGAAAATCTACGGCGTCAGCAGTTTGCAGGAAGCGATTGACGTTTGTCGTGACGGGGACTAAACCGTTTCGATAATCCGACTCAAAAAACAATCATCTAAAAGGCCGTCTGAAAGTTTTCAGACGGCCTCTCTTTAAATTTAAATAATTTTGTTATATTATAACGAACGCTTTATTCTATCTTTTCTACACATCGAAAATCGGAGAGAAATCTTGAAAAAAACTGCTTTGCTTATCGCATCCGCCTTCCTGTTCAGCACTGCCGCACATGCCCACCGCGTTTGGGTTGAAACCGCCCACACACATGGCGGCGAATACCTTGAAGCCGAATTGGGCTATGGCGAATTCCCAGAGCTTGAACCCATCGCAAAAGACCGCCTGCACATTTTCAGCAAACCCATGCAACTGGTGACTGAAAAAGGCAAAGAAAACATGATTCAAAAAGGCACATACAATTACCAATACCGCAGCAAATTGCCGGTCAAAGACGGCAGCTACTTGGTAACTGCCGAATACCAACCGACTTTCTGGTCAAAAAACAGCGCGGGCTGGAAGCAGGTAAGCATCAAAGAAATGCCTGATGCAAGCTATTGCGAGCAAACCCGTATGTTCGGTAAAAACATCGTCAATGTCGGCCACGAAAGCGCAGACACCGCCATCATCACCAAGCAAGTCGGCCAACATTTGGAAATCGTACCTTTGGACAACCCTGCCAACGTCCACGTCGGCGAACGCTTCAAAGTCCGCGTCCTCTTCAATGGCGAGCCGCTGCCTAACGCCACCGTTACCGCCACATTTGACGGCTTCGACACCAGCGACCGCAGCAAAACCCATAAAACCGAAGCCCAAGCCTTCTCCGATACCACTGATGACAAAGGAGAAGTCAGCATCATTCCCCTGCGCCAAGGTTTCTGGAAAGCCAGCGTAGAACACAAAGCCGATTTCCCCGATCAAAGCGTGTGCCAAAAACAGGCGAACTACACCACTTTGACCTTCCAAATCGGCCATTCACATCATTAATTTTTCCATAACAAAAGGCCGTCTGAATATTTCAGACGGCCTTTATTCATCCTATTTAAGGACGATGCGGCGCAAACTGCCATTGTCCCAATTCCAAATTCAAATCAAACAGATTCAGACGGCCTATTGCCACACGGACCAAGCGCAAACACGGAAAGCCTGCTTTCGCCGTCATCCTTCGCACTTGGCGGTTTTTCCCTTCCGAAATTTTGATTTCCACCCAAAAATCAGGCACGGACTTGCGCACACGAATCGGCGGCACGCGCGGCCATAAAACATCCGCTTCGCCTTCTTCCAATACCCTGACCTCGGCCGGACGGGTGACAAAATCGCCCAAATCTACGCCACGGCGCAACAAATCCAATTTGGCTTCATCAGGAGAACCCTCCACCTGCGCCCAATAAGTTTTGACCTGCTTGAATTTCGGGTCGGCAATCTGCGCCTGCAAACGGCCATTATTGGTCAGCAGCAGCAAACCCTCGCTGTCCGTATCCAAACGGCCGGCCGGATAAAATCCCGGTTTCTCGACAAAATCCTTAAGGCACTGATGTTTTTCATGTGCAGAAAACTGGCAAATCACGCCATAAGGCTTGTTTAGAATAATCAAATCGTTCATTTCACACTTTCAGACGGCCTTAGATTCCAAGAAATTCCGGATAATAAAAAAGACACCGTATAAAACGGTGTCTTTCATATTTGGCGGAGTAAGAGGGATTCGAACCCTCGATGCAGGTTGACCCCACATGCTTCCTTAGCAGGGAAGTGCCTTCAGCCTCTCAGCCATTACTCCTAAGGAAGACCGCAATATACGCTTTCTGCCCTCCTTCGTCAAGCATTACCGCCTCAAACTTTCTTAACGCCATGAAATCATTTAAATAAAAATATAATATTTTTTACATCATCCTATTTTTATACTTCTTTCATATATGTTAAAATGATTCTGTTTTCTGTAAACCTTTTTTCACACCCCTTATTACAAAGGAGTTCGTATGTTACGTTTTTCTGCTTTGGTTGCCGTATCTGCCCTGATGCTTGCCGCCTGCTCACAATCCGGCAATTCCCAACCATCTACTTCCTCCTCTCAAACTTCTACTCAAAAAACAACTGCCGCCGGCTCTGCCTGCCGCAGCATGGGTGAAGGCCATAAAGTCAATGGCAAAGGTCAAAACGACATTTATATGTGTAAAGTCGATGTGGCTTTGAACTCTGCCGAAGCCAAATCCGCTTTGGATCCTAGCATCCGCGTTCACTACGGCAGCACATCCGGAGCGACTTTGACTTCCCGTCAAATCTCCAACTCAGTCGGCAAAACCCCTGATGAAACCTGCCAACGCGCATTCCTGAGCGCAGTTAAACGCTTCCAAAGCACTGCTCAACGCAAAAAAGCCAAATCCGTTCATCTGGTTAGCTACTTTGACAAAGTAACCAAAGGCGGTAACGAGTACGAATGCCACATCGCTACATTCAACAGCCGTGTGGTTTTGAAAGGCAGCTTCCACTAAGCAATGTCAAAAATGCCGGACTTCAACATGAAGTTTGGCATTTTTCTATTTTATGGATACGACAACCCTTCACTGCCTGCTAGCCGATCCGTCTTTTGCCGCCTGCTACGACCATGCCTCTCTAAACGCAGCTGATTCACAACGTTTGGCTGCCACGCCGCAACTGGCGCAGCGTCAAGACTGGCAAGTCAGCCGAGCGTTAAAACAGCAAACCGATTTACCGACTGTATCGCTGAGCCACAGCCAAGGCTTTGCCGCTTTATTGTGTACGCCTCAGCCCTTAACAGCCGGTGTCGATGTCGAATTTATCCGCCCGCGCGATTTTAAAGCGCTATCGGCTTTGGTCTGCACGCAAGAAGAACAAAACTACTTAGAAACAGTAAACTGGCCGTCTGAAACGTTTTACCGATTGTGGTGTTTCAAAGAAGCATTGATTAAAGCGGCGAATTTGGATTTTCCGTCGGACATGAAATCGGTCGGCTATGTTTTCGATTCAGGGCAACCCGTCGGTTTACGCGCTGGAAAGCAAACCGATTGGTACGGCTCAAGCGCAATTTTGGCGGATACGATGGTACTTGCCTGCGTTTGGAAGGGAAAAGCCCCCGCGCTGCAATGGCAGTTTTTCGGTTCGCTCAAATCCAATGATTTAACCGACCGGCAAACTATCTAATAACTGACAAACTAATAATAATCTGATTTAATTTACTGGACTTTTACTTATTCCACACACCAACAGCAGCATTTGCAAAAGGCCGTCTGAACGATGAATCTTCGCCTCCTAAACCGCCTCTATACTGCCCTTATCCTGTTTCTTACCCTGTTTTTGGTTTATGCCTTTGCTCCACAAGCGCGCATCCAAACCGATTTGACCGCGTTGTTGCCAAGTGAGCAGCAACCCGATGCCTTATTGACGGCCGCGGATAAAGCCGCAGAAGCGCAGCTCAATTCGCAAGTCATTTTGCTTGCAGGCAGTACCGATGCCGAAACCGCTTTTCAGACGGCCTCACAAATTGCCGACGCATGGCGCAAAAGCGGCGTATTTGAACAAGTTGACAGCAGCATGACACCGAATTTGGACAAAGTGCGGGCGGATATGCAAAAGCTGAGCTTGGCGGTTTTGCCGCAAGACGAAATACGCCTGCTGTTTGAGCAGCCGCAAGCCTATTTTCAAGCGCGTGCAGAAGCCGCGGCCAATCCGTTTGCCGCCCCCTCGCCTTTGTCTTTAGAACAAGACTGGCTGGGCTTTGGACGCTTTGTTGCCGACAAAGCCAATCCGCAAAGCCGTTTGCAGTGGGACATGGACAACGGCATGCTGTTTGCCGAAGACAAAGGCAAAACTTGGGTGTTCTTGCGCGGACGGCTCGCCGGTGGCGATCAATTTTCCGGCAACGATGCCCTCTTGCCGCTGATGGCGCAAAGCCGTCAAATCGCTTCGGAAAACGGCGCGGAAACCTTAAGTGCAGGTGGCGCATTGTTCGCCGCCGTATCCAAAGCAGCCGCAGAAAAAGAAAGTCGGCTGATGAGTATGGTCGGACTTGGACTGACCTTTGCGCTGCTGTTGTGGGTCTTCCGCAGCGGCCGCGTGTTTTTGCTGTCCTTGCCGCTGGCCGCCGGTATGTTGACCGGATTGGCAGTTGCTTTATTGGTGTTCGGCGAAGTGCATATCCTGACCATCGTCATTGGCACCAGCCTGGTAGGTATGTTGGTAGATTTCCCGTTGCACTGGCTGGCTCCGTCGGTATTCGGGCCGTCTGAAAAGACCGTTTGGCAGGCTGAATCGGCAATAAAACATGTTTTGCCAAGCTTTGCTATCAGCCTGACGATTACTGTCTTGGGCTACGCGCTGCTGTGGTTCACCCCTTTGCCTGTATTGCGCCAAACCGCGGTATTTTCAGGATTCGCTTTATTTGGTGCGTTTGGTGCCACCGTTTTATGGCTGCCACCGCTGTTTCGCCGCTATCGAGCCAAAACCGTGCCTTTTGCCGCATTAACCGAAAAGCTCTATTCCTTGTCAGGCCGTCTGAAAAACCGCCTGCACAAACGCGGCTGGTTAATCGTGGGCGGAATTTTGCTGGCAGTCGGATTGTGGCGCAGCGACTGGCGTGACGACATCCGTCAATGGGTCAATATGCCGACCGCGATGTTGGCCGAAGTACAACAAATCGGCCAGTTGAGCGGCACGGATTTTGGCGGCAAATATTTGGTGGCCGAAGCACAAAGCGAAGATGCCCTGTTGAAGAAAACCGCCGAACTCGGCCGCGCCCTGCAGCCCTTAATCGCGCAAGGCAAACTGTCCGGCATCCAATCGCCCGACCAATTCATCCTGCCGACAACAGAGCAGCAAAAACTGCAAAACCGCCTGCGTGAATTGACCAAATTGCCTGATAGCTGGAAACCACTCACAGAAATCGGTATTCCGCGCAA
This sequence comes from Neisseria sp. P0019.S002, assembly GCF_051957155.1. NCBI lineage: Bacteria > Pseudomonadati > Pseudomonadota > Betaproteobacteria > Neisseriales > Neisseriaceae > Neisseria > Neisseria sp. P0019.S002. Next base: position 334,510 of record NZ_JBQCWS010000003.1, read on the forward strand.
AACAGTACGCGATGCCCTGCTGCAAGCTGCCGACACACAACCATTATCGCTTTCAGACGGCCTGAATACCGATTTGGCAGAGGCTTGGCGTTCCTTGTATTTGGGCGAAGTGGAACCAGGCCGTTTTGCTGCCGTCGTGCGTTTAAACGGCATGACCGATGAAGCCGCCGTACGCGCCGTGGCGCAACACATCTCCGGCGTACATTGGGCAGACAAGCGCGCCCACTTAAACGAGCTTTTCCACCACACGCGCAATCAGGCCGCATGGTTGAAACTGGCTTCCTATGCGTTGGCATGGCTGCTTTTGTGGAAAATGTTTGGCTTCAAACGCGGCAGCAAAATCCTTGCCGTACCGCTGGCCGCAGCCATCTGCACCGTTGCCGTACTCGGTTTGGCCGGCATTCCCGTCAGCCTGTTTGCCATGTTCGGCCTGCTTTTAGTGTCAGCCATCGGCGTGGACTATGCCGTCTATGCCGCCACCGCACACCACAGCGCGCCGGCAAAATTAGGCGGTATGCTGCTTGCTGCTGCGACAACAGCCATTTCCTTTGCCCTGCTCGCCATCAGCAGCACGCCCGCTGTTGCCGCGTTCGGCATGACGGTTACCATCGGTGTGGCATTCAATATTTGGCTGGCAGGCACATTGTTGAAAAATTAGACAAAAGATGAAGGCGATTGAAGTTGAAGCGATATTTTTTTCAACTTCTATCGTCACGTTGTAAGAGGCCGTCTGAAAAACTTCAGACGCTAGTTTAAACATTTTTTTATCATTAAAATCAAAGGTATTTTCAAATGTCCGTAGAATTTGACGTTGCCGTTATCGGCGCAGGCCCTTCAGGTTCGGTTGCTTCCGCTTTGCTGAACAAACAAGGCTTTAAAGTTTGCGTATTGGAAAAACAACATTTCCCGCGCTTTGTCATCGGCGAAAGCCTGTTGCCGCATTGCATGGAAATGTTGGAAGAAGCCGGTTTTGCCGATGCAGTGCATGCCGAACCCAGCTTTCAATTTAAAGACGGTGCTGCGTTTTCATGGGGCAGCCGTTACACAGATTTCAACTTTACTGAAAAATTTTCAGACGGCCCCGGTACTATTTATCAAGTGCGCCGCGGCATCTTCGACAAAATCCTGATTGATGAAGCGGCAAAACAAGGCGTCGATGTCCGCTTCGGACATGGCGTAACCGCGTTTGACAACAGTGGCGATGTGGCACGTTTGAGCGTTGCGACCGATACAGGCAAAAACTATGAACTGACTGCCAAATTTGTTTTGGATGCCAGCGGTTACGGTCGTGTCCTGCCCCGCCTTTTAGATTTGGAAAGTCCGTCCGAACTGCCTCCGCGCCAAGCCCACTTCACGCATATCGACGACAACATCACCAGCCCGAAATTTGACCGCAACAAAATCCTGATCAACACGCATCCTGAACATCGCGATGTCTGGATTTGGCTGATTCCTTTCGGCGACAACCGCTGCTCCATCGGCGTTGTCGGCACGCCCGACAAACTGGCCGGCGAATCAGAAGCCGTGTTGAAAAAATTTGTGTACGAATGCCCGATGCTGGCGGAAATTTTGGATAAATCCGTTTGGGAAAACGACTTCCCGTTCCGCTCTATCCAAGGCTACTCCGCCAACGTAAAAACCTTATACGGCAAACATTTCGCCCTTTTGGGCAACGCCGCCGAATTCCTCGACCCCGTCTTCTCCTCCGGCGTGACCATTGCCCTGCACTCTGCCAAACTGGCTGCCGATTTGTTGGGCAAACAGCTCAAAGGCGAAGCCGTCGATTGGCAAACCGAATTTGCCGACCAACTGATGATCGGCGTGAACGCATTCCGCACTTATGTAAACGGTTGGTACGATTTCCGCTTCCAAAATGCCATCTACGCGCCTAACCGCAGCCCTGAAATCAGCCGCATGATTTCATCTATTCTGGCAGGCTACGCTTGGGACACGAACAATCCATTCGTGGAAAAATCCGAGCAACGCTTGTCCACACTTGCCGCATTGGTGGGCGATTTGAAGGTAGAATAAGGATGAATGTCTTTCAGACGGCCTAGACTGAAAACGGAACAGGCCGTCTGAAACTTCATCCATACCATTAAATATTTTGACCGATAGATAAAACCTTATGCGATTTATCCCTTTGCTTGCCGCACTGCTGCTCTCCGCATGTGCGACCTCGCTCCCCCATCCGCAAACGCTGCCGCCGCTTTCCAAAGAAGGTCAATGGTTCAAACTTGAGCAGACTAATGCGGCGGGGCAAACCGTTCAAACCAATCTCTTGGCAGTTGAGCCTCATTCAGATGGCATCCGCTTTGTCCAAACCGATGCACTGGGTGCGCCAGTATCGCGTCAATCGGTCAGCACCAAAGGCTGGAAAAATGACGGCTTTGTGATGCCCAATGCCGCTTCGCGCCGACTGTTTGCCGCCTTGTTGCCGCTTTTGGCCGCCGAACACGCCGCCACGCTTTACCCTGAAGTACGCCAACAAAACACCTCCCATCAAGGCTTCTGCCCTGACGGCAAAGGCGCGGTATTTAGCTACCGCGAGCGTGATTTGTGGTGTGTCGCCCACCATTCCGAACAATTCCTCATCGGCTTCCCCGACCAAACTTTCTGGACGGTCAGCCCGATTGCAGAAGACTAATTCATGAATACTCCTGTTTATCTCAGCCGTCCGGCACTGACCAGCGCATTGGGCAGCGGCTTGCAAGTTCATGCCGATGCCTTACTCACGCCGTCTGAAAACACGCCCCTGACTTTTTCAGACCAATGGGTAAAAGGCAAAACACATGCTTTTGGTGCAGTTAAAGAAACCCTGATGCCTCTGCCCGACAGCATTCCCGAAGCGCATCGCAGCCGCAACAACCAGCTTATCCTGCACGCGCTTTCGCAAATAGACGGACTGATTCAGACGGCTATTACCCGTTACGGCAAAGAAAGGGTTGCTGTCGTGACCGGTACGTCAACTAGTGGCGCAGACGAAAATATCCCCTTGTTCCAACACGTTGTCGAAGGTGGTGAGTGGACGGATGTTTCGTTCAAACAGCTGCAACACACCATGGCTTCGCCCTCCGAATTTATCGCCCAAGTTTACGGCTTGGACGGCTTGCGCTATACCGTCTCCACCGCCTGCACTTCCGGCGCACGCGCCCTCATCAGCGCAGCCCGACTGCTTCGTGCCGGATTGTGTGATGCCGTAATTTGCGGTGGCGCGGATACGCTTTCTCCGCTGACGATTAATGGTTTTGCCTCTTTGGAAGTGCTTTCAGACGGCATCGCCAAGCCCTTTTCTGCCAACCGCAACGGCATCAATATCGGCGAAGCGGCCGCATTTTTCGTGATGACGCGCGATGCAGATTTTGACGGCGAAATGCAGTTGCTGGGCTATGGTGCAAGCAGCGATGCCTACCATATGTCTTCGCCCCGCCCCGACGGTTTGGGTGCAGCCCAATCCTTTCAGGCCGCTTTGAATAAAGCCGGTTTGAAAGCAGAAGACATCGGCTGGATCAATCTGCACGGCACCGGCACGCAACACAACGACAGTATGGAAAGCCGAGCTGTTGCCGAAGTATTTGGTAGCCATACCCTTTGCACGTCAACCAAACCGTCTACCGGTCATACCTTGGGTGCAGCCGGTGCGATTGAAGCCGCATTTGCCTGGTTAATGGCCAACCGCCAATACAATCCGGAAGGCAAACTGCCGCCGCAACAATGGGACAACGTACCCGATTCCGAGCTGCCAAACATTGCTTTGACCGACGAAAACAGCCGCTGGCCGTCTGAAAAACGCATTGCCGCCAGCTCATCATTTGCCTTCGGCGGCAGCAATGCCGTTTTGATTATCGGATAAGTCCTTATATTTAGGCTGTCTTTTCAGACGGCCTTTTTCTTTTCCGCAACTTAAAAAACAATAACATCAAAACAACAACCAAATCCGCCGAAATATGCCATAATTAGACTTAGCACATTTCATCTCGCGATGTGCCCGAAAAGAAAAACTTAACCTACATAGAGAATAATCCCATGACTAAATCCACCATTATCTATACCTACACCGACGAAGCTCCTGCATTGGCCACTCAATCCCTGTTGCCAATCGTGCAGGCGTTTACCCGCCATGCCGATATTGATGTCAAAACCAGCAACATTTCTCTCTCCGGCCGTATTTTGGCGGCGTTTCCCGAATACCTGACCGAAGCGCAACGCGTACCTGATGCGCTTGCCGAATTGGGCGAACTGGTGAAACAACCCGATGCAAACGTGATCAAACTGCCGAACATTAGCGCATCCGTACCTCAACTGACTGCCGCGATTAAAGAATTGCAGTCTAAAGGCTTTGCCGTTCCCGACTATCCTGCCGATCCTCAAACCGATGAAGAAAAAGCCGTACGCGAACGCTACGACCGCATCAAAGGCAGCGCGGTAAACCCTGTCCTGCGCGAAGGCAACTCCGACCGTCGCGCGCCTAAAGCAGTGAAAAACTTTGCTAAAAAACATCCGCACAGTATGGGCGCATGGACCAAAGATTCCAAAACCCATGTTGCTACCATGCAAAGCGGCGACTTTTTCCATAACGAACAATCCGTTACCGTACCTGATGCGACTTCCGTATCCATCGTGTTCACCGACAAACAAGGCAACAAAAAAGAGCTGCGTGAGCCCGTCGCCCTGAAAGCCGGCGAAATCATCGACGCGACCGTGATGAGCAAAAAAGCCCTGCTCGCCTTCCTTGCCGAACAAGTGAAAGACGCAAAAGCAAAAGGCGTATTGTTCTCGCTGCACATGAAAGCCACCATGATGAAAGTGTCCGACCCGATTATCTTCGGACACGCCGTCAAAGTATTCTTCGCGCCTGTATTTGAAAAATTCGGCGACAAACTGGCTGCCGCAGGCGTCAACGTCAACAACGGCTTCGGCAACCTGCTTGCCAATCTGGACAAACTGGATGCGGACACCCGCGCAGCCGTTGAAGCTGAAATCGCCGCCGTTTACGCCGCCAACCCTGATTTGGCCATGGTTGATTCCGACAAAGGCATCACCAACCTGCACGTTCCTAGCGATGTCATCGTCGATGCTTCTATGCCTGCGATGATTCGCAACTCCGGCCGTATGTGGGATAAAGACGGCAAAGCGCAAGACACCAAAGCCGTGATTCCTGACAGCAGCTACGCCGGCGTTTACCAAGCAACCATCGACTTCTGCCGCGAACACGGCGCATTCGATCCGACAACCATGGGTACCGTTCCTAACGTCGGCCTGATGGCGCAAGCAGCCGAAGAATACGGTTCGCACAACAAAACTTTTGAAATCGAAGCCGACGGCCAAGTTCAAGTCATTGATGCAGCAGGTAATGTCCTGATGCAACACGACGTTGAAGCCGGCGACATCTGGCGTATGTGCCAAACCAAAGACGCTCCGGTTAAAGACTGGGTACAACTCGCCGTCAACCGCGCCCGTCTGAGCAATACACCAGCCGTATTCTGGCTCGACGAAAACCGTCCGCACGACAAGAGCCTGCTCGCCAAGGTTAAAGCCTACCTTGCCGAACTGGATACCGACGGCCTCGACATCCGCGTCCTCGCTCCTGAAGAAGCCGCTAAATTCAGCTTAGGCCGTCTGAAAAACGGCGAAGACACCATCTCCGTAACCGGTAACGTCCTGCGTGACTACCTGACCGACTTGTTCCCAATTTTGGAACTGGGTACCAGCGCGAAAATGCTGTCCATCGTTCCATTGATGAACGGCGGCGGTATGTTTGAAACCGGCGCGGGTGGTTCTGCACCGAAACACGTTCAACAATTCCTCGAAGAAAACCACTTGCGTTGGGACTCTTTGGGCGAATTCCTCGCACTTGCCGTATCGTTTGAACATCTGGCGCAAAAAACCGGCAACGCCAAAGCCCAAGTCCTCGCTGACACTTTGGATGCAGCCACCGAAAAACTGCTGTTGAACGACAAATCGCCTAAACGCAAAGCAGGCGAACTCGACAACCGCGGCAGCCATTTCTACCTCACCCTCTACTGGGCACAAGAATTGGCGGCGCAAGACAAAGATGCCGAACTGAAAGCCGCATTTGCTCCATTGGCAGCCGCTTTGACTGCCGACGAAGCCAAAATCGTTGAAGAACTCTCTGCCGTACAAGGCAAAGCGGTCGACATCGGCGGCTACTACGCAGCCAATCCTGAAAAAGCTGCACAAGCAATGCGTCCAAGCGCAACCTTTAATCAGGCCTTATCAGCCTTATAATTAAAGCAATAAAAGGCCGTCTGAACTTTCAGACGGCCTCAAACCTTATGGAAGCACAATGAAAAAAACCATTCTTTCTCTTACTCTCCTCATCAGCGCTCCAGCTTTGTGGGCATTTTCCCCTACCGAATTGGCACAAACCCTGCAAAAACCGCAAAACGTGCAAGGCAATTTTGTCCAACAACGCCAGCTCAAATCCCTCAGCAAACCCATGACCACCAGCGGCAGCTTTACCCTTGTCCCACAAAAAGGCCTACTCTGGAAAATGCAAAAACCATTTGAAACCACCCTGCGCGTGCGTTCAGACGGCATCATGCAATGGAACGGCAGTCAATGGGTCAACCCAAATGCCAGCAAGCTCAACGGCCAAAGCCGCCAAATCAAACTCTTCCTCGACCTTTTGGGCGGCAATACCCAAGGCCTAGAAAAACAATTTGATTTGAAATTGAACGGCAACGAGAAAAAATGGACGTTGACCTTAACTCCGAAAACCGCCATTACCCGCCAAATCTTCAACCGTATCGAAATCAACGGCGATACACTGGTACGTAAAATCGAATTGGACGAAAAGCAAGGCGACAAAACCATCATGCAATTCAACCAAATCCAAACCGATAAAGCCCTAGACAGCTTCAGCCGTACCGCCCTCTAAATTGTCTATCCCAACAAAAGGCCGTCTGAAAATACATTTCAGACGGCCTTTTATATTAATCGGCTGAAGGCTGCTACCCTTTTCTTTCCGCCTTTCTGGCTTCGCGAATGGCTTTAAGTTCGGCCTCTTTCTGTCTGGCTTTTTTCAGCCAAGTTTCCCATTGGTTTGGCGTTTCCAGCGTGATTCTGCCGATTTTGCCTTCGCGGAAATCAGTCAGGATATTTTCAGCGGCCTTTTGATAGTTAACCCGTCCGCCGCTCAAAACCGCACCGCGTTTTTTAGCAATCCACTCCAGCCAAGAAGTATCGTCCCAATGGCTGCTTGGATCTTTGTCGGCTTGATAGCGCTCTTGCAACAAAGCCAGATAATGGCGGCGGAGGTAATCCAAAAGCTCAAGTGCCACTTCTTCTTCATCTAGCGCGTTGCGTCCAACTGCACCGCCGGCCGCAAGGTTATAGCCGCCTTCTTCGACGATAATTTTTGGCCACAACATACCAGGTGTATCGTAAAGCCAGAAATCGTCTGCAAGGAAAAGGCGCTGTTCGGCTTTGGTAATACCGGGTTCATTACCGGTTTTGGCAGATTTTTTGCCGATCATGCCGTTAATCAAGGTGGATTTGCCGACGTTGGGGATACCGCAAATCAGGACACGCAGCGGCTTCTCAATACCTTGGCGGTGCGGAATCATGGCGCGGCAGGCTTGGGTAATTTTGCCATGTGCGCCGGTTTCGGAAGAATCAAGCGCAATGGCGCGGGTATCTTGGCGGCTGTTGTAGTGTTCGAGCCAAACTTTGGTACGCTCAGGATCAGCAAGATCTTGCTTATTTAAGATTTTGAGTTTTGGCTTGCCTTTGGACAACTGGGCAAGCAAGGGGTTTTCGCTGGAAGCAGGCATACGCGCGTCCAACATCTCAATCACCATATCAACGCTTTTAATGCGTTCGGCAATGGCTTTTTTTGCCTTGTTCATGTGGCCGGGAAACCATTGGATAGCCATGTCTTTTTATTCTTTCTATTCGTATCTGAGGCCGTCTGAAAAATCATTGTTTTTCAGACGGCCTCGGCATTTGGATAATCGGTCAATCAGGATTTAGAGGTTGCCATGCTCGTAGCTGTAATAACCTGCCTCATCCATACACTGCTCAAAAGTTTTGGATGTATTGCCACGTTTGGTTCCATTTTGAACTTGTGATTTGCAGGTATTGATTTGGCGAGAAACTTCAGCTTCGCTCGCGCCGGTACGGTGCCAACGGTAAGCAGTGACAGGCTCTGTCGCGCAGGCGGTCAAGATAAGCAGGGATAATGCAGTCAGACTGATTTTTTTCATGGTTTCTTCCTTTGAGGCCGTCTGAAACGGCAAGTTAGCGTCCTGCCAAGCTTTGTGCCTGACGGTGGCGGACAAGGAGTTCGTAACGGCCTTTGAGGCGTTCGGCCAGTTTTTCCACAACATAAACGGAGCGGTGCTGACCGCCGGTACAACCGATGGCAATCGTTACATAACTGCGGCTCTCTTGTTGCAGGCGCGGCAACCAGCGGCTAATAAAATGGTCGATGTCATCAACCATTTCTTGAGCCAACGGCTGCTGGCCCAAATAATCTTGAATAGGCTTATCCATGCCGGTAAAGGGGCGTAATTCCGGATCGTAATACGGATTGGGCAGGCTGCGCATATCAAACATAAAGTCGGCATTGTTGGGGACGCCGTATTTGAAACCAAAGGATTCAAGAATGACCAGCAAACCGACACGTTCAATATTGAGCCATTGTTGTACGGCATAACGCAGCTGCTGCGCATTCATTTTGGACGTATCGATGCAATATGCGATGTCTCTAAGTGGGAAGAGCCACTCGCGTTCTTTTTGCAGGCTTTCCAACAAAGTCAGGTTTTGACCGGACAAAGGGTGTCCGCGACGGGTTTCTGAGAAGCGACGAACCAAAACGCCCTCTTCTGCTTCAACAAACAGGACTTCAACTTGATGCCCTTCATTACGCAAATATTGGATTTGCTCTTGCGCTTCCTGAATATTGATACCGGAACGGATGTCAACGCTGACACCGAGTTTGGTTTCATCGGCACGTTCGATATGGAGCGAGACCAACGACGGAAGCATTTCCAAAGGAAGGTTATCGACACAGTAATAGCCCAAATCTTCAAGCTGCTTGAGGGCTACGGATTTTCCTGAGCCGGATAAGCCGCTAATCAGGACGATTTTCATGGTTTTGTTCGTTTTCTTTGAGTTGTGTTTGATGGCGTTCGAGGAATTCTTTGGTGCTGTCCTTACCGCGCAATTGAAGGATGTAATTGCGCACTGCAGCTTCAACCAATACTGCTAAGTTTCGACCGATTGCAACAGGCAGGGTAACGGAACGGATGCTGACGTTGAGGATAGATTCAGTTTCGGTACGGATGCTCAATCGATCGAGTTGTTTCATGTATCCGTCGTCGGCCGGAACCAAATTGATAATCAGCTGAAGGATTTTTTTCGGACGGATAGAGGTCTCGCCAAAAATATGGCGGATATTGAGTATACCCAAGCCACGTACTTCGAGGAAATCACGCAGCATCGGCGGGCAACGACCTTCCAACATTTCCGGGCCGGTACGGAAGAGCTCGACCGCATCATCGGCAATCAGGCTGTGGCCGCGCGAAATCAGCTCCAATGCCAATTCGCTCTTACCTAAGCCGGATTGTCCGGTAATGAGTACGCCCACTTCAAATACATCCAAAAATACGCCGTGCTTGATGGTGGAAGTTGCCAATGTCCGTTGCAGATAAATCCGCAAAACGTCCATCAGGTGCGGGCTTTCCTGTTTGGAAGTCAGCAAGGGGATACTGTTGGTATGGCAATAATCGCGCAATTTGGGCGATACCGGCAAGCCGTTGGCGACAATGACCAAAGACATGGGGATGTCGAAAAGCTCTCCGAAATCGTAGTTGAGCTCGCCCGACTCCAAGCGGCGCAAATATTCGGCTTCAGCTACGCCGACAACTTGAATTTGGTTGGGATGGATAAAGTTTAAGTGACCGACCAAGGCCAAGACGGGTTTATCGGCTTCGACACCGATACGGTTGTCCGCGCCAGAATTGCCGGCAGCCCAAGCAAGTTCGAGTTTGTGCTGATTGTCGGAAAACAGGCGGCGGACGGATATGCTGGGCATGAATTACTCTTCGGTCAGAAGTGTGCGTACTTCTTCGGCAGAAGTTGCGGCCATCAATGCTTCACGGACGGCTTTTTGAGAGAATCTGCCGGCCAGTTTGGACAAGACTTCCAAATGTTCGCCGGTAGCGTTTTCAGGCACAAGCAGGATGAAAATCAGGGAAACGGGTTTACCGTCAGGCGCATCAAAGGCAACCGGCTCTTTGGTGCGGATAAACGCACCGGTGGCTTTTTTCACGCATGCGTGACGACCGTGAGGAATCGCCACCCCCTGCCCCAAACCGGTCGAACCAAGTTTTTCACGGGCAAACAGGCAGTCGAACACGTTGGTATTCGGTAATTCTGCTTCATTCTCCAGCAGCTGTGCAGCCTCTTCAAACAGACGCTTTTTGCTGCTGACTTCCAAATCCAAAACGATATGGGACAAAGGTAAAATTTCGCCGATCAGGCTCATGTGTATCTCTTTTAAATGTCGCAAAACAATGGGATTGTACCGATTGTCGGTGCAAATCTCAATCCTGAAGGCGTAATTTACACTCGCCCTGCTAACATTTTCCATGTTGTTTTTGATATTTTTTAACAAGCTAAAAATAAGCCAACTATTTGTTTATATAGAATTTAAATTAAAAATCCTATCACTGACCAAACTATACTTCAAATGAAAAGGGGTATGTCCGGCATACCCCTTTTCCCTTTCTTTTCAGACGGCCTCAACCTAGTTTTTTAAAACAATTTGGAAACCAAAAACAACCAGAAATAATGGCAGACCAATCCGCAAAACCACGCCAAACCGATGCGGTTGTTGGCCAAAAACGTTTGGAAGCATAACTGGCGGTCGCGCGTACGGATGGCGGCATACTGCTGATACTGCCAATACGCGGTTATCGGCAATACCAGCCAATAAGGCCAAGTTGCGCCGATTTTAATACCCAGCACCACCATCAATACGGTAAACCAAAAATGGCAAAGCATAGAAGCGGTAATATCGTGATGACCAAATGTGATTGCCGAAGTTTTAATACCGATTTTCAAATCATCTTCTTTGTCCGCCATGGCATAAATCGTGTCGTAAGCCAGCGTCCATAAGGCATTAGCGGTAAACATCAGCCATGCTTCGGGAGGCACTCGGCCTTGCACAGCGGCAAAGGCCATGGGAATGCCGAACGAAAATGCCAGTCCTAAATAAAACTGCGGCAACGGGAAAAAGCGTTTGGTAAAGGGATATGTGATGGCCAGAAATAAGGCAGGAAGGCTCATCAGCCAAGTAAAACGGTTGAGCGGTACCAAGCATAAAGCGGCCATCAGACACAGCATGACAGTCAAAAGCAGCGCTTCGGTTTTGGAAACCAAACCTTTGGCAAACGGGCGGTTTTTGGTGCGCTCTACTGCACCGTCAAAATTGCGGTCGGCAAAGTCATTCACGACGCAACCTGCGCTGCGCATCAGAAATGTACCTGCGGTAAAGGCAATAAAAATATCCGCGTCGGGAACACCTTTAGACGCAATCCACAATGCCCAATAAGTCGGCCATAGCAAAAGCAGGGTGCCGATGGGTTTGTCGACGCGCATCAGCTTGGCGTATATCACCATCCGTCCGACTGCGTAACGCGGTAAAAATTGTAGGAAAAAGCGCCGTATGTTCATTGATGTAATGTGTCGTTGTTTATGTGTCGATTCGGAAGGAAAGGCTTTTTAGAGCCTTAGCTCTTATTATAATTTATTGCCGCCTGAAATCAAACAGATCTTAACAATTTAATTTATTGTATTATAACAGAATTATGACAAACATCGGTAATTGGTTTTATTTTCAGACGGCCTTAGCGGTATAAATCTATTAATTTCAATAAGAAATATTCTGTTAATTCCAATGTTTCGCCGTTCCAATCGAAATAGGAACGGCGCGCGGTAACAGGCCGTCTGAAAGATGGATGGTCGAAATCTTCAAAACGAAGAAACTCAAAATCCGAACGTTTCAACGGCAATGTACCGTCAAACAGGCGCTCGCCCAAAGGCTGCGTTCCGCAATCTAATAATTCTGTCCATAGACGGCTATCCGGTCGGCATGCGCTTCTGGCCTGTATCACTGTTTCGCCGTCCAGTTTGAGCAAAACATCGCGCACAAAGATTTCGTCTCCGTTTTCCGCACCCTTCGTCAAACCCAAATACAGAGGCTCAACTGAAAAATCCTTACCGGAAGCGCGCAAAGCGGCAGTTAGCGAAGAAACGGTCAGCAAATGTCCGGCCTTAGACGACAAAAGACTTGAAGCTTCGGCATGTGAACAAAGCGTGCCACGCGGTATATCAAGCTCCATCTGACACCTCTGTTTTGGCCAACTCCTGCCATTTGGCTTCGGGAAACTCATCTTTCAGACGGCCTTTAAGATATTCCAAGGTATCTCCGGCAACGGTTTCATCTTTGCTGTCGTGAATATGGTTGAAAATCAGGCTGTGCAACCGGATGCCGTATTGTTTGAGCGCGGCGAAACTGAGTAAAGTGTGGTTGATGCTGCCGAGCCGTCCGCTGGTAACGAGAATGACGGGATAAGCCTGTTGCTGAATATAATCAATAGTCAACAAATCTTCCGTCAGCGGAACCATCAATCCGCCCGCGCCTTCGACCAAGACAATTTCGTATTGCGCCGCCAGTTGCTGCGTGGCGGTACGGATTTTCTCCAAGTCCAAAGCCCTGCCGTCCAGACGGGCAGCGAGATGAGGCGAGGCCGGGTAGCTGAAGATTTCAGGCATGGTCAGCCCTTGTTTGTCGGCTTCCTGCATGGGTTTACCCATGATTTTACGATGGACGGCGATGTCGTCGGCGATGTTTTGGCAACCGGTTTGCACGGGCTTTTGCGTAATCACGCTTTTGCCCTGCTGCAACAATTGTTTTGCCAATACGCCGGTGGCGACGGTTTTGCCGATGTCCGTATCTATGCCGCTGACGAAGTAAACGCCTTTCATTTGCTGTGTTCCTTCAAGATTTGTACGGTTTTGTCGGCAATTTCGGTCAAGAGGCCGTCTGAAATGATGTAAGGCGGCATGAGGTACACCAGCCTGCCGAATGGGCGCACCCAAATGCCCTGCGCCACGCAGTCCGCTTGAAAACGCGCCATATCCACGCCTTTTTCCAGCTCGATCACGCCAATGGCACCCAAAACACGCACGTCTTTCACGCCGCGAATGTCCCATGCGGTTTTCAGACGGCCTTTTAAGATGCTTTCGATGCGGCGGATATTTGCCTGCCAATCTTGGGACAAAAGCAGTTTGACCGAAGCGCAGGCAACGGCACACGCCAGCGGGTTCGCCATAAACGTTGGCCCGTGCATGAACACGCCCGCTTCGCCGCGCGAAATCGTTTCGGTGACTTTTTGCGAAGTGATTGCCGCCGCCAGCGTCATATAGCCGCCGCTCAAGCCCTTGCCGATACACATAATATCCGGCACGACGTCCGCGTGTTCGCAGGCAAACATCTTTCCCGTGCGCCCGAATCCGGTGGCGATTTCGTCAAAAATCAACACGATATCAAATTCATCGCACAAATCGCGTAATCCGCGAAGATACTGCGGATGATAAAAATACATGCCGCCCGCACCTTGCACGACCGGTTCCAAAATAAAGGCGGCAATATCCGCATGATGCGCTTCAAACAAGGCGCGGACAGGCTGCAAATCCGCCTCGTCCCATTCATCGTCGAAACGGCTTTTCGGATTATCGACAAAATAACGCTGCGGCAGAGCGCTGCCGAAAATATGGTGCATCCCCGTTTCCGGGTCGCAGACGGACATCGCGTTCCAAGTATCGCCGTGATACCCGCGGCGCACCGTCGCAATATTCTGCTTCGCGGTCAAACCCCGCGCCTGCTGGTATTGCACCGCCATCTTCAGCGCGACTTCTACCGAAACCGAACCCGAATCCGCATAAAAAATACGGTCCAGCCCCTGCGGCAAAATTCCGACCAATAATTTGCCCAGTTCCACCGCAGGCTCATGCGTCAAACCGCCAAACATCACATGCGACATTTGCTTAATCTGCGCCTCAACCGCCTGATTCAAAACGGGATGATTGTAGCCGTGTATTGCACACCACCAAGACGACATCCCATCAATCAGCCGCGTACCATCCGCCAATTCGATGTGCACGCCCTCCGCACGGCGCACCGGATAAACAGGCAACGGGTCAGCCATGGACGTATAGGGATGGAGTAGATGGGCGCGGTCGAAATCGAGTAGGGAAGAATGTTCAGACATGTTGAAAACAATGATTTGATCAGTTTCATTATTATATAACATATTTTCTATTTCAGACGGCACGTCTTCCGTACTGCATCAACGCCAATCCGCCCACCGCCGCCAAACAGCCGGCAACTAAGGAAACATGCAATGCCTCGCCCAAAAACCAAGCGGAACACAAAATGCCGAATACCGGCACCAAAGTGATGTACGCCGCCGCGCTACCTGCGCCCAAAGTCTTCACGCCTTCAAAATACCACGCATAACTCAAAACCGTTGCGCCGACAGACAGGCCAATCAAAGCAAACCAGCCCCTGCCATCCATTTCGGCAAGCATACCAAACGGCAGGCCGTCTGAAATCAACGCAGGCGACAGCAACATCATTGCACCCAGCCAAGCGGTGGCTACGGTGACCGTCAGCGCATCAATCCCCCGCAACACCGCCCTGCCTATCATCGTATAAGTAACCAAGCAACAAAGGCTGCAAAACACCAGCACTTCGCCCCACCCTATGCCGCCGCCCGACAAAAATGCCGCAATCTCGCCATGTGTGACCGCCCATATCGAGCCTGCCACTGCCAACAGCATGCCCGACACAATCTTGCCGTTGAGCTTCTCGCTAAACAGCAAAGCCGCAAAAAACATCGTCAACACAGGATTGAACGTGACCAACACTGTTGCCCTTGAAGCAGGAATCCGCTGCAAACCCAGCATAGACAACACAGTAAAACCAAATACGCCGAATGCCGCCGCCAGTGCCAATCCAAGCCATTGTTTGCGCGACAAAACCGCCAAAGTACGCAATCGATACCGTGCAAACAACCAGCCCAAAAGCAAGATTGCCGCCGTCAAAAAGCGCAGCATACCGCCCGTTAAAGGCGGCAGCGCCTGTCCCAACATCCGCCCCATCGGCCAAGATGCGCCCCAAAACGCCGCCATGCCCAATAGTTTTAGATGGATTGCTAAATGTTTCATAATCACAATAAATGAATAACTTGAATAATCGGTTTAGAAAGCGTACAAGCGCAGCCTGGAAGGACAAATTTCCTTAGACGCCGATACTTGATAGAGTTTGCGCGGATAAAATACTACGCTGTTCATTACGGAAACAAAGGCCGTCTGAAAGACTGAAATCCAGCTTTTTCAGACGGCCTTTACTGCTCAATCAATAAGGCTTACAACTCAATGCCTTTGAGTTCAGCTAAGGAAAAGGTCGTCTGAAAACCTGTTTACTCAGTTTTCAGATGCCCTTTATGTTAATTTACAAAATACTTTCTACCATACATATATATTGCATTAACAGCGTAAGTTTGCATATATAGCAATGTTAGTTTTCAATACTCTCAAATAATTCATTCGAAATATCGTTAAAAAAACGACAAAACGGATTTGATCCAACCAAAGTAACACTTGCTTTAGCACGAGTCATAACAACATATAATATCCGCTGCATCATTTCTAATTCGTTTAATTGATCTTCTTCGGGGATTTGTGTTAACAATCGTGCAGGATATTGAGAATCGTGCAAACCTAAAATCACAACATGATCAAACTCCAAACCTTTTAATTGATGATAGGTCGTTACAACAATTCCCCCGTCAAAATTTCCTAAACTCTTTCCACGCGCAGCCTTAACCGTTTCTATACCACGTTTTTTTAATGCCTGTTGAACAGGATAAACCTGGTTGGAGAAAGGCAATGCAACCGCCACTGTTGTCGTACGTAACCGTTTAAAATTTTCTGCAATAAAATCATACCCTTTCTCGTAAGCATCCTTTGCAGAACTCCCAAGAATCTTCCTTACTTTATTACCATGCCGATTGGGATAAATAGGCGGGGTAAAAACCTCTTCAGTACTTGCTATATGATTTTTCAATAAATACTGAGCTACCTGCATAATTTCAAATGTCGTACGATGACTACCCAATAAGTTATGTGACCTCCCACCTTGCACACGAATACCTACTGACTTCCAAGTAAAATTACGACGATAAATTTTCTGAGCCAAATCTCCTGCCAAACTCAATGACACACGTGGTAATTTGACAACCGCTAACAACCAGCTTTTATCAAAATCCTGAACCTCATCAACCATAACATGGTCATAACGCAAATTATCAGGAAATTCAATTCCTTGCTGCTCAAGTGTATTTAGAATCAAACCAGCAGGATTATCATAATCTTGCTTATTATTTTCTTCTAACCATTCCATATATAATTCATATACGTGCCAAACAAAGCGTCGATCTTCTTGGGATAAGCGAATAGCCGTACCACGATTTGTTCGTTCTACTATCAAATATTCATTTAAACGAGTGATGTGTTGCCCGAATAACCATGCAATTTCTTCACCCCACCATTTCAATAATTCTGATGATGTCTGAATTTCATATAGCCTATGCTCACCAATTTCTTGTTTAGAAATAGAAATGATTTTAGCCAATTCTTCCGATCGCTCTTTACTGTCCACCCAATCTGAAAAATTAGCTCCCATAGATTGAGCACACGATTTTGCCCAATCATGAAATGTGTGAACATCAATATCTCCAGCCATACCCGCTTTTTTAAATGTTTTTTTGACATAAGCACAAAGTGATGAGTTATAGGTCAAAAATAACAAAGACCCTTTATTCATAGCACTTAATATCTTTCCGGCACGTGCTGCTAAAACGGTCGTTTTGCCACTACCGGCCTGCCCTCGAATAAGCAAATGTTCAGTTGGATCAAGATTAATGATGCTTTCTTGTTCAGGAGTAAACGTTATTTCAGCCTTACTAACAGGTGTCGATATCGATGATTCTTGAACCGAATCTAACATTTTCTCCGCTAAAGACCATTCATAGTTTTTATTAATCACAACCTTATTTTCTTTTTTCATACGATAAAGTATAGAGTTAACATCACTCCTATCAGTATGTTGATTAAATTCTTTAGTTAAAATCTGAGCGATTTCACGCGCTTTAATAGGTTGATGTAACCTCACCAAATTTAAGATTTTTTGTTCTGATACCATAGTTTGATGATCCCTTTTAATCCAAAATTTCCTATAACAAATTTAAATAAGAATAGGATAATTTGATTATAGTCATTGCTATACAAAAGGGGATTTATTGATAAATTTCAAAACACTGTACCAAAATCTATCATAATAATCCCCATCTACACAAAAACAAGTAAATGCCTAAATATAAAATTATTTCACCATAAACTTCCTACAACTCAATGCCTTTGAGTTTTGCCACGGTATTAATGTCTTTATCGCCGCGGCCGGAGAGATTGACCAAAATCACTTGATCTTTACTCATTTTCGGCGCGTTTTTCACCGCCCAAGCAACGGCATGGCTGGACTCCAGCGCAGGAATAATGCCCTCAAAACGGCAGAGCAAATCAAAGGCTTCAAGTGCTTCGTCGTCTTTGGCAACGGTGTATTCCACGCGGTTGATGTCGTTCAAATGGCTGTGTTCCGGGCCGATGCCTGGGTAGTCCAAGCCTGCGGAAACAGAGTGCGTACCCAAAACTTGACCGTTTTCGTCCTGCATCAAATAGCTGCGGAAACCGTGCAATACGCCGATAGGGGCTTTGCTGGTAATCGGTGCGGCGTGGTCAGGCGTATCCACACCCAAACCGCCGGCTTCTACGCCGACCAGACGTACGTTTTCTTCTTCGATATAGGGGTAGAACAAACCGATGGCGTTCGAGCCGCCGCCCACGCAAGCAACGGCAACGTCAGGTTGGCGGCCTATGGCTTCCAACATTTGTTCTTTGGCTTCATTGCCGATCACGCATTGGAAATCGCGTACCATTTCGGGATACGGCGCCGGGCCTGCGGCAGTGCCGATGATGTAGAACGTATCGTCCACGCGGGCAACCCATTCGCGCATGGCTTCGTTCATCGCGTCTTTCAAAGTGCGGCTGCCACTGTCGACGCTGACCACGTTCGCACCCAATAATTTCATGCGGAACACGTTGGGCATTTGACGTTGGATATCGTCTGCACCCATGTACACGTCGCAAGTCATGCCGAAGCGGGCGGCGACGGTAGCAGAAGCCACGCCGTGCTGACCTGCGCCGGTTTCGGCAATCACGCGTTTTTTGCCCATGCGGCGGGCAAGCAATGCCTGACCGATGGTGTTGTTGACTTTGTGTGCGCCGGTGTGGTTCAAATCTTCACGCTTCAGCCAGATTTGTGCGCCACCCAAATGCTCGGACAAGCGCGCGGCATGGTAAACAGGGCTGGGACGGCCGACATAGTGTTTCAAATCATGGCGGAACTCTTCCCAAAATGAAGGATCTTCTTTCGCTGCTTTATAGGCTTCTGCCAATTCTTGCAAAGCCGGAATCAGGGTTTCGGAAACGTACAGGCCACCGTGTTCGCCGAAAAAGCCGTTCTCGTCGGGAGCGTGATAATTTTTCATGGGATTTTTCCTTGTTCGTTTTATGGTTTCAGACGGCCTGATTCAGTACAAGGCCGTCTGAAAGTAAAATTGTCAGCAATTATAGCCGTTTTCCATCCATCTTGTCGGCAACTAATTGAATAATAATATCAGCAGACAAAATAGGAACAACAGCGTACAGCTCGATGTTGCAATCAATGCCGTACCCAATGGTGGTGCGATATATTTTTCTTCGTTTTTGTTTCTCAGGCATAGTTTCAATGCCAACATCCCCAGCCACAGTGCCAGCAACCAACAACCCAAAAAGTTAAGCACAAGCAAAGCAATAATCAACTCATTGGTATTTATAGTGCTTATGTTCAAAAATATCCAATTAAGGCCGTTAACAGACATAATGACTGCAGATATTTGTATCACATACAAAAGCGTTCCTCCCAGCAATACCTTTATATGCCATTGTTTGGCCTTCAGCCACACTGAGACGACATTAAAAAGCCACCACAAAGCCATAAACGTCATTAAAGAAATTTCATAACGGTCCATCGCCCTACTCCTGAAAAACAGTCAATCCAGCCATTTCAAAAAAAGCCCGATACGCCGCTGCTTTTTTCGCCAAACTCAAAGGATAGGCACGCGAAGTCGAAGGCAAGCGCGTCAGGGTCAACTCCCGCCCTGCATAGGGGAACGGTACTGTTTCGCCGGCCTTCGGCATTTTCATGCCGCTGCCTTGAATCTCCAATAAAACTTCGGTTGCCTTGCCACCGGTGGTACAAAGATGGCGGCACTCAGGCATTTGCGCCAATACTGCCGCCAAATCGACGGTTTCTATCACTTTTAAAAACTTATCCGAAGCATTGCCATGTTCGCGTATCGCTTTCAACACGGTCGGACAGGATGCAATCCCCTTCTCACTTAAAAACGCTTTGATTTTATCGGCATCAAACGCCTTTTCGCCCTGCTTTTGAAAATGCGCCGCATCGCCGAAAAACACCAGCCCGTACACGCGCCACATATCGTTTTGAAAATTCGGATAATGAAACTGCATCGCGTGTTTTTCTTCTTTAGGCGGAAACGTCCCCATCATCATGACCGTTGCCTGCAGCGGCAACAAGGCTGCGAATGGGTGAGACTCGATGATTGGCTCTTGCATATCTGTATTCCGGTTGTTTTTCATTCAAACAAAATTTCAGACGGCCTTTACTGCTTGAATAAACACCGCCATTTTCTCCCTGCTCTTAATCCCTCCGGAGATTTCCACGCCGCCGGACACGTCCACCGCTGTTGCGCCGCTGATTTTTACCGCTTCGGCAACGTTTTCCGCAGTCAATCCGCCGGCAAGTATCCACGGTTTGCCGATATTGCCGTGCAACATGGTCCAGTCGAAACTTTGTCCCGTACCGCCGTATTCAGTCGGATGATAGGCATCAAACAGCAAGGCTCGGGCATTCGGAAATTTGGCACAGGCCGTCTGAATATCGGCTGCGGACTGTACACGCACGGCCTTCAAATACGGACGGTCAAACCGACGGCAAAAATCATCGTCTTCATCGCCGTGAAACTGAATCACATCTATCGGCACTTGACGCAAAATCTCGCGAATGGTTTGCTCGTTTTCATTCACAAACAAGGCCACTACCGATACAAACGGCGGCAGATTTTTCACAACCGCCTGCGCCTGCTCAATACTCACTGCCCGTTTACTCTTGGCGTAAAACACCAGCCCGATGGCATCCGCGCCCAATTCGGCCGCAGCCAGCGCGTCTTCAGGTCGGGTAATACCGCAAATTTTGGTGCGTATGGTGTTCATGGGGATTGCCTTTTTAAACAGATGGGTCGGATATTATATAAGTTTAAGGCCGTCTGAACATGAAATATCAGGTTCAGACGGCCTTAAACTTTAAAACAACCATCAGCCGATAATATTGGCGGCTGTCAGCTGCGCAGCATCTTCATTGTAGAAACGTGCGAACTCTGTGCTGCTTTCAGCTCCTGCGCCCCGATACGCCAAGGTTTTTTGAGCGCTGTTGAACACAAGATACGAGCGGTCGGGGCTGAATGTATCCACATCGCGGACAAACAAATCCGCCCAGCCGACCTGGCTTTCTTTCTCATTGAGCAGCGGACGCATAGCGCTCAAATCCAACTTGTCTTTGACTGGATTGAAATCCAACAAGTGATCCAGTTTGCCCTCGCGGACATCCCATGCAGTAAATGCCACCGTATCTCTACCCTCGCCGGTAACAATGGTATCGCTACCCAGCCCGCCTGCCAGA
Organism: Neisseria sp. P0019.S002; assembly: GCF_051957155.1. NCBI lineage: Bacteria > Pseudomonadati > Pseudomonadota > Betaproteobacteria > Neisseriales > Neisseriaceae > Neisseria > Neisseria sp. P0019.S002. The sequence goes on from NZ_JBQCWS010000003.1 coordinate 355,463, forward strand.
TAATCATTGCCATCGCTGCCTTTCAATACATTGTCAGCCGCGCTGCCATGCAAGGCCGCTACGCCTTTGCTGTCTCCACTGATGCTGACCGACCAATCAAAGCCGTTTTTACCCAAGTCGATTTCATTACCGTTTGCCGCATACACCATCTTATCGCCCTGCTGGTGCGCCGTCATTTCCACGCCTTTGAGCGACAAGATGTTACCGGCTGCATCCTCTGTCTGAACCACAGCAAGCATGGGTCGGTCATCGGTATAAATGGCAGAGGTACCGGTTGCATATGGCGTTTCTTGGGCATCGTTGCTGCTGGTGCCAAATATGTTTTCAATGCCGTCTGAAAAACCGTCTTGGTCAGAATCCTTCAAATAAAGATTGTCGTAATGCTTGTCAATACGTTTACCTTGGGAGAAGTATTGTTCAAGTTTGGTATCAGACTCATAAAAGCTGGTCATATTGTGTTTGCCCCATACATCGCCGCTTTTAAAATCCAAAACCTTGGCTTTCGGATATCTGCCCAATCCTTTATGAACTTGGGACGCAGCAGCACCTGCAAGTACACCTGCTGCAATGCCCCATGGCCCAAAAACAAGCCCTCCCAAAAATGCACCAATACCCGCACCTGTTTTGCCTGAAAAACCATCTCCAACCCATTCGCCTTTGATTACATACGAATTGGTTTCATACAGATGGCGTGCCTGTGTTGTATCGGAGTCATCTGTAATCTGTGTTTCCGCCATTTTATCGGCCATATCTCGTGCTTGTTTTAAGGCTTCAGGCGAGGCTTTGTCCACATTCAAAACAGCCGGATTAAACAGACTGCTGCGTTTGAAATCACTTGCCCAATCATTACGCTGTTGCATGGTATGTGCGGCAAAGTATTCTGCAAGATAGCCGCCCAACGAATGTCCGGTCGAATACACATTTTTGGCATGAAGCGTATCAATATAACGGGCAATATCATCCAAATATTTGGTTTGCTCCGGCAACTTACCGTCCGCAATTTTCAAATCAGCTAAAACATCTTCAATGCTGGTAGCCTGCGTGCCTCTAAACGCTACCACGACATTTTCCCAACCGCCCTTCTTGTTCGAATTGCCGAAAATCGCATAATCCAAACCGCTTCCCAAACTATCAGCCCTAAGCAATTTCCATTCCCCAGTCAGTTCAGAGATATTAGCCTGATTGATAAAATATTTACTGTTAATATCTTTGACAATAGAAGCATATCTCGTATTCCACCAATAATTACCTGTAAATAAAGCATGCAGATCATATGAAGATTCATAAACCAACGACGAGAACATCCGCAAATCGCGCTCGGAAACATTCCACTCCTGCGGATGGCGGTCAATGGCATCGACCAAACCGTCGCCATCACTGTCTTTGGTAAAAATAGAATGCTGCGCCTGTTTAGCACTGGGTCGGACAATATCATTGGCTCTTTTTTGAGTGGCAATATTTTCCCAATACTGCAAAGAGGACGTCTGAAGATGCTGCACTTGTTCGGCGGCATGTGTGACGGCGTGACCATCTTTATAAAGCACACGCATGGTTACGCTGTCTTCGCTGGCATCGTGCTCAGGATATTTGAAGATTTCAGCAACATCCATTTCCTTATCCGCGAATTTATACTTGGATACAGATGAATAGGTCTTGTGTTGCTCTTTAAGGGTCAGCGTTTCGCCTGTTTCACGAATCGTAAATACCCAATCTTTAAGGGCAGGATTACTGGCGCTTGGACGAGTAGTAAGACTGATATCCTTCGTACTCAAACCTTCAAAATGAATGCTGTTATGGCCCAAATTGTCTGAAATGACATCATGGCCGCTGCCACGGCGGAATACATAAGTATCATCTCCGCTACCGCCTTCAAGCGTGTCATTTCCTTCGCCGCCATCTAAATAATCATTACCGGCATCGCCGCGCAAAATATCGTTACCGGTACCGCCGTAAAGTTTGTCGTCGCCATCGCCCGCCAACAGCAAGTCATAACCTGCCTCTCCGCGAAGCACATCATTGCCGCGGCCTCCGATCAAACGGTTGTTGCCGCTGTTGCCAATTAGGACGTTGTCGGAATGGTTGCCGAAGCCGAAATAATTGCCGCTGCCGGTCAAGGTCAGGTTTTCGACATGAGTCGGCAAACGGTAAGTCATACCTGTGTAGACCGTATCAATGCCGCCATTGGCTTCTTCGATAACGACATCGTTTTGACTGTCTACATAATATGTATCGTTGCCATTACCGCCGCGCATTACGTCTGCACCGATTCCGCCGTCTAAAACATCGTCGCCTTCATTTCCTTCCAAATAATCGTTGCCATGATCGCCACGCAAAATATCGTTGCCATCGCCACCATAAAGTTTGTCGTCATCATCGCCTGCCAGCAGTAAGTCATTACCCGCCCCACCGTAAAGCACATCCTTGCCACGTCCGGCGCTCAAACGGTTGTTGCCGCTGTTACCGATAAGGACGTTGTCGGAATTGTTGCCGAAACCAAAAATATTATCGTGGCCGGTCATCGTCAGGTTTTCAACATAATTCGGCAACGTATAAGTCGTATGGGTATAAACCGTATCCGTACCCTCGCCGTACCTTTCAATGATTTGGTCATTCCTGTTGTTCACAATAAAGGTATCGTTTCCTAAACCGCCGTAAAAAATATTGTGTCCCAAGCTGCCATACAGCACATCATCACGACGCGTGCCGATAATCACTACGGACTCTTCGTTATTAGGTTGGTTTTGAGTTTCAGCCATTTCTTTTCCCTTTGTTAAATTTAATTTGAATGCGCAATAATGCGTTTAGATTATATAAGCAAGCTAAAAACAAGTGAATTTATTCAGCCAAACAGATTCAAAATGCTTATCAAATTAACAACAGTTATAAAATGACTTTGTAATTATTCCCCTATTTTTATACTGCCTATTTTTTCATCACAATTAATTTGTTCTTTATTATCAAATATCAAACCAAACTATCCACAATTGGATTCACACAAAATTTGGATAATGCCCGTCAATAAAAAATATTAAAGCCGTCTGAAAAGTCTTTCAGACGGCCTTTTAGCCTTTTTACTCAAACGGTTTCTTCTGCCAATAAAACTTATCCTTTTTCAGACGGCCTTGAAATATATCGTCCTGTCCCAAAGCAAACACCAACGCGCCTGACAAATCTGTTCTCAACAAAGTAATGCCGTGCGCACGGACACGATTTTGTACGGCAACAGTCGGATGTTTGTAGGCATTGGCATAGCCGCTGGATGCCACGGCATATTGCGGCGAAACCGTATGCAAAAAGCTGCCTGACGAAGCCGTGCTGCTGCCGTGATGTCCCAATACCAACACTTGGCTATACAGCGCATTGCCGTATTTCTCAATCAAACCTGCCTCGCCCTTCACGCCCAAATCGCCGGTTATTAACAAGGCTTTGCCGTTTGCTACGACACGCAATACGCAGCTTTGGTCGTTATCTTCCTTGCCGGAATTTTCAGACGGCCTGAGTAACTCGAAATCTACGCCGTCCCATTGCCATTTGTCTTCTTGGCAAAACTCTGCATTCGGATAAAACTCAGGTTGTCCGGCAAGCAATTTATCGGTACCGACAGCCGATACGCTTTGAAAACCGCCGTCATGGTCAATATCATGGTGCGACAAAATCAGGCTGTCCAAACGGCTTACACCCATAGCGTTCAAACTCGGCACTATACCTGTTTGCGCCACTTGCTCCGTTCCCGTATCAAACAAAAGATTGCGGTTACGCGTTTGTATCAACACCGACAAACCTTGCCCTGCATCCATCACGGTAACTCTTGCCACCCCCTCCTCCAACTTGGCAGGACGGTAAAACACAAAACCCAATAAAACCAGACATGCCCAAGGTTTCAAGCCCATTCCTTTAGGCAACAATAACAGCAAAGCCGCCATCATCGCCAACACCAGCAAAGGCACAGGCGCCGCTGCAACGGCAAATTCAGGCGATACCGTAGCCAGCCATACCAAACCGCGTAAAGTATATTCCGCCAAAAATGCCGCTACCAACTGGACAAGTTCAAACGGGAAAACCGAACCCAGCAAAGCCAACGGCGTCAACACCCAAGAAAACCAAGGAATAGCCAGCGCATTAACCAACGGACTGAGCAAAGGTAACGAAGCAAACAAATAGCCCAGCAATACCACCGACAATACCGTCGCCGCCCATTGCCCCCGTACAGCCAACTGCCAGCCCGACTCTTTCAGACGGCCTGATGAAGTCCAAATCAAAGCAGCAACCAAACCGAAAGACAGCCAAGTTCCCACGCCCAATACAGCCAACGGGTCCAACAACAAAACAACAGCCAAAGCCTGCCACCACGCCATCCAGCCCGAGCCGCCACTGCCGCGCCACCATGCCCACGCAAACGCAGCCAACATCAACACACTGCGTTGCGTCGGTACGGAAAAACCTGCCAAAAGCGCATAAAACAAAGCACCGGCAACACCGCCTGCCAATATCCACACACGCGGTTTCGCCGGAATCCACGGCAAATAACGGAAAATTCGCTTGATCAGCCAGGCAAACAATACCGCCACCATCGTTACATGCAAGCCCGAAATGCTGACCAAGTGCGTCAGTCCCAAAGGCCGGAATGCCTGCCACAAAGGCGGCCGCAACGCCGATTGCTCGCCAATACTCAAAGCACGCATCAGCCCTATGCCGTCTGAAAACTCAGGATATTTGTCCGCCGTTCTCTGCCAACTCCGGCTTACCGCATCACGCATATTAGCCAAACCGAAACCGCCGCCTTGCCGCACGAGTTTCCTGTCGCGCCCCAAAGTACCCATGCCGTCGATGCCATTGGCCAAAGCCCAGGTTTCACGGTTCAAACCACGCACATTCACTTCACCGATCACCGGCTTTACCCGCGCCGATACAGACCACCGACTGCCCACCGTCCAATCGCGCCGCTGATAATCCGACAACATCAAATCAAAAGCCTGCCCACGTTCATCCCAAGCCCTTGCCGCAAACTGCACACGCCGTCCATCATCACGCGGCATATCCGCCACTTCAACCGTCAAAACTTTAGCCGATGCCTCCCCCACAGGCCATTGAGCAGCCAAAACCAGCCCTGTCCGCCACACTCCAAACGCCATGCCCACGCAGACGGCCAGCACCAACCAAGCTACAGCAAATCTTCGACATAACGCAAGCGTGCCAATGATTACAGACAACCAAACCCACCATGGCAGCATAAACGGTAACGCAAAAGAAAGCACTACCCCAACCACCCAAGCAGGCAACACAAACCGCCACGCCATGAACGTTTTTCCTTAATTATGATTATTAGATATATAATAATAAATGCTTTTAGTAGATTATGACAAATATTTGATTGCAGAATTTATGACCTGAATCCGTCCGATTTTGTCGTAGATGTAATGGAGGACACCGCTTCTTTGGTCGACGCTTTGAATCAGGTTGCCGACTTTGTCGTAGGCGTAGCGGCGGTTAAGTACGGTACAACAAATGTCGTCTGAAAGTTGTGTTTCAGACGACCTTGATGCTGATCAGTAATCAGATTATTAAAGAACCAATATTTTAGACAACCTCGAAGAAATGAGGTCGTCTGAACAACAGAAACTGCATGCATGCATACCGCTCCGTAAACAGCAGTCAAATCGCCGTAGCCGTCGTAGTCGTAGCGCACCAGTTCCTTGCCGTTGAAGGTGACGGAGGTGAGGCGGTGCGCCGCCGTCGGGAGAGGCGATTTAGTAGAGGTCGTCTGAAAGTTGGTTTTCAGACGACCTCTATGTTAACTGCTAATGAGATTGTTAAAGAGCAAATGGTTCAGACGACCTTAAAGAAAGTATTGAGGTCGTCTGAAAAGCAAAAACCGCGTGCGTGCGTTCTGCACACACCCTACATCGGGAATGGAGGTTTCATGCGGGCTACGGCTTGCTCTACATCGGAATTGGAAGTTTCATTGGCTACAGTTCGATTACACCTCGATAAAACATTCAAAAAAATCAAAGTGATTTTTATCAAATGCAATTAATAACTTGCCTTCAGGAATTTTTTTCCTGTCATACCTCCTATACAAATCCCGAGATTCTTAAAAAGAATATATTTTTTTCCTTCGATAAATTCTGAATCGATAGCTTTAAGGTCTTCGATTGAATTTTTAAATATATCAATATCTCCTAATATGGGATTAGAATCTTTTAAGCAATATCCATAAACCAATTTATCGTTTTCATAAACCAACTCACAAGCATTCCTATATTCCACCTTATTATTCATAATATTATCTTCAACCATTCTTGCTGGTTTTCCATGTTTTTCTTGTATTTCCTCAAGAGAAGTACCAAATACAAAATCACCAATTGATTCATATGGCTTAATCAAGTAGGTCATATTAACCCTTTCTAATATATTTACATTAATAAAATAGGAACATTTACCAATAATTCTACGCAGTCTTGCTGCCTGTTTCCTAGAAATTAATCCCTGCCGTTTAGTATCTGAAATCATTCTCCCACATGATTTTATATACGCCTTTTATTCTATTTCAAAGGCAGCAGTATGATATGAAAACCCTTTCGTGCGCAGAATTTTGACAAAATAAGATGAAGGTTGTCTGAAAGTTAGTTTTCAGACAACCTCTATGTTAACTGCCAATGAGATTGTTAAAGAACAAATGGTTCAGACGACCTCAAAGAAGATAGTGAGGTCGTCTGAAAAACAGAAACTGCGTGCATGCAACATACACTCTACGTCAGGACTGAAGGCTTTGTCCGAGCTACGGCTTGCTAGAATTTAACGTTTCATGTGGAAGATGACTTACTATATGATTAAATATTTGTTTAAGTCGTTTGTACGAAGAATAATCCACCCGATAGATCTCGATTTATAAAAATATATCCTATGTTCTCAGTTAAATAAAAAATTTCATTTACTTCTTTAGGTAGATCCATTCCTAAGATTTGACCTATGAAAATATATTTTTCTAGAAAATCATCACCTTCTTGTTGTAAATATTCAGGTTGTCCTCCTAAAAAACTCATTTCATCTAAATTCTCAATAGGATTAATTGGATAAAATTCATCTAGGTTAAACTTGAACTGACTTTTATCTCCGACGATAACTTTCGTGTATCCTTGAATAGCATCGTCAATTTCAGTAATGTAGTCAAGAAAATAATCTTCTTTATCATAATAAGAAAAAACGTAAATTGCTTTATCTTTATATTCCTTCCCCTGAAAATCTGTTTTAAATTGAGGTGCAATAGTTAATAAATTCTCAATCGGTATGAAAGCGATCAATGCTAACTCATGACCATCTGGCGCTATCACTTTATTTGAATAGTCTAAATCTAGCCCAACTAATATATCATTTATATTGGACTTACTATCTAAAAAGTTAAAATTAACGTATCCATTTTTTTTCATTTAAATTCTCCTAAAAATTTAAGGACATTTCTTACCTGTTTTTTTTCAATTTTCTAAGAAATTTTTTAGCTTCTTTTCTTAATCGTTTTCTTTGAGCTTTAGGAGTTCCCGTTTTTCTCAATCCTCCTTGAGCAATATCAATCTCTCGATGTAAATCAGTATGCATTTGATTTCTACCCAAACCATAATGAGAACGCCTAATCTCTGCTTCATGGTAATGAGTGCCACCAATCCCTCTAGTATCTTTTGCTGGCCCTCTTGTATGATGATCCAAATCTAAAGCAATAGCTGGATTCTGGCTTAATCGATTATTTTTAGTTGTATAACCATTTTGAACTAATGCTTCATGCCTAATTAACTCATGGGCTTGTAAGCCATCTCCAACATGAGTACTACTATTAAGACTCCCATAGGTACCTATATCAAATAAATTAGCTAGCCCTAAAGGATCAACCCAAGCCTGTGTACTTGGCGCAAAAGCATACAGACTCTCCCCACCCAACAGCCCAATCGGATCCTGATTCACAAACCGCCCGGCCTCAGGCTCGTAATACCGCATCAGGTTGTAATGCAGACCGGTCTCCTCATCGAAGTACTGGTTTTGCAATCTGAACGGCTGATGCGCATCCTTGTAAACCCGCCCGTCTTTTTTCAGACGGCCCCAGGCGGTGTATTCGCCGTACCATAAGAGATTGCCGTGGATGTCGGTCATCTCCCTCGGTATGCCGACTTGGTCGTTGTGGAAATAGGCGAGGTATTGTTTGCCATCTTTGGCGTTATCAAAGATTTGCGCCAGCGGTTCGTAGCTGTCTTGGTCGGTGTAGAGATAGGTATAGCTGCCTTTGTAGGTGTACTCCTGCAACAGGCGGCTGCCGTCCCAGACGAAGTGGGTGCGTTTGGGGTCGGTGCTCGTCCAGGCGAGTTTGTCTTGGCGTTCTTTGGAGAGCCTTCTGCCGAACGGGTCGTAGGCGTATGTCCAGATTTCGGTGTTGCCGACGGGCTTTTTGATTTCGGCGCGGACAAGTTGATTTTCTAAATCGTATTGGTAATATTGGTTTTCGCCGTCGGGCAACTGGCGGTAGATCAGGTTGCCCAAGGCGTCGTAGGTGTATTCGATGCCGTTGTATGATTCTAGGCGGTTTCCGCTGCTAATGTTACTGCCTTTGCCCTTCCCTTCGGCTATTTTGTCGGAAAGGATGTTGTGGGCGGGGTCGAAGGCGAATGTTTCGCTGCGGCCGGTTTGGCTGTTGCGGGCTTCTTGAATCCGTCCGATTTTGTCGTAAACATAATTGAGTACGCCGCTTCTTTGGTCGGCGCTTTGAATCAGGTTGCCGGCTTTGTCGTAGGCGTAACGGCGGTTGACGGCGCCGCCGGTCAGCGGATTTTGTTTGCCGTGAAGCGTTTGTGTGCCGCTCCGGACGGTACGCTGGCTTTTCAGACGACCCATGGGGTCGTAGTCGTACAGGCTGCTGATGCTGCCCTGTGTCCTTTGGATTTCGCGGTGCAGTTTGTCGCGTTCGATGTCGGTAATGACTTCGCCGTCGAGGCTGATTTGGTGCAGGTGTCCGCTGCCGTAGTAAAGGTAATCAATCTGGCAGCCGTCGGGCAGGATGGTGCGGATGCGGTTGCCCAGCGGGTCGTATTGGTAGCCTACGGTGGCGCTTTGGCCGTTGTGGACGGTGGTTTCACCGATGAGGCGGTCGAGTCCGTCGTAGGCGAGTTCGACGCTGCTGTGTTGGTTGCGGGCTTTGGTCAGGTTGCCGGTAATGGGGTCGTAGTCGAAACGGGTGCGGCTGATGCCTTCGTCTTTGCTTTGTCCGTTTTTGTGGGACACTTTGCGGCTTTGTTTTTCGATCAGTTGACCGAGGATGTTGCGTTTGAAATGATGGATGTGCCAAGTCTCGGGTCGGTCTTTCAGACGACCTTTATCGGTGCTTTGACCGTATTCGGTCTGTTGAACCAGTTGTCCGGCGGCATCGTAGCCGTAGGCGGTGATTTTGCCGTCCCAGCCGGTTTCTTGGATCAGGTTGTCGGTCGGGTCGTAATCGAGACGGTAGGTTTCGCCGTTTTCGTTGGTGAGGACGGTCAGACGGCGAGCTTTGTCGTAGGCGTAGGCGAAGGTATGGCCCAGCGCGTTGGTGCGTTTGAGCGGCAGTCCGTCCACTGCGAGCTCGTAAGCGGTTTTGGCACCGAGTCCGTCGATGTGGGCGGTCAGACGGTTGAGGCGGTCGTATTCGAAGGTTTCGTGACTGCCGTCGGGATAGTCGGTACGGACGGGGTTGCCCGCTGCGTCGTAGTGGTGGCGGGTGGTATGGCCCAGCGCATCGGTAACGGTTTCGAGATCGCCGTATTCGGTGTAAGCGAAACGAGTGGTTTCGCCGGTACAGTCGGTAAAGCAGACAAGCTGGTCGAGGGTGTCGTAGTGTAGGCGTCGGGTTTTGCCTAAGGCGTCGGTAATGGTTTCGGGCAGCCATTGGGCGTTGTAGCCGTAACTTGTGGTGTAACCGGCGGGGTCGGTGATGCTGACGAGGTTGCCGCGTCCGTCGTAGGTATAGGCGGTAATCCTGCCGGCGGGATCGTTGACGGCAACCGGCAGGTTGAGGGTTTCGTGGTAGTCGATTTGGGTGCTGCTGCCGTCCGGCGCGGTGATGGCGATGACGTTGCCTTCGGTATCGTAGAGATAGCGGGTTTCGCGTCCGAGCGGATCGCGTTCTACGGTAATGCGGCCGTAGTCGTCGCGTTCGCTGTCGCTGCGTTGTCCGTCGGCATCGATGCGGTAGACGAGTTCTTGGTTTTCGTCGAAACCGTATACTTCCGTCCTCCCCAATGCGTCGGTAACGACGGTATGGTCTTTGCGGTAGTCGAACGCCCATTCTTCGCCGAGGTTGTTGCTGCTTTTGAGCACTTTGCCGTCGGTGTCGTAACGGTCGTATTCGTAGCGGGACACCAGTCCGTCGGGCTGGCTGTGTTCGACCATGATGTGGTTGCGGTAGGCGAAACCGCGCAGTTTTTTACCGTCTCGTCCGTAAACGGCGGTCAAATCACCGTAGCCGTTGTAGTCGTAGCGCACCAATTCCTTGCCGTTGAAGGTGACGGAAGTAAGGCGGTGCGCCGCCATCGGGAGAGGCGATTTGGTAGAGGTCGTCTGAAAGTCGGTTTTCAGACGACCTCTATGTTAACTGCTAATGAGATTGTTAAAGAACAAATGGTTCAGACGACCTCAAAGAAGATAGTGAGGTCGTCTGAAAAACAGAAACCGCGTGAGTGTGTACTGCACATACCCTACGTCAGGACTGAAAGTTTTGTCCGGGCTACGGCTTGCTAAGTTGAAACTGAAGGTTTTATGTTAATTATTAAGTATTTTGGATAAAGAAAATACCTGCTTGACTTCCAGATAGAAGTTTTTTCTTAATATTTTGGTCATAATAAAAATAACCAATACCATTCTGGAAAATATGTAACTTTTTATCTATATCTTCTTCTAATAATTGTAAGCAAAAACTAAACTTAGGAGGAAGATATATTATATCTTGTTCAAAATAAGGATTACCAAAAATTTTGGATACATCCAATCCCATCCCATTATCTTCAAAGAATAAATGTTCATCTTCGTTGTATTTTGCATCAGCTTCTTTATCAACTTCATCAAGCCTTTCAAAAAATTTTCTTTCCAAAGAAATATTTCCTAAATCTTGCTTGTTGATAGCTTGTTCCCTTTCATAAAGGACAGCGCAACTAAAACCATCATTTAGTAAAATTAAATCATCCTGACAATTAACAGTATATTTAGATGAAATAGAGTCTTTCACCCCTCCTAGTGCATGCTCCTCTATGGAAACAAAAACAGAAATATAATAATTTCTACGAGGAAATACATTTTCAGGTAAAAAGTCGGGATAAAGAGTAAACAGATGCGTTTGATAGGCATCAGAATTTGGAATTTTAGGCCATAATTCTAACGGAATATGCTCAGCTCCTCCCCCAATATAACCAATACTATGTGGCGTTTTAGAAGAAGTAAAAAGTAATTTTGACATTTAAATTTCCTTAATAGCATTTATGTTTTTTAGCAAACTTTATTGCCTGCTTACGCATTTGTCTTAGCTGATTTTGTGTAATAACTTTTTCATTTTCAACTAAGACCTCCTGCATTGCTCTATACATAATTCTAATTTCGTCTTTACCACGTTTAAAATAATCATTCCTTCCCATTCCTTTTGCAGCTCTTAGCCGAGCTTCTGCATCATGGACCGCTCTATGTAAATCTTTTGTAAGGCCCATTGCCGGATTACCTTTAGCTCCTTGACGATTGGTAATTGTCGTTAAAGGGCTATCCTTAAGAAAGGCATTTCGTAACATTTCATGAGCATCAAGATTGTCCCCTACATGTTTTTTTGAACCATAGGGAGCAACACCACCAAGTTTAACTAAACCCCATGGATCAATCCATTCTTGAGTATTAGGAGCAAACCGATACAAATTATCCCCACCCAACAACCCAATCGGATCCTGATTCACAAACCGACCGACCTCAGGCTCGTAATACCGCATCAGGTTGTAATGCAGACCGGTCTCCTCATCGAAGTACTGGTTTTGCAATCTGAACGGCTGATGCGCATCCTTGTAAACCCGCCCGTCTTTTTTCAGACGGCCCCAGGCGGTGTATTCGCCGTACCATAAGAGATTGCCGTGGATGTCGGTCATCTCCCTCGGTATGCCGACTTGGTCGTTGTGGAAATAGGCGAGGTATTGTTTGCCATCTTTGGCGTTATCAAAGATTTGCGCCAGCGGTTCGTAGCTGTCTTGGTCGGTGTAGAGATAGGTATAGCTGCCTTTGTAGGTGTACTCCTGCAACAGGCGGCTGCCGTCCCAGACGAAGTGGGTGCGTTTGGGGTCGGTGCTCGTCCAGGCGAGTTTGTCTTGGCGTTCTTTGGAGAGCCTTCTGCCGAACGGGTCGTAGGCGTATGTCCAGATTTCGGTGTTGCCGACGGGCTTTTTGATTTCGGCGCGGACAAGTTGATTTTCTAAATCGTATTGGTAATATTGGTTTTCGCCGTCGGGCAACTGGCGGTAGATCAGGTTGCCCAAGGCGTCGTAGGTGTATTCGATGCCGTTGTATGATTCTAGGCGGTTTCCGCTGCTAATGTTACTGCCTTTGCCCTTCCCTTCGGCTATTTTGTCGGAAAGGATGTTGTGGGCGGGGTCGAAGGCGAATGTTTCGCTGCGGCCGGTTTGGCTGTTGCGGGCTTCTTGAATCCGTCCGATTTTGTCGTAAACATAATTGAGTACGCCGCTTCTTTGGTCGGCGCTTTGAATCAGGTTGCCGGCTTTGTCGTAGGCGTAACGGCGGTTGACGGCGCCGCCGGTCAGCGGATTTTGTTTGCCGTGAAGCGTTTGTGTGCCGCTCCGGACGGTACGCTGGCTTTTCAGACGACCCATGGGGTCGTAGTCGTACAGGCTGCTGATGCTGCCCTGTGTCCTTTGGATTTCGCGGTGCAGTTTGTCGCGTTCGATGTCGGTAATGACTTCGCCGTCGAGGCTGATTTGGTGCAGGTGTCCGCTGCCGTAGTAAAGGTAATCAATCTGGCAGCCGTCGGGCAGGATGGTGCGGATGCGGTTGCCCAGCGGGTCGTATTGGTAGCCTACGGTGGCGCTTTGGCCGTTGTGGACGGTGGTTTCACCGATGAGGCGGTCGAGTCCGTCGTAGGCGAGTTCGACGCTGCTGTGTTGGTTGCGGGCTTTGGTCAGGTTGCCGGTAATGGGGTCGTAGTCGAAACGGGTGCGGCTGATGCCTTCGTCTTTGCTTTGTCCGTTTTTGTGGGACACTTTGCGGCTTTGTTTTTCGATCAGTTGACCGAGGATGTTGCGTTTGAAATGATGGATGTGCCAAGTCTCGGGTCGGTCTTTCAGACGACCTTTATCGGTGCTTTGACCGTATTCGGTCTGTTGAACCAGTTGTCCGGCGGCATCGTAGCCGTAGGCGGTGATTTTGCCGTCCCAGCCGGTTTCTTGGATCAGGTTGTCGGTCGGGTCGTAATCGAGACGGTAGGTTTCGCCGTTTTCGTTGGTGAGGACGGTCAGACGGCGAGCTTTGTCGTAGGCGTAGGCGAAGGTATGGCCCAGCGCGTTGGTGCGTTTGAGCGGCAGTCCGTCCACTGCGAGCTCGTAAGCGGTTTTGGCACCGAGTCCGTCGATGTGGGCGGTCAGACGGTTGAGGCGGTCGTATTCGAAGGTTTCGTGACTGCCGTCGGGATAGTCGGTACGGACGGGGTTGCCCGCTGCGTCGTAGTGGTGGCGGGTGGTATGGCCCAGCGCATCGGTAACGGTTTCGAGATCGCCGTATTCGGTGTAAGCGAAACGAGTGGTTTCGCCGGTACAGTCGGTAAAGCAGACAAGCTGGTCGAGGGTGTCGTAGTGTAGGCGTCGGGTTTTGCCTAAGGCGTCGGTAATGGTTTCGGGCAGCCATTGGGCGTTGTAGCCGTAACTTGTGGTGTAACCGGCGGGGTCGGTGATGCTGACGAGGTTGCCGCGTCCGTCGTAGGTATAGGCGGTAATCCTGCCGGCGGGATCGTTGACGGCAACCGGCAGGTTGAGGGTTTCGTGGTAGTCGATTTGGGTGCTGCTGCCGTCCGGCGCGGTGATGGCGATGACGTTGCCTTCGGTATCGTAGAGATAGCGGGTTTCGCGTCCGAGCGGATCGCGTTCTACGGTAATGCGGCCGTAGTCGTCGCGTTCGCTGTCGCTGCGTTGTCCGTCGGCATCGATGCGGTAGACGAGTTCTTGGTTTTCGTCGAAACCGTATACTTCCGTCCTCCCCAATGCGTCGGTAACGACGGTATGGTCTTTGCGGTAGTCGAACGCCCATTCTTCGCCGAGGTTGTTGCTGCTTTTGAGCACTTTGCCGTCGGTGTCGTAACGGTCGTATTCGTAGCGGGACACCAGTCCGTCGGGCTGGCTGTGTTCGACCATGATGTGGTTGCGGTAGGCGAAACCGCGCAGTTTTTTACCGTCTCGTCCGTAAACGGCGGTCAAATCGCCGTAGCCGTCGTAGTCGTAGCGTACCAGCTCCTTGCCATTAAAGGTAACGGAAGTAAGGCGGTTGACGTAGAAACGTTCGTCTTCGGAAACGAATACGTCCCTTTCTCCAGCCGGGTCGAAGTCGGGATCGTTGTCGTGCAGCCGGATGGAGGAGAATACGGGTTGGAAGTGTCGACCGCTGCCGTCGTAAATGCTGTGCGGCAGTCCGTTGTCGTCGTAGCAGAGGCGGATATGGCGACCGTTGCGGTCGAGTTGGGCGACCAGTTGGTAAATGCCGCAACCGGAATCGACTTCGGCAAACAGCAGCCGTGCGCCGCCGTCGGGGGAGGCGATTTGGTAGAGGTCGTCTGAAATCTGAGAAAAGAAGATTTGTTCGTAAGGATCGAAATAGGCGTCATCCAGACCGTAGGGATCTTCTTCGGCGGAAGCAAGTCTTGGGGCATCCTCTTCTTCATATAAATCGTCTTCATCTTCGTCGGCTGCGGAATAAGGCTCGTCCGCTTCGTCGCTGATATCCGGCAACGGAATTTCCCTGCCCTGCTCATCAATATAAAGGAAACCGTCGGCAGTGCGGACAAGACGCATGGAGAACGGCAGCGACCAACCCTGTCCCAACCAGCCGTTGCCTACTTGGTCAGAATAGTAGCTGCGCTGCCAAACAAGTGGAAGCGGGGAGTCAAAGGCAAAGTCGGTCTCTGTATCGTCAAATAGGACTTTGATACCAAGTACGGCATTGACAGGATTACCGATAGCTGCTGCAACTTTACAGGGAATACAGTGACCATGACCAGAAGTAACTACCCCGCCATCAGAACCTGCTCCACTACCCCCACCGAAACCACTGACCATTTTTCGTGAAGGCAGTCTAACACTAGGCAAACCTGGGACCATTGAAGCGAGCGAAACCACATCAGATACAGCATCAGCCACATTAGCTGCAGCAGAGTCAGGAGCAACCAAAGAAAGGGCACTAGAGGCAACATCAGCCACCATCTCTATCACATCCACCGGACCGGCTGCATTAGTCAGCGGCTCAGGCGGATTGGCAGATCCTTTGGACACCATGGCAGGTGCAGAAGGTTGAGGAACAAGAATACCTATGGTGTTACCGGAAGAGGACATGCGATTACTCCGTCGAAATCCTAATTAATCTACAAGTAGAAACCTCAAAACAAGGAACCTCAATCACTTTCTGAGGACTTTGAACACATTATTTTGCAAAAATTATAACAAACAATAAGCTATAAATAAAACTGTATTTGATAAACTTTATTATTTATATTTCATATAGTAAGCGCATATTTTTAAAGATTATTTACATTTCTTAGGTTATTATTTCAAGCGGTTTAAATTTATATTTATCAACACATCGAATTATGCTAGAGTACGAGCTTAGCAGTTGTATCTGATTAGCAACTTGGGAATCTAAAACCTCTTTTCTTATGATGACTACTTATGCTTAAGCAAAATGAAGTCTATTTTTTTGGCAAACTGAATCAATCACGTGATTTTATTTTCTCCGAGAATCTTCAAACTAGCGATAGATTCTTTTGGGATAACTGGTTTAACCGATGCTCCGGCCAAAACAAATTAATTTCATTCACTCAAAAAACATATTCCCCTTTGCAAATTTGGCTATTTTGTATCAAATTACCTGATAGTCTTATTTATACTGGTATGGCTGCTGGTAGTTCTGATAAAATTGGCAGAAAATACCCATTTGTGTTATTTTATAAACCTAGCTCTATTCCCGAATCCCTTGATTCTCTTTTTTTTCTTTTAAAGAAAAAAAACTCCTTTCGCGAGATATTAAAAGAAGGGGAATGTTGTATCGAAGATTTTTACAATAGTGATACAACAGAGAACTCTATCCTCTCTGAATCCTTTCACAACTTTTTATCTGATTCAGACGGCATTGGTAGTTTTTGGCAAGAAATTGAAAGCGGTTACCACATAAAACATGAAGGCATCCCCTCATGCTCACTGTTTAATAAGTTATTTGGATCATAAGTAGATGAACACATTTCCTCGCTGGGACGAACCTATCTCTATCGACAGTCCTGAAGGTGTAAATATCGAATACGATAGCCGCTTTTTAGAACTACAAAGCGTAGCTGAAGGCAAACCAGAACAACAGTATGGTGACACGATTATTCCGGCAGAAGAAGCTGATTGGGCAACGGTAGAAAAGTTATGCAATCAATTGCTAGCCGAGTCTAAAGATTTACATGTCTTGGCTTATTATACACAAGCTCTTACTGCCAAACATGGACTCGTAGGATTCTGTGCTGGTTGCGAAGCAATCAGAGCTAATATAGACCTGTATTGGGAATCAATTTATCCTAAACTAGAGGATGAAGACGGTGAATTTGACCCATTTTACAGGATCAATGCCCTTAGTTCCTTTACCACACTTGATGGCATCATAAAAGAGATTCTTTCATCTAAATTATTGATAAATGGGTTAACCCAACAGCCAATTACTGTAAAAGAAGCTGTTTCTATCCTACAAGGGAATGATCCACAAAATTATCCGGGAGGTAAAGAACGGCTAATGCTCGACATTAGGGTGAATGCCGATACGGGAAAACCTGAATTGGCCGCATTAATTCAAGCATTGGACTGCCTGAAAGATATCCAACGCATTTTCTCGTCTAATTTACAGGATGAACACTCACTTGATTTTGATATTATTCAGAAACCTCTTACCCTAATTCACAAAGCCATCAATTATAATGATGGGAGTACTCCCTCAGTACAACAGATAGAACAGCCTGAGTTACCCTCCGAAACTAACAGCTTGGCTATTACGCAAGAACAATCTATTCAAGAGGCTGATGCATGGCGCCGTCTAAATATTAAAAATCGCGCTGATGTTGATCTGGCTTTAGAGAAAATCTGCATTTATTTTGAAACTCTTGAGCCCAGCCACCCTGCACCACTGTTTATCCGCAGAGTGCAACGACAAATGAATATGAACTTTTATGACATCATGAAAGATATTAGCCCAGAAAGTATTGCCAATTTAGAAGTTTTAATTGGCAAACCAGATGAAGATACAGCAAATTCCTAAAATTAGTAAACCTCATCCACAATTTCGTAAATATCTTTTAGATATACAACATTATTAATTATCCTAAGGTTATAACCATGTCACGAAATAAATCATCAGGTCAAAAGTTTATTGCCCGCAATCGAGCTCCTCGCGTGCAAATTGAATATGACGTAGAGTTGTATGGCTCAGAGAAAAAGATTGAACTGCCTTTCGTTATGGGTATTATGGCAGATTTGGTTGGTAAACCTGTCGAGCCACTGCCTGACTTGGCCGAACGAAAATTCTTAGAAATTGATGTAGACAATTTCGACGAACGCATGAAAGCCCTTAAACCTCGTGTCGCCTTCAACGTAAAAAATACATTGACAGGTGAAGGGAATTTGAATGTAGAACTCGAATTGGAAAGCATGGATGACTTCTCACCGGCTGCAATAGCTAAAAAAGTAGCACCTCTAAATGAGCTTTTACAGGCACGTACAGAACTGTCTAATTTACTCTCATATATGGATGGTAAAAGTGGGGCTGAAGAACTAATTGGAAAAGTCTTAGGAGACAGCGAATTACTAAAAAGTCTTGCAGCCGCGCCCAAATCAACATCCAAAGATGAACAATAGTCTCTAATAAAACTAGAAGTGAAAGTAAATCATGGCTGAAAAACAATTAGATACCCTAGGAAATGGCAGTTCGCAACATGTGTTTGCAACCAATGAATTTGAACAGCTGCTTCAAAAAGAATTCAAACCTAAAACGGAAGAAGCTAAAAGCGCTGTAACTAATGCAGTCGCAACATTGGCTCAGCAAGCCCTACAAAATGCCGTAACCATTTCAGATGATACCTATCAAACCATTGAAGCAATTATTGCCGAAATTGACAGAAAGCTTTCTGAACAAATCAACTTGATCTTGCATCATGAGGATTTTCAAAAACTTGAAGGTGAATGGCGCGGCCTACATCATTTAGTGACTAATACCGAAACAGATACTTTGTTAAAAATCAAAGTGTTGCCTATTTCCAAAAAAGAAGTTGCTCGTAACTTAAAACGCTTTAAAGGTACTGCCTGGGATCAAAGCCCACTCTTTAAACGTATCTATGAGGAAGAGTACGGCCAATTCGGTGGTGAACCTTTTGGTTGCTTAGTTGGTGACTATTATTTTGATCATTCTGCCCCTGATGTAGAAATGCTCAATAGCCTTGAAAAGATTGCCGCGGCTGCGCACTGCCCATTTATTGCAGGTGCCTCTCCCAAGTTAATGCAAATGGAATCCTGGCAAGAATTAGCTAATCCGCGCGACTTAAGCAAAATCTTCCAAAATGCCGAATATGCTCCATGGCGAAGCCTGCGTGAATCCGAAGATTCACGTTATATCGGTTTAGCCCTACCTCGTTTCCTGTCTCGCCTGCCTTATGGTGCCACAACAAATCCTGTAGACGAATTTGACTTCGAAGAAGAAACAGAAGGTGCAGATCACAATAAATATACTTGGGCTAATGCTGCTTATGCAATGGCAGTAAATATTAACCGCTCATTTAAATACTATGGCTGGTGTACCGCTATTCGCGGTGTGGAATCAGGCGGTATCGTTGAAAATCTTCCCTGCCACACATTCCCAACCGATGATGGTGGGGTAGACATGAAATGCCCAACAGAAATTGCTATTAGCGACCGCCGCGAGGCAGAACTGGCTGCATTGGGCTTTATGCCATTAATCCATCGTAAAAACACAGATTTAGCAGCATTTATCGGTGCCCAATCTTTGCATAAACCATCTGAATATTATGATCCAGATGCTACTGCTAATGCACGTTTATCTGCTCGCTTGCCTTACTTATTCGCATGTTGCCGTTTCGCACACTACTTAAAATGTATTGTTCGTGACAAAGTTGGCTCGTTCCGTGAGCGTGATGACATGGAACGTTGGTTGAACGAATGGATTATGAATTATGTAGATGGAGATCCTGCTAACTCCACCCAAGAGACAAAAGCCCGTAAACCATTGGCTGCAGCAGAGGTAGTTGTAGAAGAAGTAGAAGATAATCCAGGATACTACACTTCTAAGTTCTTCCTGCGTCCTCATTATCAACTTGAGGGACTTACCGTTTCTCTACGCTTGGTTTCCAAATTGCCTTCGACTAAACAAGAATAGTCAGGCTTAGTTTATTTAGTTGGGTATATTTAGTGCCCTGTCGTTAAATCGCTTGTATTTTTTAACTAGGAGAGTAAAAAATGGCTATTGATATGTTCATGAAAGTCGAAGGTGTAAATGGTGAATCAAAAGATTCTAACCACAAAGACTGGACTAACATCGAAAGTTTTGACTGGGGTGCAGAGCAACCTGGTTCAATGACTAGTGGTGGTGGCGGTGGTGCCGGTAAAGTCAATTTCAATGACTTGACCGTAGTTGCCGCTATCGATAAAGCAGCTCCAACCATTCTGAAAAACTGCGCTACCGGCCAACACTTGAGCAAAGTAGAAATTTCTGTTTGCAAAGCTGGTGGTGAGCAAATTGAATACTCACGCACCACATTGGAAGATGTCTTGGTAACCGGTGTGAAATTCATCGGCGTACAAGACAATGATGCGCTGAAAATGCGTTATTCATTCCAAGCTGCAAAAGTGAAAAACCAATATTGGGAACAAACCGATAAAGGTTCTAAAGGTGCTGAAGTTCAAATGGCCTTCAACATCAAAGAAAATAAATCTGCATAATTGATATGTAGATTTCATTGAATAAGCCTGACTTAAAAGGCATTTTTAAGTCAGGCTTTATACATAATGACTTTACTTTTTAGACGACATTACTTCTTACTGAAAAATTAGTTCTAGCTGTAGTTGCTATTCTTTTAAATAAATAAGGAATTATTGAAATGGATTTGAAAACTAAATTATCAGACATGATTGAGCTTGTGCGTTCAAATCCTGACAATCAAGAACATCGTTTAGCGCTGATTCAATATCAGTGTCTGTGCGCAAAATGGGAACAGGCTTTAAAACAGATTGGGCAATACCAAAAACTCTTTCCCGATACTCAAAAGCCCCTGATGCTCTACCTTATTGAAAATATTTCTGCTGAAATACGTCGCCAAGCAGTCTTTGAAACACAGCAAAAACCCAAAACTCTAGAACAGCACGCAAGTAAACTTGATATTCTTCAAAAGCAACTCTCTTTAGTTGCCCATGTTTCAGAACAGAAAAACAAGGCTCTTGTCGATGATTATACTGTGTTATCTGAGAATATAGACGGCTCCCCCGTACATATTACTTACCTTTTAGCAGATAAATCAGTTTCTGAAATTGATAGCAACTGGATTATGGATGGAGACGTACGTACTGCCTTCGTTTATGAATATTTCTATCAAGGTCACTATTACTGGCAAACATGGGATTCTATTGAAAATATTTCTTTTAAGGCTCCAAGTTCCTTACTGGACATCATCTGGAGAGCGTCTGAAATTAAATTTACTAATGGTGAGTGTATTCAATGTACTAGTCCTGCTCGCTATACTGTTATGCCTGGTGAGGAAACAGCATGGTCAGATCTGCTAATGAAGTGCTCACAAACTGACTGGATTGAAATAGCAGAGCAACTCTTTACAGGGGTTGGTCAAAAAACTTTGTATACCGATAACCATGATTTTGGCCTTTTAGATATTCGTAATATTAGATTTGAACAAAATCATTAAAATCTATCCATCCTTCAAACTCAGCAATTAAACATGTCGCAATTCAAAAATCAACTGTTACCCTCTTTATTTGACAGACTAACAGATGAAGAACCGCGCAGAAAAAAAGAGGCACGCTCCGATCAGGTCATTAATCTTGATCAATATCAGCAAGCAGTACTGCGTGATATTCTTTATCTACTGAATACATGCAACATGCAAGCAGAAACTATGGGGATTGACCTAACTGAAAATGTACGCTCTTCTACATTAAATTATGGTATCCCTCCCCTTTCTGGTATTAATTTTTCTGATATTGAATGGCAAGATGTGGAACAGAACATCAAACAAGCCATCATCGATTTTGAACCGCGTCTTGAAAATAAGACTCTACAAGTGATCGTAAATACCTCAGACGATGATGACGATGCTTTACACAATAAACTCATTATTGAAATCAAAGGTTACCTGAAACTCAATCCTTATCCTAAAGAATTCTTGCTCCGAACCAGCATGGATGTTGAAACAGGATTGTTTGACTTATTAGATGGGGGAAATGGGGCTTGAATAATAAATTACTGTCTTACTACAACAAAGAGCTAACTTTTCTAAAGGAAATGGGTAAAGAGTTTGCAGCCCAATATCCTAAGATAGCCTCAAGATTAGCTTTAGATACAACTGATATTCCTGACCCCTATGTTGAAAGACTCTTGGAAGGGGTAAGTTTTCTTACTGCACGCACCCAACTTAAACTGGATGCGGAGTATCCTCGTTTTGTCCAAAGAATCTTAGAAGTTGTTTATCCTGACTTCATCAATCAAAAACCGGCTGCAGCTATTGTCAATCTAGAGCCTACTAATCAATATAACGCTGATGTGATCAATCTACTGGAACGAGGCAAAATATTAAGGTCTCTGCCTATTGATGAATTTAAAGTAAGTTGTCCATTTTCTGTAACTAAAACTACTGAAATTCTGCCACTTCGTATTGAAAAAGCCACATACACTGACTCAATAGGTTATTTGCCAAACACACTCCCTGCACTCAAACAATCCTCTAGTAAGAAAGTACAATCTGCCTTGCGTTTGGATTTTTCATTGAGCGTACCAGGTGCATGTTCAGAGATGTTGCCAGATGAATTATCTATATTTTTGGGTTCAGAGCTTTCCAAATCATCTTCATTGCTGTTTCTATTGGCTTCTGAATGCGTGGGCGTTGTTTGTCACAGTTACGAAAATCCAAAACAATGGTATTACCCATTACCTACTACACCAGAACATCGTGGTTTTCGAGAAGATGAAGCCTTATCATTTAATTTAGATAAATCGGTGAGTGCATTCCGAATTATGCAGGAGTATTCACGCCTACCGGAAAAGTTTCTATTTATTTCTCAAAAAAATATTAAACAAGCCATCCAACAAGCCGAGAAAAAAGGATACTTGCCTAAAGTACCCGAACATTTAGAGGAAATCGTAAACGATAAGGGAGTAAATAAAAAAATTATTACTTATCGTAAACGCTATTTTAGTCTTTCATTTTTATTCAGTAATAAAATACCTGAATTAACTGAGCTGATCGGTGTAGATGATTTTTCTGTAAATGCCGTACCAGTCGTCAACTTATTCAGAAAAAAAAGCTCACGCTTTCCGGTAAATATTCAAGATCAGGAGCACCATGTCGTTATCGACCGTACCCAGCCCCTGAATTATGAAGTCTACGCTATCGAGCAAGTAAAAGGCTTTGATACCAACAACCTTCAAACCGTAGTATTTTCACCGATGTACAAAGCACCGGATATAGGACTCTTTCCAGAAGCCCAAACTCAGCATGCTTATTTTTCTGCTCGTCGTGCTGATAGAGTACCATCCGAAAACTCAGCTAAAAATGGTTTTCGCTCTTCCTATTTAGGTAGTGAGGTATTTTTATCTCTTGCTAATAATCAGAATTACGCCTTTAATTCAAACGTACAGCACCTTTCTGTCGACGCTTGGTGTACAAGCAGAGATTTGCCTCTAATCATGCCTCGAGACGGAGAATCTGACTTTCTTATTGAGGGATTTTTGCCAGTCAAATCGATTAAACTGATTTCTAAATTAACAAGACCTCAAGAAGCAGTAAGTGAAGATAGGACTCTTTGGTCATTTTTAAATCAATTAAGTTTAAATTACCTGTCTCTTTTAAATACTGATAAAGAAGATGCACCTGTTGCTTTAAAAGAGCTTTTAACAGTATTTGTTTCTTCTGAAAGTGATTTACTGAAAAAACAGATTGAATCAATTACACGAGTTGAAACCTCAATTATTAACAAAGTAGTCCGTCATTATGGAGTTGCCGCCCCTATCCGAGGAATCAACATTACCGTTACACTGGACGAAGCTCAATTAGGCGGCGTCCATCCTTTCCTATTTGGATCAGTTTTAAACCATTATTTCCGACGTTTGGTGTCTATTAACTCATTTGTACAACTGCGAATTGACACGCTCCAGCAAGGTCATATTGCTACTTGGCCGTCTGAAATTGGGGAGAGGATGATTATATGAGTCCAGTCAACCCAAAAACAGATTTTGGTGACTCATTAGACAATGCTTGGGATGAAAAACTTACAGTCTTTTTAAATAAAGTTTCCTCTCAACCATATAAGTATGATTATTTTTCACTCTTGCGCCAGCTTGAATCCGTTAAATTTATTACTGCTGGGCTAATATTAGGCAAAGCCATTAGCCCCAAAATGGAGAAAATAAGGATCCGCCAAAATCCTTCGCTTACTTTTGCCCCACGCAATCTCCAATCGGTAACCTTATCACCACATTATGTAGAAATTTCCATTAATGGATTTGGTCTGTTTGGCCCATCTGGTCCACTACCGCTACATTTAACCGAGTATGCTTATGAACGCCAACATCAACACGGTGACCGGGCATGGACAGGTTTTGCAAACATGTTGCAACACCGCCTGGCTATCTTATTCTATCGGGCATGGGCCAATGCCCAAAGCATTACATCTTTAGATAAAAATGCTGAAGACCGCTTCGGAAAATATATTGCCAGTTTTAATGGCCTTAATATTCCGACCACACATAACAAAGGTTTAATTCACGAATTTGCTAAACGTTATTTTTCCGGTCTATTAATAAAACAAAGCCGATCTGCAGTCAACCTGCAACAACTGCTCACTCGCTATTTCCAAGTTCCCGTTAACATTCAAACTAACGTAGGGTACTGGGTTGAAGTCGAAGAAGAGAAAACGCAAATTGGGATTATGGGCAACTACACACTGGGGGACGGTTTACTACTAGGTGACAAACTCTATGATATGCAAAGTAAATTCCGGATTATTATTGGCCCCCTTACTCTACCAGCCTACCAATCATTCTTTAAAGACGGTATTAATGCAGCCCGTTTACGCGAATGGGTTCGTTTATTTGCCGCAGAAGAATATGAATGGGACATCCAACCTATTCTGATGCAAAAAGAAGTTCCACTGATGGATTTAGGAGGAAACACTCAACTCGGCTTATCAACTTGGCTGGGGAATGTTTCCCGAGATGCAGAAGACTTGATTGTCAGCAATCATTAATCAGCTTTTCAGACGGCCATCGTCGATAAAAGCTTTAGAAAACTATTTTGGACATATTTGAAATAATTTAATTAAGGACGTCTTATGTCAAACATCAGCCGCAGCGTATTATTTGGTAAGTTAAATACTACTTTGTATAAAACTTTGGAAAATGCCTATACCTTCTGTCGTCTTCGAGAAAACAGCTATGTTGAATTAGTACACTGGCTACACTCTCTACTTCAAACTGAAAAAACAGATATCTTCTGCCTGATAAATCAGTTTAACTTAGATGAAACCAAAGTACGAAAAGATGTATTGGCTGCCGTAGAAAAACTGCCTGTTGGTGCTACTGCCGTTATTGACTTCTCAGAACATATCCAAACCCTTGTCGAACAAACTTGGACATACAGTTCACTAAAATTTGGTACAGACAAAATCCGTACGGCTCATATTTTCTATACCATGCTGCAAAATAAAACTTTGCAGGGTATTTTGGCCAATATTTCATCTGAATTCCTGAAAATCAAACCAGAGACATTGGCAAACAATATTATTGCTATTACTGCTAACTCTGAAGAAAATCTTGATGTTACCAAAAATGCCTTATCTTCAGAGCCTAATGCTACTCACAAAGAAAGTGCCTTAGCTAAATACGGCAGCAATCTTACCGAAAAGGCTAAAAATGGCGAAATAGATCCAATCACAGGCCGTGACACTGAAATCAGACAAATGATTGACATCCTAATGCGTCGCCGTCAAAACAACCCGATTCTTACAGGTGAAGCCGGTGTTGGTAAGACTGCTGTGGTTGAAGCTTTGGCATTACGTTTAGCTGCCGGAGATGTTCCGCCTGGGTTGAAAGACGTTCAATTAATTCTATTGGATATCGGTTTGCTCAAAGCTGGTGCCAGTGTTAGCGGAGAATTTGAATCACGCCTCAGAGCAGTTATGGATGAAGTAGAATCAAGCCCAACCCCAATCGTGCTATTCATCGACGAAATCCATACTTTAATTGGTGCCGGTGGAGCTGCCGGTACTGGTGATGCTGCCAACTTACTCAAACCTGCATTAGCTCGTGGCAAACTTCGTACTATTGGTGCAACCACATGGGCAGAATACAAAAAATATTTTGAAAAAGATCCTGCCCTAACTCGTCGCTTCCAAGTTGTACAAGTAGATGAACCCGATGAAGAAAAAGCCATCAACATGCTTAGGGCATTGAATGCTTCTCTAGAAAAACACCATAAAGTGATCATTCTTGATGAAGCAATCCAGGCTGCTGTAAAACTTTCTCACCGCTATATTCCAGCACGTCAGCTCCCCGATAAAGCTGTAGGCCTGATTGATACTGCCTGCGCACGTGTTGCAGTCAGCCAACATGCTGTACCTGGAAGCATTGAATATCTACGCAAGAAGTCAGAAGCATTAAAACTTGAGCAAGCAAATTTAGAACGTGAGAAAAAACTCAGTTTTGATTCTGAAGCTAGAATCACAAATATTGGTAAAGAATTAACTGAGGTTGAAGGCCGTCTGAAAAAATTAGAAGACAGATGGAAATCTGAAGCAGACTTAGTTGCCAAGCTATTGGCTGTACGTGAACAAATCATGCAGGTTGAACAAGAAACAACCGATGAAGAAAATAAACAGTTGCGTACCCGCCAAAAAGAACTGGTTACTAAATTGAAAAAACTGCAAGGCGCCCAACCTTTGGTTATGCCGTTAGTAGACAGTCGTACGGTTGCTGACGTTGTAGCAGACTGGACTGGAATTCCTGTCGGAAAAATGATGAAAGACGAAGTTGAAGCTGTATTACAGCTTGCTGATACTTTAAATAAACGCATCATCGGCCAACGCCACGGTTTGGATGCGATTGCCCGCCGTATTCAAACTTCACGCGCTAATCTAGACAATCCCAACAAGCCTATTGGTGTTTTCATGCTTGCTGGCCCTTCCGGTGTGGGTAAAACCGAAACTGCACTGGCTCTAGCCGATACATTATATGGTGGTGAACAAAACGTGATTACCATCAACATGAGTGAATATCAAGAAGCTCATACTGTATCCACTTTGAAAGGAGCTCCTCCAGGTTATGTCGGCTATGGTGAAGGTGGCGTATTGACTGAAGCTGTACGTCGTAAACCTTACAGTGTTGTCTTACTTGATGAAGTAGAAAAAGCACATCCAGATGTTCATGAAATCTTTTTCCAAGTATTCGACAAAGGCTGGATGGAAGATGGCGAGGGCCGCTATATCGACTTTAAAAACACTATTATCATTCTTACCACCAACGTTGGTACAGATTTAATTATGGATATGTGTGATGATCCCGAAATGTTGCCTACCCCAGAAGGTCTAACTAAAGCCCTGCGTACCCCCCTGCTGAAAACTTTCCCAGCTGCTTTATTAGGCCGGATGCAAGTTATTCCTTACTATCCGCTATCCGATGATATGCTCTCAAAAATTGTTGAATTGCAATTAGACCGTATCGTAAAACGCATTAAAGATAATCATGGCATCGATCTACACTATACCCCTGAAGTGTTAAAACTAATCACTTCACGTTGTACAGAAGTTGAATCAGGTGGCCGCATGATCGATGCAATTCTTACCAATACGGTTCTACCACAAATCAGCCAAGAACTACTTACTTGCGCAACACAGGGGAAACAAGTTTTGAGCGTAAATATCGACATAAGCAATCATGACTTCAATTACCAATATAAATATAAACTTAGAAAGAAAAATACTTTATAATTCTAAGCAGAATAAGAAATCTTAGTATTCGATCGACAGTCATAGACCAACTAGTTCCTAAAGTCTAGGCTGTCGATTAATTTAAAATTTCTATCATTAAATACAATCACTATTGATGTACCTAGGTAACCAAAATGCATGGAAAACTGATAAAATACACATCATTTGTAATGATATCTTTGATGGTAAGCGCATGTGCGTCCAACCATAAACCGCCAAAAGAATCTGACGAAAGTGGAGAAAAAATCGATGTCCAAATTATAGTTTCTCCCGATGTCAATCCAAATTTAGTTGATCAACCCTCCCCTATCAGATTGGATTTGTATCAACTGTCATCTGATGGTGAATTTAAAAAAGCAAACTATTTTGATCTTACTAATAATGCTAAAGAAACTTTAGGAGACAAATTAATTCAACAAAACCAATTCATGTTACACCCTGATACGGTTTCTGTATTACCTATCAAGATGGATTCTCATCTGAAATACCTAGGTGTTGTTGCCAGTTATCGTGATTTGGATAATAGTCAATGGAAATTAATTTTATTAAAACAAAAACAACGATGGTATCAGTTTGGTAAACACTATTTCTACGTGAATATTGGGAAAAATGAATTATATCAATTATCGAAATCAGAGATGCAAGAAATGCTAAAAGAATATAAAGAGCGCCATCCTGATGATCTGTTTATCAAAGAAAATGGGAAAACTCGTAAGAATAATAGTGACCTGAGCAAAGGCATTTTCCGCGAGGAATAAATACTTATATATAAATAATTTGAGGTTGAATGCATGGCAATTGAAGCAAAAGTAGTTTGGTCAGAGGGAATCTTTATTACCCCACAGCATTTCCAGCAATTTGAACGTTATCTTGAGTCTGGATTACGTCAACTAGCTGTTTCTAAAGAAGGTTATTTTTGGGGGTTTTCATCTTTAGTACTGGATTCAGACAGCCTTAAACATGGTGTTCTCGGTATTCTTGAAGCAGAAGGTATTTTTCCTGATGGTTCTATATTTGTGTTTTCCCAAAAACAACTTGAAAATTTAAGCTTAAAAGTACCTGCAAACATAAAAGATACCAAAGTTTGCTTAGCCATTACTCTGCCATCCTCTGTCAATAATGAGATTGACTTTCTAAATCAAAATTCTGCTCACTCTTACCGATATAAAGCATTTGAGAAAACCCTTGCAGATACAACAAACTCTGAATTAGACGGTCGCCAAATTACACTAGCAGATCTTAATCCTACATTGATTTTAGAAAATGATTTAACTAGCAATCAAACTGCCCTTCCTATTGCAGTTATCCGATCCAGTTCAGCAGACTTTGAAATCATTCTAGACGAATCATATATTCCACCTTCCCTAGGAAGCCAAAAGCAACAACACCTAAAAGCTTACATTTCAGAAATATACGGCTTATTAATGCAAAAAAGCAATAGTCTAGCTAACGCTGTAAACGACCCAAATACCGGAGGTTCTGTTGAAGTAATGGACTTTATGATGCTTCAGACCATCAATCGATATCTGGCTTATTTGCATCATGAAAATGAAGGCGCTCGTCAAACTCATCCAGAACAATTATTTGTCAACTTATCAAAATTATGTGCTGATTTAATGACTTTCCTTCCTTCACGCAAAGTAGGAGATGTTCCTATTTATGAACACAATGATCTAGCATCATGTTTTGGTAAATTATTTTTTAACTTGCGCAAATCACTGTCTATTGTACTTGAACAAAGAGCAATTAGAATTCCATTAGATCTGCGTGATGAAGCAACCCGAGTCGCCCAAACTCCTGATCAAAGCTTACTGGATAAAGCTTCATTTGTCCTAGCCATCAAAGCTGATATGCCTAACGAAGCCTTACGCCAAAAAATTCCAAGTGTAGTAAAAATAGGTACTGTAGAAAAAGTTAAGGAATTGGTTGCTTACCATTTACCTGGAATTAAAGTTCATGCGTTATCCGTGGCACCAAGAGAATTACCATACCATAGTGGTTATGTTTATTTTGAATTAGATAAAAAACATGAATTATGGGATATGTTTGATACTTCCTCAGGTATGGCTTTCCATTTGGCTGGTAATTTCCCTAATTTAGATGTTGAATTTTGGGCGATTAAGTCTTTAAGTTAATTTGATTTAATTTGGAATTTCATTATGAATAACCAGAATAATACTGCAAACAACGCAGTAAATGTTTATAACCCTTTAATTGAAGCTGCTAAACCTGTTCTTATCTTGGCTAACTCTATGCAGCAAACTACTAGTCAATTATCTACTGACAGCCTAATTAATAAATTCTCTCTCTTAATTAATAATTTTGAAGAGAATGCTGAAAAAAATGGAGCTAAATATGATGCCATTCAGGCTGCAAAATACTGTCTTTGTACATTTGTAGATGAATTAGCAGTCCGTGCAGGCTGGGCTGATGAAACTTGGTCAAAGAATAGCTTATTGGTATCTTTTTATGATGAAACTTGGGGTGGAGAACGTTTTTTTGAAATCATTCAAAATTTGAAACAAGATTCTGATAAGAATATTGATTTATTAGAGTTTATGTATTTATGCCTGCAATTTGGTTACAAAGGTAAGTACCAGGTTCTAAACAATGGGGAGCTTGAGATCGATAAAATTAAAAGGGACTTACTTGCCTTAATTCACAGTAAACGACCTGACCAAACTGTTAATCTTTTTAAACATAACCCGATTATTACAAATAATATTCAAAGGAAACGCAGGCTTGCTATTCCTTTATGGGTAGTAGGCGTATTAGGAGCTGTTGCATTAGGTGTAGGCTATTTTACAATGCAATGGTCATTAGGAGATAAATTCAATACAGCCAGTACAAAAGTAAACAGCCTCAAACTCCCTTCAGTAATCACCAAACAACAGGATACACAAAAAACAGTCCGACTACGGCCTTTATTGGAAAATGAGATTGCTAGAAAATTAGTATCTGTGGAAGATTTTCAAGACAGAAGCACTGTTACTATTTTAGGTGATGGCTTATTTGAATCCGGCTCTGCACAAATTCAAGACCAATATTATCCTGTTTTGGCTGCGGTTAGCCAAGCCTTAGATAGTGTAGAAGGACAAATTATTGTTACGGGATACACTGACAATCAGCCAATTCAGAGCTTAAATTTTCCATCTAACTGGCATTTATCACAGGCTCGGGCAGACGCAGTAAAAGAAATTTTATTGAATTACGTTAAAAATGGCGGAACACGCATCCGTTCTGAAGGACGAGGCTCGACCGATCCTGTCGCACCAAACGATACTTTGGAAAACAGAGCTAAAAACCGAAGAGTTGAAATTACATTATTTACTACAGAAACTGGACCCAAACTAGGTAGTTCAGTCGAAATAAAAAACGATACCTCCAATTCTCAACCAAACGGTAGTGTAAGCACACAATAATCTATTTTAGATTGATACGGAAAAAATAGACATGAAAAAAATTATTTATTTTCTAGGTTCTCGCTCTTTATGGGTGATGTTGGGTATTACCGGCCTGATTATATTAGTATGGTTTATTGGACCATTGATCTCCATAGGTGAAGTTCGCCCTTTAGTAAGCAAAACTATTCGTTTTGCAGTGTGTACCATTATTATTGGTATTTGGTTGGCTAAAGCTATATTTCGCCAATATCGTGAATCTCGACGAAACGCTGCTTTATTGAAAGAAATTCGAGCAGCACAAGAGCCTATTTTAAAAAGTGCAAATGATGTTAGCTCTATGAGTCGCCAGTTTGCTGAAATGGACAAAGTATTAAAAAATGCTAAATTTTCTAAATCTAAAAACAGTTTGTTGGCTAGACTAGAAGAAGGTCAATACCTTTATCAAATGCCATGGTATGTTGTCCTAGGGGCAGCAGGATCTGGTAAGACAACTGCACTCAAACGCTCTGGTCTTAACTTCCCTTTAGAGAGCACTTTAGGGACATCTGTAAGTGGCCTAGCAGGTACACGAGATTGTGATTGGTTTCTGTCGGATGAAATAGTATTTCTCGATACAGCTGGTAGATTATCTTTACATGACAATCATAGCAGTAAAGACTCTAGCGACTGG
Source organism: Neisseria sp. P0019.S002 (assembly GCF_051957155.1). NCBI lineage: Bacteria > Pseudomonadati > Pseudomonadota > Betaproteobacteria > Neisseriales > Neisseriaceae > Neisseria > Neisseria sp. P0019.S002. Next base: position 387,031 of record NZ_JBQCWS010000003.1, read on the forward strand.
GAAGAGTTTGTAACGCTGCTACAACGTTACCGACCGAAACAGCCAATAAATGGCGTATTGGTTACTGTAGGTGTAGATGATTTGTTGGGCGGGAAAACCAATATAACAGAAATCTCAGTAGAACTGCGTAAAAGAATCCATGAAATGCATACTAAATTGGGTATACATTTCCCAGTTTATCTTATGATAACCAAACTGGATTTATTGCATGGTTTTAATGAATTCTTTGACCATCTAACTGAAGAACAAAGAAATCAATATTTAGGGATTCCTCTATCTAATACCGAAGGAATGGAAACTCCTATCGCTACTGCTTCTAATGCCTTAGCAGATATTGTAGATAAATTACGCTCCTCTATGTTGGGCACAGTTCATCAATTAGAATCCACTGAAGATAAGGCTGCAGCTTTTGCATTCCCCGAGGAATTTGAGCGCCTTAATCAAGCAGTACTTTCCCTATTTAAAGAGCTGTCTAAATCTTCAAAATTCGAGCAACCTATCACATGGAGAGGTGTTTATTTTTCAAGTGCAACACAAACAGGACAACATCTCAACCCTATACTGGAAGGTTTGCAAAGTGATTTCCAATTATCTAAAAAATACTTGGATTCAAACCAGACCTCTACTCAGAATAACGAACATAGCTTTTTCTTAAATAAACTATTTGCTGACGTTATTCTTAGCGAGGCAAATTTAGCTGGTGAGAATAAATCTTGGTTTGTCAAAAAACAAATCTTGTATTGGCTAGGTATTGGAGCTATTGTAGCTGTTGTAATTGCATGTTTAACAATGATGCTGAATAGTTACTCCAATAACCAATCATATCTTGAACAGGTTGATAAAAAAGCAACTGGCTTAGCTTCAGATGTAAAAAAATATACAGACGGCCCTGATTTACTTAAGGCTGTAACATTTGCTGAACAAGTTAGAGATACAACTACCAGTAAAGAAATTCCAGATTTATTATCCCCTCCGCTCAGCTATCGTATGGGCCTTTATCAAGGCAACCAAATGAAAGATGTTGGGGAGTCAGCCTATTATAGAATTCTTCAAGACAACGTAATGCCATTAATCAGCTATAAGTTAGATGAACTTCTACGCACAGCTAATGGCTCCAACAATATTAATAGCTATGATGCATTAAAAGCTTATCTTATGATGTTCCACAAAGAACATTTTGATGCTGCTTTTATGCAAAACTGGTTAATGTCCAATTTGTCTAAAACAGAATCATCAGGTATGAGTGACCAACAAAAAAAATCTGTTGAAAAAGCTCTGAATCAGATTCTTTCAAAACAAAGCATTACACCAAGCGTTCCCTATGATGAAGAATTAGTAGAACGTCGTAGACAGGAAATTGCGCAAAGAGACATTGCAACCATGGTATTAGAAGATACCATAAATACAGTTACTCTCTCTGGAAAGGGAGGAGTTACACCTGTATCTTTTTCAAGTATGGGTGGTGTGCAAAGTCACTTGCTATTCCGACGTAAGACTGGTGGGGCTTTAAAAGAACCTATTAACTTTATTTATACCAAAGAAGCCTACATTACTAAAGTTTTACCTGCTATGGTTAAATCTGCAGAGCAGTTTTTTAATGAAGACAACTGGGTATTAGGTGACTATGCTTCTTTAAGTCAAAGCAAGGCATCTGTCCTTTCTGATGCCCAAAGAATCTATTTCAGTAATTACATCAAAGTTTGGAATAGTTATTTATCTGATTTGTCATTAGTAACACCAAAGTCATCACGAGAGAGTACTCAAATTGCTAAGCTGCTATCTGAAAAGAACTCACCTTTAGTCAATATTATTAAAGGAATTAGTGATAATACGACTTTAACTATTGACAAACGAATAACAGAAAAAGCTGGAAGCAAAATTACTGATTGGTTAAATAGAGCAGGACTCTCGAAACTCTTAGAGAGTGAAGAGGGGAATAATGTAAAGAATGAATTAGCTGCTTTAAAACAAGCAACTCCAGTCGATGATGCTTTTGCAGATTTCCATATATTAACTGAAACCACTAATGATCAACCTCCAGCTATTAATAACGTTACAGAAGCTATAAATGATTTATATGTTTATTTAGTTGCCGTTAATGTTGCTGTAGAAAAAGGAGTGGACTTACCACCTGATGATCCTTTCGTAAAATACAAGGCTGAAGTAAATAGACTGCCACCTCCCTTTCGCCAAATGTTAGATAACTTTTCTGAAATTATTCTGAAAAACACTAACAAAATTGTTGATGAAAAAATTTTATCTACTTTAGAAAAACAAATGGCCACATTGACTAATAGTTGTCAAGAAATACATCAACAAGGATACCCTTTCGATAAAGGATCGGAGGACAATGTCGCATTAGAGAGTTTCACCAGTATATTTGGTCCCAATGGTATCTACAGTAAATTTACCAACTTGACTGGTGAAGCTGCCGTATTGGCACGCTCAGAAAAACTGGAAACTTTAACTGCTAAAAATGATGCGTTTAAAGATCGTTTTGCAAAGCTAAATGATATAGCAGACATTCAACAAGGGTATTTTGATAAAGGGTCAGAAACTCCTACATTCGACTTTTCGATTAAAGTTTTAATTCTCGATACCAGTTTAGAAAGTGTAAATATTTCATATGCAGGTAAGAGCTATGTATACAGCCATGGTCCTGTAAATCCTGTAACCTTTACTTGGCCATCGAAGAGTGAAAATGCTTTAGCTAAAATAGACATCTCCTCTCCCCAAATTAACAGCGCAGGTATTAGTTCAACTGGGCCTTGGTCAATCTTTCGCCTTATTGAAAAAGGTAAAATTATTCGCCAAACAGGAAATACTACCGTTGTCGAATACAATATTAAAGGAAAAAATGTTGTACTTGAATTTACTACTTCTACTGCCTTCAATCCCTTTAATTTAAGTAAATTAAGGAATTTTCAGTGTATTTAAAAGTCTCAATAGAGATGTAAATAATATTGTCTAAAATATTACATTCGCATATTTTATCCCTATTTAAAATATAGTATAAAAATACTTGTAACCGGAATATTGGTTTAAGATTGACAAGGAGTTTCCCGAAATGAATAGAACTATCGTTGCTCATACGCCTTTGGGATCACAACTATTATTCAAAAAAATGCTTGGAACAGAATCCGTTTCAAATCTGTTTGAGTTCAATATTACATTGGTCTCCCAAAACCCAAATTTACAAGGCAAAGATATTATTGGTCAGTCTGTAACATTGGAAATTGATACCGAAGCAAGTAATCCTCGTTACCTAAATGGTCTAGTTACCGATTTTGGCTACATTGGAGAAGATGAGGATGAAGAAGGTTATCATGCCTATACCTGTACCACTCGTCCATTCATGTGGTACCTCACTCAAAATACGGACAGCAGGGTTTTCGTTGATAAGTCTGTATTAGATATCGCTAATGAAGTCTTAGCACCATTCGGATTCCCATACCAGATAAAATGTCAAAAAGGGTATCGAACAAGAGGCTTTTGTGTTCAATATCAAGAAAATAGCTTTGATTTCTTAAACCGCCTATTTGAACAAGAAGGTATCTACTATTATTTTGCCCACAGTAACGGTTCACATGAGCTGGTTATTACTGATGATGTCGGTGTTTTAGAAGCTATTTCATCCCCTAACATCCCCTACCACTCTCGAAATACTGCACCAGGGGCACCAAATATTGCCTATATTGATATTTGGGAAGAACGAGATGCTTTAAAATCTAGTCAATTTGTTACTCAAGAATACAATTATAAAAATGCCAAAGTACCGATGATGTCTTCAGACTCAGTTCATGACTTTAATTCGGTATCTATGGAACACTATGACTTCTACACAGGTTTTAGTGATGTGGCAGAAGCACAAAATTACAGTCAGGTTCGTAGTGAAGATTTGAAAAGCCAAACCAAGATTATTACTGGCTCAGGCACTGCACTGACACTTGCTCCAGGTTATACGTTTATCCTGAGCAAACACCCTCATGCATCTTCCAATACCGAATATACTATTTTAAAAGCTGATTATGATTTCGAAGAGGCAGGCTATACGTCTGGAGACCGTATTGGCAAATTTAGAATTTCATTCCGCGTATTACCTAAATCTTATCCATACCGCCCTCCTCTTAAAACTCCCAAGCCAAAAGTTTTAGGGACACAAGCAGCTACGGTAACAGGACCTGCAGGTGAAGAGGTCTACACCAATGAATATGGCGATATTAAAGTCCAGTTCCACTGGGATCGCTATGGAAAAATGGATGAAAACAGTTCCAACTGGGTACGAGTAACTCAGGGCTCTGCTGGTGCTGGCTATGGCTCTATTAATACACCACGCATTGGCGAAGAAGTACTGGTTGATTTTATTAATGGCGATGCTGATCGACCTATTGTATTAGGCCGTCTGTATAACAGCGCAATGTCGCCACCATGGGGATTTCCTGCTGCAGCTAAGCAATCCGGTATCAAGAGTAAAAGTTTTAACTCTCCATTAGCCAACTTTAACGAACTGATGTTCAATGATACTGCTGGGTCTGAAATGGTCAACTTCCAGGCACAGAAAGACTTGACCTCACTTGTTAAGAACAATGAAACCCGTAACGTCAACAACGACCGAACCACTACAATTGGTAATAATGAAACTGTAACAGTAGTAGGTGATCGAGCTAAAACCGTTCAAAAAAACGAAACTGCCTCAATTACCCAAAACCGTACCAAATCAGTCGGCCAAAACGAAACTTCCAGTATTACCCAAAACCAAAGCATTAGTGTTGGTCAAAACCAAAGTACTTCTGTGGGTAAAGATCAGAGTGTTTCTATCGCTAAAAATCGAACCCATTCTGTTGGTCTCGATGAAAACATTGGCATCGGAAAAAATCAGGCTTTAACCGTAGGCTTGGATCAAAACGTTTCTATCGGCAAAAATCAAGCGTTGACCGTTGGTGCCAATCGTAACAAAACCATTGTATCCAACGAGGTAAGCAGCATTGGTGGCAATAAGCAGGAAACCGTCAGCCTAAATGGTATGAGCAACGTTGGTATCGGACAAATGACCAACATTGGCGCTGGCTATATGCTAAACGTCGGAGGTGGTTGGATGACCAACGTTGTTGGTGCCGAAATGCATAGCGTTGGCCTAGTTATGGGACTTAATGCAGGTTTAAATATTGGCCTTAATGCCGGCAATAAAATTACCTTATCTGCTGGGAGCAAAATTACCCTTCAAGTAGGCAACTCAATGATTGTAATAGATAAAAATAAAATCTCTATCGTTAGTAAAAAAGTTAAGATCGTTGGCACTAGTGTAGTAGATATGGACGGCAAAAAAGTCGATATCAACTAAAAGAAAAGGTATATCAATGTTCGAATTGGAGAACTTTACCTGCTTTCATACTCAGCAATTTAAAAACATCGACCAGTTAGATCGAACGTATGATGTTGTAGTTGCTAAAGTCAGTTATGAGTTTGAAATCGATCCTGTAACTGGAAAAACTGTACTTGAGTTTGCCCAAACGCAGACTCCTCTTACATTTGCAGATACGTTTTACGGTGAACCATCTCAAACTTCAACGCAGTTTGAAAGCGACTTTTGCCTTTATAAACCTAAAACTGATTTAGTGGTCAATGCAATCGCCTATGCACCTGATGACACTCCCGCTCGGCAACTTGCCGTAGCGGTGAGTGTTGGCGATTACCAAAAGAGTCTGGCTCTTACTGGCGAGCGCTACTGGGTAAGAGAGATAGCCGGATGGTCTCTAAGCGAACCAGATCCTATTCTCTCCTTACCTATCCGCTATGAATTTGCCTTTGGAGGTAGTGCAGTTGAAGACGATCATGAGGGACATCAGCAAAATCCTGTCGGTATTGGTTATTATCCCAAATCCCAACTCAAACAAAATGGGTTCAAACGAATATTAAAGGCCCACCAGATTTATGACCCAAGCCATCCGGTACGAGATCCTGCTGAAAATGTTGCTCCCGAAGGATTCGGCTTTATGCCCCGTTATTTTGCGCAACGGGCACAACACTCAGGTACTGCTGATGCAGAATGGATTGCTAACCGTGCACCTTTATTGCCGAAAGATTTTTCTATGGCTTATTGGAACGGTGCTCATCCTTCCCTTCAATTGCCACATCTAAAGCCTAACCATATCTATACACTGGGATTTACCGGCATGGTACATTCCTTTCAAGCGCCCAATCAGTACTTTACTGTCGATCTGCCGGTAGAGACTGTATTTGTACATGCCCATACTGCATCTAATATGTCTTTGTGTAAAGACATGGTGTTGGATACCGTACTCGTTGATGTAGAGCAACGCCGCATTGACTGTACATACCGGGCTTCTTTTGCAGAAGAGCTTGAAATTTCTGCATGTCAACTCAGGTTTATTGCTCGACATGAACGGGCAGAACAAATTGCAGCCGCAGTTGCATGCCGTATTTCAAAAGACAAATTTATCCCGATACCGCCTTCTCTTGCGGCACTCGCGTAAACAACTAAAAGGCCGTCTGATTCCCAACCAATTGCAGCCAACTTTTCAGACGGCCTCTATATTCACAACAGGAGCACCCCATGGCCGTCAATAAAATCGCCCGTAAAAGTAGCAAGTTCCGCGTTGTCTTTACCGTCCCCGATTTCTGTTGGCCGCCTCCACCCGCTCCCCCTTCCGTTCCACCCATCCCCTTCCCACTCTTTGCCGACCTCGGCGGTGCCAAGACCGTTGCCAAAGACGTACGCCTCAACCGCAAACCTGCTTTTGTCTTTAATGCCAGTAAGACGGATAAAACTTATGGCGACGAAATCGCCCTTCCGGG
>NZ_JBQCWS010000004.1:0-308280 GCF_051957155.1 Neisseria sp. P0019.S002
GGCCGCCCAGCCTGCCGTGAAAAAATAACCTGACGGACGATCGTGCCGTATACGCCGCCCCGAGGCCGAACTGCTTGCCGGTTCGGGATGACGGGCGGCTTTGTTTGGGCAGTGGCAATAAAACTTGAACCAGTGGAGACTTTACATTGGGTGAAGGGATAAACGGATAGGGTACCTCTTGTTGGATAGAGATATAAAAGATAAAGGGAAGAAAGATATGTACTTAAAAACATTTGACGGAAAACGGAATAGGGCAACTGCAGAGGGGCTACTCATTGGTGCAGCTGTTGGTTGCGATGCTGTTGGTTTCGATATTGGCGACGGCGGCATTGACTGCCTATCGGGAGTCAGTCCGCTCGGCCAACTTGCGTGCGGCTCATGCCGCCCTGCTGGAAAATGCGCGCTTTATGGAGCAGTTCTACACAAAAAAGGGCAGCTTTAAGCTGACGTCGACGAAGTGGCCGGAACTGCCGGTGAAGGAGGCGGGCGGTTTCTGTATCAGGATGAGCGGTCAGGCTAAGGGCATCCTGGAGGGTAAGTTTACCTTGAAGGCGGTGGCGCTGGATAGGGAAGCGGAGCCGAGGGTGCTGCGTTTGAACGAGTCGCTGACGGCGGTGGTATGCGGGAAGATGAAGGGGAAGGGCAGCTGTACGGACGGTGAGGAGATATTTAGGGGCAATGATGCGGAGTGTAAGCCTTTTATGGGGTGACAATAGGGTGGAAAGGAGATAAGAGAGTAAAAAGGACGTGCACAGGCACGTCCTTTGGGGAGAGGGGAGTTTAATTGTTCCTGCCAACACAACCAACCTCAGTTAGCTTTAGCTAAGGAAGGAGATGAAATATTTAGTCTTGTCAGATTGGTACACTATAAATTTTCAGACGGTCCTTTGTTATAATCCTCTCTTTACCTGAATATAAAACAGGCCGTCTTATGGAAGTCATCCAATACCCAAATTCCCCCTTCAAACTCCACCAACCCTTTCCGCCCGCAGGCGACCAGCCCACCGCCATTGCCGGCCTGCTCGAAGGACTTTCAGACGGCCTTGCCTACCAAACCCTTCTCGGCGTAACCGGTTCGGGCAAAACCTACACCATGGCGAACGTAATTGCGCAAAGTGGCCGCCCCGCCATCATCATGGCGCACAACAAAACCCTTGCCGCCCAGCTCTATGCCGAAATGCGCGAGTTTTTCCCCGAAAACGCGGTGGAATATTTTGTGTCTTATTATGACTATTACCAGCCCGAAGCCTATGTGCCCAGCCGCGATTTGTTCATCGAAAAAGACAGCGCGATCAACGAACACATCGAACAGATGCGCCTTTCCGCCACCAAAAACCTGATGACGCGCGACGACGTGATTATCGTTGCCACCGTGTCCGCCATTTACGGTATCGGTGACCCAACCGAATATCAACAAATGGTATTGTCCGTCAAAGAAGGCGACACCATTGAGCAGCGCGATATCATCGCCACGCTCGTTTCCATGCAGTACGAACGCGGCGATTTGGACTTCAAACGCGGCAGTTTCCGCGTGCGCGGCGACGTGATTGACGTGTACCCCGCCGAAAGCTCCGAAAACGCCTTGCGCATCAGCCTGTTCGATGACGAAATCGACCGCCTCGATATGTTCGACCCGCTTTCAGGCAGCCTGCACCAACGCGTCGGCCGCTATACTGTCTTCCCGTCCAGCCACTACGTTACCCCACGCAACACCGTATTGCGCGCCTGCGAGTCCATCAAAGAAGAATTGCGCGAACGCATCGAATTTTTTGCCCGTGAACAACGCCCCGTTGAACAACAGCGCATCGAACAGCGTACCCGCTTCGACCTCGAAATGCTCTACGAAATGGGCTTTTGCAAAGGCATCGAAAACTACTCCCGCCACTTCTCCGGCAAAAAAGAAGGCGAACCGCCGCCCACGCTGATGGACTACCTGCCCGACAACGCCATCATGTTCATCGACGAAAGCCACGTTACCGTCACTCAAATCGGCGGTATGTACAAAGGCGACGCATCGCGCAAGCAAAACCTCGTCGACTACGGCTTCCGCCTGCCTTCCGCCCGCGACAACCGTCCGCTCAAATTCCACGAATTTGAAAAAGTCATGCCGCAAACCATCTTCGTTTCCGCCACCCCCGCCAAATACGAAGAAGAACACGCCGGACAAGTGGTCGAACAAGTCGTCCGCCCCACAGGGCTGGTCGATCCCCAAATCATCATCCGCCCCGTCGCCACCCAAGTTGATGATTTAATGAGCGAAATCAATGACCGCATCCAAAAAGGCGAACGCGTACTCGTTACCACCCTCACCAAACGCATGGCGGAGCAACTCACCGATTATTACAGCGAACTCGGCATCAAAGTGCGCTACCTGCACAGCGACATCGACACCGTCGAGCGCGTTGAAATCATTAGAGATTTACGGCTCGGATTGTTTGATGTACTCGTCGGCATCAACCTGTTGCGCGAAGGCTTGGACATCCCCGAAGTCTCCCTCGTCGCCATCCTCGACGCAGACAAAGAAGGCTTCCTGCGCTCCCACCGCAGCCTGATTCAAACCATAGGCCGTGCCGCGCGTAACGTGAACGGCGTCGCCATCCTGTACGCCGACAAAATCACCGACTCCATGAAAGCCGCCATCGATGAGACCGAACGTCGCCGCGAAAAACAAATTAAATTCAATGAAGAACACGGCATCGTACCGCAACAGATTAAAAAACAGGTTAAAGACATTATCGACGGCGTGTACCACGAAGAAGACAGCGGCAAAGGTCGTCTGAAAGGCAAAAACAAGGTTAAAGTCGGCGAAATCCACAATGAAGAAGACGCAATTAAAGAAATCGCCAAACTGGAAAAAGCCATGCAGCAGGCGGCTAGGGATTTGCAGTTTGAAGAAGCGGCAGTGTTAAGGGATAGGATTCGGGGGATTAAGGAAGGGTTGTTGTTTGGTGCGGAGTGAGATTATTATACTAGTTACGAATATTTAATAAATTTTAATGGGTTATTAAAATGAGTTCTAATGGAATTACATCACTAACAAAAGAGCAAGTGCAACATATCCGCGAATTTTGGCAGGGCGACTCATCTTTTATTGGCTATCCTGATGCAGAGCGCGATACAACTCATAATAGTTGGTTTGACAATTTGTTAGTACAGCCAAAATGGTTTAAAAAAGCAATTTCCCCTAAAACAACAGTTACTGTTGCTAGAAAAGGGGCTGGTAAATCAGCTGCAAGGTTAACCAGCATACAAAACCGTAAACAGGACTTTTCTACATTAATTGTTGAAGTGTCGGCCGATGAACTTGCCTCATTACATTCAGAACGTTTGAAAGAGGCATCAGGGCGAGGTTATGGTGCCGTTGCAGATTGGATACAGATATATGCGGATCTTATTTGTCGCAAACTTGCGCAAGGAATGAGTGGTCAGTTACTTGTTGGTGATGATGAGGCTATTTTACGTGCTTGGGCGAAAATTAAGGGGGTCACAGAAAGAGATTTTGGTGAACGGATTATAGACGTTTTGAAAACCATTATTCCATGGGTAAATAAAGTGTCTACTGAAAATTCAGAACAAGAAAAGTATAGCCCTGATAGATTTAATCGTATCATGCAAGCAACAAAATTCGTATTATATGTCGATGATTTCGATAATTTACAAGAAGAAGGTAACACTACTAGCATTCGATTAATTAGAGATGCAGTTGAAGCTGCTGATAGAATAACACATGATAATAAAGATGCAGAAGTACATTTATTTATGAGACAAGATTTATGGCTAAGTCTAAATCCAGGTTGGCATTATGCTGATAAAATAAGTGGAGTAATGTCTCTGAATTGGGATTTTTCTGAGTTAAAAGAATGGTTTCGTCAAAGATTGAGGCTTGCAATTGGATTGGCATTAGAAATTAGTCCTGCATTAATTAAAGTACCATTTAATGATATGTGGCATGTCTTTTTTGAACCTGAGGTAACTCTAAAAAATAAAGAGACAAGTGATTCATTTAGTTACATTGTTCGAAGAACAATGTATACACCTCGTAGCCTTGGCAACCTGATTAAGCATGCCTTAGATGCGGCCGAAAAACTACCAGTTTCTAATACTGAAGTCTACGAAGCTGAGTGGAGTTATTCAATAGACCAACTTGAATTCTTAAAGACGGAATTTCGATCTTTGTGTAAAGGTTTAGATATTTGCCTTCAATCTTTTACAGGAAAACCTTTGGAATGGAAGGCATCTGATTTATATCGGCACTTAAAAGGTTTAATTGGTAATGGGCAGGTAAAACTAAAGGATGGTGTTTTACATGATGCTAATGAAGCGGTTGCCCTTGCGCGTTTTCTTTTTAGAATTGGTTTTTTAGAAGTGCGTTACCCTGAAGAAGGTAGATTTGAAGTGCGTGATGTAATGAGGCATCCAGATCATTGGAAAAGTGTCCGAACTGATGATGCAGTACGATGGGCTGTCAGAAGTGCTTTTTTTAATGGTCTAAAATCTCATCGCGGATATTAAGCAAGTGTAGCAAACCGTAGCCTACACCCCCTCCAACCGCGTGCGTGGCTGCGCCACTCACCCTACCTGCGAACGGCACAAACTTTAAAAACGATGTGTAGGGTGTGTGCGGTACGTACGCACGCGTTCTTTGCCGTTCAAACCATTGTTTCAAACTTTCAGACAACCTCAAACGTTCTCTGAAAACCTCTTAGCGTAAAGGCCGTCTGAAATCCAGTTTTCAGACGGCCTTATTGTTTATATTGCTTTAAAATCTAACAGTCAAACTCGGCAATCACCGGCGCATGGTCGCTGGGGCGTTCTTGGGCGCGGGTTTCTAGGTCGACTGTGACGTCGGTAAGGGTGGCGGCGAGTTCGGGGCTGGTGAGGATATGGTCGATGCGCAGGCCGAGTTTGCGTTGGAACATGGCGCCGCGGTAGTCGAACCAGGTGTAGAACGCGCCTTCGGGGTGGACTTTGCGCAGGCTGTCGGTCAGGCCGAGGTCGAGTAGGTTTTTAAACCATTGTCTTTCGATGGAGGAGCAATGGATTTTCTCGTGCCATTTTTCGGGGTCGTAGCAGTCGGCATCGGCCGGGGCGATGTTGAAGTCGCCGAGCAGGACGAGTTTGGGGTGGACGGCCATTTCTGCGCGGACAAACTCGGTCAATGCGGCAAACCATTGTTCTTTGTATTGGAATTTTGGGCTGTCCAGGGCTTCGCCGTTGACGCAATAGACGTTGATGACGCGCACGCCGTTGATGGTGGCGGCGATGACGCGGCGTTGCGGGTCGTCGGGGAGGGCGGGAAGGCCGCAATGTACGTCTTGCGGTTCGTGGCGGCTGATGATGGCGACGCCGTTGTAGGTTTTTTGGCCGCTCCAGACGCAGTGCCAGCCCATCATTTGCAGGGCGGCGGCCGGGAATTTGTCTTGGTCGAGTTTGAGTTCTTGTAAGGCGAGTATGTCGGCTTGGTGGTCGGCCAGCCAGTTTTGTACTTGGGGCAGGCGGACGTTGAGGGAATTGACGTTCCAAGTGGCGATTTTCATGATGTTTCCGTGTGTGCTGTTGGGTGGGAAGGCGGCGGATTGCGCCTGTGGGCATGGGCGGTATTGTATAGCGGATTGGTTTATTTTTCGATATGGGCTGAAAGTGGCAGGCCGTCTGAAAGCTGATGTTTCAGACGGCCTTGATGTTGTGATGTGGAATCATTTATTTATTCGGCTTGGTCTTTGAGCGTGCGCAGGGTATTGAGGATGGTGGTGGCTTCTTCGGAGATGAGGCGGTATTCGATGATGCGGTGGTAGCGCGTGAAATCGATGATGCCTTCGGTGCGCAGGCGTGCGAGGTGGTTGGCAATGCCGGTCGGGGAGGAGTCGAGCGCTCGTGCCAGTTCGGTAATACTGCGGTCGCCGTCAAGCAGCAGAAAAAGAATGGCCATACGTTCGGGGTTGGCAATCAGTTTGAGAATGGTAGAGAGACGCTTGATTTCCATATTATTGTTCCTTTTGTCTGTTATATGAATGCTTGATTTAGGTTAAATTTGGATGATTGTAGTTTTTATTAAGATTAACCTTATAATTCAAATTCTTACCTTGCAGTGTACACGGTTTTGTAAAATTTGAGGGCATTGTTTTGCAATTTTTTTGTTCATTTTCGATATTTTGCTTCGGTTGCGAAAATGGATTGAAAAGAGACAAAAAGGCCGTCTGAAATGTTCCGTTGCAGATGATTTTGCTGACGGATGTTTCAGACGGCCTTTGATTTGGCTTTAAGTTGTTTTTTCTTTTATGTTTGTTTGGAATCAGTTGATTGATTGTTTTTAAACAAACAACAAGATTTTATGATTCTATGCTTAGGACTACACGCCAAGGCTTGTCAGACGCTTGGATGTGTTGTCGAAATGCGACTACTTTTTCTTCCAGCCTGCGGTCATGGCGAAGGTAATGGGGTCGTAGTATTTCGGCAGCTTGGACGGAATGCCGACATCGTTACGGTACACGACGCGGTAGCGGTCAGCGAACCAGTTTGGAACGATGGTGTATTGGTGGCGTATCAGTCGGTCGAGCGCGCGCGAGGTGGTTTGCAGCTCTTGGCGGTTGGTAAAGCTGTTGAAATGGGTCAGCAGTTTTTCGACCGCAGGATGACAGACGCCGGATAGGTTGCGGCTGCCTTCGGTTTTGGCGGCGGCGCAGCTGAAGTAGTCGTATTGCTCGTTGCCGGGGCTTTCGCTGTTGCCGTAGTAGCCGGTGGTCACGTCAAAATCGAAGTCGTTCATGCGTTTTTGGTACACGGCGGAATCGGCGGTGCGCACGTTCATGGTAATGCCGATTTTGGCAAGGTCGCGCTGCCATTTGGCGGTAATGCGTTCGTAGTTTTTGCTTGGGGCGAGGAATTCAAAGGTCAGCGGTCTGCCTTGTTTGTCGACTGCTTTGCCGTTTTTGTATTGATAGCCGCCTTTTTCAAGCAGGGCGCGTGCTTTGAGCAGATTCGGGCGCACGCCCAGTTTGGGATCGGTAACCGGCGGCATAGGGACGTCTTGATCCAATACGCCGTCGGGCAGCTTGGTGCCCAATGATTTGAGCAATGCGGTTTCTGCACGGTCGGGCTTGCCGGTTGCGGCCATGGTGCTGTTGGTGAAGAAGCTGTCGGTGCGGCGGTATGCGCCGTAGAAGATGCGGCTGTTGACGCTTTCGTAGTCGAAGCTTTCAATCAAGGCGCGGCGGACGTAAATATTGTCCAAAGGCTTGTGGCGCATATTGATGACGAAGCCTTGCATGCCGGCTGTGCTGTTTTGTACCCATTCGTGTTTGGACAGATTACGTTTTTTGAGGACTTCGTCGGAGTAGGCGCGCGCCCAGTTGCGGGCGACGTTTTCTTGTACGAAGTCATATTGGCCGCCTTTCAGACCTTCGATGCGGACAACTTCGTCTTTGACGTATTTGATGCGGATGTGGTCGTAGTTGTAGCGGCCTTTACGCACGGGCAGATTTTGCGCCCAGTAGTTTTTGTCGCGGACAAACTCGCTGATGCGGCCGTTTTCAGCTTTGGCAAAACGGTAGGGGCCGGAGCCGATGGGCAGGCTGTTGGGCGCGGCGGCCAGGCCTTTGGGATAGCTTTTATGCGAGAAGACGGGCAGGCTGCCGAGAATCATGTGTAATTCTGAGTTGCGCTGTTTGAAGCGGAACACGACGGTGCGGTCGTTGGGCGTTTCTACTTTGGCCACGTCGCTCCAGTAGAAGTGGTACATGGGGGCGGCGGCTTTGTCTTTGGTCAGGATGTTAAATGAAGCGGCAACGTCTTTCGCCAAAACGGGGTCGCCGTTGTGGAATTTGGCTTTGGAGTTGATTTTGAAGGTAACGGAAAGGCCGTCCGGCGCCAGGGCGATGTCTTCGGCAATCAGCCCGTAAACGACGTAAGGTTCATCCATGCTTTGCTCGGTCAGGGTGTCGAGCGTCAGCATACTGATGCCGTATTCGTGGTTGCCTTTGAGGGTAAAGGGGTTGAGCGTGTCAAAAGCACCGAGGAAAGGCGTGGTAAATGAGCCACCTTTTGGGGCGTTGGGATTGACGTATTCGAAAGCGGTGAAGTTGGCCGGATATTTGGGTGGTTGGCCAAGGCCTACGCCGTGGGCGGCGAAGGCGGCAGATGGAATCAAACCGAGCAGAGAGAGTAGGGTTGGTGTTTTCATCTATTTTTCCTTATAGGTCGAATGTAGTATTCAGTAGTGTGCCGATTATAGCAAAGGCCATCTGAAACTTGATATTTTTGGTTTCAGACGGCGTCAGGTTTAAGAGGATTGCTTTTTCGTATGGGCGCCGAACTCGGCCAGCGTCATGTTCAAGGTTTCCAAGCAGGGCTGCATGATGTGGTCAACCGTTTGATTGACCTTGTCTTTGTTGAGCGTTTGCGGACGGTAGACGAAGAGTTTGAACAGCTCTGCCAAGTCGATGGACTCCGCACCCATTTTCAAGACCCAGCCCTGACGGCCGGAATAGACATATCCGTGCCGCGCCAGTTTTTCCAAAAGCTCGCCCAATTCGTCAAAGCCCATATTGATATGCCGTCTGAACTCCTGCACCGGCAATGCCTTGCCGTTTTGTTGGGCAGAATCGAGCAACAGCAGGATTTTCAATACATCATCAAAGCGGCCGCGCGCATCCAGACTGCGGCGGAACGCTTCGCCGCGCCAGTAGGACAGGGACGAGGTCAAAACTGCGCCGCCCAATACCAGCGTCCATAATAGGTTGAGCCACAACAGGAAAAACGGTACCGCGGCAAATGCGCCGTAAATCGATTTGTAGCCGTCAAAGTTGCCCATGTACCACGCGAACAAAAAGCGTGCCGTTTCCAAGCAAAACGCCGTTACGGCCGCGCCGACCAAGGCATGGCTTGCCGGTACGAAACGGTTGGGCACAAAGCGGTATAAGCCCCACAGCAGCACCGTAATAAATGAAACCGTAGTGATAACCCTCAGCCATTCCGAGCCGCCCACTACTTGCACCTGACCGATCACGACCGACAAGCCCACGCCCAAAGACAAAGGCCCAAACGTCAGCAACGCCCAATACACCAAAAACTGCATCATCCAAGGCCGTTGCGAATTGACGCGCCAAATCCGGTTGAACGCATTGTCTATCGTCCGAATCAGCATCAGCGAGGTTACGACCAACATCACACTGCCGATGGCCGTCAGCTTGGTGGCCTTATCGCGGAACGCATTGATGTAGTCAAACACCATGTCCGCGCCCTGCGGAACGATGGTGCGGTTGATAAAAGAGACAAATTCCCCCGACCATTGGTCGAAAACGGGGAAGGCCGACGCGATGACGACCATCACCGTCAACACGGGCACCAAAGCCAAAAGCGTTGTAAACGTCATGCTTGCCGCTACCTGCGGCACGCGCTCTTCATCAAAACGGCGCACGACAAACCAAGCGAACGCCACGCCTTTACTCTTTAAAAAACCTTGCCACCATTGCGAAAACGGCATAACCTTTTCCCACTTTTAAATTGAAATTTCTTCTTTTCAGACGGCCTGAGTATTTAAAAGGCCGTCTGAAACCTGACAGCATTGTAACGGAAACCCCAAATGAACCCAAATCCCCTGAAAATCCTCGTCCTCTTTTATTCCCAAAACGGCAGCACGCGCAACCTTGCCCGCCAAATCGCACGCGGTATCGAAAGCGTGGACGGTTGCGAAGCCGTATTGCGTACCGTTCCCAAAGTTTCCACCGTTTGCGAAGCCGTTGAAAAAGCCATTCCTGACGAAGGTGCGCCATACGCGACTGCCGACGACCTCAAAAATTGCGCCGGCCTTGCGCTCGGCAGCCCGACACGTTTCGGCAATATGGCTGCCGCGATGAAATACTTTATCGACGGCACCATTCCCCTTTGGCTCGGCGCAGAACTCGTCGGCAAACCTGCCACCGTATTCACCAGCACATCTTCGCTGCACGGCGGCCAGGAAAGCACCCTGCTGACCATGATGCTGCCTCTGTTGCACCACGGCATGTTCATCAGTGGCATCCCGTATACCGAGTCCGCGCTCAGCAATACCCAAAGCGGCGGCACGCCTTATGGCGCAAGTCATGTTTCCGGCCATGACAGCAAGCCGGCATTGACTGCTGAAGAAAACGATATTGCCTTCGCACAAGGTAAACGTTTGGCAGAATTGGCACGAAAATTGGCAGACTGATAAAAAGATTAAGGCCGTCTGAAAACCTGATAATATGGGTTTCAGATGGCCTTTTAGTTAATTATGATTAGTCTTAAAGAAATATTTTTAATTAAACAAATGACTTAGAAAATAGTGGTTAGAACATAGTTTCATCGGACTACATCTTTTTGATAGAATCTGCCACCAAATTGAAACATCAGCTAATTGGAGAGGCTATGTCACTACCTGTATTTCCCTATGGCAAATTAAGCTTTGCCGTCAGTCTGGCGCTGTGTTCGGCGTATTCTTTCGCAACCGAAGTAGAAAATACCCAGCTGCAAGAACGTGTCGATTTACCGACAGTTACCGTCCAAGGTGTCGGAAAACAGACTACTTCCAACTACACTATTCCCGCTTCCTCCGCCGCGACAGGCATCCGCCTGACCCAGCGCGAAACGCCGCAGTCCCTGTCTGTCGTTACCGAAAAACAAATGGACGACCAAGGTTTGGATACCTTGCAGGACGTGTTGAAACAAACACCGGGCGTGTTCCACAGCAAAATGGGCAACAACGTCTCCGGCCACAGCCAATTTATTTCGCGCAGTCAGGCGATTGACAGCATTTCCGTGGACGGCGCGCCCAAATTCCTTTACGACGGTAAAGCCATCCGCCGCGGCACCAACAATCTGGACAGCACATTGTACGAACAAGTCGTCGTCGTGCGCGGCGCAAGCGGTTTGTCCAACGGCGGTATGGGCGAGCCGGGCGGTACGGTTGCTTTGGAACGCAAAAAACCGACTGCCAAGCCAGCCATCAGTGTGGAAGCCGGTGTCGGTTCGTGGAAACACTACCGCTTCGTCCTTGATGCCAATCAGCCTTTGAATGCAGACAATACCTTGCGCGGCCGCGCTATTTTGGTCAGCGACCATGGCGGCGATTACCTGCCGAACACTTCGCGCCACAATCACACTTTCTACGGTACGTTGTCTTACGATATCACGCCGCAAACCCAATGGCGCCTCGGTACGGAAATACACCGTTTCCGCAACAACGGCAGCTCGCGTTTCAGCTATCTGACCGCAGCAGGTTCGCGCCGTACTGGATTCATACCGTTTGAGTCTTCGCCGCGCAGTAATTCGTCCGCACGCTGGGCATATGGCAAAGACACCAGTGCCGAAGTGTTCACTTCCCTCAGCCATGAGTTTGACAACGGCTGGAAACTGACAGGCGATTACAGCCATGTTTCGGGTAAAAACGACATCGTTTCAGGCATTGCCGGTACTTTTGTCATTAATTCCGATTACTCCGCGCTCTTTACGTCTGACCGCGATCGCAGCAAATATCGCGACCAAGATTTCTCCCTGACTTTGGATGGTCACTATCCTGCATTGGGTCGCTCGCACGAGTTCAATGTCGGCATCAGCCATCAGGACAACAAAGAAAACCTATCTTTCTATGAAGAAGGCGAATCGATGATTCCTGATTTGCGTAAATTTGACGGTAACATCGCCAAACCCGATATGCCGTATCTGCGCAATGGTTTTTCACGCATGAAAAACTTGTCGGTTTACGGCTCGACCCGTTTCAAACTGACCGACAAGCTCGCCTTTATCGGCGGCAGCCGTTTTGTGGATTGGCGTTACCGTTACAGCACCAGCCGTAACAAATTCGCACACAGCAGCCACAAACAAAACGTTTTCATTCCTTATTTGGGCGTAACCTACGACATCGGCGACAATCTGACCGCCTATGCGTCTTACACCACCATTTTCCGTCCGCAAGTGCGTTACCTGACCAAAGACGGCGCAGCGCTCAAACCGCAACGCGGCAAAACCTACGAGACCGGTTTGAAAGCCTCATGGTTTGAAGGCCGTCTGAATGCTTCCGCCTCCGTCTTTATGAACAAACGCGACCATTTGGGCGTTGTCGCAGGCAAATTCGCGAATGGCGAGGAATACTACCGCGCAGCCGACAACACCACAACAAAAGGCGTGGAACTCTCTGTCGGCGGCCGCCTGAGCGATAAATGGCTGCTGAATGCGTCTTATGCACGTTCCAAAATCAAAGACAGCGAAGGTGTTCAACTGCATCCGTCTTACCCGGTTCATTTGTTCAAACTCTTTACCGCGTATGACGTGACCGACCGTTTGAACCTGGGTGCCAACGTCAACTGGCAAAGCCGCAGCCACACGCTGGATGAATACCCTGCAGACATCAATCCGGCTGCCGCGGCCGCGTTGACCCAACGTCCGTACGCAACGCTGGACTTGACCGGTCATTACAAAATCGGCAAATCCACCCGCATCAGTTTGGACTTTGAAAACGTCTTTAACAAACGCTATCGCACCATGCCGGATATTCACGTTTACGGCACGCCGCGTAGTGTGACTGCAACGGTTAAACACACGTTTTAATTGAAAAGAAAAGTAGGACAGGCCGTCTGAAAACCTGAATGATCGGGTTTTCAGACGGCCTGAATATTTCTAACATATTGTTTTTATGTCGAACCTGACTAAAAATTGCTCGGGATCTTGAGCAAAGAAATCAAAATGACAAACGCAAAAAAGACCGGAACATATCCGGTCTTTTTAATGGTTTCGCACTTACGCTTGGTAACCTTTCGCTTCGGCAAGAAGGGCCAGCAATTCTTCAGTCGTATCCCAACCGATGCAGGCATCCGTAATACTTTGACCGTAAATTTCAGGCTTATCCTGACGGCCTTCAACCAAGTGGCTTTCCACCATCACGCCCATGATGTTTTCTTCACCGGCTTTCAGCTGCGCCGCAACATCGCGCGCCACATCCATTTGTTTGCGGAAGTCTTTACGGCTGTTGGCATGGCTGCAGTCCACCATCAGTTTGCTGCTCACGCCGGCTTTTTGAAGCTGCGCAACCGCATCTTTAACGTATTCCGCACTGTAATTAGGCTCTTTACCGCCACGCAAAATCGCATGGCAGTCAGGGTTGCCACTGGTGTGGACAATCGCGGAATGACCGGCTTTGGTTACAGACAAGAAGTGGTGCGGATGATTGGCGGCGCCGATAGCGTCGATGGCGATTTTCAGATTGCCGTCCGTACCGTTTTTAAAGCCGACAGGGCAGGAGAGGCCGCTGGCCAATTCGCGGTGTACCTGGCTTTCAGTCGTACGCGCACCAATCGCGCCCCAAGAAATCAGGTCGGCATAGTATTGCGGCGTAATCATGTCCAAGAATTCAGTCGAAGCAGGCATGCCCATTTCGTTCAAAGTCAGCAACAACTGACGCGCTTGGCGCAGGCCGTAGTTGATGTCAAACGTACCGTCCAAGTGCGGATCGTTAATCAGGCCTTTCCAGCCAACGGTTGTACGCGGTTTCTCAAAATACACGCGCATCACAATCAGCAGCTCTTTCTCATATTTTTTGCGCAAGGGCAGCAATTTTTGCGCATATTCAACCGCTGCCTTAGTATCGTGAATCGAGCATGGGCCGATAATGACCAATAAACGGTTGTCGCGGCCGTGAACCAAATCCGAAATCTCATGACGTGTTTTATAAACCAAATTGGCAACCTGAGGCGTAACAGGCAGCTCATACAAATGTGCGATTGGAGGGAGTAACTCTTTGACTTCTTTTATCTTAATATCGTCGGTAGGGTGGTGTTGGGACATGATGGGCTCTCTTGTTTATTTCTGATACAGGTTACAGGTTTTAGCAGAATTAAACAAGGCTTAGTTTTTTGTTTTAGCAATTTTATTCTAAAATTTCTTTATTTTAATTATTTTATAGAATTTAAAATTAGTTTGTTTATAAAAATTAATATTTAATGCTATTTAAAAATTTCATTTATATAATAAAGGGTTTTGAGTTTTTATCAAAATACAGGCCGTCTGAAAATTTCAGACGGCCTGAAGTCTTACATAGACCAAAAAATTGAGAAGCGTGGAGACTATCGGTATTGTTCCAGCAAGGGCGAAGAAAAAGGAGTCCAATACACGCCTTTAAGGCCGCTTTCAACCAATTTGTCATTCAACCAAGTGTTACAAGTATTGAATAAATGATAGCGTCCTTTGGCTTCGTAAAAAGCATCGTTAGACTGATGATGGATTCCTTTTAGCAAGATGGGTTGCCCATTTTCTTGTTGAAAACCGGCCAAGAGCGATTTTGTTAAATTCCTGTATTGCTCAGGCGTGACTAAAAATTTGACGACGTGGCTATTTTCTCGTGGTTCAAAAGGATAATAAGTAACATGAATCAGCGTACGGTTCAGCCCGCTTAATGCACCTAAAGCATTGGAGAACGTCAAATCTTTCCACTCAGGTGTGTATAAATAAAAATTGCGTTCCCCCCAGCCTAAACCGATATGCGTTATTTGAGGATCAGCAGTGAGCGTGTCTTTTGGATTGACGACATCCGACCAATCAAAAATATCATTCTTCAGCGGCATTACTACATCAGTATGTACTCCGTTACTGACTAAAAATAAAGTAATTTCTCCTTTGGGTTGCTCTTCATTAAGCGGCAATGAAGCCATCATCCAAGCAGACAAAAAATACAATAGGGCAAAAATAGGGATAATCAGCGCTATTTTGCCGATTTTCTTAAGGATGTGAAGGAAGGAGCGCATTCGTTTTTTTAAAGGCAATTAAATTTGAAGGTGTGTATTTTCCATTAAATTTGTACTTTTTTCATTAGAAATGAATAGATGGTATCTTGCGACTAATGATAAAAATGGTTGTTTAATTTAAATAAAAGAAAGGTCGTCTGAAAATATTCAGACGGCCTTTTTCCAATTAAAACGGGATACCAAATCTCATCTCAATCTATGTTGCGAACGATTATTTTGTAGAGCTGCTGACTTGCTTCATCCAGGCAAACAGGTCGTCTAAGTCATAATCGCCGCCGTGGCCGACATCCCAAGGCAGGGCGTAGTCGACGGTTTGGCCGCTGTTTTGCAGTTTGGCGGCTAAGACGGCGGAGACTGCCAGTGAGGTGTCGCGGTCGTTGGTGCCGACACGGATGCGCCAGTTTTGCGGCAGGTTTACGCCTGGTTTGCCGATGTAGTTGAGCGGGTTCATGATTTTGATGGTTTCTTCATCTGCGATTTCGGCGTTGGAGGCGGTGTTGTGTTGCATGGAGAACGCGGTGAAGTGGCGTTTGTCGACGGTATTGGTGCCGAAGAGTTGGTTTTCGCCTGCGCTCAAATCTACGCCATCAAAGGCCGGCGGTGTTTTTTGGCGGCCGGCGGCTTTGGCGTAGGCATCGAAATCGACGGAGACGACTTTGCTTTTGCGGACGGTCAGCCAAGTGCGGTCGCTCAGGTCTTTGCCTGCATCAAGTTGGGCTTGTGCGGATTTGGCAATTAAACCGGCAATATGGTTTTTAAAGCTGCCGTTGCCTTGGACATCCAGCGTCAGGGGTTTGCCTTCGGGGGATTTCAGGTTCAGGCTGTTGAGGTATGCAGGGTATAGGGGTTTGAGGAGGTCGGACAGTTTTTTCTCTTCATCGGTTAGTGTGCCTGCGACCAGCTCGCGTTTGACGCGGTAGTCAAGCATGGAAATGTTCATTTTTTTGTAGTCGTTGATACCATTGAACTGCCATTCGTAAGCCATGTCGGCATGGTCCAAATCGGTAATCGGGCAGTAGGCGGATACGGCGAAAACTTTGTCGCTGCCGTCTGCCGCGCCTAAGGCTTTGAGGTGGTTTTCATAATCTTTTTGGTCGGCTGTTGCGCCTAAGAGGGCGGACATCGCGCCGCCTGCGCTTGTGCCGTTGGAAATGATTTTTTCGGCATCGCCGGGCATGACTTTGTCGTTGGCTTTCAGGTAACGGACGGCGGCTTTCAAATCGATAATGGCGGCAGGTGCTTTGCCGGTGGGTTCTGTTCGGCCGCGTGCGCCAGGGGAGGCGACGACGTAGCCTTTGGAGAGGGCAATCAGGGCGGCGTTGGGCGATTTTTGGCCGTCTTCAGGCTCGCCGCGTTTGCCTTCTAAAGCGGGTTTGCCCGGTTCGGCCGGCATATAGCCGCCGATTTGGTTGGGCAGGAAAATCGGTGCGGTTTCGGCGTTGAAACCGTCTATCTCGCCGCCGTTGTAATAGGCTTCGGGTACATAAATATTGATGATTTCGTAACGGGTATCGACAGGATTGCGGACGTAAACCACGCCTTCGTAAGCGCGGAATTTGACGGTTTGACCGTTCACTTCGATGCTTTGTTCGGTGTATTTTTGTTTGGAGAAGTCTAGGTCGTAGGTGTCTGCGGTTTTGACGGAAGCGCAGGCGCTCAATCCCAGCGCGACAGAAACGGATAAGAGGGTTTTGTTTAGGGCGTTCATCATCATGCTTTCTGAAGAGGTGTGAACGGATATGATAACGAATACTCAGGTCGTCTGAAACGCCAAGTCGGGTTTCAGACGGCCTGATCTCTTTGTAACGTTATGTAGTGTTGTACGTTACGTTGTAAAGTAATATTGGCTTAAATCTCATCTATTTGATAAATATGAATTTAATAAGACATTATGCCTTAAAAAATCTATTTATCCGGTATCTGTAAAAGTGTAAATCTGTCTTGTAAATCAGTAAGCAGGTGTGGCGGTATTTATGCTTGATTCGCGGATTCAACGTACTTGTCAGAATGTTTTGCTCAATTCGACAAACATTCTAGATTTGCCGTATTCGTAGAACTTGTCGTTGCTCCATGTTTTGTTGTGGGCAATGGTCAGGCGCGGGGTGATGCCTTTGAAATGGAGGGCGCGGTGCCATACGCTCAGGGAGACGGAGGCTTCTTTGTCGCGGCGGTTTTGTTCGTTGCTGAAGAAGCCGGGGGCTTGGTAACGGCGTTGGGCGGCGCTTAGGCGTAGGACGGTGGAGAGGCCTTTGGGCCATTCTTGTCCCCATGTGGTGCGCAGGGCGTAGCGGTTGAAGCTGTCGCCTTTGTCGTCGCGGTTGCGTTCGCGGTAGAGGTCGATACCGGCTACCCAGTATTGGCGCGCGTTGCGGTAGTACACGATGGAGTTGCTGAGTAGTTGGCTGGTGTTGTCGGAGTGCTCGCGGCGGCTGTTTTTCAGACGGCCTGCTTCAAATACGCTGAGGGTTTGCAGCTTGGGTTGCCACCAATGGTTGTAGTGGAGGCGTGCGCCGTTGGTGTAGGTGTAGGGGTCGTTGCCGTAGAAGCGGCGTTCGTGGAACGGGGTAATGCCGATATCGTTGCGCTGGTCGGCATAGCCGAGGCCTGCGGAGAAGCGTGTGGTGAGGTCGTTGTAGTTGGTGTGTTTGGGATAGATTTTGCCGTAATGGTCTGCGCCTACCGTGGCATAGAAGCCGCGGGGCAGCGACCATTTTTTTTCTGCGCCGATTTGGTAATGGACTGCGGTGGCATCGATGGGTTCGGGGAATGTCCAGCCTCGGAAGCAGTTGTCGTCGGGATAGGCAAGGTGCACGGCGCGGCATTGTTCATCGCTCAGGTGGTTGCCCAGACGGCGCTGGCCGGGAGCTTGGTTGATGTTTTGTTCGCGCGTGATGTTCAAGCCGGCGTTGAATTGCCATGAGTCGCGTTCGCGCAGGGCTTTGCGGTAGGTTTCGATGCGTTCTTGCAAGGCAGAGGGGAGGGATTCGGTTTGCAGTTTGTCAAACTGGTCGGCCGCGGCTTCGTTTTGTTTGTCTTCAAATAAGGCGGTTGCAAGCTGCCAGCGGACGGCAGAAGCGTCGGGTTGCTCGGCGATAAAGCGGCGGTAATGGCCGACGGCTTCGGCGGCGCGCCCTTCGGATTGGGCAAGCAAACCTTTGGCATAGCGCGCCATGGCGCGGTCGTGTTCTGGCCATTGTTCGTAAATGGGCAAAACGGCTTTGATGCCGGGGATGTTGTGGGCGACGACGGCGGAATACATGGCGCGTGCCAGTAATTCGGTGTTGGCAAGCAGGGTGTCGGCATCGACGTTGATGATTTTTTCAGACGGCCTGTTTGTCTGCTCGGCAGTGATGTTGTGCGTTTCAGGTTGCTGGGGTTCGGCTGTGTTGACTTGAAGCTCGGGTTTCACATCAGGTGGTACATCGGCGGCGTGAAGGGAAAGGGGAAGGATGGCGAGGAGGAGCAGACGTTTTTTCATGGCAATGTTTGGAATGTTATCGGTATAAGTGGGCAGATTGTACAATGTTTTGAGTCGGAAATTTTGCAAACCGATTGCCATTTTATCTGATAAAGACGACAAAAGGCCGTCTGAAACCCGATGGGATTTCAGACGGCCTTTGTTTGCGAGTCGGATTTAGTTTTTGTCCAAATCTAAATCGGCTTTGTATTCGATACGACCTTGGCCTTTGTCTTCGATGGAAACGTCCAGCTCTTGTTTGCCGCGTTTGAATTTCAGATCGGCATCGTCGTGTTTGATTTCAGACTCAACCACATGGAAACCTTTGCTGCGCGCGTGGGCGATCACTTTTTTGGCCAAGGAAGGAATGGAATTGCGTTGGCCGGAAAGTTCGGCTTCGTATTCAAATTCGCCGTTGCCTTGATGATCGGCTTTGATGGTATGCGCGCCATCCGGACGGTAGATTTCGGAAGGTAGCGGGGAGGCGAATGCCGTGGCGGAGAAAAGAGCCAAAATGCCGGTGGCCAGTAACGATTTTGCTTTGGTCATCGGTTTTCCTTTCTGAAAAGGGTTTTGAGAACGACATCATCTTATCGGCAGGTATGAGGGGCGACAAGCGGATAAACCTGATTTTACGCGCGGCTACATGATTTGTTTGGAGGGCGTTGATTCTTTGCTTTGGGCTGGTGTTTGCTTGCAGAAAAATGCTGCTGGAAAGACTTAGCCGAGGTGGAATAATTCGCCGCCGTGCGCCTTCAGCCATTGTTTGGCTTGGTCGACATGCGGCGTGAGCGAGTGGGTCAGAGTCCAAAACGCAGGGCTGTGGTCGGGATGGCGCAGGTGTGCGAGTTCGTGCAGGCAGACGTAGTCGGCGACATATTCGGGTGCGCCGATAAGCCGCCAGTTGAGGCGGATGCCGGTAGTGTGGCGGCAAACGCCCCAGAAGGTTTTGGCGTTGGAAAGGGAAATGGCACTCGGGGTCAGGCGTGTGGTTCGGATATGGCCTTCGAGGCGCGGCAGCAGATACTCGTGTGCACGTTCGTGCAGGAAGCGGCGCAAATGGGTGAGTTGGGCGGCGGTTTCTTTTTCGGGCAACAGGATTTCAGACGGCCTGATTTGGATGTGGTTTGCTGCGTGGAAGGACAAGGCCGTCTGAACGCCTTGATACCAAATCCATTCGGGAAGCGAGTCGGTAGGTGTTTGTCGGGCCGGTGTTTTGTTTAGAGTACGGCGCAGGATGGCTTCGTTGTCGTTCAGCCATTGGATAAAGGTGTGCTGGGTAACAAACGGAGGGATATTGATGCTGACAGTATCGGGGGAAACGGGGCGCAAGATGAGATTTTTCTTGGCACTGCGTTTGAGCTGGATATGAATAGTGAGGCCGTCTGAAAGGGTGTGGCTATGGAGGTGAGGCATGATATTGAGGGAAAGATTGGACGATATGAAAAGGGCGGGCATAGCGGCCCACCCGATGGAATGATTTATTTGGTTTTGGGCGCGAACGGGCCTTGTCCGGTAATCAGGGGCTGTTGGCTTTCGATCCATTGCTCGCATTGGGCCATGAGTTCGGCTTCATTGCCGTTGTTGTGGGCAATGGGTTTGCCGATGATGACGCTGACCATGCCGGGGTATTTGAGGAAGGAATTTCGCGGCCAAAACTCGCCGCTGTTGAGCGCGACGGGGATAATGTCCATCTCGAACATTTTTGCCATGCGTGCGCCGCCGAGTTTGTAGCGGCCTTTTTCGCCGGGCGGCAGACGTGTGCCTTCGGGGAAAATGGTAATCCAATAGCCTTCGTTTTTACGCGCAAGGCCTTGTTCTAAGAGTTGTTTGTTGGCTTCGCGGCTGTTGCTGCGGTCGATGCCGATGGTTTTAACCAGCTTCAAGCCCCAGCCGAAGAAAGGGATTTTGAAGAGTTCGCGTTTGGCAACATAGACTTGCGGCGGAAAAATCTCTTGCAGGGCGAGGGTTTCCCAGCCGCTTTGGTGTTTGGCGCAAATGATGGCAGGGCGGTCGGGAATGTTTTCCGCGCCGCTTAAGGTGTAGTTCAAACCGATGATGTGCTTGAGCGACCAGTTGAGGATGCGCACCCAAACTTGCGCCATTTTGTGTGCACCGCCTTGGAAGGGCAGGGCAAGCAGCATAAAGGGGAACAGTAAAATAATGCTAGAGGAAAGGATGAACCAGTAAATCAGGTTACGGATAATCAGCATATCGGGGAAAAGTCAGTCGTTTGAAGGCCGTCTGAACACCGTTGTCGGCAGTTTTCAGACGGCCTTGTCGTTTATAGGATGGCTTGCGCGGCTTCTTCGATTTGTGTGTTTTCACGCATGATGTATTGCGAGAAAGCGAGTAGGTTGTCGAAGACTTGGGTGTGTTCGGGCAGGTCTTGTTCGTGTTTGGCCAGCGTTTTTTTGCCTTTGCCGGTCAGGACGAGCGCGGATTTGCCGCCTGCGGCATCAATGGCTTGCAGGTCGCGCAGGCTGTCGCCGACCAGCCAGGTTTCGGCGGCATTGGCCTTGAAGCGTTCGATAATGTCGATAATCATGCCGGGCTTGGGTTTGCGGCATTCGCAGTTGTCGGCAGCAGTGTGCGGGCAAAACCAAATGCCGTCGATGGTGCCGCCTGCTTGAACGGCAAGGCGGTGCATTTTAGCGTGCATTTCAGTCAGGTCTTGCACGGTAAAGTATTTGCGGCCGATACCGGATTGGTTGGTAGCCACGGCGATGGTGTAGCCTGCCTGCGTTAAAAAGGCGATGGCATCCATGCTGCCTTCGATGGGAATCCATTCGTCAACGGATTTGACGAAATCGTCGCGGTCTTGGTTGATGACGCCGTCGCGGTCGAGGATGATGAGTTTCATGGTGTTCCTAAATATTGTTTTCAGACGGCCTTCAACATATTGAGAGTCTGGTCGATATGATGCGTTAAGGTGGGATTATAGGTTAATGCCTGCATAGGAGAGGTAATTTTGTGTTTTCCCTGTTGTTTGAGAGAAACCGCTTGAGTGATGGCTTGTGCCAGTGTTTCTGGGTTTTGACGTGAGAAAAAGAAGCCTGCATTTTTGTTCATGACTTCGGTACATGCCATATTGTCGGAGAAAACAACTCGGGTTCCGCACAAAATAGATTCTATGCCAACCAGTCCGAATGGTTCGTATAGTGATGCCATGATAGTGAAGTCAGCAGCTCGGTAAAGTTCAGGCATATTTTTGCAGAAACCAAGCTCAATGACGTTGTTTATCGGACGAGGTAAGGGCGATCCGGCAACAGCCAGTTTGATGGGTAAATCGGTATGCTCGAAAAATTCTGCTAATAAATCCAAACCTTTTCGGGTGTGTCCGGTTGATGGAAATAGGAAAATAGTTTCGTCGTCTTTAAATCCGTATCTCGCACGAGTTGCAGGAATTTCTTCCGGTTTGGTGTAGAAGCGTGCAGTATCGGCAGGTGGATGGATAACACGGATTTTTTCAGAAGGCACTCCATAGAGGTTGATCAACTCGTGTTGCATTAGGTGTGAATGCGCCATGATCAATTTTGCTGTTGAGTAGTTGGTACGGTTACGCCGAATGATGAGTCTATCAAGTAAGTTTGGGGTTTTACCTATGTTGTGCAGGTAACCTAAGTGTGTACCGCCGCAGACAAAGATATCAGCATAATCACTGGGATTGCAGGCAATAAGGGGAATATTTCTGTTTTGCCGAAGCTTGGCCAATTGCATACTGAAGAAAAAAGGGCGCAACTTTTTTGGAATCTTTTTTTGATTGACGTGATGCGTATCAACTTGGCGGTATTCAGGAACCGTTGTATCGATTTGTGCAGCAAAGACTGTAGGTTTGAGGCCGTGTGCGCTTAAACCACGGACAAGGTCAAAGGTGTAGCTTTCCATACCGCCACCTGGACGGAAGCAGTTAATAGCAATGTCAATAGAATAGTTCGGCTTCATTGTGTGGATTCTTTCGAATATTTTTCTGCTTTCAAACTGCTTTGCCATTTTTCAAAGGCCGTCTGAAAAACGGGTGTCAGTTTGGCGAAGGTTTCCGGGGTGTTTTTGACGTGGTAGAAGCCGCCGAGCGAGGGCGTGTCGAGGGCGAGGACGTAGTCTTCCATAAATGCGCCGTAGCCGTCTTCTTCGTCGGTGTAGTAGAACTCGGTAAACCGGTGGCCGAGTTCGGTAAAGTCATCCGCCGTTAATGCGCCGTCCATGTGTTTGAGCAGGAAGTGCCGTCCGCTGATTTTGCCTGCAGTCATGGCGGCGAAGTCGGCTGCGGTTTCGGGGGCGGTTTGCCAGACGGGGTTGACGAGGCCTACCTGTGCCGCCCACTGCCAGTACATGCCGATGTGGGTAGCGGCGTTTTCGGGCGGGAGCTGGTCGGGATAGTCTTCGTCGAGATGGAAACGGATATTGTCGTACATGGACGGTGTTCGTTGGGGGAAAGAGGGTATTGTAGCGGAAAATAATGAATTAGGCCGTCTGAAAGAGGGTGTTTCAGACGGCCTTAAGGGAATTTAACCTTTAAATACGGGAACAAGCTCCATTTGGCTCAGTATTTGGGCGGCAATGTTGATGATGCCGAAGAGGAAGACCCAAACCATCAGCCAGAATCCGCCGTAAACTTTGTAGTTTTTGCCGACGCCGAATTTATGGCGCGAACGGTAGAGCAGCATGGCGGGGATGATGCCTGTCCAGATGGTGGCGGCCAAGCCGACGTAGCCGATGGCGGTAACGAAGCCGGTAGGGAAGAGCAGACAGGAAATCAAAGGCGGCAGGAAGGTCAGCGCGGCGGTTTTGGTACGGCCGGAGATGCTGTCGTTCCATTTGAAGATGTCGGCGATGTAGTCGAACAAGCCGAGCGTTACGCCGAGGAAGGACGTTGCAATTGCCATGTAGGAGAACAGGGTCAACACTTTGTCCATATTGCCGGTTTGGGCGAACTTGGACAGCGTTTCGATCAGGACGGAAACTTGGCCTTCGGCGGCGATAACCGGTGCGAACTCGTTGCGCGGCAGGTTGCCTTGGATGGCGACTTGCCAGAGGACGTAAATTACCAAGGCAATCAGCGTACCCGACCACAGGGATTTGGCCACTTTGGGCGCGTCGCCTTTAAAGTATTTGAGCAGGCTGGATACGTTGCCGTGGAAGCCGAATGAGGCAAGGCAGACGGGCAGGGCGGTGGCGACATAAATCCAGTAGCTGGTGCCGGCAGGTGCTTGGGTGTCGAACAGGACAGGCATTTTGGCATCGGCAATCAGGCCGCCGGTTGCCCAAATAAAGGTCAATACCATGCCGCCGATGAGGATGCTGGTGAAGCGGTCAACCAAGCGTGCGGATGCCCAAACGCAAAAGGCGAGAATGCCGAAGAAGACGAGTTGGCCGATGGTGAGCGAAATTTCGCTGCCTACTGCGCTGCCGATGCCTTTGGCGGTCAGGTCGCCGCCGACGAAGATGTAGGCGTAGGTGAGCAGGTATAAAACGAAAGCGACGGCAATGCCGTTGATGACGTTCCAAGCCGGGCCGAGCAGGTCTTTAACCATGGTGTCGAAGCTGGCGCCGTGTGGATAATGGGTGTTGACTTCCAAAATCATCAGGCCGCTGGAGAGCATGGAAAACCAGGTGTACAGCAACACGGCCAGCGAGCCGGTAAACCATACGCCGGAGGTGGCGGTCGGGTTGGCAAGCATGCCTGCGCCGATAACCGTACCGGCGATAATCATCGCGCCGCCGAATAGGGAAGGGGTTTTGGTTGACATTAGTTTATCTTTCTTCTAGAAATGCGTGGCTGCCATTATGCCGTAAAGTGTAAGAAAAGGTAAAGTAAAGGCCGTCTGAAAACCTGATTGTCGTTTTCAGACGGCCTTTTTTATATCAGATTAAAATTAAAAATATCCTTGTAAATGTATCATTACTTCCCAATATAATTACTACCTTAAATTACTTCCTAGCTTTGAAAGGTAACAAAAATGTGTGTAGAGCGTGGGGTTGTTATTTCTGATATATTCGAACCAATATATAAAGTAACTTCAACCAAAGAACCTTCTAATCATATAGAAGGCCTTATATCTTATAGGAATAAACTGCTGATTCCGCCGAGGGAGACTTATTTTGAGTTAAAGGAAATTAGTGGTTTATCGTCTAAAAGGAATTTACGATCTTCAGATATTATTAAATATTTAGTTTATTGGGATAAAATTGATTATCCTGTAAATAAAATATGTTTAGTAAGATTGGCTGATCCAGACTTAATAATGTTAGAAGAACAAGGTATTCTTACTAGAACCATGTCCCCCGTTGATAATCATCGAATTGATCCTGATTTATTTTTAAAATCACAATTGTGGGCTCTAGAACAACATATAAAATCATCTAAAGGACAATGGACTCTTGCTCAAGATATTTTTGAGACAGATGATTTATACTTTCCTTTGATAAATGAAGATAATAAAAAGCAAATTATAGAGTTTAATTTAATAAATTCACTACCTGTTCCTATTGATAGTACACCAATTTATGAAATTCTTGACTTTAAATATCGAAGAAGAGATGAGTTAATTAGGCTTCGTGAACATTTAGATACTATTTATAATTCTATCATTCAATCTGAAGAGATACAAAAAACTTATCATAAAAAAATACAGGAGATTCAAAAAGATTTATATGACTTAAATAGATTATTTAATGAAAATAAAATACGTACTCGACTAGATTCGATGAAAGCACATTTTCAAAATATATTACCAACAGATAAATATAGCCTTTTTGCTACACCTCCCACTATTGCAAGCATTGCTAAAGAAATACCGCTATTAGCTCCATATATTCCTGATATCGGTGTTCAATTAGCAGCAGGAGCAATGCTTTGTTTTAGTTCTAAATGGCTAAAAAGCCCTCCGATTGTACAATCAGTAGAAAATAGTCCTTTTGCTTATACTTTTAAAATGGGACGCGAATTTAAGACAAACTCATAATATAAAAAGGCCGTCTGGAAATTTCTCAGACGGCCTTTCTGTATTACCGTGTCAACACTCAAATCAATTTTCTCAGTTTCAATTCGTTTTTCAGATACGCGTAATAAACCGGCGCGACGATGATGCCGCCGATGCCGAAAATGCGTTCAAAGACGACCATTGCCACCAGCAATTCCCATGCGCTGGATTCGATTTCCGAGCCGATGATTTTGGCGTTGAGGAAATATTCGAGCTTATGGATGACAACAAGGAAAACCAGCGAGGCGAGTGCGACGTACAGCGATGCGCCGAGGCTCAAAATAATGATGATGGTGTTGGAAATAAGGTTGCCCGCCACCGGAATCAGCCCGACGATAAAGGCGACGATCAGGACGGTCATTTTAAACGGCAGGTCAACGCCGAACAGCGGCAAAACCAAGTAGAGGTACAGGCCGGTCAGGAAGGTGTCGATCAGCGAGATTTTGACTTGGGCGAGGAACACGCGTTCAAAGCTGGTTTCAAAATTGACGATGCGTCGCATCAATTCGGCTTTAAACAGCGGCATTTTGCGGCGGTTTTTGCGCATTTCCAGGCGGTGGAAGCTGAGCATGGCGCCGATGATGATGCCGATGAGGATGTACACGAAGGACGTGATGCTGTTTTTACTGATGCGGGTCAGTGCGGCGCGGTATTCTTCAATCAGCTTGATCGCCGAAGCTT
Source organism: Neisseria sp. P0019.S002 (assembly GCF_051957155.1). Classification (NCBI taxonomy): domain Bacteria; kingdom Pseudomonadati; phylum Pseudomonadota; class Betaproteobacteria; order Neisseriales; family Neisseriaceae; genus Neisseria; species Neisseria sp. P0019.S002. The sequence goes on from NZ_JBQCWS010000004.1 coordinate 25,872, forward strand.
TGATTTCGGCCATATTGTTGGGCAGCATATTGAGAATGGCCGCAGGCAGGTCTTGGCTGTTTTTGGTGTCTTCCAAAATCGCCGCCAGCTTGGCTAACATAAAGCCGACATGGCCACCGTGTATCAGGTGGTAAATGCCCAAAGACATCATCGTGATGATGCTGAACACGATGGCCAGCGTCAGCGTGGTGGAAATCAGGTTGATATTGTGCGCGTTGAGCGATTTATGCAGCCGCGTGTTGCGCGGTAAAACGCGGCGGCGGAGTTTGAGGATCACGCCATTGGTGCGCGTAATAAAGATATAGGTCAGGATAACCGACAGCAGCAGCGGCAGCAAATGGTAGTGCAAGACAATCAGCAAGGCCAAACCCATCAGGATATAGGAAGCGTTGCGGAAAGTCGGGTTGTCGGTGTGTGAAGAGAGTAAGGACATGTGAAGCCAATAAGGTAAAAAGCAAAAAAAACAGGTCAGGCCGTCTGAAAAACCATGTTCAGACGGCCTAACTTAATGACAGCGATTAATCGTGCAATGAGGCCGCGTGTACCGTGTTTTCCAACAAAGTGGCAATCGTCATCGGGCCGACGCCGCCGGGAACGGGCGTAATCATGGAAGCACGTTCTTTGGCAACATCAAACTCCACGTCGCCGCACAGGCTGCCGTCGTCCAAGCGGTTGATGCCCACATCGATAACGACTGCGCCGGGTTTAACCCATTCGCCTTTAACGAAATTCGGAATGCCTACGCCGACCACCAAAATATCTGCGGCGGCAACTTCATCGGCAAGGTTTTGCGTGGCGCTGTGGCAAATGGTTACCGTCGCGCGGGACAGCAGCAATTCCAACGCCTGTGGGCGGCCGACAATATTGGATGCGCCGACGACGACGGCTTTTTTGCCTTTCGGGTCGATGCCGTAGGCTTCCAACAAAGTCATCACGCCTTTGGGTGTGCAAGGGCGCATCAGCGGCATTTTGACGACCAGGCGGCCGACGTTGTAAGGGTGGAAGCCGTCCACATCTTTATGCGGCTCGATACGCTCCAAAACCGCTTGGCTGTCGATGTGTGCCGGTAGCGGCAGTTGCACCAAAATACCGTCGACGGCAGGGTCGCCGTTCAATTCGTCCACCAGTTTCAGCAAATCGTCTTGCGTGGTTTCAGACGGCAGCTCATAAGAGCGCGATTCGATGCCGCTTTTTTGGCAGGCCAGTTTTTTATTGCGTACATAAACCGCGCTGGCAGGGTCGTCGCCAACCAATACCACCGCCAAGCAAGGCGTGTGCAAACCTTTTTCCTGACGCGCTTTTACCGCCTGCGCGACCGCCTCGATGCGTTGCTGGGAGATTTTTTTTCCGTCTATAAGTTGTGCAGCCATGATTTTTCCTCCTAAATAGGGACAAAAATTGCGTTTAAATTATCGCATTTTTCAGACGGCCTGACACAAAAGAGTGGCCCTAATTACGAAACATAAAAATAAATAACGATTAAAAATAATAAGATAACTAAAAAATGAAAAATAAAGCAAAGTAAGTGTTGACCGGGTTGAAAAGGGTCTGTATAGTTCAGGTCTTCAGTCGGGGCGTAGCGCAGCCCGGTTAGCGCATCTGCTTTGGGAGCAGAGGGTCGTGAGTTCGAATCCCACCGCCCCGACCACAAAATTCTTAGCACGAATCGGCATGAGCGCCCGTAGCTCAACCGGATAGAGCACCGACCTTCTAAGTCGGGGGTTACAGGTTCGATTCCTGTCGGGCGTGCCAATTTTTACGGTGGCTGTAGCTCAGTTGGTAGAGCCCTGGATTGTGATTCCAGTTGTCGTGGGTTCGAGCCCCATCAGCCACCCCAGATGAAAGCCTGCATATTGTATGCAGGCTTTTTTCCGTTTATACCCGAATTTTACTTAAGATTTAATTGGGTTTCAAAAAAGTATTTATCAAACCGTTTCATCATGGCATCGGCAAAAATGGCATTTGCTGTGTTATTAAATATCAATGAATACGCAGTCAAGCCCGAATATTGTACCGTTCGGTATCTTTTTATGGCGTTTCGCCGTTATCCTTTATAATACCCCGATTATTTTCTGTTTCATTCCCAAAGGAACCGCATCATGTCCGAATGGTCAGCTCCAGAATTTGAATCCAAAATTTGTCCGCCCGAAAAGCTGGCGGAGCATTTGGCGGCATTGCCCCGTCCGCTGGTGTTTACCAACGGCTGTTTCGATATTCTCCATCGAGGCCATGTAACGTATTTGGCGCAGGCGCGATCGGCCGGTGCGGCTTTGGTGTTGGCGTTGAATACCGATGCTTCGGTACGCCGTCAGGGCAAAGGGGATGATCGCCCGATTAATCCTTTGGAAAACCGCGCGGCAGTGGCAGCGGCATTGGCGAGCGTGGATTTGGTCACATGGTTTGATGACGACACGCCGGCCGCGTTGATTGAAATGGTCAAACCCGATGTGTTGATTAAAGGCGGCGATTGGCCTGTGGATAAGATTGTCGGTGCGGCTGAGACGTTTGCGCGTGGCGGCAAAGTATTTTCGATTCCGTTTTTACACCAAACTTCGACCACCAAAACTTTGGCGAAAATCCGCGAAGCCGGAGGAGGCGAATGACGGATTTGAACAGCCGCCATTGGGCCTTGCTCGCCGCGCTTTCAGACGGCCTGCCGCAACACGTTTCTCAGTTGGCGCGAGTGGTCGGTATGAAGCCGCAACAATTAAACGGATTCTGGCAGCAGATGCCGGGGCATATCCGCGGTTTGCTGCGCCAGCACGACGGGCAATGGCGCTTGGTGCGCCCTTTGGCTGTGTTTGCCGAAGAATCTCTGCAACAAATGGCCGGAAAACAGGGTTTTCGTGCGCAGTTGAAACACGAATGTTCGTCCAGCAACGATGAAATCATGGCATTGGCGCGCCAGTCGGCAGATTTGGCGCATAAGGCCTTGTGTGTGGCGCATTTCCAAACCAAAGGCCGCGGACGGCAAGGGCGAAGCTGGGTCAACCGACAGGGCGAATGTCTGATGTTCAGCTTGGGCTGGGCGTTTGACAAGCCGCAGTATGAGCTGGGTTCGCTGGCGTTGGTGGTGGCATTGGCTTGCCGCCGTGCGCTTGCCGATATCGGTTTGGACGTAAATATCAAGTGGCCGAACGATTTGGTCGTGGCCAACGATAAATTGGCCGGTATTTTGATTGAAACGGCGCGGGTAGAAAATAAGACTGTCGCCGTCATCGGCATCGGTATCAATTTTGTATTGCCGAAAGAAGTTGAAAACGCCACTTCCGTGCAGGCTTTGTTTCAGACGGCCTCTAAGCAGGGCGTAAGCGTCAAAACCTTGTTGAATGCGGTATTGGCGCAACTCGATGCGCTGTTGAACGAATACGCGCAAAACGGATTCGCGTCATGTGTCGGCGAATACGATGCCGCCAACCGCGACACAGGCAGGCCGGTATTGCTGCTTCAAGAAGGGCGCATTGTTCATGAAGGCGTAGTCAAAGGCGTGGATGCGCAAGGCGCGTTGCGTTTGTTGACCGACAATGGCGAGAAAACGATTGTCAGCGGCGAGATCAGTTTGCGTCCGGATAATCGTCCGGCACAACCTGCCGCGGCGAAACCGGAACGCTTTTTGCTGCTGGACGGCGGCAACAGTCAGTTGAAATGGGCGTGGGTAGAGAATGGCACATTTTCCGAAGTCGGCCACGCGCCATATCGTGATTTGACCCAGCTGGGTGAAGAATGGCTGCAATTTGCCGATGACGATGTGAAGATTGTCGGTTGCGCCGTGTGCGGTTCGGTCAAAAAAGCGATGGTCGAAGAACAATTAACCCGTCCGGTCGAATGGCTGTCTTCCATGCCGCAGGCTTTGGGTATCCGCAACCATTACCGCCGCCCTGAAGAACATGGCTCCGACCGTTGGTTTAATGCGCTGGGCAGCCGCCGTTTTACGCAAAACGCCTGCGTCGTCGTCAGTTGTGGTACCGCCGTAACCACCGACGCGCTGACGGAAGACAATCATTATCTTGGCGGCACCATCATGCCCGGTTTCCACTTGATGAAAGAGGCGATGGCGCTCAAGACCGCCAACCTCAACCGCCCCATCGGCAAGGTATATCCGTTCCCAACCACAACGCCGAACGCTATTGCCAGCGGCATGATGGATGCCGTTTGCGGCGCGTTGATGATGATGCATGGCCGTCTGAAAGACAAAACGGGTGAGGGCAAACCGGTCGATATTATTATCACGGGCGGCGGTGCGGCCAGAGTCGTGCAGGCACTGCCGGAGTCATTCGTTCATGACAATCAAGTGAAAATCGTCGATAATCTCGTGATTCACGGGCTCTTGCATTGGATTGCCCATCGCAACGGACAATAAAAAGGAAAACGCATCATGAAATGGCTGTTTGCGGTCTTGGTCGCACTCAACATCATTGTTTTTGGCAGCATGGTTGCCTATCGGACACAACATAAAACCGCCAAACCCGAATCTGCTTTGGAAGGCGGTACGCACGAATTATTGCGCCCATCTTCTTTGGACGCGCCTAAAGCCGAGCCTCAGCAGGCATCGCAACCCGATTGGGTGGCGGATGAATCAGACGGCCTGATTATGGCAGAACCTGAATCCGAAGAAGCAGAAGCCTTGCGTAAAAAGCAAGAAGCGCAGCAGTTGAAAGAGAAAAAAGAAAAAATGCGCCGCGAAAAAGAAGCGCAAGAACGCCGCGCCGCCGAAGAAGAGATGGGTGCGGCCGGCGTGGAACGCTTGTGTACCAGCAGCGCCACCGTGGTGATGGATGAAGACGATTACCACCGCATCAAAGGCCTGTTGGGCAAATGGCCCCATGCAGCCAGCCGCAGTATCGAAAAACGTAACGGCGCATCCGGTAGCGAGACTTCTTCCAAAACCTTCCGCGTGGTTTTGCCTGCCGACGGCGATACCTCCGCCCAGCTTGATGCCTTGGGCAGCCGCGGCTTTAGCGGCAGCATTCACAACGGCGAAATTAGCATTGACGTAACACGCAGCCGTTCTTCCGCCCAAGTTTTGATTTCACGTTTGTCCAGCGCAGGTTTCGGCGGCGCGCGCATTGTCGAACAGGAAGACAGAAGCGCACCCGATACCGGTTTGAGCGTGGCGCGCATGACCGTGGTCTTCATGGCGGTTGACGAGCGCGATGCCCAAGATATCAGAAACATTGTCGGCCGTTATGGCAAGTTGAACATGAAAACCTGCCGATAATCAGGTCTATTCGGTTTCAGACGGCCTGATCAGCAGCCGGCCAAGCCTGATAAACCGAACGCCACAAAACACGAAACCCACTGTATCGGCAGTGGGTTTCATGTTTTTCGGTTTTGAGTATCTGATATAAAGGGGAACAGGTATGTTTCGTATATGCGCACTCCGAGTATCAAGAGATAATGGGAAAGAGGGGGATAAAATCTGTTGTTTAATGGCTCGGATTAGGACGTCTTCCGAGTGGTTTTAATTATACGCTAATAATAACTATTATCAATAGCGAAATTGAAAAAATAATGGGTTTCGTTGTAATAGATTGTTTTGTATGGAAATTAAATTTCAGTATTGGCTTTGCCGTGATTGAAAAGGCCGTCTAAACGTCAAACGAACAGGCCTGTTGAAATAGGGTAAGGCAAACATTTCGACCTTATGTTTCAGACGGCCTTTTGATTTGTTTCAATCACTCATAAACCCAAGCAATCAACATATCCAAAGCCATATAAAATACCGTATAATCAAGGCCAAATTAACTTTGCCTGCTCGTCGGGCCGTCTGAAAAATTATGCAACAAACCTACGCCGCGGTACAGCGAGATTTGCTCGAAGCCAACCATCTTTCCCCCGATTTGCTCGCCCAAAGCCTGAGCATTATCGGCGCCAACCATGTCGATTATGCCGACATCTATTGCCAGCGTACTGCCTATGAAAGTTGGCATTTGGAAGAAGGCATCGTCAAATCGGGCAGTTTCCAAATCGATCAGGGTGTGGGCGTGCGTGCCGTTTCGGGCGATAAAACCGCTTTTGCCTACGCCGACAGCCTGTGTATCGATTCGATCAACCGCTCTGCCAAAGCCGTGCGCGTGATTGGTGCGGCCGGTGGCGAGGCCAGCGTCAAAGTGCCGACACCTGCTTACGGCAAGCCTGTCCACATGGCGATTGACCCTATTGCCAGCCTCGATTCCGCTGCCAAAGTCGCGCTGTTGAACAAAGTCGAAACGCTGGCCAAAGCCGCCGATCCGCGTATCGTGCAAGTGATGGCCGGTTTGACCTGCGAATACGACATGGTGTACATCGCCCGTCTGGACGGTAAACACGCTGCCGACATCCGCCCGATGGTGCGCATGAACGTTACCGTTATTGCCAAGCAGGGCGAGCGTCGCGAGCAGGGCAGTGCGGGCGGCGGCGGACGTTATGATTTGGCGTATTTCGATGAAAACTTGGTTTGTCGGTTTGTCGATTCCGCTGTCAAACAAGCGCTGACCAATCTCGAATCCCGTCCTGCGCCTGCCGGCGAGATGACTGTCGTTTTGGGCAACGGCTGGCCGGGCGTGTTGTTGCACGAAGCGGTCGGACATGGTTTGGAAGGCGATTTCAACCGCAAAGAAACCAGCGTTTTCTCCGGCCGAATCGGCGAGCGCGTGGCCGCCAAAGGCGTGACCGTTGTGGATCAAGGCGATATTGCCGACAGACGGGGTTCGCTCAATATCGACGACGAAGGCAATGAGACCCGCCGCACAGTATTGATTGAAGACGGGATTTTGGTCGGCTATATGCAGGACGAAACTAACGCCCGTCTGATGGGCACGCAATCGACCGGCAACGGCCGCCGCGAAAGTTACGCTTCCGCCCCTATGCCGCGCATGACCAATACCTTTATGGAAAACGGCGGCTATGAGCCGGAAGAAATCATCGCGTCCATCGACAAGGGTATTTACGCCGTCAATTTCGGCGGCGGACAAGTGGACATTACCAGCGGTAAATTCGTGTTCAGCGCATCCGAAGCATGGTGGGTGGAAGGCGGCAAGCTGCAATATCCTGTCAAAGGCGCGACTATTATCGGCAACGGCCCCGAAGTGCTGAAACATGTTTCCATGATTGGCAACGACACTGCGCTCGACAGCGGTATCGGCGTATGCGGCAAAGAAGGGCAGAGCGTTCCTGTCGGCGTCGGACAACCGACCCTGAGGATTGATGCCGGACTGACCGTCGGTGGTAGCGAGATTTAAACGGCAGGCCGTCTGAAAAGTTTTCAGACGGCCTTTTGCATTAGGATAAAACCATGCAGGAACAGAATCGGAAATCAAGTTTTCCCATAGTGATGTTGCTGGTGTCGGTTGCCCTGTGGATAGCGTCTTTGTCCAATGTTGCATTTTATTTGGGCAATCATGAAAGCATGAAGGGTTTGACCGTTTTGATTTTGGGGTCGATATTTGCTTCTTTAGATATCAGATATTGTGCGGCCTATGCTAATTATGTTTGGTTGGCGGCCATTGTTTTGCTGGCGTTGCGGAAGAAGGTCGTGCCTGTCCATGCTGCGCTTTGGGGCTTGGCGCTGGTGGCTTTCAGTGTGAAAGCCGTACACGTCGATGAAGCAGGGAATACATCGGATATCGTGCGCTACGGTGCAGGATTTTATTTGTGGTATGCCGCATTTGCGGTTGCCACCATCAGCACGTTTGCCGGAAAGATTAAGGAAAGAAAAGCCACAGTGATGGCAGATGGGACGAAAAATGATGCTTGATGAATGGTTGCGCCAATCGGCACTGCCCAAAAACGAAGCGCGGATGTTGTTGCAATATGCGCTGGGTTACACGCGCGCGCAGTTGGTTACACGCGGTACGGACGATTTGGCGGAATCTGACCTGCAAATCTTGGAGGCTTTGGCGCAACGCCGTCTGAAAGGCGAGCCGATGGCCTATCTGTTGGGCGAACGCGAGTTCTACGGACGACGCTTTGCCGTCAATCCCCATGTGCTGATTCCCCGTCCTGAAACCGAGCATTTGGTGGAAGCCGTGCTCAAACGCTTGTCGCCGCAAGGCCGCGTGTGGGATTTGGGAACGGGCAGCGGCGCCATTGCCGTGACCGTCGCGCTTGAATGCGTTGATGCCGATGTTCGCGCATCCGATATCAGCGTCGGTGCTTTGGATACTGCCCGTCAAAATGCGGCCGAATTGGGCGCAAAAGTCGAGTTTGCGCAGGGTTCGTGGTTTGATACCGACAGGCCGTCTGAAGGCCGATACGATGTGATTGTTTCCAATCCGCCGTACATCGAGGACGGCGATGAACATTTGTCGCAAGGCGATTTGAGGTTTGAACCGCAAAACGCGTTGACCGACTTTTCAGACGGCCTCAGCCATATCCGCCATATTACCCAAGAAGCCCCCAAATACCTGAAAGCCAACGGCTGGCTGCTGTTTGAACACGGCTACGACCAAGGCGAAGCAGTGCGGAACATTATGCTGGAGAACGGTTTTTCAGAAGTGGCAACAGAGCAGGATTTGGCTGGATTGGACAGGATAACGCTGGGGCGTTTGCCAGCTTAGTGGGCATGGTTTGTCGGAAATAAAAAAGGGCGTGTCGATCACGCCCTTTTGGTTTTTTGGTTTGTCTGTTCAGACGGTTTGGTTTAACGCCAAGCAGCGACGAACTCCGCCCAGTGTTGTTTTTCTTCGGCTTGTGCGGCCAGATAATGTTTGATGCGTTTGATTTCGACTTCGTATTCGTCGGCATCGAGCGCGCCGCTCATCATGCGAAAGCGCATGTACATCAGGTAGGTATTGGCGGCATCGGTTTCGCAATAGTCGCGGATGTCTTTCAGACGGCCTGCATGATAAGCATCCCAAACCTTGCTGCCGTCCATGCCCAGTTTGCCGGGAAAGCCGCAGAGTTTGGCCATATCGTCCAAAGGCACGCTGGCACGCGGTTGGTAGAGGGCGAGCAAATCCATCAGGTCGCAATGGCGGGAGTGGTAGCGGCTGATGTAGTTGTTCCACTTAAAGTCGCGGCTGTCGCCAAAATCGCCGTCTCCCATGTCCCAATAACGGGCGGCGCTGATGCCGTGTATCAGGGCGCGGTAGTGGAGGACGGGCAGGTCGAAACCGCCGCCGTTCCAGCTGACGAGTTGCGGCGTATAGTTTTCGATGACCTCGAAGAACTTGGCAATCATGACTTCTTCGCTGTCTTCGGGATCACCGATGGTGCTGACGCGGATTTTGTCTTGCCCCCAGCGCATACAGCAGGAGATGGCGACGACTTGGTGCAGATGGTGTTGCATAAAGTCGCTGCCGGTCTTGGCGCGGCGTTGCTGTTGGGCAAACAGGACGACTTCGTTGTCGGGTAAATCGGCAGGTAAATCGTAAAGCTGGCGGATGCCGTTTACGTCGGGGATGGTTTCGATGTCGAAGGCGAGTATCGGAGTCATGGCGTGATCGGGTTGGATAAGGGATGATGTCATTGTGGCATGACGGCGCAGATAAAAAAAGAGGCAATCCCCCACAGGATTGCCCCAATACCTCAAATCAGAGATTTACGCTTCACAAACAATACAGGCTTTCACCTGCGGCTTTACAGATGCAGCTCAACTCTGCATCGGTAAACTTTCATTTCGGGCATTGCACCGAAATCCTCTAAAATACCGCAATTTCTTGCAATATCAGAAAACTGCTTACAAAAGTATCTAAAACCGGCGAGGCCGTCTGAATGTTTTGTAATTTGATGTAGTGAAATTTACGCGAATTTTTACAGTTTGCCAAGTATTTTTTTCTGAAGGCTTGTTTTGGTATAAATTTCAGGTCTTGTCATATTTTTGCAATTATATTTCATAATTATTCAAAAGTTAGATATTTATTTTATTTTTTTAAATTTTAATTTAATTTTATTTCATATTTTGAATGATTAAAATGTATTTTTTTAGATGAACTATTTTGCAATATGTTGTTTTTAAAAGAAATTAAATTTAATATGTAAATGAAAAGAGTGTATTGGGACTGATGTTTTTCATTTTAGAAAAAATATAGGGTTGTTTGAAAGTTTCAATCACGATGAAAAAAGTTGTTTTTAAAGCATTTAAAGCGGAATATTATTTGATTGTTTAAAACCAAACATGAGTTTCGGTTTGATTCAATTAAAATGAAAAAGCGGCGAAAGAAGGATTTCGCCGCTTTTTGCATATTTAAATTGTAATTCGGTGTAGTCAATAAAAGCTGTTTTCGCCTTCGGGACGGGTTTTAAAGCGTTTGTGCAGCCAGAAATATTGTTCGGGATGCTCGCGTACCCGCTCTTCGATGAAGTCGTTCATGCGCTGGGTGTCGGCTTCGACATTTTCGGTCGGGAAATTATCCCAAGCCGGATAGAAGCGCAGGGTTACGGTATTGTCAGCTTCACGCGTGGGAATGGCGGGAATGATTTTGGCTTTGGTCATGCCGGCAATACGGCTGAGGCCGGTAATCGTGGCCGTCTGAATGCCGAAGAAATTGACGAAAATGGAATCGTTGCGGCCGAAGTCTTGGTCGGGTAGATAAAGAAAGGGCGCATCGCTTTTGCGTAGGTGTTTGATGATGGCGCGCAGGCCTTCTGTGCGGCCGATCAGGAAAACATTGTTGTAGCGGTGGCGGCCTTTCAGGATTTGCTCGTCCAGGGCTTTGTTTTTTTGGTGCGAATACATGCTGGTCAGCGGCACATCCTGATTGAGCGTGTAAACCGCCATTTCAAATGCGGTAAAGTGCGGATAGAGGATGATGACTTTTTCGCCGGCGGCGAGGGCTTCGTCGAGATGGTGTTTGTCTTGATAGCGTACCAACGAGCGCAGCTTGTCCGCAGGCGCGTACCAGTAGAGGCCGTATTCGAGCATCAGCTTGGCCATGTGTTGGAAATGGCGTTTGAGCAGGACGGTGCGCTGGCTGTCGTTCAGCTCGGGAAAGCATTTTTTGAGGTTGACCTCACCGACTTTGCGGCGCGGTTTGACCGCGTAATAAGCGAGAATGCCGATCGCGTCGGCAATCTTGTGCAACACGCAAAAAGGCAGCAGGCGGATGAGGTAGAGAAAAAGGAAGGCGGCTTTCATGAAGGCTCGCTGTATGTGGGCAAAGGGTTATTATAACCGAAAGGCCGTCTGAAAACGGGCTGGAACACTATTTCAGACGGCCTGAATGTCGGCTTACCATTGGAAACGGCCGCGCTTGACCTGCAGGCCGTTGGGATTGAGTTGCGAAGCCAATCCGTGATTGCGCAGGGCGTGGGTGAGGGCGACGGCGAGTCCGTCGGCGGCATCGGCTTGCGGCGTGCCTGAAAGTGCAAGCATTTGGACAACCATATGCTGCACCTGCTCTTTGGCGGCCTTACCCTTGCCGACCACAGCCTGCTTGACCTGAAGCGCGGTGTATTCAAACACGGGCAAATCGTGCATGACCAAAGCGGCAATCGCTGCACCGCGCGCCTGACCGAGCATTAACGTCGCGGCTGGATTGACGTTGACGAACACTTGCTCGATGGCCGCCTGATGCGGCTGATAGTGGCGGATGATTTCGTCGATATGACGGACAATCACGGCGATGCGTTCGGAAAGCGACGCGCCGGTCGGCGTTTTGATACAGCCGGAAGCAACATAATGATGCTCGCGGCCGTGGACATCGATCACGCCGAAGCCGGTCACGCGGCTGCCGGGGTCGATGCCGAGAATGCGTGTGGGTTGTGAGTGGGACATAGTGCGTGTTTAAAGTAATCGGTGTTTCAGGGCTGGCAGACGCGTGCGCACGCTTTGCAGGCGCGCAGTATCCAAATCGGCACAAATCACGCCTTCGCCTTCCGGCAGCGTGGCCAATACGTCGCCCCAAGGGTCGATAATCATACTGTGGCCGAATGTGCGGCGGCCGCTTTCATGTAGTCCGCCTTGTGCCGACGCGATGACGTAGCATTGGTTTTCCACCGCACGGGCGCGCAGCAGCAATTCCCAATGCGCCTTGCCGGTCGTGTAGGTAAACGCGGCCGGCAACAGCAAAACATCAAACGGCTGCTGGGCGCGGAAAAACTCAGGAAAGCGCAAATCGTAGCAGACGCCGGCCGCCAGCGGAACATCGTCTACGCCCAGCTTCGGCACATCGTTGCCCGCCAGTATCGTATCGGCTTCAGCGTAGCGTTCACCCAAACCGGAAAAGCCGAAAAGGTGCATTTTGTGGTAAAGCCCGATTCGGTTGCCGTTGCGGTCATACACCAGCATCGTGTTCATCACTTTGCCCGCGTTTGGGCTTTGCAGCGGAACCGTACCGCCAAACAACACCACGCCGCATTCCCTTGCCGTTTCGCTTAAGGCCGTCTGAAAACGGGTGTGGCAGGTTTCGCCAACTCGTTCATCGTCCAAAGGCTCGGCAAATGCCAGCTTGTCCGTATCGTTTTTGCCCATCAGCGGCCAATATTCGGGCAGCAACACCCAATCCGCCCCTTGTTCGACAGCCTCGCGGACGAGGCGTTTCATGGTGGCAATATTGGTTTCGGGGTCGGTAGACGACACCATTTGCACAGCAGCGGCACGTAAAGAGCGCATCATCAAAACTCCTGTCAGATTTTGCAAGAATTGTAACTTGTTTACGCACAAGGCCGATACAATCGCCTCACAATTCCTCTTCAAAAAAAGGATAAACCATGAACTTAAAACTTCTCCTCACTGCCGCACTTTCCACCGCCGCACTCGCCGCACATGCCGACGTACAGCTTTACGGCAGCATCAAAAGCGGCATCGAAACCTCGCAAACCCGTTTCGGCGGCCAAACATACAGCCGAACCGCCGTTGCCGACCAAGGCAGCCACATCGGCTTGCGTGGTTCTCATCCGATTGGCGGCGGAACGAATTTTATTTGGGAAGTCGAACAAGATACACCGGTCGGCAAAAGCGGCTCCATCCGTCAAGACTGGCGCGAACGTCGAGACAATTTTGGCCGTTAAAGGAAAAATTGGATAGTAAAGGCCGTCTGAAAAATCAGGATCACTGGTTTTCAGACGGCCTGTTTTTCATAGTGAGGTCGATTGATTTAAAGAATACACTTAAAAGGCGGCAATCAATAATATCTTAATATTTTCAAAATTTAACGGTTTTGTGTAACTTATTGATTAATTAAGAGATTAATAAGATATTTATTGGTTGATTAAAAAATCAGCATTGTCTTTGCTTGAAAATTAATAAATTATCAAGTAAGGTTAAATGTAAGCGGTTTTATCCGTGAGTTAAATATTAATCAATAAGATAGGATTATATAACTATGAATGAAGATATTATCAAAGGAAAATGGGAGCAACTCAAAGGTAAAGCCAAAGAAAAATGGGGCGAGCTGACAAACGACGATTTGGACATCATCGAAGGCAAGCGCGATCAGTTGGCTGGTAAAATCCAAGAGCGTTACGGTCGCACTAAAGATGAAGTTGAAAAAGAAATTGATGATTGGTTGAACAACTAAGACCGTTGAATTTCACAATAAACGGTCGTATCCCCCTCGACCGTTTTTATATTAAACCGAAAGGAAAAAATCATGCTTCATTATTCGATCGTTTTCTTTATAATCGCTATTATTGCAGCTGTATTAGGTTTCGGTGGTATTGCAGGTAGTGCGGCAGGCATAGCCAAAATTTTATTTGCCGGTTTCTTGATCTTGTCGGTGATATCACTGATTTTTGGCAGGAAGAAATAATACCTGTAGACCAATAAGGTTGTATCAAGCCACCATTCCGTCAAATAGACCGTCTGAACAATCAGGATAACTGGTTTTCAGACGGCCTTTGTTCTTATAATAGCGGTTTATTGTTTCCACACACACCCAGCAACGGAGTTTCCATGCAGTTTTCAGCATTCGGCGAAAAATTCACACAACACAGCGGTATTTTGCAGTTGATGGACGATTTGGGCGACGCGCTCAAAAGCGACAAGCCCGTCAATATGCTTGGCGGCGGTAATCCGGCGAAGATTGCTGAAGTCAATGCGGTGTTCGCCGATGTGTTTTCCAAGCTGGCGGCGGAACACGCTGTTGAGAATATCGGCAATTATTCCAATCCGCAGGGCGATGCGGCGCTGATTGCGGCTTTGACTGAGTTTCTCAACCGCGAATACGGCTGGAACCTGACGGCGGACAATATCGCGCTGACCAATGGTTCGCAAAATGCGTTTTTCTATTTGTTTAACTTGTTCGGCGGCAAATTCAATCTTTCAGACGGCCAAACGGCTGAGAAAGCCATTTTGCTGCCGCTGGCGCCTGAATATATCGGTTATGCGGACGTGCATGTCGAGGGGCAGCATTTTATTTCGGTAAAACCGAAAATCGAAAATGTCGAACACGAAGGCGAAGCAGGCTTTTTCAAATACCGCGTGGACTTTGACGCGCTGGAGAGCCTGACTGAATTGAAAGAGGGCAAAATCGGTGCGATTTGCTGTTCGCGCCCGACCAACCCGACCGGCAATGTGTTGACCGACGGCGAGATGGCGCGTTTGGATGCGTTGGCGCAGGAGCACGGGATTCCGCTGATTATCGACAACGCTTACGGAATGCCGTTCCCGAATATTATTTACAGCGATGTGACGCTCAACTGGCACGAAAACATCATCCTCTGCTTCAGCCTTTCTAAAATCGGCCTGCCCGGCGTGCGCACCGGCATTATTGTCGCTGCGCCGGAAGTGGTCAAAGCCGTCAGCAGTTTGAATGCGATTGTGAACTTGTCGCCAACCCGTTTCGGCGCGGCGATTGCGGCTCCGCTGTTGAACGACGGCCGTCTGAAACAGCTGGCCGACGAAGTGATTCAGCCGTTTTACCGTCAGCAGGCGCAAACGGCGGTTTCCCTGCTCAAGCGTGAATTGGGCGCGTATCCGTTGAAAATCCACAAGCCTGAAGGTGCGATTTTCTTGTGGCTTTGGTTTGAAAACCTGCCTGTTTCATCGCAAACCTTGTACGAAATGCTCAAAGCCGAAGGCACGCTGATTATTCCGGGCGAGCATTTCTTTGTCGGCATTGATAGGCAAGACTATCCGCACGCGCACGAGTGCATCCGTATGAGCATTGCGCAAGACGCGGAAACGCTGGAAAAAGGCATTGCCGCGATCGGTCGAGTGGTGCGCGGTTTGTACGATAAAAAATAAACGCTTTGAATAGGCAAAGGCCGTCTGAAACGTGGGTAATCGGGTTTCAGACGGCCTTTTTGTCGGATTTAGATATGGTGGATAACCAGTTTTTTGCCTTCGTAATCGAGGACGTTGACGTCCATATCGAATAAGGTTTTGATGTTTTCGGCGGTGAAAATATCGTTGGGCTTGCCCTGCATGGCGACTTGGCCGTTTTTCATGGCGACGACGTAATCGGCATAGGCGGCGGCCTGGTTGATGTCGTGCAGGACGACGACGGTGGTGCGTTTGTGTTCGTCGGTCAGCCGGCGCAGGATTTGCATGAGGGAGCGGGCATGATACATGTCGAGGTTGTTCAGCGGCTCGTCCAGCAAAACGTAGTCGGTGCGCTGGCAGAATACCATGGCAATCATGGCGCGTTGGCGTTGGCCGCCGGAAAGCTCGGTCAGGTAGCGGTCGGCGAAGTCTTGCAGGTGGAACTCGGCAAGCGCTTCTTCGACAATGGTTTTGTCGTTTTCAGACGGCCTGCCTTGGTGGTAGGGATAGCGGCCGAACATGAGCAGGTCGCGCACAGTAATGCGGCTCATGATGCTGTTTTCTTGGGTGAGGATGGAAAGCGTGCGGGCGAGTTCGGCGGTGGGGGTGGTTTTGATGTCTTTGCCTGCGTAGCTGATGTCGCCGTGTACCAAGGGCTGCAGGCGCGCCATAAAGGAGAGGAGGGTAGACTTGCCTGCGCCGTTCGGGCCGATTAGCGCGGTAATGCCGCCTTCGGGGATGTCGAGGCTGACGTCGTTGAGGATGGGGTTGCTGCCGATGGTGTGGCTGACGTTGCGGATGGTAATCATAGGCGGGTCCGAAAATGGGAAGTTAGGGTTTCAGACGGCCTTTCAGCATGAGGCCGTCTGAATTTTATTCCTGTATGGTGTTTTTAGATTTCGCTGACGGTAACAAATTCGGGATTGTCGGCTTGGTCAATCAGGAAGGCGCGAACGCGTTCTTGCCAAAGCTCGCCGAATTGTTTGAGTTCGTCAGCACTTGCGCTGCCGCTGACGGCTTTGGGCATGATGTCGCGCATTTGCGGCGCAAAGGGTTGGAGCGCGGCGTTGAGGCTGACGGCAACGGTTTTGCCGGTGTCGCGGCGGCGGAGCGCGAGTGTGCCGTTGATTTCGCCTGTACCAAATGACAATAGATGGCGGCGGGCAAAGCGTCCGGCTGGGCCTACGCCGCCAAAGCCGGTTTCAGGTGCCGCGCCGGTAAGGAGTTGGACGACGGAAGCGGTAACGCCGGTCGTGCCTTCGTCACGCTCGCCCTGCATAAAGGCTTCGATGTCGCCGCGTTGCGGCAGCTCTTCGCCGTAAAGGGCTTTCAGGCCTTTGACCACCATCAGGTAGGCGCCGGCGACGGTCGGGCAGGAATGGCCGCACAGGCGCACGGCATCGGCGTAGCGGTAAGTGAGGATGCCGTTTTCGGCCGCGCCGAGGAAGTCGGCCAATGCGTCTTGGACGGTAATGGTCGGGGCGTCATCGAAGAATGAAGGAAGGCGTTCTTGTGTCATGAGGGTTGTCCTTTATGGGTTTGCTTAGGCCGTCTGAAGGTTTCAGACGGCCTGAAACCTTTGCGGCATACTGTTTACTGCGCTTTGAGCGGCATTTGCATTCAGTATTACGGCAAAGGTTTCGGGCTGAAACTGCGGTGTTATTTTAGGAGTATTTTTTTGTCCTGTATAAATTTTTCCGCCAGTTTTGTCACACCGTGGGTGTTGAGGTGGTTGGTGTCAAAATATATCGGTAGGCCGTCTATGGTTTTGTCTGCCGGAATCGGACCCATGATGTTGACCCAATGCACGGCAGGCCGCTGTTTGACGATGTTTTCTATGGTTTTGTCCGCTTCGGCGGAGCGGGCAATTTCCGCTTTTTTATGCTCGGAAACGTATTGCATGTCGATGCCGAGGCGCTGTTTCAGGTAGTAATGGCGCAGGGGCAGTTGCGCGTTCATCGGCGTGTCGGCAAAGACGTAAACCTGTTTGCCCTGTTGAATCAGGGTGTCGAGCATTTTGCCGAAATGCTCCGTAAAACCGGGTTTGTCGGTATGCAGGAACCAACGTTGCGAGATAAAGACCACCGGGTAGTTTTCGACCTTTTGTGCGATAAAGCGGTTGTAAGGGTTGCAACGGTTGGCACGGCGGTCGCTTTGCGGTAGGAGGAAGCCGAAGGCAACGCCGCAGCTGTTGGACGAGATAATGTCGGCGGCAAAGCCTTCCTGTTTGCCCACCATATCGATAAAGGGCGTCAGGTGGGCGGCGTGGGAGTCGCCCATCAGCAGGACTTTGCTGCTTTGGTTTTCCGCGCCGACAGCGCAGTCGGTTTTGGTCAAGGTATCCGCGCAGATTTTACTTTCGTCAACCGTATATAGGTTTGCCTCGTATGCGGCCGGTTTGGCAGTCAGCAGGTAGCCGGCGGCAGGAATCAGCAGGGCAAAATAGGCGGCGATTACCCCGATGAATTTCTTGGTGGTGAAATTCTTTATCCGTCGCGCTGGTGTTTCGACAAAGTAATAGGACAAAACGGACAAGCCCGACATCAGCACCACTGCCAATACAATCGCGGACATCGGCAAAGCGTTGTCCATGTAAACATAGCGCATGACGGCCAAGACCACCCAATGCCACAGATACAGCGAATAGGAAATCAAACCGATAAACACAACGGGCTTGAGGCTCAACAGTTTGGCGGTATTGAAGCCGTTTTGCGTTTGCAGGGTTTTGCCCGAGTAAATCAAGCCGCCAACCGCCGTACAGCACAGCAGCCGTTCGATATTGCCTTCGCCGGGCAACACGCCGTAAGGAAGCAGCAGCATGGCGGCAATCACCGTCATCATCGCCCAGCCGACCACAGGTGTGCTGAAACGGTCGTTGTTTTGGGAAGGCGGAATAAAGGCAAAAAGCGCGCCGATCAGCAGCTCGTATGCGCGCACATAAGGCAGGAAATAAGGATCCATGCCGAAGGTGGGTAAAAAAACGGACAACAGGCTCAATACAATCAGCAAAAGGATGAATTGGCGGATGTTGCGCCCTTTGCTGAATCGGAAAAAAGCAGTCAGCAAAACCGGAAAAACAAAGTAAAACTGCTCTTCCAGAGATAAAGACCAAATGTGCTGTAAAGGTTTTTCCGCCGCATCGGCATCGAAATAGCCGCCGCGCCGTGCAAAAAACAGGTTGGCCGAAAACAGCAACGCAAACGCTGCGGATTTGACGTATTGGCGCAGGTCAAACGACAAGAAAAAGATTGCGGCGACCAAGCTCGTACACAGCAATACGCAGGAAAAAACAGGCAAAATACGCTTCGCGCGGCGTTTGTAAAACTCTAAAAACGAAAAACTGCCGTTTTGCATTTCGCGGCTGATGATGGTGGTAATCAGGTAGCCGGACAAAACGAAAAACATATCCACACCGAGAAAACCACCGGGCAGCCAAGCGGCATCAATGTGGAAAATAATGACAGCCAAGACTGCCAAAGCCCGGATGCCGTCCAAGTCGGGACGGTATTTTAATGTCGTGCTCATTTTTTGTAATTTTAGTAAATCCAGTAATGTTTACTATGAGTACATGTCAGAAATTTAGTTTCATTTCAAGGATTAAATATTTTGAAAACATGGATTTCAGACGACCTGAATTTATTTTTGCGAGCGTTTGGGCACGTTTAATTTATTTCTTTTTCAACACCAAATATAAAAATACCAATCCGCCTGCAAATTCGACGACCACGCTCAAAACGGCCTGCATGCCGAGGAAGTGTTCGAAGATGGTTTGCCCACCGACCAACAGGATGCCGCCGACACAAAAAGTCATGGGCAGGCGGACGGAATGTTTGACTGACGGAGAAAAATGGTTGGCCAGCGCGGCAACCAGCAGGCCGAAAAAGCTTACCGGGCCGACAACGGCAGTGGCGGTTGCAACCAGTGCGGCGATCCACAACAGCAGCCATAAGGTATTGCGCGTGTAGTTGATGCCCAAATTGATGGCCTGATTGCGGCCGAGCAGGTAAACATCGAGGCGATGGCGTTCGCGCCAGATCACGGCGGCGCTGATGAGCAACACGATTGCGCCGATGCCCAACAATTCCGAGTGGACGGTATTGAAGGTGGCAAACATATTCGCCTGCGCAGCGGTAAATTCTTCGGGGTCAATCATGCGCGAAAGCAGCGACGACAGACTACGGAACAAAATCCCGAAAATCACGCCGATTAAAATCATGCGCGACAAATCGCGTCCGCCCTGTTTGATGAGCGTGTAGAACAGCAGCAGCGAACCGCCCATCATGACGACCAGTTCAAAGCCGAATTTGCCCGTCAACGGCAGGGAAGCATAGCCCACGCCGCCGAGCGTAAACACCAGTAGGGTCTGCAAAAACACATACAGCGAATCGAAACCCAAAATCGAAGGGGTCAGAATCGGATTGTTGGTCAGCGTTTGGAAGAGTTGCGTGGACACGCCGACCGCATAGGCGACCATCAGCAGCGCGGCAAGCTTGGTCAGACGCAGGTGCAGGACAAAGTCCCAATCGCCTTTGACATTGAGCGTCATAAACAGGACGCAGGAAACCAGCAACAGCACAAAGGCGACCCACAACGGACGGCTGCTTCCTGCCATAAAACCGATATTTTTTTCAGACGGCATGAGCAGGTTTCCTTAATAAAAGCCACAAAAATAGAGCCGTCCCCATCACACCAAAAACCGTAGAGACCGGAATTTCAAACGGAAACACAATCACGCGTCCGACAATATCGCACAGCAACACCAAAGACGCACCCAGCAAGGCCACCGCAGGCAGGCTTTGGCGCAGCTTGTCGCCCATCAGGCGGCTGATGATGTTCGGCACGACCAAGCCGATAAACGGAATATTGCCGACCGTCACGACCACCAAAGACGTAATCAGCGCCACAATAATCAGCCCCGACCACAGAATCGCCGTCCTGTTTAGTCCCAAGTTCACGCTCACCGTTTCGCCCAAACCCAAAATCGTCAGCTGGTCGGCAATCAAATAGGCAAACAAAGCCAAAATCCCCGTTGCCCACAACAGCTCATACCGCCCGAGCAACACGCCGGAAAAATCGCCCTGTTGCCACACACCTAGCATTTGCAGCATTTCGTTTTCATACGCGATAAAGGTGGCCACCGCCTCAATCACACCGCCGAAAATAATCCCAACCAAAGGCACCATCAGTTGCGCGGTCGGCGGCAGGCGGCGGATCAGCAGCATAAAGACCAACATCCCGATCAGCGCGGCAACGGCGGCAACCGACATTTTTGCCAGCAGCGGCGCGGCCGGAAGCAGCAGGGTCATCAGCAGCAAACCCAAAGCCGCGCTTTGGCTTGCGCCCACCATCGACGGTTCGACAAAACGGTTGCGCATCAAAATCTGCATAATCATGCCGGCCACCGCCATCGACGCACCCGTCAGCACAATCGCAAACGTGCGCGGCAGGCGGCTGATGAACATGACCTGTTGACTGTCGGATAGGGAAAACAGGGCGGACCATTTGAATTCGGCCACGCCGACCGACAGGCTGACGGCAAACAATATCAGCAGCGCCACACCGTTGACCGCATTTAAAAATGAAGGTTTGTGAAACATAAAATGGTTCGGAAAAAAATAAGGCCGTCTGAACGAAGGGTTAAGGTATTTGGCAAAAAAAGGCAGGTTTGCCCATCATAAAAACAGATGCAAACAGGCAAAACTTGTCCATTTGCACCATGTATTTTCAGACGGCCTAAATCCAATGACTTCAGATCAAGCAACTTGATCCTGTGCATCATCAAACCGTTCAGGCCGTCTGAAAGAAGCGGGCGGCTATGCCCGCGCCGAATTACTTGGCTGCATTAAACGCATCGCTTACCTGTTTGGAAGCGTTCAGCAATTCTTGTGCGCCGCCAGCTGCCAGATAGGTTTCCGGTACGAGGTACACGACTTGGCCTTTTTTCCAAGCGGTCGTTTCGGCAACCAGCGGATTGTTCAACACATCTTTTGCCGCCTGACCTTCTTCGCCGATGGCCGCGCCGCGGTCCAAAACAAACAGCCAATCAGGGTTTTTCTCTTTCAGGTATTCAAAGCTGATAGGCTGGCCGTGGCTGCCTTCTTTAATCGATTCATCAACAGCAGGAACGCCGATATCTTTATGCAACCAACCGCCCAAACGTGAGGAAGGGCCGAAAGCCGACATCTTACCGCCGTTGACCAATACCACCAAACCCTTGCCTTTGCCTTGCGCAGCAGTTTTCGCCGCTTCAAACGAAGCATCGATTTCCGCTTTCAGCTTGTCCGCTTCGGCCTGTTTGCCGAAGATTTGCCCCAGCGCGTCGATGCGCTCTTTTGAGCTTTCTTTCAGATTGGCGGTTTCGGCGGTCATTTCGATGGTCGGCGCAATCTCGTTCAACTTGTCAAACGCTTTGGCTGCACGGCTGCCGATGATGATGAGCTGCGGTTTGTAAGCGTTGAGTGCTTCGTAGTCAGGTTCAAACAGTGTGCCGGCAGGTTTGGTGGTTTTGAAATATTCGTCCAAGTAGGGCAGGCGGTTTTTGTCGATGGACAAACCAGTTTTCACGCCCAATTTGTTTAAAGTATCGAGCATACCCAAATCGTAAACGGCGATACGCTCTGGATTTTGCGGCACTTTCGCATCGCCGCGCGCGGTTTTCACCGTCAGGCTTGCACCTTCGGTTTGGGCGGCAGAAGCGGAAGCAGTTTGCGCCTGATTGGAAGCAGAATCTTTCGGTGAACACGCACCCAAAGCAAGGGCGCAGCATACGGCTAAAGCGGTCAAACGTAACATAGAGTTTCTCCGTAGTCGGAAATAAAGTAAATCGAAATGATAACTTGTATCGGGCTATAAAGCTAGACGCCGTCTGAAAACTTTTGTTTTCAGACGGCCTTTTCAAGCTGATTGCTTAGAAGCGGTAGTTTACACCCAAGCGGACATCGCGGCCGATACCGGGTAAGGTTTCACCGCGTTGGCTGTGCGGATAGTAGAACTTGTTAAACACGTTGTTGACGGCAAAGTTGACATTGAGCGTGTCTTTGCCCAGAGGTTTCCAGTTGGCGAACACATCGTTCACGCCGTAGCCTTTACGTTTGACTTCACCCTTGTCGCGAACCAATACTGAACCGGAGGCTTTTTGGAGGTAACGACCACGCCAGCCGATTTCCAAATTCGGATTTTGGAAGCGGTAGGAGAGGGAGGTCGTCCAAGTGCGGCCGGTTTGTACGGCAAATTCGGGGTTTGCGCTTAACAGGTTTTCAGGATGGGTGTCGTAGATGCGCGGTTTGCTGTGGCTTACGCCGACTTTAGCCAGCAGGCCGCCTGTGCGGTAGGATGCGCCCAATTCATAGCCATGATTTTTGATGTAGCCCGCATTGACGATTTCGCGTACGCCTGCAATCGGATTGCCTGCGGCATCATGGCGTTGCTGCGGACCTGCGACGGCATCTTTAATTTTTTGCCAGAAATAGCTACCGTTGGCAGCAAAGTTGCCGTTGTTATAGTTGAAGCCGATTTCGGTATTGCGGGCGCGTTCGGCTTTGGTGTCGTCTGCAATTGATGTGATGGAATTTCCGCGTCCATGTTGGCGCATCGCATCGTAAAGACGCGGGCTGCGGGATGCGTAGTTGTGGCTGGCACTGAAACTCCAGTATTCATGCGGCTGCCAAATCACGCCGAAGCTTGGGTTGACTGTGCCGTCGGAAACGGATTTGCCGTCATGGGTTTTGATGTCGAAATGGTCGTAGCGCAAGCCGCCTGTAAGGGTAAAGTTGCCGATGTCGTGGATGGCTTCAGCGTAAATACCGGCATCACTTTTCTTCGGATTGCTCAAGGCTGAGCTGAAGAATACCGGCGGTTTGATTTCTTGATGACGGTAGTTGACGCCGTATTTGATCAATGTTTTTTCGCCAATGCGGCTGTCCAGATTGAAATTCACGCCTTTGGTTTCGATAACGGTTGTATTCGGGCCGGGCAGGTTGCCTGCATAACCGTTTTTACTGTCATCGGCCGAATAGCGTTCATTTTTCATCAGGTAGGCGTTGGCGTCCAGTTTTTCAACAAAGCCTAAGTTGTTTGCCGTCCATGCCAAGTTGGTGTTGGAGAGGCTGGTTTCGCGGTAGGTCGGGGCTTGGCGTGCCAAGGTCAGACGCGGATTGTCGGTGGCGGTAAATTCTTCACGGACGGTGCGGATGCCTCGGTGTTGATCATTCATGTGGCTTAACACTAAGCGGTGATCGCCGAAGTTTGCGCCGATTTTGGCAAGATAGCTGCGTTTGTCCAGCCCGCTGAATGGTACGGTTTTACCTCCATTGCTGTTTGTATAGCCTTTGCCGGGTTCGTAATCTTTTTCATCGTTGCGGCTGTAAGAGAATAAGCCGTCGAAGTTACCCGCTTTGCCGAACACGCTTGCGCCGTAGCTTACGCCGTCATTAGAGGCATAGCCGCTGTTGAGGCGTACACCCCAGTTTTTGTCCAAGCCTTTGAGCAAGTCTTGGGCATCGACGGTTTTGGTAATAATCGCACCGTTGGTCGCGCCGATACCGGCAGATGCGGAGCCTGCACCTTTCTGTACAGAGACGATTTTGACCAGCGCAGGGTCGATGATGAAACGGCCTTGGTGGTACAGCATTTGGCTGTCGGAATAGGCGTTGTCCACCTTAATATCCACCGAGTTTTGACCCATGCCGCGCAGCGTCAGGAATTGAGATGAACCGTTGCCGCCGCCGAAGTCGATGGCTGGTTCTTCTTTTAATAATTCGCGCAAATCGGTTGCCGTGCTTTCGTCTTTTTGACGAAGAGTGACGATATTGGTTTTGATTTTGCTACCTTGGCGGTCGCCTTTAACGGTAACGGTATCAAGTACAACATTGTCTTTGGCTTCATTTTCTGCGTGTGCAAAACCGGCCGCCAGTGTCAGTGACAGCAGGCTCAGTCGAAACAGGGGCGTATTCATTGAGAAATGTCCTTAATAAAATGACAGTAATAAAAAAATAAAAGCAAATAAAGAGAAATTATCTTTAAAATATGCAATTAAGAATAATCATCATTTATAATAATGCATATAAAAGAAACAGTTGTAAAGAGTTGTATTGAATTTGTAAAGGAAGTGGGTTGTTTTTAAACGAACTTTGCAGTTGGTATATCAGGCCGTCTGAAAAATATGTGATTGGGCATTTTTGCGTATGAAAATATTTGGAAAGACTGCATAGAAATTTTTACTTTTTCCCTTGAATTTGTCGCAAACAACCCAAATCTACCCGCCATTACGGCAGGCTTTCCATAAGCGTGCCGCTATTTCCAAGCAAACCGTGTCTGTCATGTCCGACAGACAATTGTTTTCAATCTATTTATTTATCGGAGCATTAAGACATGACCATCCGCCCTTTACACGACCGCGTAGTCGTCAAACGCTTAGAAGCTGAAGAAAAAACCGCCTCCGGCATCGTTTTGCCGGGTGCGGCTGCTGAAAAACCCGACATGGGCGAAGTAATCGCCGTGGGTGCGGGCAAAATCGGTAAAGACGGCGAGCGCCGTCCGCTGGATGTCAAAGTCGGCGACAAAGTGATCTTCGGCAAATACAGCGGTCAAACTGTAAAAGCCGACGGCGAAGAGCTGTTGGTAATGCGTGAAGAAGACATCTTCGGTATCGTTGAATAATTGTTGAATTAAGTTTCAGAACCAAAGGCCGTCTGAATCAAACATGAAGTTTTCAGACGGCCTCGAACAGATTTTTAATATTGATTTGGAGAATTTAAATGGCAGCAAAAGACGTACAATTCGGTAACGAAGTTCGCCAAAAAATGGTAAACGGCGTCAACGTATTGGCAAACGCCGTACGCGTAACTTTGGGCCCTAAAGGCCGCAACGTGGTACTCGACCGCGCTTTCGGCGGCCCGCACATCACTAAAGACGGTGTGTCTGTTGCAAAAGAAATCGAATTGAAAGACAAATTCGAAAACATGGGCGCGCAGATGGTGAAAGAAGTGGCGTCCAAAACCAACGACGTAGCAGGCGACGGTACCACTACCGCTACCGTATTGGCGCAATCCATCGTTGCCGAAGGCATGAAATACGTTACCGCCGGCATGAACCCAACCGACCTGAAACGCGGTATCGACAAAGCCGTTGCCGCTTTGGTTGACGAGCTGAAAAACATCGCCAAACCTTGCGATACTTCCAAAGAAATCGCCCAAGTCGGCTCTATTTCCGCTAACTCTGACGAACAAGTCGGCGCGATTATTGCCGAAGCGATGGAAAAAGTCGGCAAAGAAGGCGTGATTACCGTTGAAGACGGCAAATCTTTGGAAAACGAGCTGGACGTGGTTGAAGGTATGCAGTTCGACCGCGGCTATCTGTCTCCTTACTTTATCAACGACGCTGAAAAACAAATCGCTGCTTTGGACAATCCGTTTGTATTGTTGTTCGACAAAAAAATCAGCAACATCCGCGACTTGTTGCCTGTTTTGGAACAAGTAGCCAAAGCCAGCCGTCCGCTCTTGATTATCGCTGAAGACGTAGAAGGCGAAGCCTTGGCAACTTTGGTGGTGAACAACATCCGCGGTATTCTGAAAACCGTTGCCGTTAAAGCCCCTGGCTTCGGCGACCGCCGCAAAGCCATGTTGCAAGACATCGCTATCCTGACCGGCGGCGTGGTAATTTCCGAAGAAGTCGGCCTGTCTCTGGAAAAAGCGACTTTGGACGACTTGGGTCAAGCCAAGCGCATCGAAATCGGTAAAGAAAACACTACCATCATCGACGGCTTCGGCGACGCAGCCCAAATCGAAGCGCGTGTTGCCGAAATCCGCCAACAAATCGAAACCGCAACCAGCGAATACGACAAAGAAAAACTGCAAGAGCGCGTGGCTAAACTGGCAGGCGGTGTGGCAGTGATCAAAGTCGGTGCTGCTACCGAAGTTGAAATGAAAGAGAAAAAAGACCGCGTGGAAGACGCGCTGCACGCTACCCGCGCAGCCGTTGAAGAAGGCGTGGTTGCCGGCGGTGGTGTCGCCCTGTTGCGCGCACGTGCCGCTTTGGAAAACCTGCACACCGGCAATGCCGACCAAGACGCAGGCGTACAAATCGTATTGCGCGCCGTTGAGTCTCCTCTGCGTCAAATCGTTGCCAACGCAGGCGGCGAACCTAGCGTGGTTGTGAACAAAGTATTGGAAGGCAAAGGCAACTACGGTTATAACGCAGGCTCCGGCGAATACGGCGATATGATCGAAATGGGCGTACTCGACCCTGCCAAAGTAACCCGTTCTGCGCTGCAACACGCTGCATCTATCGCTGGCCTGATGCTGACCACAGACTGCATGATCGCTGAAATTCCTGAAGAAAAACCTGCTATGCCTGATATGGGCGGCATGGGTGGTATGGGCGGCATGATGTAAGGCCGTCTGAACCCTTCAGATAAAAAGCAAAACCGCACGGTAATCAGCCGTGCGGTTTTTATTTGCCAGTGGGAAGCGTGAGAGGGTGCATGAGAAGTTGTAGAGAAAGGGTAGCCAGTTCCATTGAATTAGAAGCAATCAAATAAGCTTCATCATCAAAAAAGGCCGTCTGAAACTTTATTTTGCGTTTCAGACGGCCTGCTTAATGATTTAAACCGTTACTTTTTGCCCGAACGGCTGTACCGGACAGCTTGAGACAAGATTTCTTCAATTTCTATCCACATAATGCCTCCTTACAGTAAACCAGGTTGACCTAAAGCCGGGTCGTTAGCTCGTGCAGCTTGGGCATCTTCGACAGTCAGTCCAAGGGCTTTGGCTACGCCTTCGCCGTATGCCGGGTCGCAACGGTAGCAGTTGCGGATATGGCGGTATTTGATGAAGTCTGGTGCATCGCCCATGGCTGCGGCGGTGTTGTTGAACAAAGCCTGTTTCTGTGCGTCGCTCATCAGATTGAACAAGGCGCGCGGTTGGCTGAAATAGTCGTCATCGTCTTGGCGGTAGTCCCAGTGCGCCGCGTCGCCGTTGATTTTCAAAGGCGGTTCGGCGAAGTCGGGTTGTTGCTGCCATTGGCCGAAGCTGTTGGGTTCGTAGTGCGGCAGGCTGCCGTAGTTGCCGTCGGCGCGGCCTTGCCCGTCGCGCTGGTTGCTGTGAACAGGGCAACGCGGACGGTTGACGGGGATTTGGCGGAAGTTTACGCCCAAACGGTAGCGCTGCGCATCGGCGTAATTGAACAAACGCGCTTGCAGCATTTTGTCGGGGCTGGCGCCAATACCGGGAACGAGGTTGCTTGGTGCGAAGGCGGATTGTTCCACATCGGCGAAGAAGTTTTCGGGATTGCGGTTCAACTCGAATTCGCCCACTTCAATCAGCGGATAGTCTTTTTTCGGCCAAACTTTGGTCAGGTCGAAGGGATGATACGGCACTTTTTCTGCGTCTGCTTCAGGCATGACTTGGATGTACATCGTCCATTTCGGAAACTCGCCGCGTTCGATTGCTTCGTACAGGTCGCGCTGGTGGCTTTCGCGGTCGTCGGCGATGATTTTTGCGGCTTCTTCGTTGGTCAGGTTTTTAATACCTTGCTGGCTGCGGAAATGGAATTTCACCCAAAAACGCTCGCCCGCTCCGTTCCAGAAGCTGTAAGTATGCGAACCAAAGCCGTGCATATGGCGGTAGCTGGCGGGGATGCCGCGGTCGCTCATGACGATGGTGACTTGGTGCAGGGCTTCGGGCAGCAGCGTCCAGAAGTCCCAGTTGTTTGTGGCGGAGCGCATATTGGTGCGCGGGTCGCGTTTGACGGCTTTGTTCAGGTCGGGGAATTTACGCGGGTCGCGCAGGAAGAACACGGGCGTGTTGTTGCCGACCATATCCCAGTTGCCTTCTTCGGTATAGAACTTCAGCGCAAAGCCGCGGATGTCGCGTTCTGCATCGGCTGCGCCGCGTTCGCCTGCCACGGTGGTGAAACGGGCAAACATCTCGGTTTTTTTGCCGACTTCGCTGAAGATTTTGGCGCGGGTGTATTTTGTGATGTCGTGCGTCACGGTAAACGTACCGAACGCACCTGAACCTTTGGCGTGCATACGGCGTTCGGGGATGACTTCGCGCACGAAGTCGGCGAGTTTTTCATTCAGCCATAAGTCCTGCGCCAGCAATGGGCCGCGTGGGCCTGCGGTCAGGCTGTTTTGATTGTCGGCAACGGGCGCGCCGTTGTTCATGGTCAGGTGGGTAACAGGGCATTTGGAGGTAGTCATGATGGTTTCCTTTGCAAAATGGTCAGTGGTTTATAAAACGATTTGCCGGAAGGCATATTCGTAGCCGGTTTCTTGGCATTCATAAATTTCTTGTATCGACATTTGTTTTTCCTTTTATTTAAACTATGAAAAGAACTATACAGAAAGGTTTTGACTATTGGAACTATGACTTCAATTTAATATTGTTATTATCAATTGAGATTTTATTTTTGTTAGATTTTTATTATCGAATAAACATGTTAAACAAAAAGGCCGTCTGAAACTGTTTTCAGACGACCTTTTGTATCTCCGTTCGCATTAAAGCTTGCGCATCATCATCATGAAATATGCGCCGCCTATGAGCGTGGCCATCATTCCGGCGGGGACTTCGTAAGGGAACATTACCTGCCTGCCCAGCCAGTCGGCCGTCATCATAACCGATGCGCCGATGAGTGCGGCGGCGGCGAGTTGCTGTTTGGGCAAGCGTGCGCCGAGCATACGGGCCAGATGCGGCGCAAGCAGTCCGACGAAGCTCAAGGGGCCGATAAGCAGTGTGGATAAGGCGGTTAACGCTGCGCTTGAGACGATCAGCACCAGCCGTGCGAGGGGGACGTTGATGCCGACGGAGCGGGCGATTGTTGCGTTCAGGCTGAGCAGTCCGAGCCAGCGTTGCAGCGTGAGGATGAGGAGGAGCGAGGCGGCGGCGAGGAGGCCGACGGTAAGGGCGGATTCGGGCGTTGCCTGATAGGTCGAACCTGACATCCACAATAAAAGCAGTTGTACGCGGAAATCGCCGGTTGCCATCCAAATGCGGATGGCGGCATCGGCGAGTGCGGCCAGCGCCATGCCGGTAAGCAGGATTTTTTCGGGAGTAAATCCGTTTTTGCGGTTGAACAGCATCAACAGCCCCAAGGATACGAGAGCGGAAACGATACCTGTTAGCCAAAACCAGCCGCTGCCCGAGGTAATGCCGAACAGCATCACTACCGACATTGCACCGAATGCCGTTCCAGAGCTGATGCCCAAGAGTTCGGGTCCCGCCATCGGGTTTTGCGTCAGCCTTTGCAGTATGACGCCGGTCAACGCGAGCATGGTGCCGGTGGCGGCGGCGAGCAGCACGCGCGGGTAGCGGAATACGAAATATTCCGGGTCTATAGTCAGGCGCAGGGTTTCGTCATAGCGTCCGACCGTAAACGCCAATACCGATACGGCGACGGCGATAAGCAGCAGAAAACGCAAGAGGCGCGGGACGTGCGGCGCGGCGGTTGAAATATCGGAGGTCGTCTGAAACGAAGGACGCGGAGGTGCTTTCGCCGTCAGCCACAACAAAAGCGGCGCGCCGACGAGGGCAGTTACAGCGCCGGCGGGCAGATCGGTGCCGCGGTAGTGTTTCAGCAGCATCAGGCCGTTGTCCGTCAGCATCAAAAGCAGTGCGCCGACGATGAAGGAACAAATCAGGCGCATGGACAGCGTGCGTACGCCCATTTGCCGCACCAGCGTCGCCGCCGCCAATCCGACAAAGCCCATCATGCCGACAAAGCCGACCACGCCCGCACTCAAAAATGCAGCAACCGCCAAAGACAGCAGGCGGATTTTCTTCACTGGTATGCCTGCCGATTCCGCCTGCGTGTCGCCCAGGCTCATGATGTTTAACGGTTTGATTAAAAAGGCGGTAAGTATGGCGGCAACAGCAATCCGCCACAAAAGCCCCAACGTATCGCGCCAACTGTCTTGCACCAGGGAGCCGCTGCCCCACTGCATCACGCCGCGCGTCTCTTCGCTGAAAAACAGCATCACGATACCGGTGAGGGAACCCAGATACAGGCTGACCACCAAACCAGCCAGCACGACGCTGAGCGGTTGCAGGGCGCGCCGTGCCGACAGCCGCAATACCGCGCCCAAAGCCGCCGCTGCGCCGGCAAACGCCACGGCGGACGTGCCGTAGGCAAGGAAGGAAGGGGCGAACACGGTCGCCGCCACCAAAGCCGCCTGCGCGCCGCTGCTGACTGCCAGTGTACTGTCGGATGCGAGCGGATTGCGCATCAACTGCTGCATCAGCATGGTCGCCATCGCCGTACTGCCGCCCGCGAGCAGCGCCATCGCCATGCGGGGCAGGGTGTTGTTCTGCACCATCAGCGCATCCAAAGGCAGGCTGTCGGGACGGTCAAACAGCCGCAGCCACGGCAGCGTCCATTCCAGCTTCAATATCCAAAACGCCGTCAGCGCGCACGATATTGCCAACGCAGCGGCAAGGATAGGCAGGGGTCGTCTGAAAATCTTTACCATGCGGCTTCCTTTTGTGCGGACGGGTTTTCAGACGACATCGAACGCATCAGTTGCAAAGTGAAATGCTGCATGGACGGCAGTGCGCCGTAGCTCCACGACGGCTCGAAGATGCGGCGGTTTGCAGGGCGGCAGAACGGCAGGCGTTGCCAAAGCGCGCTTTTTTCGAGCGTTGCACGTGTATTTTGAGGATGCGGTTTGATGATGATTAGCAGCGTGTCTGGCGGCAGCTTTGCCAAATCTAAAAGCGTGATGTTTTCGAAACCCCATTCGTTGCTTTTGCCCGTCCAGGCATTGTTCAGCCCCAATTTGTCGAACACGGCCTGAAACAGCGAAGTCTTGCCGTAAATCCGCAAATGCCGCCCGTCGGCAAACTGCACCACCGCAAACGGGCGGCCGCGATATGCCGAAAGCGCGGGTTTGGCGCGGGCAAACAGGTTTTCCGTACCGGCAATCAGCTTTTCGGCAGCGACAGGGTCGCCGATGATTTTACCCAGCCTGCGCGTGGCTTCGACAGTGTGGGCATATTCGATGCCTTTTGCCGTGCCGAAATCCACTTCGCGTACCGGGGCGATTTTTTCAAACTGGGACTTGGCGGCGGCATACCAGGAAGATTGCACGAAAAAATCAGGCTTTATCTGATACAGCCGCTCCAAATTCGGCTGGAAGCGCAGCCCCGCTTCCTTGACGGCAGCGGGCAGCGGCGGATGGTTCACCCAGGTATCGTACACGCGGCGGTCGGCAACGCTGACGGGCGGATGCCCCATCGCCGTCAGTGTTTCGGCGACCGTCCAGTCCGAAGTCGCCACGCGCGGTGCGGCGGGTGCAGGCAGGGAAAACAGGAGGGCAGCGGTAAAAAACAGCCGTGCGGCAAGGCGGGGAATGGCGTCTGAAAAGCGGTGGGACATGAGCTTGGAAGGTCTTTCGGTTTTTGAATAAAGGGTCGTCTGAAACATATCGGATACAGGTATTCCACAATGGTCTGTGATGTCATCCGGTTTGGATTCGGGCGGCGGATTTTATGGTCGGAACTTATACGGCGGGACGGTTTGCCTGCGTCAAGGCAATGCCACGGGGCAGCCGTTTTCAGGATGGGCGATGATGTTCATATCGACGCTGTAAATGTCTTTCAACACTTCTGCGGTCATAATGTCGGCGGGTTTGCCCGTTTTTAATAGCCGTCCCTGTTTGAGAGCGACCAGTTCATCGCAATACTGCGCCGCCAGATTAATGTCGTGGATGACGATGATGATGCCCAAACCCAAATTGCGAGACAACTTGCGCACCAGTGCCATCACGTCGATTTGGTGGGCGATGTCCAAAGCGGCAAGCGGTTCGTCCAGCAGCAAAAAGCGGCTTTGCTGCGCCAGGCACATCGCCAGCCAGACGCGCGAACGTTCGCCGCCCGACAGCGTATCGACGATTTGATCGGCAAATTTTTCCGTATGCGTCAGCCGCAACGCCTGTTCCACCGCCTGTCTGTCCGCATCGTTCGTGCGCCCTAAAAGCCCGCTCCAGGCATAACGCCCCATCATAACCAGCTCGCGCGCGGTCAGCGCGGTAGCGGCGGGCAGTTGCTGCGGAAGATAGGCGACTTCTTTGGCGTATGCGCGGGCGGAATAGGCGCGTATTTCTTTGTCGTTCAGCAATATCCTGCCGTCTGTGGGTTCATGCTGGCGGGTGAGCAGTTTCAACAGCGTGGACTTGCCCGAGCCGTTATGACCGATGAGGCCGTACACGCGGTTAGGGGAAAAGTTGACGCTGATGTCGTGCAGCAGCGAGCGGCCGGGTATGGCGAAGGTGGCGTTTTGGATTTGGAACACGTTTCAGACGACCTTTTAGTGGGTTTGACGTTATTCGGAGAAAGCGGCGGCGCAGCAAAATCCATTGCCCGTTGTCGGTGCCAATGCCGCAAAGGCGGAGTTTTACGGCGGTTGTCCGAAAGCGTAGGGCAAAGTCGGACGCCCCAGGCTCCAAGGTCGTCTGAAAACGTTTCAGACGACCTTTGGACCGTTGGAGGCCGTTTGCCGCCCGTCCCTTAAAAATCGACCGAAGCCGACAGGGTGAAGCTGCGCGGTGCGTCGGCGTTCAGGTAGCCGCTGTTAGGGTATCCGCCGACGGATGCCCAGTATTTCTTGTTGGCAACATTATCGAGGCGGGCGCGGAAGGTGGCTTCGTGCCTGCCGATTTGGGTGTGGTAGCGCGCGCCGATATCGAAGCGCGTCCAGCCGCCGACTTTAAGCGTATTGGCCGCATCGGCGTAGGAAGAACCGGTGTAAACCATGCGTCCGTCAAATGCCAAACCTTGCACTTTCGGCACTTCCCATTCCAAGCCAATGTTGGCTTGGGTTTTAGCCGCGCCGATGGTGCGTTTGCCGTCAGTTAAAGATGAGCCGGTAGATTTCTGCTTGGCATCGAGCAGGGTAATGCCGCCCAAGAGCCTCACACCTTGTGCGACTTCCCCGTAAACGGTGATTTCCGCGCCCCGGTGGCGGTCTTTGCCTTCGGAGGTGAAGCGGGCGGTGTTGTTGCTTTCGGCAACGTAAAGCGAACGCGGTTTGTCGGTGTGGAACAGGGCCAATCCCGCGCCGAAGCCGTTGGCTTCAAATTTCGTGCCGATTTCTTTTTGTTTGGAAACATAGGGTTTGAGCGATTCGCCGGTATTGCTGACGGCGTAGACCCGGCCGTTGATGGAGGCAGTCGAGCCTGCAGTCGCGCCTTGTCCCAGGCTTTCGATGTAGTTGCCGTACACCGACCAATTCGGCGTGATGCGGTACACCGCGCCGGCGGCGGGACTGAGGCGCGATTTTTTGTAATTTTCGGTTTGCGCGCCCGTATTATAGGCGTAAGCCTTGTTATGCACCTGCTGCCAGCGCGCACCGAGCATGAATTGCAGGCGTTTGTCCCAAAGGCTGAAGGTGTCACCCAAGGCGAAGCTGGTCAGGCGTGTTTTGCCGGTAACAGCAGGATTGCCCATGTCGTTGCCCGAATACAGCGGGTTGGCGGCTGCGGGTTGCGGATAGCGGGACGGGTTGTAGAGGTTGGTCGTATATTGGTTGCCCCAATCCATGATGTAAGCGTTTTTGCGCGAGGATTGGAACCGGTTAGCGGCGGCGGTCCATTCGTGCTCTACCGCGCCCGTATTGAATTTGCCGCGCAAACCGATTTCGCCCGTGTCGATTTTATCCTTACGCGCGTTGTCGAAGCGGTAAATCGATCCGTCGCCGTTGACATTGCCGACAGTCAGGTTTGCCAGAGAATTGTTTTCCTTGCTGCGGCGGAAGCCGTAGGCGGCGTAGGCAGTCAGGTTGTCGTTGAAATCGTATTCGCCGCGCATTGTGCCGAACCAGTCGCGCTCGTTGGAATACGTCCACGGCTGCGCCCAGTTGGACGAGGCATCAGGCGCGGCCGGCACGGCGGTCAGGCCTGACAGGGTAACATTGGTACGCGTGGCTTTGAGCTTGTTGTCCTGCCAGCCCAAATCGGCGGACAGGCGGGCATTTTCATTGCGCCAGTCTAGGCCGACATTGACCAGGCTGAGTTTGGACTTTTCGTCATCTATTGCGGTTTTGCCGTTATGGTGCGCCGCATTGACGCGCACGCCGAATTCCTGATTTTGTCCGAAACGGCGCGCCACGTCCGCCGCCAAACCACCGCGTTTCCCCGCGCCGTAATTGGCAGTCAGCCGGTTCAATCCTTCATTGGACGCGCGTTTGGGCAATACGGATACCGTGCCGCCGATATTGTTGCCGCCCGGCGCCATGCCGTTTAAGAAGGCGGATGCGCCGCGCTGGACTTCCACGCGTTCAAAAAGCTCGGTGGCGATGTATTGGCGCGGCAGGATGCCGTAAAGGCCGTTGTACATGGTATCGTCCGATTCGGCGGCAAAGCCGCGTATGAAATACGCTTCCTGAAAATTGCCGTAACCGCGCGCAACGCGGACGGTCGGGTCGTTTTGCAGTACGTCGCCGACGCTGCGCGCATGTTTGTCCTGAATCAGCCTATTGGTGTAAGCAGTATTAGAGAACGGCGATTCTAGGTTTTTTTTATTGCCCAAAATACCCACGCGGCTGCCGCGCGCCACCTGTCCGCCCTTAAATGCAGGAATCAAACCGCCCTTGGATGCGTCCGCGCTGGCGGTTACGGTGATGGCTTCAAGTTCGGCGGTTTCTCGGACTTGGGGTTCGTCTGAGGCAAATGCCGCCGAAACGGCAAGGAGGGAGAGGCTGAGGATGCTGAGTCTGGAAGCGGGCTTAGTCATTTGTATTTTCTTTCAAAAGTCGATCGTAACGGTTAATTTTAAAAGAAAATTAATTTCATTTCAAAAAAATAAATAAATAATAAAAGGTCGTCTGAAACTGTTTTCAGACAACCTTTTGACTGAATGGCTATCAACTTTACCGTTTACGCCGCATCGTACAAACCGCGCACCACCCTGCCGATGGCGGCGATGCCTTTTTCCAGCGTTTCCGCGTCCTGCGCAATGCTCATGCGGATGCACTCGTGCGCGTGCGGATAGTCTTGCGTATCGATGCCGACAAAGAAATGCTCGCCCGGAATAATCAGCGTGCCTTCGGCTTTGAGCATTTCGTACAAGGTTTGCGATGAAACAGGCAGGTTTTCAAACCAAAGCCACAAGAAAATCGCACCTTCAGGCTTGTGGATTTTCAACGGATACGCGCCCAATTCACGCTTGAGCAGGGAAACCGCCGTTTGCGCCTGCCGACGGTAAAACGGCTGAATCACTTCGTCGGCCAGCTGTTTCAGACGGCCGTCGTTCAACAGCGGAGCCGCAATCGCCGCGCCGAAACGGGTTGGCGACAAGTTCACAATCGCATTCAAACTGCTGACGGCTTTGACCACTTCCGGCGCAGCGACAATAATGCCGGTGCGCACGCCGGGCAGGCCGATTTTAGAAAGGCTGAAGCAGAGGATGATGTTTTCGTGCCAGTTGAGCGTCACATCACTATAAATAATATTCGGGAACGGCATTCCGTAAGCGTTGTCGATAATCAGCGGAATCCCGTGTTCCTGCGCCAAAGCGTCCAGCTGCGCCATTTCGCCGTCGGTCAGCACGTTGCCGGTCGGGTTGGTCGGGCGCGAACAGCAAATTGCACCGATTTTGCCCTCTTTCAATTCAGGCAGGCTCTCCAGAGCGTCAAAGTCCACGTGGTATTTGAAGAAGCCTGCTTCGCCTTAAAAAAGGCCGTCTGAAACTTTATTTTGTGTTTTAGACGGCCTTATTTTTAGTCAAAACAGAGGATTATTTATCCAGTTTGGCTTTGCGTTCTTCCAACCAATGTTCCAAGTAGTGGATGCTGACACCACCTTTTTGGAAGCCTGGGTCGCTGAACAAGTCACGGTGCAGCGGCGTATTGGTTTTGATGCCAGTAATCGCCAGCTCATCGAGGGCAACACGCATTTTGGCCATGGCTTGGTCGCGGTCTTTACCGACGACACAGACTTTGCCGATCAGGCTGTCGTAGTAAGGAGGGATGCGGTAGCCTTGGTAAATATGGCTGTCGACGCGGACGCCGAAGCCGCCGGGCAGGTGGCAGCTTTCAATCAGGCCCGGGCTTGGAATGAAGTTGTACGGGTCTTCGGCGTTGATACGGCACTCAAACGCGTGGCCTTCAACTTGAATGTCTTCCTGTTTGTATTGCAAAGGCAGGCCGGATGCGATGCGTAATTGCTCTTGGACAATGTCCACGCCGGTGATGAGCTCGGTAACCGGATGCTCAACCTGAACGCGTGTGTTCATCTCGATAAAGAAGAATTCGCCGTCTTCGTACAGGAATTCAAACGTACCTGCGCCACGATAGCCGATGCGTTTGCAAGCGTCGGCACAGGCTTTGCCGATTTTGGCGCGTTCTTCTTCAGTGATGAACGGAGCCGGTGCTTCCTCGATAACTTTTTGGTGGCGGCGCTGCATGGAGCAGTCGCGCTCGGCAAGGTAGATGGCGTTGCCGTGTTCGTCGGCAATCACTTGGATTTCGACGTGGCGCGGACGTTGCAGATAGCGTTCCATGTAAACCATCGGGTTGCCGAATGCCGCACCTGCTTCGGCTTTGGTCATTTCGACAGACTGGAGAAGGTCTTCTTTTTTCTCGACGACGCGCATACCGCGGCCGCCGCCGCCGCCGGAGGCTTTAATAATGACGGGATAACCGACTTTATCGGCGATTTTGAGGATTTCTTGGCCGTCGTCCGGCAATGCGCCGTCAGAGCCGGGAACGCAAGGCACGCCTGCTTCGATCATGGCGTGTTTGGCGGATACTTTGTCGCCCATCAGACGGATGGTGTCGGCTTTAGGGCCGATGAAGACAAAGCCGGATTGTTCGACTTGTTCGGCAAAATTGGCGTTTTCGGCGAGGAAGCCGTAGCCGGGGTGGATGCCGTCGGCTTCGGTTACTTCGGCGGCAGCAATGAGGGCGGGAATGTTGAGGTAGCTTTGTGCGGATGCGGCAGGGCCGATGCACACGGATTCGTCGGCGAGTTTGACGTGCAGGCTGTCTTTGTCGGCTTCGGAATGGACGGCGACGGTGGCGATGCCCATTTCACGGCAGGCACGCAGGACGCGCAGGGCGATTTCGCCCCGGTTGGCGATCAATACTTTTTTCAGCATGATAATCTTTCCGGATGGTTCAGACGGCCTATTGTCGGCCGCCTAATGCGTTGCGGATTTTCTGGTCGGTTTTGTATTGGCTCAAGGCGTAAACCGACCACATGGCTGCCGGTATCCAGCCAACCAGCGTACACTGCAGAATCAGACAGATGATGCCTGCAAACGGACGGCCGATGGTGAAAAACTGAAGCCATGGCAAGAAAATAGCCAAAATCAGACGCATGGTTTGTCCTTAATGAACAGAAAAAGGAATTTCAGACGGCCTTGAAGATAAAGGCCGTCTGAAAAAGCGGATTATTCAATGATAAAGAGCGGCTCGCCGTATTCGACCGGAGTACCGTTTTCAACCAGAATTTCTTTAACGACACCGGATTTCTCAGCTTCGATTTCGTTCATCAGCTTCATGGCTTCGATGATGCACAAAGTATCGCCGGCTTTTACTTGTTTACCTACTTCGACGAAAGCGGCGGCGTTCGGGCCGGGAGCGCGATAGAACGTACCGACCATAGGCGATTTTTGCGCGTTGGACAAATCGCGAGCGGCAGGGGCGGCGGCTGGAGCGGCTGCGGCCGGAGCAGCAGCAACAGGGGCGGCAACCGGAGCGGCTGCGGCAGGTGCCGGAGCAGCATAAATAGGAGCTGCGGCGGCAGTGGTGCGCGTAATGCGGACTTTTTCTTCGCCTTCGGTAACTTCAATTTCTGCAATGCCTGATTCTTCGACCAAATCAATCAGTTTTTTTAATTTACGCAAATCCATTGCTTTTCCTTTTTAGCGCGGCATAAAGTGCATATTGGGTATGCGCCGCTGTGGTTTTAGATGATTTCCTGAGACGTCGGAAGGCAGGTTTGCCATCCGGCGTTTAAATAATGTCGGAACAGGGCGGAGCCTGAGAAATGAATCTGGTTATTTTCCCGAACTTGTCGGTAAATGTCCAGTAAAAGATAGAAAAAAGGCGTTTTTCGACGAAAAAAGAAAGGAACGCTGATTTTTGTTAAAAAGTGATTTTTTCAAGAGCGTTTATTCTAATTTATTGGTTTTTCGACAAAACATGCCGTCTGAAAACCAACTTTGCGCGTATAATGGCGCCTGTTTTTTTAAAGTATGCGCGACAATGGATATTTCCGATTTTGATTTTGAATTGCCCGAAAAACTGATTGCCCAGCATCCGCCGGAAGTGCGCGGCAGCAGCAGGCTTCTGGTTGCCTTGCCGACATTGCCGATTGAAGACAAACATTTCGGCGATTTACCCGATTATGTCGCTCCGGGCGATGTGCTGGTGTTTAACAATACCAAAGTGATGAAGGCACGCCTGTTCGGCCAAAAAGCCAGCGGCGGCAAAATCGAAGCCCTGATTGAGCGGGTATTGGACGCGCATACCGCATTGGCGCACATCCGCTCGTCCAAATCGCCGAAACCGGGTACAGAATTGATTTTTGAAGGCGATATCCGTGCCGTCATGATGGAACGTGCGGAAGAATTGTTTTGCCTGAAATTTGAAGGCGAGCAAACCGTTTACGAACTTTTGGAGCAAAACGGCCATCTGCCCTTGCCGCCTTATATCGAACGCGCGGCCGATGATGAAGACGACAGCCGCTATCAGACCGTGTACGCCAAGTATCAAGGCGCAGTGGCCGCGCCGACGGCAGGTCTGCACTTTACCGATGAATTGTTGGGCCGTCTGAAAGCCAAAGGCGTAGAAACCGCAGAAGTAACCCTGCACGTCGGTGCCGGCACATTCCAACCCGTGCGCGTCGATAAAATTGAAGAACACAAAATGCACAGCGAGTGGTTTGACGTACCGGCCGAGACCGTTGCTGCCGTTGAAGCCGCCAAAGCGCGCGGCAATAAAGTGTGGGCAGTGGGCACAACCTCTATGCGCGCCTTGGAATCCGCCGCACGCGAAACAGGCCGTCTGAAAACCGGTCGCGGCGATACCGATATTTTCATTACGCCGGGCTACCGCTTCAATGTTGCCGACCGATTGATTACCAACTTCCACCTGCCCAAATCAACCTTGCTGATGCTTGTCAGCGCGTTTTCGGGCATGGAGCATATCCGCAGCGTTTACCGTCATGCGGTGGAACAGGAATACCGCTTTTTCAGCTATGGCGATGCGATGATTTTGGGGAAAGCGGAATAAATTTGAAGCGGATTGGAGCGTTTCAAACTGGTTATTTGGGTTGTCCCGACTCCGAATCAGTTGGAACGCTCTACTAGAATACGCGGCTTAAGTAAGTTGCCTAAGGGTCAAATTAATGGATGAGAAAAAAATAGATTTTTTGCTGTATAGCGTACCTGAAAATGTGGACTATACGACGATTCCAGAAGAGCTTGACTTGGAGGATGTGCCGCAAGAGAGGATAGATGGATTAATTGAATTGCTATCCAATGAAAATGAGGTATTGCAATTTGATTCAGCACGCCTGCTTGCTCACTGGGGTATTGATGAAGGTTTTGATACTTTGGTTTTGATGTTTGAGAAAGGGGAGACAGAGGGAATGATTGATCATCGTTTACATGGTTATGATGATACAGATCGGCATATCTTGTCTGCTTTTATCAGTTACTGGGCATCTAAAGCAGATCAGAGTCAGCAAAAAGGTGATGATGCACGTCAGAAAATCTTTCCTCCTGTGGCTAGAATTATTCGTAAAGCATCATCGGCAGATTTTTCTATCAGTGAGTTGTTTTGGCTGGTCACGAAAATGCAGTTTATAGAGTATGTGCCGCTCGTTAAAGAATATCTACAGCATATTATTGACTATCCAAGTAAACGGTATTGGGAAATCCATGATACTGTAAAATCATTATTAGAAATAGAACCACAATTTATTCATGATTTACTTGAAAGTAAACACAAAAAGTTATCGGACTTTGGATTATAAAAAGAATATTGTGAATAAAATAAAAAACAAAAAGGCCGTCTGAAAATCGTTTTTCAGACGGCCTTTTATCTTCTCATGCTTAGGCGTCGATGTTTTGTGCCAGCAGGGCGTTGTTTTCGATGAAGGCGCGGCGCGGTTCGACTTCGTCGCCCATCAGGGTGACGAACACTTCGTCGGCGGCGATGGCGTCTTCGATGCGGACTTTCAGGAGGCGGCGGACGGTAGGATCCATCGTGGTTTCCCAAAGTTGTTCCGGATTCATCTCGCCCAAGCCTTTGTATCGTTGGATGGACATGCCTTTTTGGGCAACGCTCATCAAGATGTCCAAAGCGGCTTCAAAGCTGTCGATGTCGTATTCGTTGTCGCCTTTGTAGAGCTTCGCCCCTTTGCCGACCATGCCTTTGAGTGCGGCGGCGGTTTGGGTAAGGGTTTGGTAGGCTTTGCTGTTAAGGAACTTAGGCTCGAGGTAGCTTACCATCACATTGCCGTGCAGCTTGCGTGTGATTTTGATGAACTGGTGTCCTTCGTGGCCTTCGATGCGTTCGAGTGCGATTTCTTTTTCGTCCAGGAGGCCGCTCAATTCGGCAACGGCGCGGTCTGCGCTTTCTGCTGTACTGAGGTCGACCGGCGAAGCGTGCAGCATGGCATGTAGGACGAGTTCGTCAATGATGCGGCTTTCTTGCTCGATAATCGTTTTGGCCAACAGGAATTGTTTGGCGGTATTGGCAAGCTCTTCGCCTTCGATGGTGCGGCCGTCTGAAACGATTTTGGCTTTTTCCAAGGCCAAACCGAGCAGCCATTGGTCTTTTTCCAGTTCGTCTTTGAGATAGCGCTCTTGTTTGCCGTATTTGGCTTTGTACAAAGGCGGCTGGGCAATGTAGATGTAGCCGCGTTCGACCAGCTCGGGCATTTGGCGGTAGAAGAAGGTCAGGAGCAGGGTGCGGATGTGCGCGCCGTCCACGTCGGCATCGGTCATGATGATGATGCGGTGGTAGCGCAGTTTTTCGGCATTGAATTCTTCTTTGCCGATGCCTGCGCCTAGAGCGGTAATCAGCGTGGCGACTTCTTGGCTGGCCAGCATTTTTTCAAAACGTGCTTTTTCGACGTTCAAAATCTTACCTTTGAGCGGCAAAATCGCTTGGAATTTGCGGTCGCGGCCCTGCATGGCGGAACCGCCTGCGGAGTCGCCCTCGACGAGGTAGAGTTCGGACAGGGCAGGGTCTTTTTCTTGGCAGTCGGCCAGTTTGCCCGGCAGGCCCAAACCGTCCATCACGCCTTTGCGGCGGGTAATTTCGCGGGCTTTGCGGGCGGCTTCGCGTGCGCGCGCGGCATCGACGATTTTGCTGGTGATGATTTTGGCTTCGGTCGGGTTTTCTTCGAGGAAGTCGGTCAAGGCTTGGTTGATGACTTCGTTGACGACGGGGCCGATTTCGCTGGAAACCAGTTTGTCTTTGGTTTGCGATGAGAATTTCGGATCGGGCAGTTTGACGGACAAAACGCAGGTCAGGCCTTCACGCATATCGTCGCCGGCGGTTTCCACTTTGGCTTTTTTGGCTACTTCGTTGGCTTCGATATAGTTGTTGATGGTGCGGGTCATCACTTGGCGCAGCGCGGTCAAGTGGGTGCCGCCGTCGCGTTGCGGAATGTTGTTGGTAAAACATTGCACGCTTTCCTGATAGCTGTCGTTCCATTGCATCGCGCATTCGACGCTCATGCCGTCTTTTTCGCCGAACGCGTAGAAGATTTTTTCGTGCAACGGCGTTTTTTTGCGGTTCATGTATTGCACGAAGCCAGCCACGCCGCCGGAGAGGGCGAAGCTTTCGTGTTTGCCGTCGCGTTCGTCGGTCAGCTCGATGTCCACGCCGTTGTTCAGGAAGGAAAGCTCGCGGATGCGTTTGGCGAGGATGTCGAAGCTGTATTCGACATTGCCGAAGGTTTCCGCGCTGGCGAGGAAGCGCACGGTCGTGCCTTTTTTGTCGGAATCGCCGACAACTTTCAACGGCTCTTCGGTTTCGCCGCGTACGAAGCGGACGAAGTGTTCTTTTCCGTCGCGGTAAATAGTCAGCGTTACCCAGTCGGACAGTGCGTTGACGACGGACACGCCCACACCGTGCAGACCGCCGGAGATTTTGTAGCTGTTGTTGTCGAATTTGCCGCCTGCGTGCAAGACGGTCATGATGACTTCGGCGGCGGAGCGGCCTTCTTTCGGGTGGATGCCGGTCGGCATACCGCGGCCGTTGTCGGCCACGCTGACGGAATTGTCGGCATGGATGGTTACGGTGATTTTGTCGCAATGTCCGGCGAGCGCTTCGTCAATGGCGTTGTCGAGCACCTCGAACACCATGTGGTGCAGGCCGCTGCCGTCCTGCGTGTCGCCGATATACATACCGGGGCGTTTGCGTACCGCTTCCAAACCTTCCAGCACTTGTATGCTGTCGGCGCCGTATTCTTCGTGTTTTTGGTCAGTCATGGTCTTTTCTTGCTGAATTTCAAGGAATTTTTCCGTGCACGCGATGAAATGTCAAACAGGCGCGGCGGATGTGTTCCGAAAGGTCAAAATAATAGGCAATTATACCTGATTTTGCTGGAATATTCAGCGTTTTAAGTGCAAAAAGGCCGTCTGAAAGATTAAATTTCAGACGGCTTTTGTATCGGAAAACAGGTTTAGCGTTTGACGCCGCTCAATCGCGCCCAGCCTTCTTCGATTTCGGCAGGCTCGATGTCGAACCATTGGCTGTAAATGCTGCTGAGTTCTTCGACTTGTTCGTCCAAAAGACCGGACAAGACAATGCGGCCGCCTTGTTTGGTACGTGCGGCAAGCATTTCGCCGAGCATACGCAGGGGATTGGCCAAAATGTTGGCGACAACGACATCAAATTGGCCTTGCGGCAGGCCGTCCGGCAGGTAGAACTGCGCGTCGACGTTGTTTTGCGCGGCATTGTCTTTGCTGGCGCGGATGGCTTGTTCGTCAATGTCTACGCCAATGGCGGAGCCTGCGCCGAGTTTGAGGGCGGCAATGGCCAAAATGCCGGAGCCGCAGCCGTAGTCCAATACGCTTTCACCGCCTTTGAGCTGCGTGTCCAGCCATTTGAGGCAGAGGCGGGTGGTCGGATGGCTGCCTGTGCCGAAGGCAAGACCCGGGTCGAGTTGCAGGTTGACGGCGTCGCTGTTGGGTGCTTCGTGCCAAGACGGGGTAATCCACAGGCGGTCGGAAATTTGAATCGGGTCGAATTGCGCTTGGGTCAGACGCACCCAGTCTTGATCTTCAAGGATTTCGTCGGTGTATTTCAAATCGT
Organism: Neisseria sp. P0019.S002; assembly: GCF_051957155.1. Classification (NCBI taxonomy): domain Bacteria; kingdom Pseudomonadati; phylum Pseudomonadota; class Betaproteobacteria; order Neisseriales; family Neisseriaceae; genus Neisseria; species Neisseria sp. P0019.S002. Next base: position 69,262 of record NZ_JBQCWS010000004.1, read on the forward strand.
TCAAACCGCATTCCTGCGCGGCGGCTTCGATAATGGAAGCGGCGTCGTCGCTTTCGCCGAAAAGGGCGATAACTTTGCTTTGTTGCCAGATTTGCTCGGTCGGCATGCCCGGCTCGCCGAAAATGGCCTGTTCGTTTTCTGTACCGGCGTAGGCATCTTCAATGGCAGCGGACAATGCGCCGTGTTCCATCAGCGCGTCGGCAAGGCGTTCGGCGACGGCATCGTTGACGTTGATGGTGATTTGTTGATAGGACATGGTGGGGCTTTCTTTTTAATAAGGCCGTCTGAAAATCGACGTTGTGCTTTCAGACGGCCTTGTAAGGTATGAAACCTGATGATGCGGGCTTATCGGTTTTTCAAACCCAGTACGTCTTGCATATCGTACAGGCCTTTTTTGCCGTTTGCCCAAACTGCAGCGCGTACGGCACCGGCGGCAAAGGTCATGCGGCTGCTGGCTTTGTGGGTGATTTCCACGCGCTCGCCGTCTGTGGCGAAGAGGGCGGTGTGGTCACCGACGATGTCGCCTGCGCGGACGGTGGCAAAGCCGATGGTGGACGGATCGCGCGGGCCGGTGTGGCCTTCGCGGCCGTAAACGGCGCATTCTTTGAGGTCGCGGCCGAGTGCGTCGGCAATGACTTCACCCATACGCAACGCGGTACCGCTTGGGGCATCGACTTTGTGGCGGTGGTGGCCTTCGATGATTTCGATGTCATAGCCTTCGTTTAACACGCGGGCGACGGTGTCGAGGATGTGGAAGGTCAGGTTGACGCCGACGCTGAAGTTGGCGGCGAAGACAACGCCTATTTTCTCGCCTGCGGCTTGGATGGCGGCTTTGCCTGCGTCGTCAAAACCGGTTGTGCCGATGATGATGTTGACGCCTTTTTCCACGCATTTTTGCAGGTGTTTCAGGGTTGGCTCGGGACGGGTAAAGTCGATGAGGACATCGCTTTGAGCCAGTACGGCATCCACGTCGTCTGAAATGGCGACGCCGGTTTTGAGGCCGGAGGCGAAGCCTGCATCCAAACCCAATACTTCCGAACCGGAATGCTCGAGTGCGCCGGAGAGGACGGCATCGGGATGGTTGTTGACTGCTTCAACCAAGACGCGGCCCATGCGGCCGTTGACGCCGGCAATGGCGATTTTCAATGCGCTCATGGGGCTTCCTTATTTCGGCTTGGTTTCGGTGGTCGGAACGATGTTTTGTCCGGCTTGAACTGCTTCGATGGATTTTTGAATGGCATCGCCTTCGGCGCGTGCGAGGACGTCGTTTTCAAAGTACAGGGTCAGGTTGCTTTGTTCTTTGATGATGCCGTTGCGGCTGGTGTTGAAAGTGTAATCCCAGCGGTCGGCATGGAAGGCGTCGCGCAGGAGCGGCGTGCCGAGCAGCAGTTGGACTTGGTCGCGGGTCATACCTTGGCGCAGGGAAACCACGGCGCGGGGATTGAGCTCGTTACCTTGAATGATTTTGAGTTTGTAGGATGGAAAGTTGGATACGCGCTCGGCACTGCATGAGGCCAGACCTAAAATAGCGGCGATGGCAAGGCATAAGGCTTTATTCACGGGCTTACCTTTCTGTGTCATTTCGGGAAAGATGTTTATCATCGCTTGAATATTTTTAAAAAGCAAACGATAATCATCTTCTTAATTTTTCTTTTCGCCGATTTTCAATTGCAAGACCGGCGGCAGATTGCCGCCCTTTAACGGCCCAATAGTGGGCAAATGGGCGGAAAGTGCGTATTATAACGGTTATTACCTTACAGGGATATTGAATATTATGGAAAAATTCAGCAACATTGCGCAATTGAAAGACAGCGGTTTGAAAGTTACTGGTCCACGTTTGAAAATTTTGGACTTGTTCGAGACTCATGCCGAGGAGCATTTGAGTGCGGAAGATGTGTACCGTATCCTGTTGGAAGAGGGTGTGGAAATCGGCGTGGCGACGATTTACCGTGTGCTGACCCAGTTTGAACAGGCCGGCATTTTGCAACGCCACCATTTTGAAACCGGCAAAGCGGTTTACGAATTGGACAAAGGCGATCACCACGACCACATCGTTTGCGTAAAATGCGGCGAAGTAACCGAATTCCACAATCCGGAAATCGAAGCGCTGCAAGACAAAATCGCCGAAGAAAACGGCTACCGCATCGTCGACCACGCGCTGTATATGTACGGCGTATGCGGCGAATGCCAAACCAAAACCAAACGTTAATCAGTTTGTATATTGATTTTTCAGACGGCCTTGGGCATTTTCAGCTTGAGGCCGTCTGAAACTTTATGGGCTTTGCGATGAAGATTCCTTTTCTTGCGCCACGGGATTATCGTTTCCCCGACCCGTCTTATGCTTTGGCAGAATGCGACGGCTTGGTCGGTGTCAGCGGCGATTTGGATACGGGGCGGCTGTTGTCGGCGTATGGGCAGGGGATTTTTCCGTGGTTTAGCCGCGACGGTTGGTTTTTCTGGTATGCGGTTGCGCCGCGAGCCGTGATTGTGCCGGAAAGCCTGCATATAGGCCGTTCGCTCGCCAAAACTTTGCGTCACAAGCCGTATCGGGTAACGGTCAACCGCTGTTTTGAAAAAGTGATTGCCCATTGCGCCAATGTGCCGCGTCCGGAACAGGACGGAACGTGGATAGAACCTGCGTTTCAGACGGCCTATTTGAAGCTACACCATCAGGGGCATGCGCATTCGTTTGAATGCTGGCTGCCGGATGAACAAGGCGAAATGCAGTTGGCAGGCGGGTTTTACGGCGTGCAAATCGGCTGCGTGTTTTATGGCGAGTCGATGTTTGCCTTGCGTCCCGATGCGTCAAAAATTGCGTTTGCCTGCGCCGTACCGTTTTTGGCGGATTTGGGCGTTGCGCTGATAGACTGTCAGCAGGATACCGAACACATGCGCCGTTTCGGTTCGCAGTTGATGGGTTTTGCCGACTTTCAGACGGCCTTGAAGGATTTGAACGCGAAACCGTTAAAGCAGAATATTGAATGCGGCGTGGTGGTTGAAAATCTGCTGTAAAAGATTGGCGGCAAAGATTGATTTATCGGCACGGCGTGTCGGCAGAAGCGACAGTCTGTATATCGTAGCTGGAAAATTAGTTAGAAAATAATTCACTTAAGCAGGCTGTCTGAAAATCTTGGCTTTAACCGAAATCCAGCCGTGTAACGCTCGGCGCTAATCATGTTAATAGCTGACGAAATCGCTTTTACATGGCAAAATAACAAGTTAAATATTTGTAATAGGGCGGCCTGAATAGGTTTCAGACGGCCCTGATCTCTTGAAGGAATCAACATGTCTTTGCAAAACATCATTGAAACGGCTTTTGAAAACCGTGCCGAAATCAATCCGAATACCGTTACCCCGGAAGTGCGTGAAGCGGTTTTGGAAACCATCCGCCAACTTGACTCCGGCAAACTGCGCGTTGCCGAGCGTTTGGGTGTGGGCGAATGGAAAGTCAACGAATGGGCGAAAAAAGCCGTATTGCTGTCTTTCCGCATTCAGGACAATGAAATCCTCAACGACGGTGTAAACAAATACTTCGACAAAGTGCCGACTAAATTTGCCGATTGGTCTGAAGACGAATTCCGTAGCGCAGGTTTTCGCGCAGTTCCGGGTGCCGTTGCCCGCCGCGGCAGCTTTGTGGCGAAAAATGTCGTGTTGATGCCTTCTTATGTCAATATTGGCGCATACGTTGACGAAGGTGCGATGGTCGATACTTGGGCGACTGTCGGCTCTTGCGCGCAAATCGGTAAAAACGTGCACTTGAGCGGCGGCGTCGGCATCGGCGGCGTACTCGAGCCTCTGCAAGCCAGCCCGACCATTATTGAAGACAACTGCTTCATCGGCGCGCGTTCTGAAATCGTCGAAGGCGTGATTGTCGAAGAAGGCAGCGTGATTTCTATGGGCGTATTCATCGGTCAATCCACTAAAATCTTTGACCGTACTACCGGCGAAATCTATCAAGGCCGCGTACCGGCTGGCTCTGTTGTCGTATCCGGCAGCATGCCTTCCAAAGACGGTAGCCACAGCCTCTACTGCGCGGTTATCGTCAAACGTGTGGACGCGCAAACCCGTGCGAAAACCAGCGTGAACGAATTGTTGCGCGGTATCTAATCGGAGAAAGATGACGCCGACTGAGGGTGGGTGGTAAAGCCTGCTTTACGGTCGGATGTGAACACAAAACAGGTAGAATGTTCTGCCTGTTTTTTTATGGCTTAAAGGCCGTCTGAAACGATTTCAGACGGCCTTTTGTTTTTGATGATGGGTTGTTTTAAGGTCAATTGAGGCAAGGGAAGGGTATTTCCTGTCTGAGACTACGCTTCCGGCCAGTCGGCGCAATAGTATTGCCAATAGATTTCTTCAAAAGGAATCTTGCCGTAATCGCACAACCACGGTTTGGCGCGTGTGGTGTAGTGGATAACGGGCGGGACGGTGTCAGGTTTGGGGAATATTTCGCCGAGATTTCGTTTTTGGAAATATTGGACTGCGCCTGTTTGAAAATTCCAAGATTCTTCCAATTGCAGCCAATTTTTTTGAAATACGGTGTTTAGAAAGCATTGGTCGCCGTAGGGAACGGATTTATCAATGGTGGTAGCAGTTTGCAGCAGTTGCGCTGCGATATTGTGTTCCCGCCATTGCGCCAGGTCGACCAACAACATACCGGAATTGAAATAGGGCGTAGTGTGCAGGCCGGTCGGGTGATTCCATTCGGTACGGGCAAGAAAGGAGTCTTGTACCGCCGCAACGGGATAGCCGCGCATATCGAGGCTGAACAAATCGTGTAGGGATTGGGTAATCACCATATCGCTGTCGAGATACAGGGCGCGGTCGACAGGCAGGTGCTGCATCATCAGGCGGAAAAATGCGGCATCCGAAATATGGGGTAGGCGGTGATATTGGCTGAAGTCCATCTCGATTTTGACATCATTCAGACGGCCGCCGCTGGCTGCGAGCTTTTGGTTGGTATAGTCGATCCATTCCCGTCTGAAGGTATTGTGCATGAGGTAGAAATTGACATTTGTGTTGTGGGTACAGATGGATTTCATCAGGGTATGAACCTGCTCGGCATAGCCGGTATCGGCGGCAAGGACGATGGTGATGTTGCTCATTGGTTAAATTCCCTTTGTTTGCAATGTCTTAAGTTTTATCAGTCATTTTCTTGGTCTTGCGCGGTCGGCAAGGCGGCGTGGTCTTCGTTTTCCGACACGGCCTTTTCTACTAAATCCCGTTGCAGTTGTTTGCCGGCTTTGATGCCCAATTTGCGCAGTTTTTCAGTACTGCTGATGAGGTTACCCCTGCCGGAAACCAAGCGGCCATAGGCCGTCTGAAACTGAGATTGTGCCTGACCAAGCGCTTTATTGATGCCGTCCATGCTTTCGACAAAGCCAACAAATTTGTCATAGAGTTTGCTGCCTGCTTCGGCAATCGCCAGTGCGTTTTGGTTTTGTTGCTCGTTGCGCCAGATGTTGGCAACGGTGCGCAGGGTGGCGAGCAGGGTGCTGGGGCCGGTTAGCATGATGCGTTTGTCGAAACACTCTTGGAAGAGGTTCGGATCGTGTTGCAGGGCGAGGAGGTAGGCCGGTTCGACAGGGACGAACATAAAGACGAAGTCCAGCGTTTTGACGCCTTCAAGGTCGGTGTAATCTTTTGCTGCCAAGCTTTTGATGTGGGCGCGGATGCTGGCGACGTGGTTAGCAAGCTCGCGCTCTGCTTCTGCACCGGTACTTTGCGTATAGCGGACGTAGGCGGTCAGCGATACTTTGGAGTCGATGACGATTTGTTTGTTGTCGGGCAGATTGATGAGGACATCGGGCTGGAGGCGGCGTTGGGTGCCGTCTGCTTCGTGGCGGACGCTGGAAGCTTGGACGATGTATTCGCGGCCTTTTTGCAGGCCGGAATTTTCCAATACGCTTTCCAAAATCATCTCGCCCCAGTTGCCTTGGGTTTTATTTTGTGTGCCGGTCAGCGCAGTGGTCAGCGCTTTGGCATCGTGGTGGAGCTGGGTGTTGAGGGTTTGCAGGCGTTTGAGTTCGTTTTCTATAGTCAGGCGTTCTTTGGCTTCTTTTTCATAAGTCTGCTGAACCAGCTCGCTGAAGCCGTGTATGCGTTCGTTGAGCGGATTGAGCAGTTGTTGGAGATGGTCGTGGTTTTGTTCGGTAAAGCGGCGGCTTTTCTCTTCCAGAATAGTGTTGGCGAGGTTTTGGAACTGGTCGCTCAGGTTTTTACGCGCATCTGCCAATAGAGCCAATTTTTCTTCGGCAGCCTGACGGTCTTTTTCCGATTGGGTGTTGAGGCGCTCGTTTTGGACTTGAAGCGCATGGTTTTGCTCTAAAAGGGCGGCGTATTCTTGTTTCAGACGGCCTTTTTCAGCTTCCTGTTGCTGTAAAAGGCTGTTTTTGTCGTCGATATTGGCTTTTTCTTGCGTCAGTTGTGTGGAGAGGCGCTCGTTTTGGACTTGCAGCGCATGGTTTTGCTCCAAAAGCGTGTCGTAGTCTTGTTTCAGACGGCCTTTTTCCGTTTCTTGTTGTTGCAAAAGCGTATTTTTATCCGCACTCAATGCCTGTTCTTGAACCAGTTGCGTGTTTAATCGCTCATTGTTGATTTGCAGGTTTTGCGCGCTTTGCTGCCATTTTGCACATTCGTGTTTTAAAGCTTCGGCTTCGGCCTCGCAATCTTGCAGATAGGCAATCTGTTTTTCGGCTGCGGCAAAGCGGTTGCCCGTCTCCTGCAATTCGTCTTGCAATTCCTGCACGGTATGGCGGCTTTGCGCCAAATCCGCCGCAGTTTGAGCTTGAACCTGTTCGGCAAACTCATGCAGGCGGCGGCTTTCGGCCAATTCTTGCAAAACAATAAAGTGTCGGCTTTGGGCTTGGTAGCGTGTTATCAGCCAAGCAAACAGCGCGCCGATAAAAAATGCGGCCGCGCCGGTCAGGATTAGGGTGTTGTTCATGCTGGAAATAGTCAATACGCAGAATGTTTCACTATATCATATATTTGTAGCGCATTTTATGGTCGGATATGCGCTAGAAACGTGTGTGTTCTTTAAAAGAAGCTATCAAAGGTATTGGTTTTGACTAATTTAAGATTTGGGCTGCGGAAAGGATAAATTTTTAACATTTTGAATTTAAAAATATATTTAATTTATAGTGCGATTTTGCAACAAAAAAAGAGGGATTTTATGGGCGCGGAAAGATACGTTTGTAGTGTGTATGTAATTAAGACATCGGTGTCATTGAGAAAGACATCGGTGTCATTTTCAAAACAAAATATAAATTAACTATAACCATTATTATGTATATTTTTATTATTTTATCTTTACGGAAAAGTTGTATTAATTAACGATTAACACGGTATGATTCGTCCTGTCGGCAGCGCAGATGCCGGCGAAAAAATGTATATGTTGTTAAATAACATTTTGTATCTATGAAAAAGGACTACTTAAAATGGGACATTTAATAACGCTTTCTGCCGCTTCTTTAATCGGCATGTCGGGATACCGGCCTCCGCCCTCGGCGTCGCCTACAATATCGAAACGGTAGTACACAAATAATTCAATTATAAACGAATCAATTACAATACCTCAGAAAACGCAACTTAGGCCGTTTCTCGGCCGACAGACAAGAAAGTGAGATAAACAATGAAAACTTTAATCAAACTGGCAGCAGCCTCTTTAATCGGTATGTCCGGCCTGACCGTCGGTGCAACCAATATCGCCCACAATATGGCTGATGCCGATAAATAAAAAATACACAACACACCCTTAAATACACAGAAAAGAGTTAAAATGAAAACATTAATCAAATTGGCCGCGGCTTCTCTGATCGGCATGTCCGGTTTGACAGTTGGCGCAACCAAAATCGCAAAAAATATGGCAGAAGCTGCCAATAAATAAACGCAAGTGAAATTAAGCTTGTTTTGGTGATAAAAAAGGCCGTCTGAACATTCAGACGGCCTTTGTATTTGATGGTAAACCGTTTTATTTGCCGATACAGAAGCGCGAGAAAATCACGCCCAGCAAATCGTCGGCGGTAAATTCGCCGGTGATTTCACTGCACGCATTTTGGGCGAGGCGCAGGTGTTCGGCGAAAAGCTCGATTTGGTTGTTGTTGCAGAGGGCGGCGTTTTCCAGCTCGGCTTCGGCTTCGTGCAAGGCGTTGAGGTGGCGGCTGCGGGCGAGGAACAGGCTTTCGCTTTCGCCCTGCCAGCCGACTTCCTGCAACAGCGCGTGTTTGAGCAAATCGAGACCCGCGCCGGTTTTGGCAGATAGGCTGATGACACTTTCCGCACCGGTTTGCGCGAGGCCGTCTGAACGGACGGCGACGGGTTCGCCGATCAGGTCGGCTTTGTTGTGGATTTCGATTTTTTTCAAACCTTCGGGCAGGCTGTTCAAAATGGCTTGGGTTTTGGCGTTCACACCTTCGCGCGGGTCAATCAGAATCAGGGCGACATCGGCTTCGGAGACGGCTTTGCGGCTGCGCTCGATACCGATTTGTTCGACCACGTCGTCGGTTTCGCGCAGACCGGCGGTGTCGATGATGTGGACGGGCACGCCGTCGAGGGTGATTTGTTCGCGCACGGTGTCGCGGGTGGTGCCGGCGATGTCGGTTACGATGGCGATGTCGTCGCCAGCCAAGGCGTTGAGCAGGCTGGATTTGCCGACGTTGGGTGCGCCAACGAGGACAACGTTCATGCCTTCGCGCAAAATCGCGCCTTGTTCCGCACTGGCAAGCACGGTTTTCAGACGACCTTGCAGGGCTTGGAGCTTGCCGCGCGCGTCGGCGGCTTCGAGAAAGTCGATGTCTTCTTCGGGGAAGTCCAGCGTGGCTTCGACCAGCATCCGCAAAGTAATAAGGTCGTCCACCAGCTCGTGTATGTGTTGGGAAAATGCGCCTTTGAGTGAACGCAACGCCATGCGTGCGGCGGACTTGCTGGAGGCATCGATGAGGTCGGCGACGCTTTCGGCTTGGGCAAGGTCGAGTTTGTTGTTGAGGAAGGCGCGTTTGGTAAATTCGCCCGGCTCTGCCATGCGCGCGCCCAGTTCGAGGCAGCGCGAGAGCAGCATGTCCATCACGACGGGGCCACCGTGTCCCTGCAACTCAATCACATCTTCACCGGTAAAGCTGGCTGGCGCGGCGAAATAGAGCAGGATGCCGTTGTCTATCGGCTGTCCGTCGCCGCCGAGAAAGTCGGTGTAAAGCGCAGTGCGCGGCTTGGGCGTTTTGCCGCCGCTGAGGGTTTGCGCCAAAGGCAACAGGTTTTTGCCGGAAAGGCGGATAACGCCGACTCCACCGCGTCCGGGTGCGGTGGCGATGGCGGCGATGGTGGGTTGGGTTACGGACATGGTTGGCTCGTATCTGGAATTTAATAGACGGTATTATATAGTGATTTCACGATGATGCAGGCCGTCTGAAAACCTTGATTTCGGTTTCAGACGGCCTTTGACTTTGATGGAATTAAAATGATGAACCTTCCTGCTTCAGAAATTCTGCTTCTTCTTCCGTGGTTTTACGCCCCAATACGGCGTTACGGTGCGGATAGCGTCCGAAGTGGTCGATGATGACTTTGTGTTTGATTTCAAAGGCCAATGCGTTTTCATTGGTATAGCGTTCAAACAGCGGTACGGCTTGTTCATGGATAACTTGGCTTTCGCTGTGCATCAACGGCATCAGCATGAAATGGCGTTCATGCGGAAGGAGGTCGGCGAAGCCGGGTTGGCGAACGGCTTCTTGGGCAAGAATGAGTGCAGCAGTATCTTGGGCAAACGCTTGAGGGCTGTCGCGGAACAGATTGCGCGAGAATTGGTCAAGAATAATGATTTCGGCGAGCCTGCCTTGCAGAGTATCGCGCCAGTGTGAAAGTTCGCCGCGAGCTGCCTGCTGCCAGATATCGAAAAATTGAGCGCGAATTTGGGCATCGAATCCATTGTTGCGGGCAAATTGGAAAGGGTGGTTTTCTTCGGTAAACCAGAAATCTAAGACAGTTTGAGGTGTCATGAAAATTCCTTGAAATAGAGTACAGGGAAAATTGAGGCCGTCTGAAAAATTAGAGAGATGCTTTCAGATCATCTTAACCATCAGCGCTTGCGTGAGAAAAGATCGGTAGCGGAGCGGATTGTTGCTCACAATATGCAATTTATGATCTACATCTTTTCAGGATGGGCTCCTTACTACTCTGGTACAGTTCCTTCACTTTGTTCAAAATATTTTTGTAATTTTGATATAAATTGCCGACAGATTTTATTCGTATGTGGAGACGACGACAATATTTTGCACTTGGAAAACTTTGCTTGCGTTGCCGACATAAGCTGTTGCACCAATCACTGCGATTTTCATGTGTGACTTCTTGTTGAGATTCGATTGATGAGATGAGCGCATGCAAAGGCCGTCTGAAACTTTTAGTTTCAGACGGCCTTTAAATTAAGATGATTAAACAGCGGCGACGGTAAAACGTTCAAACAAATGCGCTTTGTTTTCCACATCGTCGGCGATGGCGACTGCCAAATCGGCCACGCTGATGCCTGCCGGAATTTCACCGTCCATCAGCAAATCGTCTTTGCCCAAGCGGTATTTGCCGGTTTTGTCTTCGCTGAAACCGCCGTCCGTGCCCAGTCGTGCCGGAGGGGAAACGAAAGACCAGTTCACGTCGCGGCGCGGCAGGAGTTCTGCCAAGAGATGGCGTGCGGCATTGGCGCCGTCGAAAATTTCTTTCGGGAAGTCGGGCGTATCGATAACTTGCAAACCGGGTGCCACATACAGGCTGCCCGCGCCGCCGACGAGCAATAAATAAGGCACTTGCGCTGTTTTTGCCGCTTCGACGATGCTGTTTGCGCCGCGTGTGAAATCCGCGCCGATGTTGGGATTGGTCCAGCCCGGGTTGAAGGCGCTGACTACGGCATCAAAACCGACCAGTTTGTCTGCAAAATCTGCTGCGTTGACATCTGCAGAGACTGCGGCAACATTTTGCGCTTGGAAAACTTTGTCTGTGTTGCGAGCGAAAGCGGTCACTTCATGACCGCGGCCTGCCAATTCTTGAACGACTGCGTTGCCGACATAACCAGTTGCACCGATAACTGCGATTTTCATGTTTGACTCCTTGTTGGGATTCGATTGATTAGATGAGTGCATTGTAAGGCCGTCTGAAACGCTTGATAATCCCTGATTTACTGTTATTATTGTGAAGTTTAACTAAATAATAGATAGAAAAAGGCCGTCTGAAACGGGGGCAAGTTTCAGACGGCCTGTTGTTAGTGTCAGGAAGTGATTCCGGTAATGTTACCCTTTGTATCAAATGAAACATAAAAATAGTATTCATCGTCGGGTATCAATGCATCGTCATCATTGTGAAACACGATATAGAGATTCTGATCGACAAAATTCAATGCTTTCGGCTTTAAATCTTGAAGGAAGCTTTCCTCTGTCGGATGCGGATTGGCAAAAAATTCGTTTTTGGTGCGGATGCCGTTGTGTTTACGGATATGTTCGAGCAGGTATGCGTTTAGGGTGGAATAGAGTTACGCCTGTTGTGCAAATGCTTCCGTTAAGCGTTTGAGTGCCCTGCTTGCCGGTTTTTTGCCGTCTGCGTTCAAAGATAATTCCACAGGCAGCCCTGCCCATTTTAAAGATGCCTCGATGGTGCCCATAAATGTGTCTAATCTGAATGTTGCTTCAGATATTCTCGGCGTAAATTTTCCAATTTTTGATTGTGTGCGCCAGTTTCAAGTACTTCAACTAAAAGTATATTGCTTAACCAATCACTTCCGAATGGCTCCCAATCCATGCCTAACTTGCTATGGGTACGGTATATAGTCAGTGGTTTGAGTGTCTGAAATAAGCAGTTTTTAAAGGGGTTGTTTGCATCATCTTCTGCCCAGGTCAGATTGTATATGGGTTGATCCATGAACGTACCGCTTCCAACATGGATATAGCCCAAAATTGGGCAGCTTTTGCCTTGGAATTGTTTTTTACCTCCACCTATGCCTGCATTAACCTTAAATGTTCCCATTTCAGGGTCGAAATCTGAAGTCAAAATCAAAAATTCATCTGTTTTATTGAAGAATAAGTCGGCATAAACCGTTGTATTCAAATCTAAAGCTGCCAAACGTTCATATACATATTCATCTTCGGCAGAATAACTAAGACCTAAAAATCGCATCAGACGCTGCAGTAGTCCTTTGGGTCTGTAAGGGTTAGATGTGTCGAAATCAGCCATTTAATCATCCTTTTAAAATATAAACATCAGTAGGCGGTATACCTTAAAAAGGGTAAATATGCAAATGGCTATAAATAAATATTATTCAACCGCCCAATCAGTTCCGCGCCGATTTTTCATCCGCGCTATATAATCCGCAGTATTCCTAACAGGCCGTCTGAAAACACCAATTTCAGTAAAGTAAACATCATGCAAGACATCAAACCCCTGCTTGTTTTCGCTACCGTCCTCGAACACGGCAGCATGAACGCCGCTGCTGCCGTGTTGGGCATGACGCCGTCTGCCGTCAGCCAGCACATCAACCGCCTCGAAACCCTGCACGGCATCAAGCTGTTAAACCGCAGTACGCGCAGCCTTGCGCCTACCGATGCAGGCCGCGCTTTGGGCGAATACTGCCGCCGTCTCGCCGCCACGCTTGCCGATACGCGTACCGTTATCGACAATCTGAAAACCGAACCTGTCGGCGAATTGCGCATTTCTCTGACTTCTACGGTCATCGAATCTCGCGCTTTTCAGACGGCTTTTTCGCGATTGCAAACTGAGTTCCCAAAAATCCGTCCTGTCCTTAATTTCAGCGATACTTTGGACGACTTGCAACACAATCAGACCGACATCGCCATACGCGGCGGTGACCGGGCTTTGGACGATCCCAACTTGGTTGCGCGCCATCTCGTGACTTGGCCGTACATCATTTGCGCCGCACCCGATTATCTCGACCGGTATCCGCCCATTACCCATCCCTCTCAGCTTCATGCACACCGCTGGCTGCATTTTTTATCTGTCCGCACGACCTTGCAACATGGCGGCGAAAGCTATTTTCTCGATATCGCCAACAGCATTGCCTGTACGCATCTTGCCGCCGTGTGTAGTCTGACCGAAAGTGGTTTCGGTTTGTCTTTACAAGTGGGCGGCGAAGTGAGGGAGAAAATTGTACAAGGCCGTCTGAAAGCGGTTTTGCCTGAATGGACATTACCACCGGTCAGCCTTTATTTGGTAACGCCTTATCGTGTGCAGTCTGCCAAAACCGAGGCTGCCGTGCGCATTTTTACCGAGAGTTTTGCCAAAGAGGGGGATTTATGAACGCGGACAATTGGAGCGTTTACCTGATTTTGTGCGAAAACGGCGCGTTTTATTGCGGCATCAGCAACCATCCGCAAGAACGATTTGCGGCGCACTTGTCAGGAAAAGGTGCGAAATACACGCGGTTGAACAAGCCTGTCGAGATGCGCATCGTTTCAGACGGCTTGAATAAAAGTGAGGCGCTGAAACGGGAAATCGGCATTAAGAAATTGATGGTAGAGCAGAAGCGGAGATTGTGGGCTGAAGCTGAAACAATGGCAAAAGGTTAATGGCGGCAATGGATTAAATTGTCGTCGGGATATGAATAACCACATAAATAGGTAAGTCTGCTGGTATCTTTTGCATGGCCAAGCGGCAAATGTTTATTAACATAATTCAAAAAGGCCGTCTGAAACCTGATTGGGATTCAGACGGCCTTTTGGGGATGGGGATGGCTTTCAGGTTGACACTACTCATGGAGAAATCGGTAAAAAGTTGAATTCTAAAAGAAACTTTGAAAATAAAATAAGTAACTGCTTGAACAATAAAATGAAAATTATCGCGATTCATGACAAATGGGGTGAATTTCTATCCGAGTAGAGAGGTGGTGTCAATATGTTTTTCAGTTTTTGAAACAAAATCTGATTTATACCAATATTTATTATAGTGTAGGTCAAAAGTATTAGTTTCTATGCTAGAATTTTTAAGCTGTTTATATAAAACAGTGATTTAAACTAAAACTAACGAAAGACCGAACATGAACAAATTACTGATTGCCGTAATGATGATGGCTGGTTTGACAGCTTGTTCCCAAGAGGCTAAACAGGAGACTCAAGAGGCTGCTCAAGCCGTTGCATCTGAAGTTAAAACCGAAGCCGCTTCTGCTGCCGATGCGACTGCATCTGCCGCTCAAGAAGCCGCCGATAAGGTTGAAGCCGCTGCCAGCAAAGCAGAGGAAGCCGCGAAACCTGAAGAAGTTGCCAAGCCTGAAGAGAAAGCCGAAGCGCCTGCCGCTGAAGCCAAGCCTGCCGAATCCGCCAAAGTGGACGGCAAAGCTGTTTTTGAAGCGAACTGTAAAGCATGCCACAGCGGCTTGATTCCCGGCGCTCCTGCCGTAGGCAAAAAAGAAGACTGGGCGCCTCGCATTAAACAAGGCAAAGACACCTTGCACAAACACGCCCTAGAAGGTTTTAATTCCATGCCTGCCAAAGGTGGCAACGGCAGCTTAAGCGACGACGAAGTGAAAGCCGCAGTTGACTACATGGCCAACGAATCCGGCGCTAAATTCTAAATCGTACCGATTGAAACGCACCTTGCCACAAGGTGCGTTTTTTATGGGCAGACGGATGAAAGTTGAAATAGGGCCGATAAACAGGCAAAGGCCGTCTGAAACATTTTATTTTGAAGCACAATCGGCTAAAATCAGGCGAATGATTTTATGCAGGAGCAAACCATGAGCAATCAACACGACAACGTAGATGCCGGCGAAATCGCCAAGTTCAGCCAAATCGCCGACAAATGGTGGGATAAAAACGGCGAATTCAAGCCCCTGCATGACATCAACCCCTTGCGCCTCGACTATATCGACGGCTATGCCGGATTGGCAGGCAAACGCGTGCTGGATGTAGGCTGCGGCGGCGGTATTTTGTCGGAAAGCATGGCCAAACGTGGCGCAGAACACGTGACCGGCATCGATATGGCAGAAAAATCCCTGCAAACCGCCGCTGCCCATGCGGCCGCTCAACATGTTGCCAATATCGATTACCGTTGCATCCGCGTCGAAGACCTCGCCGCCGAGCAGCCGCACAGCTTTGACGTGGTAACGTGTATGGAAATGATGGAACACGTTCCCGATCCGTCCGCCATCGTTCAAGCCTGCGCGAAACTGGTCAAACCCGACGGCATGGTGTTTTTCTCCACCATCAACCGCAATCCCAAATCTTATCTGCATCTGATTGTCGGCGCGGAATATCTGTTGAAATTCGTCCCCAAAGGCACGCACGACTGGAAAAAATTCATCACGCCGGCAGAACTCGCACGCATGTGCCGCCAAGCCGGATTGGATACCGTCGGCAGCAAGGGCATGACCTACAATTTGTTGAGCGGCCGTTATTCTTTGTGCGACTCGACCGAGGTCAACTATATGGTTGCCTGCCGTCCGGCGTAAGGTTCCACGGATAAAACACACAGGCTTGCCCGATATTTGAAACGGTATGTCAAAAGCAGCTCGATACAAATATCGGTAAGGTAAATCAGGCCGTCTGAAAAGAAAAAAGGCATGTGCGATACATGCCTTTTTTGTATGTGGGTTGTACTCGTTATTCCGTCCAAGACGAATACGGATGTTTGCTCAAATACGCATTGGTGAATTTACCATCTGCCGTGATTTCCTTGCCCAGCCAAGACGGTTTGGAGAACTCAGTATCTTCAGAAGGCAATTCGATTTCCGCCACAATCAATGGCGCATTGTCGCCGAAATATTCGTCGATTTCATACACAAAGCCTTCAAATTCGACACGATAGCGGTATTTTTCCATTTTAAACGGGCACATATCCGCCATCATCGCTTGCGCGTGAGCCAGCGGGATTTCGTATTCAAACTCGCTGCGCGTCATGTCGGAAATATAGCCTTTCAGGGTCAGCCAGGCTTGCGAACCGATAATCCGTACACGGATGGTGCGCTCTTTTTCCACGCTCAAATAGCCCTGTTGCAACACCAGCGGCTCGCTTGCCGCTTCGCGCCAACTGTCATCCGCCAGCAAAAAGCGGCGTTCGATTTCGACCGTCATGAATTCTTTCCTTATTTACCAAAAAAGCCGTCTGAAGATCAAAACGGTTTGAAAACCACCATATAAAGCGCGGCCACCATCATCAATACGGGGAGTTCGTTGAATACCCGATACCAGCGGTGAGAATACATATTGCTGCCGTTTTGAAAACGGCGCAGCAGCAGACCGCAATAAAGCTGATAAGCCAAGAGCAGCAGGCCGCACAATAATTTAACCGCCAGCCAGCCGTTGCCCCACCAATTGTTTACAAACCCGATGGCCGCGCCAAATATCAGTGTTCCCCAGCCCAAAGGCGACATAAAGCGGTACAGCCTGCGCGACATATCCGTCAGCCGTACATATTCCACGCTGCCAGGCTCTAATTGCGCCAGATTCACATAAATCCGCGGCAGATAAAACAGTCCCGCAAACCAAGAAATTACAAAAAACACATGCAGCAGCTTAAACCACAAATACATTTCAGACGGCCTCAAAACCTAAAACCATTATTTTATCCGCAATACTGCTTAAGCCAAAACAAAATAGTCAAAACAATCCGATTTAGTGCGCCGCAACAATGTGTTGCAGGCGCGATTTTACCCAAAAACCAAATTGTAAATTCCGCAACAATATGCAAGTTGAGATATGCACAATGCAAAAAACTTGTTAAAATCCTATGCTAATTAATTATAAAAACATTATGGACGGAAAACATGAAACAATTCGAAATCAGCAACAGCGTCAGGAAAGAGCTTAGCAACTACCTGAATACGCACAACCTAAACCTCAAAGCCGCCATGGACAACGAAACAACCAATGGCGAAGTCGCGGCCATCGTTCACGCAGGATTGCCGGCGATGATTCGGAAAATCTATTCTTTGGAAAAAATGAAAACCTTTTTCTGGACGAAAAAAGATTTGATGATGGAGTTTATCAATATGCGCTTGAATGCCGGCGATAAAAAGGGCAAAAACTAATTTTAGCGATGGGTAGGAGGAAGATAGGAGTTTGAAATGCGGACTTCAGTTTCTCCCGAAAAAATTGTTAGAGATTTGATGTATTTATTGTTCCTCATTAATTGCGTCAACCGAAAGGCCGTCTGAAACATTTCAGACGGCCTTTAACTTTGAATCAGCAACCGTTCTGTTTAAAACGGTCGATTTTCAAATCAAGCTGCGTTGTCGAAACCGCTGTGGCGGAGCAGGGCATCTAGGCTTGGTTCGCGGCCGCGGAAGGCTTTGAAGGATTCGGCTGCGCTGCGCGAACCGCCGACTGCCAGTATTTCTTCCCAGAAGCGGCGGCCGGTTTCGGCAACGTCGTCGCTTTCTTCAAAAGCGGCGTAAGCGTCTGCGCTCAAAACTTCCGCCCATGCGTAGCTGTAATAGCCTGCGGAGTAGCCGCCGGCGAAGATGTGGCTGAAGCTCAAGGCAAAGCGGTTGTATGCCGGCGGTTGGGTCACGGCGACTTCTTGACGCACTTTGTCCAAGATTTGCGGCCATTCTTTCAGACGGCCTTCATCTTCCTGATGGTAGATTTCCATGTCGAAGAGGGCAAATTCCATTTGACGGACGAGGAATATACCGCGTTGGAAGTTTTTAGCCGCGTGCATTTTGTCGAACAGCTCTTTCGGCAATACCGCGCCGGTTTCTTCGTGCGAGGACATTTGCGCCAATACGTCGTATTCCCAAACGAAGTTTTCCATGAATTGGCTGGGCAGCTCGACCGCGTCCCATTCGACGCCGTTGATGCCGGATACGCCCACTTCGTCAACTTGGGTCAACAAGTGGTGCAGGCCGTGGCCGGTTTCATGGAAGAGGGTGATGATTTCGTCGTGGCTCAAACGCGCTTCTTTGTCGCCAACCGGCGGGGTGAAGTTACAGACGAGGTAGGCGGTTGGCAGTTGCAGCGTACCGTCGGCGAAACGACGGCGGCTTTTGTAGCCGTCCATCCATGCGCCGCCACGTTTGCCTTCGCGTGCGTACAAGTCCATGTAAACGCCGCCGATGGTTTGGCCGTCTTGTTTCAGCTCGAAATAGCGCACGTCTTTGTGCCAAACGGGGACGGTTTTTTCAGCCAGCTCGATGCCGTAGAGTTTTTTGATTTGGGCAAACAGGCCTGCTAATACTTTGCTGATAGGGAAGTATTTTTTCACTTCGGTTTCGCTGAAGGCGTATTTGGCTTGGCGCAGTTTTTCGGCGGCGTAGCTCAAATCCCAAGATTGCGGATCTTCGATATTCAGGCTCTCGCGTGCAAAGGCTTTGATTTCGGCAAAGTCTTTTTCGGCAAATGGTTTGGCGCGGCGGGCAAGGTCGTGCAGGAAATTCAGAACCTGTTCGGGCGTATCCGCCATTTTGGTTGCCAGTGACAGCTCGGCGTAGTTTTTGAAGCCGAGCAGTTTGGCGGTTTTCAGCGCGTTTGCAAGCGTTTGTTCGACGTTGGCCGTGTTGTCGAATTTACCTTCGTCAGACAATTCGCTGGCACGGGTAACGTAAGCGCGGTAGATTTGTTCGCGCAGTTCACGGTTGTCGGCGTATTGAATAACGGCGAGGTAGTGCGGAATCTGCAGGCCGATTTTGTAGCCTGTTTTTCCTTCGCTTTGCGCGGCGGCGGCAAACATGGCGATGGAGTCTTCGGGAATGCCGGCAAGCGGCGCGGCATCGTCAAAGTAAATGCCGAAAGCGTCGGTCGCGTCTTGGATGTTTTGTGCGAATTTGGCACCCAGTTGCGCGCCTTCGGTTTGCAGTTGCGCCAGTTCTGCCTGCTGTTCGGGTGGCAATTCGGCACCGCTGAGGACGAAATCGCGCAAGTCGTGGTTGAGCTTGGTTTGTTGCGCCGGGGAGAGGGTGTCGAATTCGGCAGAATTTTTGATGATTTTGAAGCGGTTGTACAACTCGATGTCTTGACCGATTTCGGTGAAGAAAATGGTGATTTCGGGCATCAATTCGTTGTATACGGCACGCAGCTCGGGCGTATCGACCACGGAGTTGAGATGGGAAACCACGCTCCAAATGCGGCCGACGCGTTCGGTAATGTCGGTCAGTTTTTCGACGGTGTTTGCCCAGTCGGTGTGCGTTTGCGCTTTGATGGCGGCGATTTGTTCGCGCGCTTCGGCAATGGCGGTTTGCAGGGCGGGTTTGATGTCTTCGGTTTTGATTTGGTCGAAACGGGGTTCTTCGCCCAAGTGGAGCAGGACGTTGTCGCTCATATGGTTTCTCCTGAATAAGATGGATTCAGACGGCCTTGTGGCCGTCTGAAAAAACGATAGGCGTTATATGGTGGCAGACAGGCAGAATTAAAGTGTCCCGCCTGCCTGTCGGCCAATCTTATTCTGCGCCGCGCGGATTGGCGTGCAATGGCGCAGCCAGCTCGAGGCGCATGGTGGTGCCTTCGGGGGCGTAAACTGCATTAGCAAGATTGGTTTGCAGGGATTCGGCAAACGAGCCGCGATACACTTTTGCGCCTTGGTGGGTCAGGTTGGATTGCACGTCGACGTACACTTCTCCGCCGATTTGACGCCAGAGATGGCAGAAGGTGTAGTCTTCGGACAGGTAGCGTTTGCTTTCAGGATCGACCATGCAGTCGAAGAAGCGGTAGTGCAGGCCTTTGTTTTCCGGGCTGTAGTCGCTGTCGGAGACGTAGTTCAACTCGGGGTAGGCCTCTATCATTTTTTCAAATACGCTGCGTTTGATAACCATGAAGCCGGTTGGCGCGTCATGGACTTTCATAAAACCGTCTTCATCGACTTTCAATACGATTTCACCGTTTTCATCTTTGTCGTTGGTGTTGACGGTGTAAGAAGTGTACATACGCTCAAAATCGGCTTGGGTCATGCCGGCCGGAAGGCCTGCTTTCGGCCAGTTTTCGCGTTTGAGCGGATAAACGCCGGCTACAACGTCTTTATCGGCCAAGAGCAGGCGGTAGAATGAGTCGGGAGAGAAGCCGATGTCGGAGTCAATCCAGAATAAATGCGTCCATTCTTTGTTTTCCAAAAATTTGGCCACGCAGTTGTTGCGCGCGCGCGTAATCAGGCTTTCGCCGCGCTGCATCATTACTTGCAGCGGCAGGCCGAGGGAGGCGTTGGTGTGGACGATGTTCAGAAGCGAGAGGGTGTAGTTGTGGAAATATTTGCCGTCATGGCTGGGGGTCATAATGACGGGATACATTTCGGCAAGGGCTGATTCGGGCAACATGACTTTTCCTTATTGTTGATTGTGAACTTCATTATTGTAAGGGATTTAATTGTATCAATAAACAAACCGTACTATTTTGTTTGGTTGATCAGTCGGTATTGCGTGCGCAAAAATTCGTCTAAGACGGCCTGTTGTATTTCCAGCCGTTTGGAAACGGGGGAGGCGAAGCGTACGATGATGTGGTACACCTTGTCATCATGCGGCACGCGGGACACGCGCGGCTGGGCGGCGGGGGTAATAAAGAGTTTTTGCGCTTGAACGTTTTCCAAATATTGTTGGATAACGGGAACATAGGCTGCGCACAAGGGCTCAAGAACGGCTTTCAGACGGCCTATGATTTCGTCCGAATCCAAATGAATCGGCACGGGGATTTCCACCGTATGAATCACATAATTGCCCAAAATATTGTCGCGGCGCACGGTGTGGCTCAGAAGCAGGCTGTTGGGAAACGAGAGCGTTTTGCCGGAAAGTTGGCCGATCAATGGATTAGGGCCGATTTGCATCATCAGCGTGTTCAGCATATTGATATCGACCACCCGTCCGCGCAGGCCGTTGATTTCGATGTAGTCGCCGATGGAGTATTGTTTGGTTACCGAGCGCAGGATGCTGCCGGACAAACACATAATCAGCTCTTTGGTTGCCACCACAATCGCCGCGGCCACTGCAAACATCGACAAGGCCAAAGTTTGAATCTGCGCCGCCCAAATCATCGCCAGCCCGAGCAGGATCAGCAACATGGTCACGTTGCGGCTGAACACCAGCGAGCGGCGTTTGTTTTCAATGCTCAAATCCGGATGGCTGCGAAAATGCGCCGAGAGCAAAATGCTGCGCCCGGCAATGACGGCCACAATCATCAATACCGACATCAATGCCGATTTAATGATTTCTTCACTGACAGGCAAAGCGTTCAGCCATTCATGCATGGTGTTCCACATAATCCTGTTTCCTTTCCCTTCTTAGGCCGTCTGAAAACCCACGCGTTCAAAAATTTCTGCCGCACACGCTTCCGATACCGCAAACAAAGTTGCTACGCTGCCCAAAGCCCGTTGCGTGGCCGCACTCAAATCATCACGGTACACTTCGCCCAGCCACTCAACCGGCCGCACTAGCGACATTTTTTCATTGTCCCATTGCGGACAATGCACCGCGCCGCCCGTAATCCTGCCGACCCGATAACGGCGCAGGGTAGGCGAGTAGGTCAGTACGGCATCTCCATCGGCCAACTCGTTGACAAACCGCCACATCTGAGCCGCACCCGATTGCGCCGTTCTCAATTTCACATCCGGCACGGCCGAACGGTAAATATCCGTCAGTTCCTCACGGCCAAAACCCTTGGCCGCCGCTTCGGCCAGCATGGGCCAGGCCAATGCTGCCACACCGCGTTCAAAAAATACATCATAAAGCGCACCTTGCGTGCTGCGAACCATATAAAGTCTGGCTTGTTTTCCCATTGCAGTACCTGTTTGTTTGAAGAACCCATCCCTTTGTTTCCATGTTACCCGTTACGGCTGAAAAATTCGATATTTTGAATTATCGGAAGGGTTTTAAGTTCTCGCTGAAAATAAATGAATGATGAATAAAAGGCCGTCTGAAAAACAAAATAGTCTGATATATCAATAGATGATATATCGTAACAATATATTAATAACTGTAAAATTTTTTACGTTTGCATCAAAAAAAGATAAGATAAAAAATCAATCGCGAAAGATTGCTATTCACTGAACATTAGGAGAGAAAAAATGACCTGTAAAACCCACGAACATCATGACCACGTCCACGGCGCAAACTGCGGCCACACTGCCATCAAACACGAAGGCCACGTCGATTATCTGCACGACGGCCACCTGCACCATGAGCACAACGGCCACTACGACGAGCATGCCCTGAACGTCAATGAAACCAACCCTGACGGCTGCCATCCGGTTGACACCTGCCACGGCCACGTTCACGGCGAAGGTTGCGGCCACGAAGCCGTACCGCACGGCGATCACGTCGACTACATCGTCAACGGCCGTCTGCATCACCAACACGGCGACCACTGCGACGACCACGGTCCGGTTGAAATCGTTAAATAAAACTGTTTTTCAGACGGCCTTTAATATGGGGCATCTGTAGGGAAAGGGGGTGTATTTTCACCCCCTTTTCATATATATTGTCGTACCCTACACTAAAACAGCCATTATTATGTTTGACATCATATTTGTATTGGTATTCGGCAGGCTCCAAGCCTCCGGAACACTGAATTTCCCCGATAGGCTTTATCCCATCTGGAAATGGGCGCTAGGCGCAGGCATGCTTTATGCCGCGATAGGGACAATGCTGGGATACGCTTTCTCCGGTTCCTTCTCCCTAGTCAGCTTTTTGCTGATTATTGCCTTGTCATCCGCCTGGTTCTCTCTGTATTTCAAACTGTTGCGGCTTACCACCTCAAAAACTGTACTGAACCAATGTATTTACTGGGTGCTGGGTATTGTTTCGGCATTGTCGTTCCCCTTTATTGTGGGCTACCTTTCCCTATTGGCCAAAGGCTTTGTATAATAAACTTTTCAGATAACCACTCTATCCAATAAGGCCGTCTGAAAGCCTGAATCTTTATCTGATTTATGTTTTTAAAGCGCTTTTTAAATTAAAGGCCGTCTGAACGTATAGTTTCAGACGGCCTTTAGTTTTACCAATTCACGCGGACAGCCCTGCTGCCGAGCAATGTTTCCAGTTCGTCAAACAAGGCGGTGCTTGGCGTTACCATCCATTTGGGCGCAATTTTCAATTTGCCTGATGCTTTGCCGTTGCTGTACGACAGTTGCAGTGGGATGTGCGACGTGTCGGGCAGGCGGTGGGCGGTGAGGATGGCGGCGAGGCGCGTGATGTCGTGGCCGGGGGCGAGGGCGAGGCTGAGGCTGCGGGCGTAGCGTTCGCGCGCCATTTGCAGGGTCATAACTTGGTTTGCCATAATGCGCAGACCGTCGCCGCTGCCGTAGTCGTCGCGGCTGACTTTGGATTCGATAATCAGCACTTGGTCGGATTTGAGGTAGTCGGCGCAGTTTTCCAGCGTCTGGCCGCTGACCATGATTTCAATCTGTCCGCTCAAATCTTCGAGGCTGACGAAGGCGATTTTGCCACGTTTGCCCATCATGGTGCGCACGGCGGTCACGAATCCGGCGAGGCGCACGCTGTCTTGCGGTTTCAGACGGCCTAACTTGGTCGGGGCGATTTGGCGGACTTCTTGGGCATATGGGCCGAACGGGTGTCCGGACAGATAAAAGCCGATGACGGTTTTTTCTTCGGCGAGTTTTTCCGACTCGCTCCACATGGGCACGTCAACGAGCTGCACCGGTTCGATGGCGTCTTCCATCATGTCGAAAAGTCCGCCCTGATTGGCGTTGGCGGCTTTTTGGTCGGCGTTGTTCATGGCTAGGTCGATGTTCGCCAAGAGCATGGCGCGGTTGGGTTCGATGCTGTCGAACGCGCCGCCGCGTATCAGGGCTTCGAGGGTGCGGCGGTTCATGTGTTCTTTGCCGACGCGCTCGCAGAAGTCCAACAGGCCGGTAAACTTGCCGCCGCTTTGCCGCGCGGCGATGATGGATTCGACGGCGGCTTCGCCTGTGCCTTTAATCGCGCCGAGTGCGTAGCGGATTTTCATGTTCGGATACGGCGTGAAGCGGTAGTCGGATTCGTTGATGTCAGGCGGCAGGAACTCGATGCCGTTGGCGCGGCAGTCATCGTAGAAATGCTTGAGCTGGTCGGTGTTGTCCAATTCAGACGACATAGTCGCCGCCATAAATTCGGCGGGATAGTGGGCTTTGAGCCATGCGGTCTGGTAGGAAATCAGGGCGTAGGCGGCGGCGTGGGATTTGTTGAAACCGTAGCCGGCGAATTTTTCCATGTAGTTGAAGATTTCGTCGGATTTTTCGCGCGAAATGCCTTGTTTTGCCGCGCCTTCGGCGAAAATTTCGCGGTGTTTCACCATTTCTTCGGGCTTTTTCTTACCCATGGCGCGACGCAGCAAGTCCGCGCCGCCGAGCGAGTAGCCGCCGATAATTTGCGCCGCCTGCATCACTTGTTCTTGATACACCATAATGCCGTAGGTCGGCGCGAGGATACCTTCGAGCAGCGGGTGGATGTATTGGAATTCCTGACCCTTCATACGCGCGACGAAGTCGGGAATATTGTCCATCGGGCCGGGTCGGTAGAGCGACACGAAGGCGATAAGTTCTTCAAACTTGGTCGTATGCGCCGTTTTCAGCATTTTTTTCATGCCGGTCGACTCGAACTGGAAGACGGCGGTGGTGTTCGCATCGCGGAAGATTTGGTAGGCGGCCTGGTCGTCAAGCGGAATCTTGCCGACATCGACGATATCGCCGGTGGTGTTTTTGATGTTGTTCTGCGCCATTTCGATAATGGTCAGGTTGCGCAGACCCAAAAAGTCGAATTTCACCAAGCCCACGTCTTCCACGTCGCCTTTGTCGTACATGGATACGGGCGAGGCGGATTCGTCCGCCTGATACACGGGGCTGTAATCGGAAATCTTGCCCGGCGCAATCAACACGCCGCCTGCGTGCATACCCAAACCGCGCGTCAGGTCTTCCAGCTTTTTCGCTAGCGTAATCAGTTCGTCCGCTTCTTCCGCTTCAATCAATTCCTGAATCTGTGGCTCGGCCTCCATGGCTTTTTCTAAACCCAGGGGTTTGTTGGCTTCCAACGGAATCAGCTTGGACAGTTTGTCGCACAGCATAAACGGCAGTTCCAGCACACGCCCCACGTCGCGGATGACCGCTTTGGACGACATCGTGCCGAAGGTAACAATCTGGCTGACCGCTTCCGCGCCGTATTTCTCGCGCACATACTCAATCACGCGGCCGCGGTTTGCCTGACAGAAGTCCACGTCAAAGTCGGGCATGGAAACGCGTTCAGGGTTTAAGAAACGTTCGAACAGCAGCGCGTATTTGAGCGGATCAAGGTCGGTAATCTTCAATGAATACGCCACCAGCGAGCCTGCGCCCGAACCACGGCCCGGCCCTACCGGACAGCCATGCGTTTTCGCCCAGTTGATAAAGTCTTGTACGATAAGGAAATAGCCGGGGAATTTCATCTGGATGATGATGTTCAACTCAAAATCCAAACGTTCCTGATATTCCGGCATTTTTGCCGCACGCTCCGCCTCGTCGGGATAAAGCTGAACCATGCGTTCCTGCAAACCCTCGTTGGACAGTTTCACCAAATAATCATCCAGCGACAGGCCGTCCGGAGTAGGGAAGAGCGGCAGAAAGTTTTTGCCCAATGTGATGTGCAGGTTGCAGCGTTTGGCAATTTCTACCGTGTTTTCCAAGGCTTCAGGCAAATCGGAGAAACGTTCGGCCATCGTTTCCGGCGGAATGAAAAACTGGCTCGGCGTGAAATCGCGCGGACGTTTTTTGTCTGTCAGTACCCAGCCGCCTGCGATACACACCCGCGCCTCGTGTGCGTTGAAATCGTCGCGGCTCATAAACTGTGTCGGATGCGTCGCTACCACCGGCAAACCCAGTTCCTCTGCCAGCTTCACGCTGCCGGAAACGCAAGCCTCCCATTCAGGGCGTTCGGGCAGGCGTTGCAGCTCTAAATAAAACGCATCGGGAAACCACGCCGCATATTTCAACGCCGCCGCACGTGCCGCGTCTTCATTGCCGTTTAAGAGATTCACGCCCACTTCGCCGTAATGCGCGCCGCTCAAACAAATCAAGCCGCTGTTGTCGCCATTTTCCAGCCATTCGGAATTGAGTTCCGCATGATGGATATTGCGGTCTTTGCCGACATACGCCTCCGTCAAAAGCTCGCTCAAGCGCAGATAACCTGCATCGTTGCGGATAATCAGCATGGCGCGAAACGGCTTGTCAGGTGCATTCGGATTGCCTATCCACACATCCGCCGCGCCGATGGGCTTAATCCCTGCGCCGCGGCAGGCTTTATAGAATTTCACCAAGCCGAATTCATTCATCAAATCGCTGATGCCCAAAGCAGGCAAACCGTATTCCTGCGCTTTGGCAATCAGTTTTTTAATCCGCACCATACCGTCGGTAATCGAGAATTCGGTATGCAGGCGCAGGGGGATGTAGGTCGGCTCGGTCATGGCAAAATCGGCGTGAACAATAAAAGGCGTATTGTAGCAGGGTTGGCAGCGAAAGGCCGTCTGAAAACCAAATGTAATGGGGTTGGATAAAGCAAATAAAACAGAAGTG
Source organism: Neisseria sp. P0019.S002 (assembly GCF_051957155.1). Taxonomy (NCBI): domain Bacteria; kingdom Pseudomonadati; phylum Pseudomonadota; class Betaproteobacteria; order Neisseriales; family Neisseriaceae; genus Neisseria; species Neisseria sp. P0019.S002. Next base: position 95,692 of record NZ_JBQCWS010000004.1, read on the forward strand.
GGCTTTCTTTCAGACGGCCATGTTAAAATATCGCCATTATTGAAAAGGATTAAATGATGGAAGCAACCGTCTATCTTGAAGACAACGAATACATCGCCTTATGCGACCTGTTGAAACTGGCCGGTCTTGCCGAAAGCGGCGGACAGGCAAAAGCGTTTATCGCCGAAGGGCTGGTGTTGCGCAACGGCGAAACCGAAACCCGTAAAACCGCCAAAATACGCGGCGGCGAAGTGATTGAATTTGACGGCGCACGCTTGGAAATTGCCGATGGATACGACCCTGAAGAATAAAGCCGAAGCCATCTTGGGCGAACCGCTTTTAGACGAACCTATCCGCCCCGAGTCGTGGGAATGTTGCGGCAGCGAGTGCGGCGATGCCTGTATCCAGACAATGTATTGGGCGGAAAAAGCCCGCTATGATGCACAACGGCGGAAATTGAAAGAAGCAGGTTGGGTAGGCGGCGAAGATGAGACAAAGGCCGTCTGAAAACGATTGGCTTGATGTAAATCGTGTTTTAAATAATGCTGCATTAAAGCCAATGCCGTCTGAAAGTTTCAGACGGCATTGGCTTTTTTAAAGTTTAAATTAAGATTTTGTTACCTCGGAAGTGGTTGCATTTTCAGGTGTGCCAGGTGCAGCATCGGCAGGAGCCTGATAATCTGTATTTTGCGATGAAGAGGGCTCAGCATTGTCATGTTTATGATGCTTATCATGTTTACCAAAGTGTCGTTTGTCTTGATCGTCATCTTGTGCTACTGCCAATACTTTGCCGTTTTGAGCATCAACCAAAGCTTCGTATTCAACGCCGTCTTTCAAGATTTCTACTTTGTAACGGCCGCCCAAATGTTGTTTGTATTTGTAATCGACATCTTTAACGACGCCGCCCACTTCTGCTACCGCTGCTGCGGCTGCTTGCTGGCCGGAAACCTTTGCAAACATACCTTCTTTGAAAGCCATGGTACCTGCCGCACCGGCAACGCCCAAACTTGAAGCAATAATACCGGCAATGATGAGTTTTTTTGAAATAAAAGCGTTAATGCGTTTCATGATTTTCTTTCCTACTGTGTTGTTGAACGATGAATGCATTCTATGCCTCAACAATTAGCTGAACATGAGCAAAACGCTAAGATGTGTAATGGGTTGCAATACTAAAATTAACACTTTAATAATGGAGATCGAAGCCGCGTTTTCAGACGGCCTTGCTGATATGTTGTGATGGCATATTTGGCGCAGATTGTGGTTTGCGTGTGAAAACAAAAAAAGCGTGATGAAAAAAAGGGCATGTGTGAGACATGCCCCCGGATTAAATGGTAAATGCGATGGTGAGAAACCAAATGACAGAATAAGATTTGCGGTTGGTCAACTTATCTCATTCCGCCTTGTTTTACAATCACTCAGGCGATGTTTCGCCTGCAAGATTTTCGATTTCTTCGCGATGCGCGTCAAACCATGAGCCGACCACTTGATTGACTTCGTCCATACCTTGCTTTTTCAGGCTGGAGAACAGTTGAACGCTGATTTTTTGGCGTTCGGTGTAGGGTTTGAGTGATTTTTTTACTGCCGCCAAAGTTTTAATCTGGTCGTTTTTAGACAGCTTGTCTGCTTTTGACAGCAGGATATGCACAGGGCGGCCGGTGATGTGGAAGAAGTCCAGCATTTGAATGTCTAAAGCCTTGAGTGGATGGCGCGAGTCCATAATCAAAATCAGGCCGATCAGTTGGCGGCGTTGTTGCAGGTAGTCGCCCAAGAGTTTGACCCAGTGCGCACGAATGGCCTCCGGTACTTGCGCGTAGCCGTAGCCGGGCAAGTCGACCATGAAATTGCCGTTTTCCAGTTCAAAGAAATTGATGTGTTGGGTACGGCCCGGTGTTTTGGAAACGTAGGCAAGGCGCACATGATTGGTTAAAGTATTGATGGCACTGGATTTTCCTGCATTGCTTCGGCCGACAAAGGCAATCTCGGCCGGCGTGTCGGGCAGGTCTTTCAGATGGTTGACCGTTGTAAAGAATTTGGCGTTTTGAAAAAGATTCATCAGTATTTCCTTGCATGGAAACAAAACTGCAACATCATAATTTGTATCGGGCATTTATGTTGCAGCAGTTTGGTAATTTGAGTAGTAATTTAATGTAAACTTGGTATAGAATAGCACGTTTATAGAATTATCGGTTTTAATCGGGAAAATTCCCCGGTATTTGAGTATAAAAAAGGCATTGACGCGGTACGCAATGCTGTAATCAGGAGCACTCCATGAAACGATTGACTTTATTGGCCTTGGTATTGGCTGCCGGTGCGGTTTCCGCTGCCCCTAAAGCAGATGCTGAAAAAGGCAAACAGGTAGCGACTACTATCTGTGCGGCGTGTCACGCAGCCGATGGTAACAGCGGTATCGCAACTTATCCTAAACTGGCAGGTCAGGCTGCGGCCTACACCTACGGTCAAACCATGGCCATCAAAGACGGTACCCGTACCCACGGTGCTGCCGGCGTGATGAAACCGATGGTGATGAACTTGTCCGAACAAGACATCCGCGACGCTGCCGCCTACTACGCTAAACAACAAGGCAAACCGGGCGAAGCCAATCCTAAAGAAAACCCAGAGCTGGGCGCGAAAATCTATCGCGGCGGCCTGAGCGCTAAAAAACTGCCGGCATGTATGTCTTGCCACGGTCCTAGCGGCGCAGGCATCCCTGGCGGCGGTACTGAAATCCAAGCCTATCCTCGTCTGGGCGGCCAACACAAAGCTTACGTTGTCGAGCAAATGAAAGCTTACCAATCCGGCCAACGCAAAAACGCCATCATGGCCGATATTGCCAACCGTCTGAGCGAAGAAGAGTTGAACGCAGTAGCCAACTTCATCCAAGGTTTGCACTAATTTCGTTTTGAAACGAGCTTATTGATACAGGCCGTCTGAAAACCCTTCAGACGGCCTTAGCCAATATAGGCCGATAAGCCTGATTGTTTTTTTCAAATAGCGACAGAAAGATTTTTACTACAATATGCAGTATTCTTCCTTTCGCATCACACGTCATTGCAGTCCGTTCTACCGATCGGGTTGCCCCAAGCCGACATTTGAGACATGAGTAAATCTTCATCATCCGTCCCACTTATCCGTAGACCATGGTTTGCCTTTTTCAGCTCCATGCGCTTTGCCGTTGCCCTGCTTAGCCTGTTGGGCGTGGCTTCGATTATCGGTACGGTCTTGCAACAAAATCAGCCACAAGTTGATTATTTGGTGAAATTCGGCCCGTTTTGGTCGCAGATTTTCGGCTTTTTGGGCCTGTACGACGTGTATGCCTCGGCGTGGTTCGTTGTCATCATGATGTTTTTGGTGATTTCCACCGGATTGTGCCTGATTCGCAATGTTCCGCCGTTTTTGCGCGAGATTCGTTCCTTCCGTGAAAACGCCAAGGAAAAATCACTGGCGGCAATGCGCCATTCCATCGTTTTAGACGGACAAGTAACACCCGAAGTTGCGCAACGTTATTTGGAAGTGCAGGGCTATGGCTGCAAAACCGTTACGCGTGAAGACGGTTCGGTTTTGGTGGCGGCAAAAAAAGGTGCGATGAACAAATGGGGCTATATCTTTGCCCATGCCGCGCTGATTGTGATTTGTTTGGGCGGTTTGATAGACAGCAATATCCTGCTGAAAATCGGTATGCTTACCGGCCGGATCGTGCCGGACAATACGGCGGTTTACGCCAAAGACTTTAAGCCCGAAAGCGTGTTGGGTACGTCTAATTTGTCGTTTAGGGGCAATGTCAATATTTCGGAAGGTCAGAGCGCGGATGTGGTATTTCTGAATGCGGATAACGGCATGCTCGTGCAAGACTTGCCGTTTTCCGTCAAATTGAAGAAATTCCATATTGATTTTTACGATACCGGTATGCCGCGCGATTTCGCCAGCGACTTGGAAGTCACGGACAAGGCGACCGGCAAAGTCAGCGAACACACCATCCGCGTCAACCATCCTTTGACGTTGCACGGTATCACGGTTTATCAGGCAAGTTTCGCCGACGGCGGCTCTGACTTGACGTTTAAAGCCTGGAATCTGGCTGATGCCGACCGCACTCCGGTCAAACTCAAAGCAACTTCCATGCGCGAGTTTCCGCTGGATTTGGGTAAAGCTTCTTATAAACTGGAATTTGACCAGTTTACTTCGATGAACGTCGAAGACATGAGCGAGCCATCTGAAAAAGAGCAAAACTTGAAATCTGCCATCAATGATGTTCGTTCCGTTCGTCAGGAAGGCAAAAAATACACCAATATCGGCCCGTCTATCGTTTACCGCATCCGCGACAAAGCAGGGCAGGCAGTCGAATATAAAAACTATATGCTGCCGGTAAAACAAGATGAAGACTATTTCTTCATTACCGGCACACGCAGCGGCTTGGCGCAGCAATACCGCTGGTTGCGCATTCCAATGGATAAAAACGGTAAAATCGATACCTTTATGGCTTTGCGCCAATATTTGAAAGACGACGCGGCACGCCGTAAAACCGTTGCCAACGCTGTCAAAGGCGCACCCGCCGAAATCCACGAGCAATTCATGGCGGCGGCGGAAAATACTTTGTCGATTTTTGCCAAAGGCGGCTATTTGGCTTTGGACGAGTTTGTTACCACCAACATTCCCAAAGATCAGCAGGAAAAAATGCAGGGCTATTTCTATGAGATGCTCTATGGCGTGATGAATGCCGCTTTGGAAGATACGATCAGTACATACAACCTGCCGGCTTGGCCGCAAGATGAAAAACGCAACCGCTTCCTGCTGCATGCAATGGACGCGTACACCGGTTTAACCGAGTATCCTGCGCCGATGTTGCTGCAATTGGACGGCTATTCCGAAGTGCGCTCTTCCGGCCTGCAGATGACCCGTTCTCCGGGGGAATTCTTGGTGTATTTGGGTTCGGTATTGCTGGTGTTGGGCACGGTATTTATGTTCTATATCCGTGAAAAACGTGCTTGGCTGCTGTTTTCAGACGGCCGTATCCGTTTTGCCATGTCTTCCAGCCGCAACGAACGCGACTTGCAGAAAGAATTTCCGCAACACACACGGCAATTGCAGCAGCTTGCCAAGGATTTGAACCATGAATAACAAACATCAGGCCTTGCCCGAGCATGAGCTTCTGACACACAAATCATTTATCCGAAACCTCAACCTCTTCGACTGGGCATTCGCACTGCTGATTGCCATCGGTGCGTTTATTGCCCAAACCCAAGCCGGTCTGCACATGGACATCTACGAAATGGTGATTTTGTGGGCGAGTGCCGGTATTGCCGTTTTTCTGGGTTGGTTTTTCAAACCGATGCGCTGGTTTATCCCTGTGGGTGTGTGCCTGGCGTATTTTGCCGTTGATTTGTATGGCGGCGATATCAAACATGCAGACGGCTTCTTGCTCAAATACCTGTTAAGCAGCCAGTCGGCGATTATGTGGCAATGCGCGTTTGTGTTCTTTGCCTTGTTTGCTTATATCGTCGGCGCGATAGCGGCGGTGCGCAAGAATGTGCCGACCAACACGCTTTTGGGCATGGGTACTGTGTTTGCGTGGGTTTCCGCGATGGCGGGCTTTGTCGGTTTGCTGGTACGCTGGCATGAAAGCTATCTGCTGCGTCCCGATGCCGGTCATATTCCGGTTTCCAACCTTTACGAAGTATTCATCTTGTTCTTGGTCATTACGGCACTGATGTACCTCTATTACGAAGGCCGTTTTGCCGTACAAAAACTGGGTGGCTTTGTCTTCAGCTTTATGGCGATTGTGGTCGGATTTGTCTTGTGGTACAGCGTTTCACGCGAGGCTCATGCCATTCAGCCGCTGATTCCGGCTTTGCAGTCTTGGTGGATGAAAATCCACGTTCCGGCCAATTTTATCGGCTACGGCGCATTCTGTATCGCCGCCATGCTGGGTATTGCCGAACTGCTAGCACTCAGAAAAGAAGATGCAGGCAAAAAATCATGGCTGCCGCACTCGCAAGTCATTGAAGAAGTCATGTACAAAGCGATTGCCGTCGGTTTCTTGTTCTTTACTATTGCCACCATTCTCGGCGCATTGTGGGCGGCTGACGCGTGGGGTCGCTATTGGAGCTGGGACCCGAAAGAGACTTGGGCATTCATCGTTTGGCTGAATTACGCTATCTGGTTGCATTTGCGGCTGGTGGCAGGCTGGCGCGGCAAAGTGTTGGCTTGGTGGGCGGTCATCGGCCTGGTCATTACCGCCTTTGCCTTTATCGGCGTGAATATGTTCTTGAGCGGCCTGCATTCTTACGGCACTTTGTAAGTAGCTTATCCCGCACTTTATTTCAGACGGCCTTTTTCCGTTTTCGGGGAAAACGCCGTCTGAATCGTTTTTAATCATTTTTTCAGACGGCCTCAAACCATGTTGGTATTAGGAATTGAATCATCTTGTGACGAAACCGGCGTTGCGCTCTACGATACCGAGCGCGGCCTGTTGGCGCATCATTTGCACACACAAATGGCGATGCACGCCGAATACGGCGGCGTTGTCCCCGAATTGGCCAGCCGCGACCATATCCGCCGTGTCGTGCCGTTGACGCAAGGTTGCTTGAAGGAAGCAGGCGTAGGCTATGCCGACATCGACGCGGTTGCCTTTACGCAAGGCCCGGGTTTGGGAGGTGCATTGCTGGCTGGTTCGGGCTTCGCCAACGCTTTGGCATTTGCCATCGGCAAGCCCGTTATCCCTGTCCACCATCTTGAAGGCCATTTGCTCTCGCCTTTATTGGCAGACGATAAACCTGAATTTCCATTTGTCGCTTTACTGGTGTCGGGCGGACATACGCAATTTATGGCTGTACGCGGTATCGGCGATTACACCTTGCTGGGTGAAAGCGTGGACGATGCGGCAGGCGAAGCGTTTGATAAAACGGCCAAGCTTTTGGGCCTGCCTTATCCCGGCGGTGCCAAATTATCCGAGCTGGCTAAACTCGGCACGCCTGATGCTTTCACGTTCCCACGCCCCATGCTCCATTCGCACGATTTGCAGATGAGCTTTTCCGGTTTGAAAACCGCCGTTTTGACCGCTGTCGAAAAAGTCCGCGCCGAAACCGGCAGCGATGAAATTCCCGAACAGACGCGTAACGACATTTGCCGCGCTTTCCAAGATGCGGTGGTTGACGTATTGGCGGCCAAAGCCAAAAAAGCGTTGTTGGATACCGGTTTCAGAACTTTGGTGGTTGCCGGCGGTGTGGGTGCAAACTGGAAACTACGCGATGAATTTTCGCGCTTAACCGTCAAAATGCCGTCTGAAAAAGGCAAACCCAAACCGCAGGAAGAAAAAATCAACGTCTATTTTCCGCCGATGGCATACTGTACCGACAACGGAGCAATGATTGCCTTTGCCGGCGCGATGCGTCTTGCCGAGCGTCAGGCTGTCGGCGCATTCAATGTCAAGCCGCGCTGGCCGCTGTCGGATATTGTGAAGCAGGGCTGATGTATTAGACTGCTTCGATGCAATGAAAGGCCGTCTGAAAACCTGAAGACAGGGTTTTCAGACGGCCTTTAATGAAACGGATGTTTGCGGTAAAACTTCATTCAAAAAGATGAGTAATTTTTTCATCCGATTTTTCTACAATATTAACTTTGATTGATTGCAAAAGGCCGTCTGAAATGACGAATTTATCCAAAGGTTTGCTGGCTGCGATAGCGTCCAATTTGTTGTTTTCCATGCTGTTTCTGTATGGTATGTGGATGCGGCCGATGACGGGGACGGAGGTGTTTGCCTGGCGCATGGTCGCCATGCTGTCGGCTTTGTGCGTGCTGATGACGATGGTCAACGGTTGGCAGGCGGCAACGCGTTTTGCTTATGGCGTCGGCCGGGATTGGAAACGATGGCTGCTGATTGTATTGCCGACGCCGATATTTGCCAGCCAGTTGTGGCTGTTTGTCTGGGGGCCGGTCAATGGGGAAGGGGTAAACATTGCCATGGGTTATTTCCTGTTTCCTTTGGCAATGATGCTGGGCGGACGGATTTGGTTTAAAGAGCGTTTGAACCGGTTGCAGAGGGTGGCGGTAATCTTGGCGTGTGCAGGCGTGGCATGTGAATTGGTGCGGTCGGGCGCGTTTTCGTGGACGACTGTATGGGTGTTCGGTACTTATCCGTTTTATTATCTGCTGCGTCGCAAGCTGGGCGTGCCTTCCTTAATCGGGCTGACCTTTGATTTGATGATGATTACGCCGTTTGCGTTGGCGTATATTTTGCTAGCAACGGATACGCCGGCGATGATTGCGGCCAAACCGGTTTTAATCTTTTTTATCGTGTTGCTGGGCTTCAATAGTGCAATATCCATGCATTTGAATTTGAAGGCAAATCAGTTGCTGCCGGTGGCGGTGTTCGGCATGTTGAGCTATTTGGAGCCTGTATTGCTTTTTATTGTATCGATTGTGTGGCTGGACGAGCCGGTGCAAGGCGGCGCATTGATCGGCTACGGACTGATTTGGTCGGGATTGTGCGTGATGATTGTCAATGGCTTGTTGGGAATGAAGAAAGAAAAGAGAAATTGGCTAAAGCTTGATTGATGGATTAAGGCCGTCTGAAAATGGTTTGATCAATGTTTTCAGACGGCCTTGAATATTAAAAGGGACGTATTGGATACGTCTCTTTTGTCTTACCAGCTTTGGGCGATACGGTCGGCTTCTTGCAGGCGTTCGATGGTGCCGACGTCCAACCAAAGGCCGGTGTGGTGTTCGCCGCTGATTTGGTTTTGGCTCATGGCTTGACGCAACAGAGGGGCAAGCTTAGCAGCCTGGTGTGCCGGGGTGTCTTTGAAAAGCGCGGGATGATAAACGCCCACACCGCTGAAAGTCAGGGCTTGGCCGTCTGCGGATGAGGCGGATACCAGGCCGTCTGAAAGCAGGCCGAAGTCTCCTTCGGGATGATGGGGCGGATTGTCCACCAGCCACAAATGGGCGAGAAGGTTGTGTTCCTGTATGCGCTGAGCAGCCAGTCGTGCAGCTTGGAAATCAATGTTGGTCAACACGTCGCCATTGACGACCAAAAACGGCTCGTCGCCCAAAAGAGGCAGGGCAGTGGCAATGCCACCCGCGGTTTCCAGGCCTCCGGCACGTTCGGGAGAATAGGCAATGCGCACGCCGTAGTCCGAACCATCTTTCAAGGTGTCTTCGATTTGCTGTCCAAGCCAGGCATGGTTGATGACGATTTCAGTAAAACCGGCCTGCTGCAGGCGGCGCAAGTGCCAGCCGATAAGCGGTGTACCTGCTACTTCGAGTAAGGGTTTGGGCGTGTGGTCGGTCAGCGGGCGCATGCGTTCGCCGCGACCGGCGGCTAGTATCATTGCTTTCATGGGTGTGCCTATAATGTGTGAAACAGAAAAAGTCTCAGGCCGTCTGAAAAATGAAACCGATGTTTCAGACGGCCTGAGACCTTTATTTATGCCAAAGATTTGAATTGCCTACGGAAATACAGCAATGCCGGCGCTTGCGTGTCGGTATTGCGGATTTCGTTGATCTGAACGAAAAAGACGTAATGCGTGCCGATTTCGCGTTGATCGACAATGCTGCCGTGCAGGTGCGCCAGCGCGCCTTCGACTTCTAGCTGTCCGGTTTGTCCTCTATGCCAAATATGGTATTCAAAGCGCTCTTCGGGCGAGAGGTCGGTCAGTCCGGCAAAGTGTTCGGCGACATCCTGCTGGCCGTCGTTGAGTGTGTTGATACACAAATCACGGTTGCCTTGCAGGATGGGAATGATGGCGGATTGGCGGTTGATGCACAGCATGACCGTTGGCGGCTCGTCGGTAACAGCAGTTACGGCAGTCATGGTAATGCCATAGCGTCCTGCTTCACCGTCTGTCGTGATAACGTGTACACCGGCGGCACAGGAGGCCATGGCATCTCGGAAGGATCTCTTGAGTGTGTGTGTTGAATCTGTCATCCGGCTCGCTTTATTTTAATGCCTGTTCGATTTTTGCCAGCTCTGCCAAGAGTTCTTTGAGTTGTGCCATTTTTTCTTTGGTGAGGACTTTTTCAATTGCGTCATAGCGCTCGTCAACCAATGCGCCGGTGGATTCATAGAGTTTCTCACCTTCGGGCGTCAGTTTCAGGTAAACACGGCGTTGGTCGTTGGAAGGCTTCAGGCGGACGGCCAAACCTGCTTTTTCCAAGCGGGTCAGAATGCCGGTCAGGCTGGGGCGAAGGATGCAGGCCTGATTGGCCAAATCTTGGAAGTCGAGTGTGCCGTTTTCCGCTAAGAGCCGGATGATACGCCATTGCTGGTCAGTAATATTGGCTTGGTTCAGAATAGGGCGGAATTGGGTCATCAATGCTTCCCGTGCCTGAATCAGACCGATATTGATAGATGCATGTTTAGATTGGTTGGGCATTACTAAGTCTCCGGTGTTATCAAAAATCAAACCGTTGAAGCGTGAGGTAGATTGATAAAGGCGAATATTGCTGTTTTAAGGCTGCCGTCGGCAACCGGGTTTATGGGAACAAAAGCATCACTGCCACAATATTAGATGAAGATCTCTAACAGTTTGTTTTGATAATAATGTTTCCAATTGTTCTTATGGTTATATCTTAGTCTATTTTCTTTATAATCTCAACAAAATCATATGTTATTGGGAAAGAGATAGTTTATTTATTTATGAAGTGGAATAGGGTAAATATATTCGGCGGAGATGATTCTTTGGGTTTGCTATTTTTAGTGGATTTTCAATGAATTTAGCCGAAGATGTCTGCTAAGTAAATTCTGATTTTTAAGCCGATGTAGCTAGAAAGTCCGGATGTGTGATGAATCATTTTTCCATCTTTTAATATGATAATGGTTGGTGTGACGGCGATATTCCATTTTTGGGCCATCAGGCCGTCTGAATCGTTGACGTTTGGAAAGGATAGATTGTTTTGTTGCATATGGTGGGCAATGTCTGCGTTGCTTCCGGAGCGCAAGGCTACGCCCAGTGTTGGGATATTGTCTTGGTGCAGCTTTTCTATGGTTGATGATGTGTATGAACAAATACGACACCAGCTGCCCCAAAAATAAACGACGGCAACCCGATTTTGGCTGAAGGATTGAAGGGAAGTGGTTTGCCCATCAGTTAAAGTGATGGTTTGTGCTGCCGACTGCAAGGGTTGCTCAGGCTTGCGCACCCAGTCGACAATCAGGGATAAGAAGATGAAGAGAATCACAGCCTGAAGCAATGATTTGGCGTAGTGGAGCAGGGTTTTCATTATATATTACGGGGGATATTGGATTATCGTTTTATAAATGAAAAAAGCCTTGCAAAGCAAGGCTTTTTGATTCGATTCTGAAAACGTATTAACGTTTGGAGAATTGTTTTGCGCGACGTGCTTTGCGCAAACCTGGTTTTTTACGTTCAACTTCACGAGCATCGCGAGTAACGAAGCCTGCTTGAGACAGGGCTGGTTTTAGGGCTGCATCGAAGTCGATCAGGGCGCGGGTGATACCGTGACGGATAGCGCCGGATTGACCGGTTTCGCCACCACCGGTTACGTTAACTTTGATGTCGAAAGATTCGGCATTTTCAGTCAGAACCAGAGGTTGACGTACAACCATGCGGCTGGTTTCACGTGCGAAGAATTCGTCAACGGGACGGCCGTTTACGATGATTTGGCCGGTACCTTTAGTCAAGAATACACGAGCCACTGAACTTTTGCGGCGGCCTGTGCCGTAGTAGTATTTACCGTTCATGTCGTGTCCTTATTATTTCAGTTCCAAAACTTTAGGTTGTTGTGCAGCGTGGCCGTGTTCGGCACCGGCGTACACTTTCAGTTTTTTGATCATGGCGTAGCCCAGAGGACCTTTAGGCAACATGCCTTTTACGGCTTGTTCCAAAGCACGACCTGGGAATTGCTCTTGCATTTCGCGGAAGGTACGCTCGTAGATGCCGCCTGGGAAACCAGAGTGACGGAAGTATTTTTTGTCTTCGAATTTAGCACCGGTCACGCGCAGTTTGTCTGCGTTGATGACGATGATGTAATCGCCGGTATCAACGTGAGGGGTGTATTCGGGTTTGTGTTTGCCGCGCAGACGGTGTGCGACTTCGGCTGCGACACGACCCAGAACTTTGTCTTCTGCGTCAATGACGAACCATTCGCGCTTCACCTCGTGGGGTTTTGCAGAGAAGGTTTTCATGGTTGGAATCCAGATATATATAGAAAGTTATGGATTTTAAAGAGGAGATTGGCTTTTGTCAATCTTAATTGAGTGTGTTTGATGCATGAATATGCGGTTTTTTCAGACGGCCGGAAATCTTTACGAAAGTCTTTACTTGGAAAGGGAAAAGCCACACCTGTCGGCATGGCTTTTTTTAGGGAATCCCCACGAGTGCCGTTTAGGCTGAATCCGCTTGAACCTTGCTGACAAGGCGGTCACCTCGGGTAGTTTCGGGTGCGTCCGATAAACGGACGCTCGCGCCCACTACAGCTCCCGGCAACCTAAAGCGAACGTATTGGTTCAAAGGAATATATGCCTTCGCGAACACCGCAGGGAAAAGGGGAAAATCAGTTTTGTTCCAAGCGCGCCAGTGCTTTTTGGCACGCGTTGTTCATGTCGGTTATTTTACGCTCAAATTCACCGATTGCCAAATCGTCGTTGAGAGTGGTTTTCAAGAGGTCGTGTACGACGTTGAGGGCTGCCATGACGACAATTTTGTCTGTGCCGACGATGCGGCCGCTTTCTTTAATCGCATCGCTTTTCTTGTTGAGCATTTCAACGGCTTGCAGAAGGGTGGCTTTTTCTTCACTCGGCGTGTTGATGGTGAAGTTGACATTCATGATGTCGAGATTGACTTGTTCGATACTCACGGGGCGTCCTTTTATTGTTGTGTTTCTTGGGGCAATCGGGCAATGAGGCTGCGGATTTGGTCTGCACTTTGGGCCAGCGCGTTGCGGTAGTTTTCTTTTTCGGCAGTCAGGTTGTCAATTTTGCTTTGCAGGTCTTCTTTGAGTTTGCCGACTTGAACCAGCAAGGCTTCGCTGAGTTCGTCAATGGCCGCATCGTGTTGGCGTTTTTGTTGCTCTTGCTCGAGTTTGAGTCTGTCGATTTCTTCGTTGAGACGGCGGTTTTCTGAAACCAGCGTTTCAAATTTTTGGACAAGTTGGTAAACGTTGATTTCCAGATTGTTCAGTGATTGGTTCATGTGTTTCCCTTCAGACGGCCTTATGGCCGTCATATTGTGCGTCAGGCCGTCTGAATGGCAGACGGCGCGACAGTTTATTCGAAGCGAGCGCTTCGTTCCATCAGTCGTTCAACGACTTGCTGCGGGGTCATTTCTTTGCGGATGAGTTGCAGCAGGGTTTGAGTGATGGGCATATCGATTTGGTATTTGGCGGCGGTATTGAAGACTTCTTCAATGGTGCTGACACCTTCGGAAACGTGGCCGATTTCAACAAGCACTTGATGCAACTCTTTGCCTTCTGCGAGGCCGAGGCCGACGCGGCGGTTGCGCGAGAGTGCACCGGTACAGGTCAGGATAAGGTCACCGATGCCTGCCAAACCCATCATGGTTTTGGGTTGTGCGCCCATGGCGATGGCAAGGCGGGTGATTTCGGCAAGGCCGCGGGTTACTAAGGCTGCACGTGCATTGAGGCCGTATTCGAGGCCGTCTGAAAGGCCGGTGGCAATCGCCATGACGTTTTTAACGGCACCGCCCACTGCGACACCGATGACGTCGGTGCTGCCGTACAGGCGCATTACGTTGGTGTTCAGTTGGGCAGTAGTTTCTTCCACCCAGTCTTTGTTTTCGGAAGCAAGAACGACGGCGCAAGGCAGTTGGGCGGCCAGTTCTTGGGCAAAGCTCGGGCCAGAGAGAACGCCGATTTTTTTATTGTTAGGCAGGACTTCTTTCAGTACTTGGAAAGTCAAAAGGCCAGTATCTTGTTCAAAACCTTTGCAGGCGGCAAGAACGGGAATATCGGCGGCGTTATGCTGTTTGAGCAGCTCGGCGCTGCTTCTGAGGCCGGCTACGGAGGTCACGATCAGGGCAAGTTGGCTGTCTTTCAGCGCTTCGCCCAAATCGGCGTGAACGGTCAGGGACTCAGGGAAAGGGAAGCCGGGCAGGCCGCGTTTGTTTTCGCGATCTGCTTGCAGGGTGCGGATTTGGTCGGGATTGCGTGTCCAAAGGGCAACTTCATTGTTGTGGTGCGCAAAGTGCAACGCGAGAGCTGTACCCCACGAACCTGCGCCGATGACGGTAATTTTCATGTTTCTCTTCCATATGGGAACGGGGCTTACTTTAAAACAAACGGCTTTGGGGTGCAAGGGCGGAGTTTGTGAAAAATATTTTGTGCCGTTTAAAAAGCCTTAGGCCGTCTGAAAGTTCAGACGGCCTGCTTCGGTTTATGATTTATTGTTACCGGAATGGTAGGCATCGTAGGCGTAGTAGTCGTAGCTGTTGTTGGCTTCGCGCTTCATGCCGTTGAGGACGACACCTTTGATGTTGATGTGGTTTTGTTTGAGGCGTTCGACGCTGGCCTCAAGCTCTCGTGCACGCGTGTGCGCATAACGGCTGATCATCAGGACGGTGCCTGCATGTTGGCCGATGATGACGGCGTCGGTCACGGCCAATACGGGCGGCGTGTCCAAGATGACGTAATCGTAGCGTTGGCGCGCGTGGGCGAGCAATTCGTTGAAACGGTTGTCCATCAAAAGCTCGGACGGATTGCTAGGATAGCTGCCGCTGCTGATGAGGTGGAGGTTTTCAATGCTGGTCTCTTGTACGGCTTTGGCCGGAGCCGCTTTGCCGCTTAGGATGTCAGACAAGCCGAACTCGGGGGTAAGGCCGAAGAGTCGGTCGAGGTAGCCTTTGCGCATATCGGTATCGATAAGCAGGACGCGTTTGCCCGATTGCGCCATTACGGCGGCGAGGTTGGCGGAGATAAAGGACTTGCCTGCCTCAGGCGCGGCACCGGTAATCATGAGGACGTTGTTAGGCGCGTCCAGCATGGAAAAGTAGATATTGGTGCGCAGGGCGCGGATGGCTTCGACTGCCGTGTCGGCACGGTCTTCGCTGGCCAGCAGATAGTTGGAACGGCCGCCGGTTTTCTTGAATTTGCTTTTGAAGAAGTCGCGTTTTTGCTGGGTTTTGGAGTGCGGAACAAGAGCGACGACTTCCAAATTGAGGTTTTCGATTTCTTCGGATGAAGTAATGCCGTTTTTCATGCGGTTACGAATCATCAGCCACAAAGCGGTCAATGAGCCTGCGGCAAGTGCGCTCAGAAGTGTGATGACGGCTTTGCGCGGTGCAACGGGGTTTTCAGGGACATAGGCATAATCGACGATGCGGACATTACCTTGCGCGCTGGCTTTCATGATGTTGAGTTCTTGTTGTTTGCTCAACAGTTGGACGTAGGTAGCCTGGTTGGTTTCTACGTCGCGGGTCAGGCGGATGACTTCTTGTTGGGTATTCGGCAACTCGGCAATTTGTTGGTTGATTTTGTTTTTAGCGCGCTCGAGGACAGCAAGTTTGTCCAATACGGCTTTATAGGAAGGGTGTTCCGGCGTGTACAGCTCGGCCAAACCTGCTTCTTCGGTTTTGAGCAGGGTGATTTGGGTTTCGATGCCGGTCAGGCTTTCCAATGCGCCTTTAGACTCGAGCGGAATGTCGAGGGAGCCTGATTGTTGGCGGTAGGCATTGAGTTTGTTTTCAGCGTCTTGCAAGGTTTCTTTCAAGCGTGGTAATTCTTCGCTGATGAAGGCCAAACCGCTGGATGCAACTTGGACGTCACGTTCGCGGTTTTGCGCAACGTAGTTGTCGGCAATGCTGTTGAGGATGACGCTGGTACGTTTAGGGTCGGTGCCGGTAAAGGTAAGGTTGATGATGGGGCTGGTTTTACCTTTGCTGATAACGGCCAGTTTGTTTTGGATGTTTTCGATGGCGCTGATGCGGGAGAACTTGGTCAATGCAAATTCTTGACCCGGATTAGCCAGGATTTGATCGATTTTGAGGGTGGTTTGATTGTTGATTTTCAGAGGTACGCCAACCTTGCCTTCTACGACGCGTTTGTCAGGCAGGGTAAGAGTATAGGCTTTGTTGCTCTTGGCGGTCAGTGTGAAGGTTTTGTTGAACCATTCGTCTTGTACGGTAAAGCTGCCGACGGTCAATTTAGGATCGGGGTCTCCGTTGATGTTGTGCATCAGGCTGCCGATAACAGGTGTGTATTTGGCTTTGACTTCTTGGTCAAGCTGAAGGTCGTCAACGGTTTTACCCAGCACCAAGCGTGATTGAACCAGCTCGACTTCTGCTTCAGACGGCGTGGTTTGGTTGTTGAAGATGCTGTTGATTTCGGTCAGGATTTGGTTTTGTCGCGTTTCAATTTCCAGCATGGCGTCGGCACGGTATTGCGGAGTGGATGCCAGGCTGAAGGCTGCGCCAAGAATGCCGCCTGCAAGCAGGGCGGCGAGGATTTTGTATTTATTTGTCCAAATTACTCGCAGCTGTTGGCCGAAGTCGATTTCGTCGTTGTCTGCGCTGTAAGGTGTGTAGGTCGTTTTTTTCATTGCTTGCTTTCTTGTTCATGCCGGTTTTATACCGGTTGAGTTTTTCCGTTTAGTTTGGTTTTCCAAGTGTCTGCGGCAGCATTGAGCTGTTCAAAAACGGCTTCAAACATTTCGCTGCTTTGTTTGTATGGGTCAGGTACGGTTTTTTTAGGCAACCATTGGGCAAACAGCATGGTTTTGCTGCGTGCCGGCGGATGAATGTCGGCCACCATGTCGATTTGACAGGGCTCCATGACGAGAATCAAATCGGCCTGTTCGCACATTTGGGCGGTCAGTTGGCGTGCCGTATGGCCTGCAACGATAACGCCGTGTTTGAGTGCGGTTTTGATGGCTTGGAAATCGGCATCCTTACCTGCCAGTGCTTTTATGCCGGCGCTGCTGATGCGGTGGCCGGGTAGTTTTTTCTGCATAATCCGCTCTGCGGTGGGGGAGCGGCAGATGTTGCCTAGGCAGACGATGAGTATGTTGTGGTACATGATATTGTTTTCGGTTTATGGTCTGAAAAAAAGCGTGAGTCAGACTATAAGATACTGCTTTTCCGTTTGTGCGGTGTGTACGGCTTTTATATGCCGTTTATGTAATTTGGTCGGATTGTGCGTGATTTTGTATCCTGCTGTCAAACAAGGGTCTGACAGCAGGAACCACTGCTTATTTAAACGTATTGTCGAGGGTATTGACGTTGCTGATGGAGTTGGTAATTTGTGACATTACGCGGTTCCAACGGGTAACCGGGGCTGCGGTAACGTAAACGGTGTCTTCCGAACGCAGTTTGAATTCGCTGCCCAGTGCGTAAGAAGTCGCATCTTTCAGGTTGAGCTGGTAGATGTGGATAGGTTTGGCCGCATCCTCAGGTACGCGGCGGATGACGAATACGCCGGTTGCATCCGCATAGGCTTGGTTCATGCCGCCCACTTCGCCAAGCGCTTGGGTCAGGTTGAGGCCGTGGTTGCCGATCGGCAGGGTCGCTTGTTTGCCGACTTCGCCCATGATGTAGATTTTGTTGTTGCTACTGTTAGGAACGTAAACGATGTCGCCATGGCTTAGGAGGTGGTTTTGCAACATATCGCCGTATTGCAGCATGTCTTGCAGGGAAATGGTGCGGTCAACGCCGTTGTGCGTCCATTTGATGTGTTGGGTGTCGGCACTTTGGGTGACGCCGCCTGCTTGGTTGATGGCATCCAAAATGGTCATCGGGATATTGGTAATCGGCAGCTGACCTGCTTGGTTGATGGCACCGGATACTGAAATGCGTTGCGAACGGAATTCGGTAACGTTGATGGCTACTTGAGGGTTTTTGATGTAGCGTTTCAGAAGGTTGGTCAGGGTGTTTTGCAATTCGTCCAAAGTTTTGCCTTTGGCTTGAATTTTGCCTGCCAACGGGTAAGTGATATAACCGCCCTCATCTACCCAGGCACCGCGGCTGACTTGGTTGGTTTGCGGGTTGCTTTGCTGGATAGGGGAGTTAAGGTCGGAGTGCGCCCAAACCATGATATTGAGGACGTCGCCGCTGCCGA
Source organism: Neisseria sp. P0019.S002 (assembly GCF_051957155.1). NCBI lineage: Bacteria > Pseudomonadati > Pseudomonadota > Betaproteobacteria > Neisseriales > Neisseriaceae > Neisseria > Neisseria sp. P0019.S002. The sequence continues at coordinate 113,689 of NZ_JBQCWS010000004.1, forward strand.
TGCGGTAGCGGTAAGCGCTTTTGCTTTGCTCCAAGCCTTGGTTGGATTGGGAAAGTACGGGCGGCGTACGCATTTTTTCAATCAGGTTGGGCGTGATGGGGTAAACGGCAACGCGGCTGTCGAGGTTGGTATCGGCGGCGGTGTCGGTATCGGTGTAAACAATGGTTTTGGTTCTGGTTTTGATGGTTGAACCAGGAATGACTGTTGTGCTGTTACAGGCAGTCAGTGCGAATAGAGTAAGCAGGGAGAGCGTTTTTTTCATGTAGTAGTCCTTGCGGGATGGTGTCCGGGCCGTCTGAAAATGTTCAGACGGCCTTGTTGTTTTGTTGCCAAACCAAGTCGCAGATACCGTCTTTGGGTACAAAGCCTGTCGGTGCGCGCAACAGAAGCTGGCGCAGGCTGTTTTGGTCACTTTGGAGACAAGCGGTTTGGAGTTCCGACAGTATGTCAGATAATTGCGTCCATGGAAGCATTACTTCACTGGCGGTCATAATCCGGGGATGAGTGGTTTTTTGCACCTCGTCGCCGATGAGCAGTTCTTCATAAAGTTTCTCGCCCGGGCGCAGGCCGGTAATCTTGATTTCGATGTCGCCGTGCGGGTGTTGCTCGTCTTTGACTTTGAGTCCGCTGAGGACAATCATTTGACGGGCAAGGTCGATGATTTTGACGGATTCGCCCATATCGAGGACGAATACGTCGCCGCCTTTACCCATTGCACCGGCTTGGATAACCAGTTGCGCTGCTTCGGGAATGGTCATGAAGTAGCGGGTAATGTCTTGGTGGGTCAGGGTAATCGGGCCGCCTTCGGCAATTTGTTTTTCAAATACAGGGACAACGGAGCCGGACGAACCCAATACGTTGCCGAAACGCACCATGCAGAAGCGTGTTTTTTGTTCCGGCTCGGCGGCAAGGGCTTGTAGGCAGAGTTCGGCCATGCGTTTGCTGGCGCCCATGGTGTTGGTCGGACGGACGGCTTTGTCGGTGGAAATCAAAACAAAGGTGGAAACGCCTGCATCTACGGCAGCCTGCGCGCAGCAGAGTGTGCCGAACACGTTGTTTTGAATGCCTTCGATAGTGTTGAACTCTACCATTGGAACGTGTTTATAGGCTGCGGCATGATAGACGGTGTCGACGTGATAGGCCTTCATGATGCTGCTAAGGCGTTCTTTGTTTTGAACCGAGCCCAAAAGCGGTACGACTTCGACTTGGCTGCCTTGCGCGGCTTGGGTTTCGCGCAATTCTTTGTCTATGCTGTATAGGGCAAATTCGGACAATTCAAACAACAGCAGTTTGGTCGGACGGCAGTTGAGAATTTGACGGCAAAGTTCGGAGCCGATAGAGCCGCCTGCGCCGGTCACCATCACGACTTTGTCGCTGATGTCGGCACTCATTAATTCAGGGCGCGGTGCCACAGGGGCGCGGCCGAGCAAATCGACCACAGAGATTTTTTTCAATGAGCTGACGTTGATTTTGCCGTCGACCAAATCTTTCATGCCCGGAATGGTCAGGACTTCGCATTTGTATGCTTCGAGGCGGCGGATGATGTCTTTGCGTTCTTCCGGCGTAGAACTTGGAATCGCCAGCAGAATTTTGCGGACGCCGTAGCGGCTGATCAGCATCGGGATTTCGTTGGGGTTGTAGACGGCAAGGTCATAGATGACGGTGCGTTGGATTTTCGGGTTGTCATCGACAAAGGCGATGGCCGAATATTCGTTAACCTGTTTGATGGCTTCCAGTAACTGGCGGCCGGATTGGCCTGCACCGTAGATGATGACGGGCGTCATCTGTTTGCGGTGATGGTCGGTCAGGATCGCGCGCAGGATCATGCGTGAGCTGGTCACGCCGACCACCAAGACCAAGAAATAGACGATGGGCAGGGCAAGGTGTAGTTTTTGTTCAAAAATCAGGGTGGTCAGGCAGAACAAGACCGCTGAAATGATGCTGCCGAATGCGGCGGCGGTCAGGACGCGGATGCTGACGAAGCGCGTTACGGCGCGATAGAGGCCGATACGGATGAAAAGGATGATGGTCAGCACAGCGGTGCTGCCGAAAGCCAGCCAGTTGGCGATACTCAACCATTCGTCGGAATATTGTACTTTGAGGCTTTGGGCAAACCAAAACGCCACGAATATCATCAAGATATCGTGGATGACGAAGAAGGTTTTTTTTAGATTGCGCGGCAGAGCCAGCAGGGTTTCCAAGTTCATTTTATATTTCTTGTGTCTGAGTGTTGTAATGTGGCTTGGTACGGATTGTTTGAAGCAGGCTGTTTTATTTTTTCAGACGGCCTGAAGTTGCAGGCCGTCTGAAAATGATTATACCGTGGCTTCAGTCAATACGGCTTCGATGTTTTCTTTGCAGAACGCAATTTCTTCATCAGTCAGGGTTGGGTGCACCAAGAACATCAGGCTGGTGTCGCCCAACTCGACAGCGTTTTTCAAACGCTCTTTCGGACGCCAAGGCGTGTTGTCGAAGGCTTTTTCCAAATACACTTCGGAGCAGCTGCCTTGATAGCATGGGACTTTGCGCGCGTTCAGTTCATTGACGATGCGGTCGCGTGTCCAGCCGTCTTTCAGGTGTTCGGGTTTGACGAAAACGTAGAACTTGTATTGCGCGTGTTCGATGTAGTCGGCCACTTCAACCAAACGGATGCTGGCGAATTTGCCCAAGCTTTCAGCCAGTTTGGCGGCGTTTTCTTGGCGGCGCGCCGTCCATCCGGGCATGCGTTTGAGCTGGATGCGGCCGATGACCGCCTGCATTTCCAACATGCGCCAGTTGGTACCGAAGCTTTCGTGCAGCCAGCGGAAACCGGGTGCGTGTTCGCGGTGGTACACGGCATCGTAGCTTTTGCCGTGGTCTTTGTACGACCACATTTTGCTCCACAGCTCTTTGTCGTTGGTGGTCACCATGCCGCCTTCGCCGCCGGTGGTCATGATTTTGTCTTGGCAGAACGACCAAGCGCCGACGTGGCCGATAGAGCCGACGGATTTGCCTTTGTATTTCGCACCGTGCGCTTGGGCGCAGTCTTCGATAACCCACAAGTTATGTTCTTTGGTCAAAGCCATGATGTCGTCCATTTCGGCAGGCATGCCGGCAAGGTGAACCACGATGATGGCTTTAGTGTTTGGTGTCAGCGCGGCTTTGATGGTTTCGGCGCTGATGTTTTGGCTGTTTAAATCGACATCGGCGAAAACCGGATTGGCACCGGCGGTCACGATGCAGGACGCTGAAGCCAAGAAGGTGCGTGAAGTGACAATCACATCATCGCCTTGGCCGATGCCCATTGCTTTTAGGGCTACGTCCAAAGCCAACGTACCGTTGGAAAGGGCGACGGCGTATTGCGTGCCGACAAAGGCAGCAAATTCTTTTTCAAATTCGCGACATTCCGTACCTGTCCAGTAGTTGACTTTGTTGGACAGCAGGACTTTGGAAACGGCATTGGCTTCTTCTTGAGTAAAGCTTGGCCATGGGGAGAGTGATGTATTAAGCATTTGTTTTTCCTGCGAAAAGACTGGTTGAGCCTTTGGGGGCGATTTCTTCCAGCAGTTGGCGGTTGATCAGGGTGTATTTCTGACCGTTGATTTCGACGTATGCGCCGTCGTAAGGAGGGAACCAGAAGGCGCGGATTTTTTTCTCCACATCGTCGCCGTCGCGGATTTGCTTCATGGCTTCCATTTCGTCACGGCTGACGTAGCGGCCACCGATGTTTGGCGTGGTCGGCAATTTGGTTTTCGACTCGATGGCGCGGGTGATGATGCGTCGTGCGAAATCTTCCAATGCCTGCATGGTTTTGCGTTCGAGCGATTGGGCGGTTTCTGTTTCGGCGTCGATAGGGAAACGGTCCACTTCGATAATTTCACCGGTATCGATGGAAGCGTCGACGTAGTGGGCAGTATTGCCCCATTCGTTCAGCTCGTCCATGATGGCCAGGTTGTAGCCGCCCGTGCCTTTGTATTCGGGCAACAGCGCAGGGTGGAAGTTGATCGTGCCTAAAGTCGGAATGCTCAGGAATTCATCACGCAGCTTGCGCCAGTAAAGGACGGACAAGCCCAAATCGTATTTCAGACGGCCTTCTCGCATTGCTTCCAAAGCCGTATCGAAGGTGTACAGGGGCAAGCCCAATTCCTGCGCGGCGGCCGTAGTCGGCGAGCCTTGCAGATGGCTGTCGGTCAAGACACCGATGATTTCGATATGGTCTTGTTTGGTCAAAAAACGAAGCAGGTTGGCGGAAACCTGTTTACGACCCATAAATAAGATTTTCATGGAGAAATGTCCCTTATGCATTTGCTTTTTCGGTGGCGGAAGTTGTCAGTGTAGTCAGTTCTTCCAGGGTGTTTATCCAAAGGGTGGGCTGGTATTCACGACCGTATTGCTCGGGCTCGGCTTGATGAATATTGTGCGGCTTAGGCATAATGCCTATGGAGAGCCAACCCAGTTTGTTGGGTGCGACAAAATCTTTTTTGATGTTGTCGCCGATGTAGATGAAACGTTTTGCAGCCGGATATTTGTTTTGCAGGAAGACAAAACGCTTATCGTCGGGTTTTTCCGATTGCATGGCTTCTGAAATCAAAATGTCGTCAAACAAATCGGTCAACCCCAAGGCCTGTATTTTCAAACGCTGTGTCAGACTGCGGCCGTCTGTAATCAGGGCGCATGCGGCAAAAGGGCGCATCAGCTTCCGTAAAAAAGACGGTTCGACATAAGGTCGGATAACAGGCCTGTGTAGTCGATATTGCCACAAAAGTGATTGTTTCTCTAGTTCGTTTAATTTGCAATGATGACACAAATTGTCGAGCCAGTCTTTACTTTTATTGTCTGCAATTTCATTTAGTACGTCGGCATCGTGTTGTGGATAAAACGACGTAATTATCCCTACAACTGCCTGTATTCCGGAGCATTTGTAGTCGTACTCAGAGTAAAGCGTATCGTCAAGATCGAAGACGATGACGGATTCTTCCGGCTTAATCATGTTCTCTTACCAAAACTTTAGCATCGTAACGAAGCATGATTAAATTGTTTTCCCAGTCGTCGGAGAACGGGACGTCTTGGCTGCCGATATATTCTTGAATCAGCCAGCCCGGATAGTTGCCGCCTGCGGCGTAAGTCAGTGGAAAACCGCCGCCGAAGCGCGGGTTGATTTCCACACCGTAGGTTGTGCTGTCGGTTTTGCTGACGAAGAATTGCGCGGTAATGCAGCCGCGTGCGCCTTCCAATACGGCCATTTTTTCAACCAGCTCTTCATACAGGGCATTGCGTCGGGTTGCGCCTTTGCTGACTTCGCCGGTGCGCACTTCCAAACGTTCGCGAGGGATGGCGCATTTCAGACGGCCTTGACGGTCGTAATACATATCGACGGTAAACTCGGAGAAAGTATTCTCAATATCGATGTATTGGGCGAACATCATTTTCGGGTCTTCGGTAATGTCGACAGTCAAATCAGCCGGTGTGTTGATTTTTTTCGCACCGATGGCGCGGCTGCCGTCATAAGGCTTGGCAAAACATGGGAAAACCAAGCGGTCACGTTCGTAAATTTCAGGCGAACGGATGCCGTATTGTGCAAACAGGCCAGCGGTCAGGCGCTTGTCGCGGCACAGGGTAATCAGTTTTGCATCGGAAATGACAATATGTATTCCTTCAGCTTCAAAACGGTCACGTGCTTCGGCCAGTTTGAGCAGCTCGGTATCGATGGTTGGCACAATCAGACCGATGTCGTGTTGTTTGGCCAGCTCTAAAATGCTGTCAATGTATTCGGCTGCATCGATGCGCGGCACGCTGAAAGCGCGGTCGGCAACATGGCAGGCAGAAGACATGTGGGGGTTGAGGTCAGTGGCAAAAACGCCGATGCCGTCTGAAAAACGTGCGGCTTCGGTTTGGAAGTCCTGCACCAATTCGACACGGCGACCTGCCGACAGAATCAGTATGTTATTTTTTTTCATCAGTTTTATTACCCGTGAAATAAGGCATAGTGGCTTCTCCTTCGGCTGAGATGCCTTCTTTGACGAAGACTTTTTTAACCGTCAGGAACAAAATTTTAATATCCAGCCAGAAGCTGAAGTGGTCGATGTACCAAACATCGTGGGCGAACTTTTCGTCCCATGAAATAGCGTTGCGGCCATTGACTTGCGCCCAACCGGTTACGCCCGGTTTCATTTCGTGGCGGCGGTTTTGGAAGTCGTTGTACAACGGCAGGTAGTGCATCAGCAGCGGACGAGGGCCAACCAGACTCATCTCGCCTTTTAAGACATTCCATAATTCAGGAAGTTCGTCCAAACTGGTAGCACGTAATTTTTTGCCGAAATCGGTCAGGCGTTCGCTGTCCGGTAGCGGGTTGCCGTCTTTATCGATTGCATCGCGCATGGAGCGGAATTTAATCATTTTAAACGGCTTGCCATCCTTGCCCGGCCGCTCTTGGATGAAGAACACGGGCGAGCCTAGGTTTTTGCGGATGAGGTACACCAAAATCAAAAACACAGGCGACAGGATAATCAGCCCTGAGGCGGAGGCAACAATGTCAAACAGGCGTTTGAAAAATTTATTCATGAGCTAATCTTTCAATCAGGTTGACAATTTTTTGATAGGCAACGTCGCGTTTGAAGCGGCGGACGATTTCTTCGGACTGAACAGGATCGTTTTTGCGCTTCAGAATATCTTTGGCGGCTTGAACGAAACCGTCCACATCGCCGGAACGGTAGTTCGCATGCGGCAGCAGGGTAAGGACTTCGGCAACTTCGTCGTTGACCTGGCTGTTCAGAATCGGTTTTTGCAAAGCCATATAGTCGGACAGTTTGTTGGTAATCGACTGCATGGCGTAAGAGTGGATGGCGTTGACGGAAATATCGCAGCCTTTGGCGACCGACATCATTTCGGCGTAAGGAATGTAGCCGTAAAACTTGATGCCGTCGCAGGCATATTGTTTGAGCCTGTCCAAATCGGGGCCGCCGCCCATGATGTGCAATTCGACGTTTTCGCCGGCGTCCAACAGTTTGCGAACGCCTTTGCACACGGTTTCCACGTCATAGCTGTAACTGAGTGTGCCCAAGTAGAAAAAGCGGGTTTTATCGTCGCCAAAATCTTTGGCAGGTGCGGCATCGAGTTTGGGAAAATCCGCGCCAATATAAACGACTTCGCCAGGTACGTTCGGATTGGCTTCTTTGGCGCGGTCGAGATAAGTCTGCGATACGGCAACCAGCGCATCGGCGTAGCGGTAGGCTTGGTTGGCGCGTGAAGCAAAGGGCAGCAGGTTGTGCGGTACTTTTTTCAAAAAAGGTACGACTGAGGAGAAAGACTCCGGCCATACGTCCTGCACGTCGACAATCAGTTTGTAGCCCAAACGCGCTTTGTGTTTGCCCAACAGCAGGTTAGTGGCAATCAGCGGATAGGCGGAAAAGACGACATCTTGTTCGCTCGGACGGCAGTTTTCCAACCATTTTTCAAAATGTTTGACGAAGCGGTGATGGCTGGTCACGCGTCCCAAAGACACGTTTTTGCTGTATCCGCTTTCTTCCAACAGCATGACTTTCAGACGGCCTTGTGAGGCGGCCTCGGCATCTTCAGGCCGTCTGAAAGATTTGTCGTAGTGCTTGAAGTTGCTAGTAATCAGCAACACGTCATGCGACTGCGACAACAGCTCGGCCAGATACCAGAAGCGGTTGAAATGCGGCTCGGACGGCAGCGAGCAATAAGGGGCGACGATGGTAATGTTCATGTTTCAGACGGCCTTACATTTCGTACGCAGCCATGGTGGTGCGGTAGATTTCGTCGTCGGAGCATAAAGTTTCGACGTGTTTGTGCAGGGCTTTGCCCATTTGACCGCGCAACTCTGGATGCTTGATGAGTGTATCGACGGCTTCGATAAACGCTTCGTCATCGCCGAAAGGAATGCAGTAGCCGGTTTGGCCGGTGATGACCATTTCGGAAATGCCCGCCATGTTGTAGGTCACGACAGGTGTGTCGTAAAGGCCGGCTTCCAAAATATTGTTGCCGACACCTGCGCCGTGGTCGCCTACGCAACGCGGCGTGTTCACCAAAATATCGACTTCTTTGAAGTAGCCGGTCAAGTCGCGGACACCGCCGAGGAAGGTGACTTTGTCTTCAATGCCCAAACGTTTGGCTTGGGCTTTGAGGTTGTCCATTTCTTCGCCGATACCTGCAACGTTGAGGCGTACAGGCATGCCGCGGTCAACCATTTTCTTCAAAATATCCAACATCAGGTGTACGGCGCGGACGGTGTCCAAACGGGAAAGCGTGCCCAGTTGGACATAGTCTTTGACCGTTTTTTCAGGAACGAAATCTGCTTTGTGCAGGGCGTTGTAAGTGTAGGTGATGCGGTTGGCAGGGAAACCGTAACGGATGAGTTTTTCGCGTTCGTGTTTGCAGTTGCCGATGATGTACACGCCCAGCTTGTCGAAAAGCTTGGCAATTTTCGGATAAGTTTCCGGATCAAGGCCGCGCGCGTGGTAGAACACTTTGGTTTTCGGCGAGGCAAACTTGGCCGCAATGGCGCAGGCCGGAACGATACGCGCCATTTGGCAGTGAATCACATCAGGTTTCTCTTTTTTCAGCAGTTTCATATAGGCAAACATGCCTTTGACGTAACCCAATAATCCGCCTTGGTAAAAATCGATCGGCTGCCAACGGATGCCCAATGCTTGCGCTTCCTGAATCAAAGGGCCGTCTGAAGAGGCCAATACGATATCGTGTCCGCGTTGTTTGAGCAGGCGGCCGAGGCGGAAAGTGGCGTTTTCAGTGCCACCGAGGCCAGACATGGAGGTAGTCAGGATGATTTTCATGATGGTTTCTTCGTATCGTATAGTGTTTCGTTGTATGCGTAAGCGGCCATATCTTTCAGCTTGGGCGCAACAAATATGCTGTAAATAAAAATCAGCAGGCAGGGCAGCCAGATAAACGGCATACGCAAAATGGTGGACGGAATAAAACCGGCCAGCAGGAAAATGCCTAAGGCAACCCAAGCCAAAACGCGCGATTTGCCGGTTACTGCGCGGTTTGAGGCGGTGTAGAGGAAATAACACGCCACAAAGGCAATAAAGCCGAGTAAGGAAATCATGCCGAAACCCAGATACAGCTCGATGATGAAGCTGTGCGGGTTTTCAAAGCCCAAGCTGCCGCTCAAATGTCCGCCGAAATATTCGCGGAAGTTTTTAGGACCGTAGCCGGTCAGCAGCAGGGGCGGATTATTCCAGAAGTAGTTGTAAATCTCCTGACGGTAGGACACGGAATTGTCGCTGCCCAAGTCGTACAGGAAGAGGTACACGCGGCTGGAAAAGCGTTCCAAAAACTGGTTGCCGTTGAGTGAGAGCAAAAATTCCGCAATCGCGCGTGATGGAATCATCGACAACACCAACGCCAGCAAACCTGCGACGCCGACCGTAATAAAACCGTTTTTGCGATAGGCTGTATAAACCAACAAAATCAACAAGTAACAGCCGATGGCGGTACGCGATACGCTGGCGAAAATGGCCATGCCCAACAGCAGGAACAAGCCCCAGCCAAGTAGTTTTTCTTTGTGTTTTCGTCCTTGGAGTTGGAAGAAAAACAAAATGGCAGGCGCAAGGCAGACCGCGGTGGCGGCAAGGTTGTTCGGATTAAAGAACAAGCCTTTGAGCGAGCCTTCGTCAATAGCCAATTCATCGCTGGCACTCACAAACTGAATACCGGTGGCCAGCTCTGCAAAAGGCGGTACGGCGATAAACAGCGTAAATACGATGAGGAACTTCTGAATCGTTCCCAAAGGGTCGTCGGCGCGCTTCAATACTTGGTAAAACAAGTAGAAGAAAGCCGGAACAGCCATAAAAAACAAAATATCCATGTACTGCGTCGGCGTCAGCGACGTAATGCCCATGTGGATGGCAGGCCAGATGCACATGGCGGTCAGAGCGCAGAGCATGGCAAAAATCTTGCGCGGAATACGCTTGCTTTCCAGAAAAAATACGACAAAACCAAGCAGTACAAATATCAGGGTCAGCGGGTTGTCGATACGTGGCACGCCAACCTTAAAGGACAGCGCGGGCCCCAGCATATAGGCTGCGAGCATGATGTAGAGGATGTAAGTGTATAAGTTCAGACGTTTTATTTTCATAGTAGTGCTGTTGTTATCGTAGAGACGTGAATCTCAGGTTGGCTATTTTGCCGAACGGTTTAATTTGGCTTTGATTTTTTCGGTCGCGGCAAATAGTGCGTGTTTGTATTTTAGGAACAGGGAACCCAGTCCGACTGCCCATGCCAGCGCAAACCAAATATAGTTGTCGCGCGTACCCAGCCAAGTGTAGGCAAGGCAGATCATCAGGCAGAGCGTTGAGTTGGTATAAATCTTCAGGCGCGGCAAAGGTTGCCACAGGCGTGAAGAGAATTCGGTTTTCAAGATGAAAAACAGCCAAAAAGCTGTTGCGCTGGCCATAGCCGCACCTTTTGCACCGAATTTCGGCACCATCAGATAGAGCAGGGCGGTATTGGCGATAAAGGCAACGATGTTGATGGCGGTAATCAGCCAAGTCGAGCGGACGACGTTCAAACCGATGCCGCTGACTTCGGTCAGCGTGTAAAACAGGGGGAAGAGCATACACGAGAGCAGGATAAATTGAACCTGCGTGTATTTTTCCGGCAGTATCCAAGTCGCCATCGGCGAGAAAATCCCGATAAGGCAAATCATTGCGCTGATGAGGACGGTCATGGAAAGCGTGATGTCGCCGATTTTATCCAGATTGTTTTTTTCTTCTACCCATTTAAACACCAAAGGCGCCCAAATGGTGGAGAACACGCTTTGGAAAATCAGGGCGACGGCGCCAAAGCTGACCGCCATCGAATAAATACCCAACTCGTCCAAGCCCGAGATGTTTTTGAGGACAAAGCGGTCAATCGAAGTCAGACCCCAATAGGCCAAGTTGCCGAATGCCAGCGGCAGGCCGTAGCGCAGGCCGTCCCGATGCAGCTCTGACGACCATTTCGCATGGGAAACGGCTTGCAGGTCTTGGCGCAGTTGATAGATCAACAGCGCAACGGTCAGCACTTGGGCGGCGGTGTAGGCAAAAACCAGTGAAGTGGTATTGGCGGGCAGGCCGGAAGCGATCACGGCAAAAACCAACAACAAAATCAAGAATTTCGGCGCAAGCTGGCTGACGGAAAAAGCCAATGCCTGCTCTTTCATCCGCAAAATCAAGGCTAAAAAACGGATAATCAGCGTGGTGGCTAAGAAAATCAGGAAGAGAATCCCCAAATTCGCACTAGGGATGTCGAAAATGATTTCAGACGGCCATGATGCGTTTATCAGCAACACTAAAACCACAACCGCCACAGTCAGAATCAATGGCGATAAAAAAACGGATTTGAACAGCGCGGCCTTGTCTTTAACGGCGTAATAGTCGCGAATATAGGATTGGTCCAGCCCCAAGCCCAGCAACAGGATGCTCAATCCGGCAATGGTCTGCAAGAGTACGATACGGCCGATGTCTTCCGCAGGGAAGTACCATGAGATGAGCGGCAGGGAAAGCAGGCCGAAAGCAGCGCTTCCTATCGGGCCCAATGCGTAGCCGAGGATTTTTTTCGCGTTCATATTATTTGTTTTCAGACGGCCAGAAGTTCGAGCTGAGCGTTTTTCGTAAGAGATGCGTTGTTACCGTTGCCGGTTTGCCAAGGCCGTCTGAAAAACAAATGGCCTTGGGAAACCGGCCGCCGTCCCGATTGGGGAAACCGGAGGCAGCCGGATGCGTCTGAAGCAAGATTATGCTTTGATGACTTTAGGATTTTTCACTGGGAATTTGCCGCGTGTATCGACAATCAGCTTGGCATGTTCGGTGATCATGTCATAGTCGAATTTATCGTGATCGGTGGTCAGAACCACGCAGTCGTATTGGGCGACAGTTTCAGGGGTCAGCGCTTCACTCTTCAAGTCGAAGTAGTGGTGGCCGGGGATGTGTGGGAACTCTGGAACGTGCGGGTCGGAGTAGGAAACCACTGCGCCCAGTTTGTGCAGGCGGTCCATCACTTCCACAGACGGGCTTTCACGCATATCGTCTACGTTTTTCTTATAGGCGATACCCAATACCAAGATTTTGCTGTCTTTGATGGAACGGTTGTGGTCGTTCAAAGCCAGGCCGACTTTTTCGATAACGTAGTCGGGCATGTGGGAGTTCACTTCACCGGCCAGCTCGATGAAACGGGTGTTTACACCGTATTCTCGTGCTTTCCAAGTCAGGTAGAACGGGTCGATAGGGATACAGTGGCCGCCCAAGCCAGGGCCCGGGTAATAAGCGACGAAGCCGAACGGTTTGGTTGCAGCGGCATTGATGACTTCGTGAATGTCGATGCCCATTTTGTCGGCAACGATTTTCATCTCGTTCACCAGGCCGATGTTTACGGCGCGGTGGATGTTTTCCAAAAGTTTGGTCAGCTCGGCCGCTTTGGTGGAGCTTACTGGAACAACTTTATCGATGGCAGGTTGGTACAGCGCAAGGCCGACTTCCAGACACGCAGGGGTATGGCCGCCGATGACTTTTGGAATGGTACGGGTTTCAAAGTTAGGGTTGCCCGGGTCTTCACGCTCAGGAGAGTAAACCAAGAACACGTCTTGACCGACTTTCAAGCCGCCTTCTTCCATGCGTGGCAGCAATTCTTCTTCGGTAGTGCCGGGGTATGTGGTGGATTCCAAAGACAGCACTTGACCGGCGCGCAGGTAAGGTTTTACCGCATCGGTAGTGTCGATAACGAAGCTCATGTCCGGCTCACGGTATTTGTTCAGCGGAGTCGGTACGCACAAAATGACGGCTTCTACTTCGCCGATGCGGGAGAAGTCGGTCGTTGCTTCAAACAGGCTGTTGGAAGCGGCGGCAATTTTGTCGGAAGGAATATGCTCGATGTAGCTTTCGCCTTTGTTGAGCTTGTCAACTTTGGTTTTGTCGATGTCGAAACCCAAAACTTGGTAACCGATGTCCACATAGCGCAGCATCAGTGGTAAACCAACGTAGCCTAAGCCGACGATGCCGATTTTTGCGGTCTTATCGGCAAATTTTTGTATCGTAATGTTTTTCATGATGTCTTTCGTGTAATGAATGAGTAAATCGGGAGTGTTTGCCCGATGCCTGAGTTGTTTGCTGCAACCGCATAGCCATAGTCGGCTGCCGTATCGTGTGAAGCCTTAAAACCATACTTATAATTACATTAGACAAAATCATAAGCACTTATCTGATTCGTCTCAATCAAAAAAGTTTAACGGTCGTTCAGGCTGCCTATAAGGTATGAAAACGGTATTTTTGAATATTTAATTTTCAGAAGTTACGTTCAACTACATGTTTTGATTTTAGATATTGTTTTGTCAAATTCATGGTTCATGAAATGAAACTACCGTTTATGCCGTTTAAAACCCTTCTAGAATAAAAACTTTTAATAAATTTTCGTGGCTTAACTTATCTTAATAATCCATTATTTCGTGATGAAAAAAAGGAAAATCTGTCGACAATTCGCTTGAGGATAGTTAACTTAAGTCAAAGTTTTAAATTGGAATACGCTAAAGTCATTATAATATATTGACGAAAAAATTACATTTATTGCTATATAAATGATAGATATATTCTATTTACAATGGTTTAATTATTAAGTTGAGGCAATTAGACGGATTTTTTTCGGAGAACCCATTTAATGTCCTGCCCGATGATTTCTACCGATTGACTTTGCCAAAGGCCGTCTGAAAGTAGGGCGGCCGGATTTTCAGGGAGGGAGAAAAGAGGTTTGCCTGCGCCTAACAGTTTCGGTGCTTGGTAGAGGACGATTTCATCCACCAAGTCATCCTTCAGGAAGGCTGAAGCAAGTGTTGAGCCGGCTTCTACTAGAACTTCGCCAAAGCCAAGTTCTGCCAGTTGCGGCATGAGTGAAAGAAGATTGATGCGGCCGTTGATGTGTTCAGACGGCCTGATGATGCGGATATGTTCAAATGCACTTAGAACCTGTAAACGTTGTTCGTCTGAGGAAAGGGTAACGATAACGGTCGGGCTGTCGGTATCGGTAACGAGGTGGCAGTCCAAAGGGATTTGCAGTCGGCTGTCTAAGACGATGCGCGCAGGCTGGTGCAGGGTGGGGAAGCTGCGGACGTTGAGTTTCGGGTTGTCGGCAAGTACGGTACCGATACCGGTCAAAACGGCGCAACTTTCGGCACGGAGAATTTGTACGTCTTCGCGCGCCGCTTCGCCGGTAATCCAAAAGCTGCGGCCGTCTGAAAGGGCGGTTTTGCCGTCCAAACTGGCGGCGCATTTGAGGCGGATAAACGGTCTGCCGCGTTCGATACGCGACAGAAAGCCACGGTTGAGCTCGCGCGCCTGCGCTTCCAGTAAACCGCTCTCGGTACGGATTCCGGCGGCTTCCAGCATGGACAAACCTTTGCCTGCGACCAACGGGTTGGGGTCGGTCATGGCGGCGACCACGCGTGTTACGCCGGAATGAACGAGCGCTTCGGCACATGGCGGCGTGCGGCCGTAATGGCTGCAAGGTTCCAGCGTGACATAGGCTGTTGCGCCTTTTGCCGCCGCTCCGGCCTGCCTTAATGCGTGAACTTCAGCGTGCGGTTCGCCTGCTTTGACGTGGAAACCTTGTCCGACGATTTGGGCGCCGTGTGCAATTACGCAGCCGACGCGGGGATTGGGGGAAGTAGAAAACCGCCCAAGCTTGGCCAGCTCGAGGGCGGTTTGCATCATTTGGGTATCAAGTTCGGAAAACATGGTTTCAGACGGCCTTATTTGGCTTTGCATTCGGCGATGACTTGGGTGAATTCGGAAACGTCTTTAAAGCTTTTATAGACAGAAGCGAAACGGACATAAGCAACTTGGTCGATTTTTGCCAGCTCTTCCATCGCCATTTCGCCGACGATGCGCGAAGCGACTTCTTTTTTGCCCAAACGGTAGAGGCGTTGCTCGATAAGGGCAACGGTTTCATCGATTTGTTCTTGTGTGACAGGGCGTTTGTGCAGCGCGCGCTCAAGGCTGGTCTGCAGTTTGTGCGCATTGAAGGGAACCCGTGTGCCGTTGGATTTGATGACTTGCGGCATCCGCATTTCAACGGTTTCAAAAGTGCTGAAGCGTTGTCCGCATTCCAAGCATCTGCGACGGCGACGGATGCTGTTGGTGTCTTCCAGCCATCGCGAGTCGGTTACTTGTGTGTTGGGGTGTTGGCAAAACGGGCACTTCATCGGGTTTCCTTGTCATACGCTCGGCAAGGTCGCTAAGCAATTGAATTTATTGTTTGTGAACTATTATTGTAGCGGATTGCGTTATTTTCGTATAGTAAAGGCTTTTGCGTAGAATTTAGGTATAAAAAGGCCGTCTGAAAGGGCAACTTTGGCGAAGTTGGGCTTTTCAGACGGCCTTGAGTTTTTCAGTCAATCAAACGTCAAACCGATACGCCGACGGCACGGGCGATTTCCAAACCTTCTTCCGCACTCATGTAAACCGGATTGTTGGGGCGGTCGCTGAGGACAATGTCGCCGTCTTGAAACATCACCAATTCATTGACTGCCAATTGCGACCAGGTTTCATCTCGTGTCAGGGGCAGGGTGGCGATGACGGAAACTTTATCGTTCGGGGTGGTCACTTCTGAAAAATCAACCATGACATCATCGTCCAGCAAACGCGCTTTGCCAAACGGGGCTTTGCGCACGATGTAGTGCAGCAAGGTGCTGGCGTGGGCAAACAGGCAGTCGCCGTTGGACATGACGAAGTTGAACAAACCGTAGCGGCGGATTTCATGGGTCAGGCCAGCAATGGCGTCAAACAAAACTTCAGGTTCGGGTTTGGTAGCAAAGCGGCTGCGCAGGCGGTTGAGAATAAAGCAGAACGCGCGTTCGGAATCGGTCGTGCCGACGGCATGGTAGTACTCGCCCTGCTCGGGGTAAAAATCAATCAAATGGCCGTTGTGGGCAAACAGCCAATATTCGCCCCACATCTCGCGCATGAAGGGATGAGTGTTCGCTAATGAGGTCTGGCCTTGTGAGGCCTTGCGGATATGGGCGATAACGTTTTCAGATTTGATTTGGTAGGCGCGTAC
This sequence comes from Neisseria sp. P0019.S002, assembly GCF_051957155.1. Taxonomy (NCBI): domain Bacteria; kingdom Pseudomonadati; phylum Pseudomonadota; class Betaproteobacteria; order Neisseriales; family Neisseriaceae; genus Neisseria; species Neisseria sp. P0019.S002. The sequence goes on from NZ_JBQCWS010000004.1 coordinate 129,730, forward strand.
CAAGTCGGCAACGGGCGAGTTGGCGCTGGGCTTGTCGTCGTGAAACAAGCGTACGCCTTTGCCTTCAAAAAAGCCGATGCCGAAGCCGTCGGCATGGTGGTCGGTAATGCCGCCACGGCGGCGGAAGCCTTCAAAAGAAAACATGATGTCTGTGGGAGTGTTGCAATTCATGCCGAGCAGTTGGCACATGGCGTTAACCTTTTTTCCGAGTATTTATAGGGTCATTATGGTGTATCGGGCAGGCAGTTTCAATATATTCTTTGCCGTTTTAGGGTAGGTGATACAGGTTGTATCGAATTAAAAATAAAGAATTTCGCTTTGTAGGGGATTGTTAGGACATTTACTAATTCTGTGCTAACACTTCCCCTATAAAATACTTTGCAGAACAAAAAGACCTCCTCACATAACGATATGTTCTACTCACAACGAAACATAATTTTCCCCACCATCGTTTTACCTCAAGGAGTGTTCAATGAAACTGAATCTGCAAAAAACCACCGCTACTGTTTTGGCTGTTGTGTTCAGCGCAGGCGCATTTGCCGCCAACAATTACTACAACCCATTTGATTATGGTTACCAAAACTACAAATACGGCAAAAAATGGGGTAAGCCTGCATCTGAAGCCGAAGGCGAAAAAGTGATGAAGAATGCGGCATACCGTTCCGGCGTGTATTACACCAACGTAAACCATATTCCTGCAAAAGCAGACCGCAACGGTGTGAAAACCGTACAAGTTAACGATGCGTACACTCGTCAAAACCTCGGCCGTTATGCGTTTGATACCATTAAGAGCGGCGGTTCGGAAGTATATTACGGCGAGTGGGTCGGTAAAGAATACGCTAAAGGCACCAACCGCGGCGTTTACTACTCCGGTGACAAACGTGCCACCCAAATGCCGGTTTCCGGCGTAGCCAATTACGCGGTTAAAGGCATCAACAACTACACCGGCAATAATCCGCTGACCGGTACATTGCGTGCCGACTTCGGTCAAAAAGTCTTGACCGGTTCTATGAAAAATAACGCTGTACAGATGGATATCCATTCCCGCATCAAGCCATCTAGCGCATCATTTGAAGGCTACGCCCGCGCCAACGGCCACTTCGGTAAAACCGAAGGCCACTTCTTCGGCAACGGTGCAAGCGCGTTGGCCGGTGTTGCCAAATTTAAGACCGACCGCAATCTGGATACGGCATACGGCGGCGTAAAACGCTAAAATCCGTCTTTAAGTAAAATAAAGCCTGCCATCCGCAGGCTTTTTTAAACACTTGCCTCCAAATTTCTCAAGGTCGTCTGAAAACCGCCGACCGGAAAGCCGACACCATGTACAAACCGTCTGCCTGCCTGATTCTGCTTCTCTCCGCCCCCGTCCTTGCCGCGCCGCGTTCTGACTTTTCAGACGACCGTACCGCGCAACGCCTGTGGCAGGATACCCGCCACACCATGCAGGAGCAGGAACAAAAAGTACGCGAATATCATCTCGATATTTCTGCTCCGCATACCGGGCAGACAGCCGAGAGCGATTCCGAAGCCGACCAAGGCGAGGCACTGTTTAATGCCGTCAACCGCAGTGATTGGCAAACCGTTCGCCCTCTGCTGGAGCATTATATCCAGCAAAGCGAATACGATCCCGATATCGCTTCGTTTGCCCGTGCTTCTCTTGCACGAGGCGAAGGCAAGTGGAAAGCCGCCAAACAAGAATACGAAACCCTGCTGCAACGCCATCCCGACTTCACACGCGGACGGCTTGATTACGCACGCCTGCTTTTTGAAGGCCGTCTGAACCGCGAAGCCTCTTCTGAATTTGTACACCTTCAAAACGAAGACTTGCCCGAAGCCGTCAAAGAAAACATCGCCCATTTCCAAGATGCCTTGAAGCAACGACAAAGCTGGAAGGGCAGCCTTTCCGTCGGTGCCGTCCACAACAGCAACATTAACGAAGGCAGCGGCAAAGTGTGGTGTAAAACCGAAATCGACGGCGAATGCTGGGAAGAATTTTCAGGCGACAAACCCATTTCCGCCAACGGCATCAAATACGAAGCCGCCGCCGTCCGCCGTTGGCAGGTTAAAGGACACCACGGCATTGCCGCCCGCGCACTCGGCTATGGCCGCTCCTACCGCGACCATAAAGATTTCAACGAACACACGCTCAACCTCAGTGCAGGCTATCAGTTTGAAAACCAGCGCCACACTTTCGCCTTCGCACCACTTGTCGAATGGAATGGCAACGGCAGCAAAACCCTCAACCGCGCCTATGGTGTGCGCAGCGAATGGAACCTCGACAAGGGCAGCTGGATGTGGAATACGGAAGCCGAGTGGAAACACCTTTCTTATGCAGACAAAACCCGTTTGCTCGACGGCAGCCTCCTCTCCGTTTACAACACCCTGTCTTATTTCCCTCGTAGCGACCTGATGCTCTACGGCGGCATAGACTGGCAACAACGCAAAACGAAAGACCCTGTGGACAGCTATCGCCAAATTTCCGCACGGCTGGGTGCGGCAAAAATGTTTGAAGCCGGTTTCGATGCTTCGATTTCTGCGACTTTCGGTATCCGCAGCCATAGGGAAGAGAATGCCGTCCTCGAACAACGCCGCCGCGACAAAGAACAAACCTACCGCTTCAGCATAGGCGCTGACCGCTGGAAATTCGCCGGCCTTAAGCCCGTCCTCAGCTATAAACACCGCCGCGACAACGGCAACACCGACTGGCTGTACAGCTACAAACAAAACGAAGTCGGTTTGTCACTGGTGAGGTCGTTTTAATTTGCGGTAAAGAGAAATAAAAATGCACAGGCCGTCTGAAAGTATTTTCAGACGGCCTGTGCATTTTTATTTCTGTTGTTATGATTTTACTTAGAGAAGGGAGTATATTATAGTTATACAGTATTTTTATGTTATTTTTATTTATTGAAAATATGGATTTTATATCTAAATATTCAAAATTTGTTACTCTTTGAGTTAAATATTGGAGATAAGAAGTGAAGAAGCGTGGAATTATTATGGCACCTCCTGTCGAGGTTAATGGTAATACGATCATTGGGGGTGGAGTTGATTTAGAACAGGAAATTAGAATGGCACTGTTTTTTTGGGATAAAATCATTTTACCTAATAATAATATGTTCTATATGAGTTATTCCAATATAGGTGATGTTAATTTACTTCAAAATGAAAAAACTCTAACAATTGAAGAAGTATGGTTAACAGGAAGTTATTCGGTAAATGAAGATTTCTTCTTGAATATTCAAGAAGAAATTTTTAATAATTATAATCATAAAGGTACAGAGTATCTTTGGAGTTTGCAACAATTACATAAAGATTTGTCTTTTAAAGCTTCTAAAAACATAAGGAAAACTCTTCAAAGGACGATTGAATTTGAACTATATAAAGCTATTCCTATTCCACAAAGATCTATACCTCTTGAAGAAATTTTAAATTTCAAAGAAAAATATAATGATGAATTAATAATGTTGCGTTTATGCTTAAGTGCTATGTATGATGAAATAATTAGTTCTCCTGATCAAATATTTACTCAGAATACAAAGATGTTGCAACTAGAAAAAGCAATTTGTGATTTACATAAATCAATGGACTCACATAAGGTAATGAAAAACAAATGTCTGGCTAGTCATAAAATTGTATTAAGAACAGATTTTTCAGATTTGGTTGGATCCATCTCGGCAGCTTATGGATTCTATGAAGGGATGAAGAATCTTGGGGTATGGTATCTCAATATTTTTCTGCGTTTTTGGCGTCAGTGGGTGCCTTTATAAAAATAGGAATTAAAAGAAATGAAATAATTGAGGATATTCCTAATGAATTAAAAGATTATGCATATATTTCTAGAATAGAGAATGAGTTTGCCTAACAAATTGCTTAAAAAGGATAAATGTCAGTTTATGGGGTTTTATGAGGTATATTTGATTATTGAATTTACTTATGTAAATTGTGTAGATGCTGAGTCTCTGTTTATAGATAGATAAGCTATTTACAAAAATATGAAAAAATTCAGACGGCCTTAAAGCGTTTCCATACAGGACGGCATTGTTCGGGTAAGTCGGGACAGGCGCCGAGTATGCCGCCGCTGAAGTCGTTGGGGCGGTGGAAGTCGCTGCCTGCGCTGGCGAGAAAGTCGAAGCGGTCGGCAAGCAGGGCATAGTTGAGGCGGTCGTTTTTACAGCAGTTGCCGCTGTGCACTTCAATTCCTGCGCCGCCGAGATTTTTAAATTCTTGAAACAGGTTTCGTTTGGCGGTAGCGGATAATTCATAGCGCATCGGGTGGGCAATAATGGCCATGCCGTCTGCGTCTGTAATCGCGGCTACGCAGTCTTCCAGTGTGGCCCATTCATGTCTGACGGAACAGGATTTACCGTCGCCTAAATATTTGGTAAATGCCTGCTGTTTGTTTTTAACATAACCTTCGCGGATGAGGAATTCGGCAATATGGGTGCGGCTGGCCATTTCTTTGTTGGCGGCCAATGCCAGCGCACCTTCATACGCGCCCATTATGCCTTTTTTCTCCAGTTTGGCCGCGATGGCTTCCAATCGTTTCAGACGGCCTTTGCGGACTTCTGCAAGCAGGCTTTGCAGGGTTTCGTTGTGTTCGTCAAAGTCCAAGCCGACAACGTGGATGGTGCGGCCGCGCCAAGTGACGGATATTTCCACGCCGTTGACGAAGGGGAGGCCGAGGGTATTGGCTTCGGCGCGCGCTTCGGCAAGTCCGCCGGTATGGTCGTGGTCGGTCAGGGCGAGTAGGGTGCAACCGTTTTGACGGGCGAGTCGGACGACTTCGGTTGGGGAGAGCATGCCGTCTGAAACGGTCGAATGGCAGTGTAAATCAATCATGGTTTTGCTTTGAATTTTCTTAAAAAAGGCCGTCTGAACGTTTCAGACGGCCTTACTTTAGAACATTAGAACAGAGAGTCCAGTTGTTGTCTGTTATTGTTGCCGGTATTGCTTGGCAGAACTGGGGTTTCGTCTGATTCTTCACGGGCTGGCGCATTGCCGCTCTCGGTGCGGCGGCGGTTTTCATTCGGAACCGCGCGACGGGCAGGTTGAGCGGGACGCGGTGCAACGCCGCTGTTGTCCAAGGCCAGGTCGGAGCTGGTGGTCATGCGTTCGCGCATATACACTTCGCCGCCGTTCGAAACCACGCCCTCAGGGGCTTTCATCGGTTTGACGCTGGTGCCTTTCAGGGCGAAGCGCATGTATTCTACCCATACCGGTACGGCGATTGTACCACCGTAACCTGCACGACCCATGCTGCGCGGTTTGTCAAAGCCGATATAGACGGCAGTCACAACGCTAGGGTTGAAGCCGACAAACCATGCGTCTTTGTTGTCGTTGGTGGTACCGGTTTTACCGGCGATGTCGGAGCGGCCGAGCGCGGCTGCACCGCGTGCGGTACCGACACGGACAACGTCTTGCATGATTTTGTACATGATGTAGGCGTTGCGCGGGTCAATGGCCTGAGGTGCGTTCTCACCGGCTACCAAAGGCTGCATTTGCGCTCTCAGACGGCCTTGGCTATCGTAGATTTTGTCGATGACGTGGGCGGACACTTTGTAACCGCCGTTGGCAAAGACGCTGTAACCTTCTGCAATACGCAACGGCGTGGTTTCGCCTGTACCCAAAGCCATAGACAGGCTGGCAGGAATTTCAGACGGCTTGAAGCCGAAGCGTTGGATGTATTGTTGCGCGTAACCGATACCGATAGACATCAGGATGCGGATGGACACCATGTTTTTCGACGCGGTCAAAGCCTGACGCAGCGTGATGTAACCGGAATAGCGGCCGTCTGAATTTTTCGGGTTCCACGCTTTACCGTTTGTACCTTTGCCCGGCAGGGAAATCGGCGCATCGTTAATCATGGTGGAGGCAGTCATGCCTTTTGCCAAAGCGGCGGAATAAACGAACGGTTTAAACGTCGAGCCGGGTTGGCGCATGGCTTGAGTTGCGCGGTTGAAGGTTTTGCTGTGGTAGTCGTAGCCGCCGACCAATGCGCGGACTGCACCGGTTTTCGCATCTAAAGACACCAATGCGCCTTGCAGCAAAGGCTCTTGAACGACGGTAAAGGTATCGCCGCTGCCTTTAACACGGATGACGGAGCCGCGGCGGATGCGGTCTTCGCCCATTTTTTCGTTGTTGACGGCACGGGCGGCAAAGCCTAAAGCGTGGCTGTTCAGCGTCACTTTACGGCCGCTCGGCAACTGAATCTGTACACCTTTGCGTGAAGCTTCCAATACAACCGCCGGAATCATTTTATCGACGGTGTAAAGCGTAGAAAGGTATTGGCTGACAGTTTCTTCTACGTTGTCGCTTTTGCTCAGGTCAATGTAGTTTTCTGCACCGCGGTAGCTGCTGCCGCGGTCGAAATTGCGCAGGACTTTACGCAGGGCTTCTGTGGCCACGCGCTGGTGTGCGGTGTCGACGGTGGTGTATACCTTGAAGCCTTGCGTGTAGGCATCTTCGCCGTATTTCTCAAACAGCTCTTGACGCACCATTTCGGCAACGTACAGAGCGCTTTGATCGATGTTTTGTACAAAACGCTCGTAATGCAGCTCTTCTTTCAAAGCCTGATCGCGTTGCTGCAGGGTGATCATGCCTTCTTCCAGCATATTGTTCAGAATATAAGTCTGACGCAGTTTGGCACGCTCAGGGTTCACAATCGGGTTGTAGGCAGAAGGTGCTTTAGGCAAGCCGGCCAGCATGGCGGCTTCGGCCAATGTTAATTCATTAACATTTTTATTGAAATAAATTTGGGCGGCGGAGGCGAAACCATAAGCACGTTGACCCAAATAGATTTGGTTGAAGTACAGCTCCAAAATCTTGTCTTTGCTCAAAGACTGCTCGATTTTGTAGGCCAACAGGGCTTCGTTGAATTTACGGGTGAACGAACGCTCGCTGCTCAGGTAGAAGTTTTTAGCAACCTGTTGTGTAATCGTACTGGCACCGGATTGGACGCCGCCGGCCATGACGTTGCCGATCGCGGCGCGCGCCACACCCCAAACGTCCACGCCCCAGTGGTCGTAGAAGCGTTTATCTTCGGCGGCAATCACGGCATTTTTCAAAACTTTGGGAAAGTCACCGATTTTGGTGAATTCACGCCGTTGCTCGCCGTAAACGCCAATCACTTGGCCATCTGAAGAATAAATCGTCAGCGGCATTTTGGGTTTGTAGTGTTGTAAAGTGTCCAAAGACGGCAGCTTCGGATAGGTGACCAAAATTGCAATTGCAATCAGACCTACACCGAAAAGAGCCAGTCCCAATAAGAGACCCAGGCAGGTCGTTATAATCTTTTTAATCATGACTAAGTAATAATTTTGCCATTAATGGCGATAAATAAAGTAAAATGGGAAACGATTTCTATCAGCCACAGTCAATACTGTGTAAAGAATAAGAAGTCCTTTACGGATAACGAAACAGTTACTCACTCCTAAATGATACAGGGAAGTCAAATCATGCGCTTATTTAAAAGCACGAAAGATACCAAAACAGGCAAGGCTTCTAGCGGATTGAACAACCGCTCTGCCATCGGCGTCGACATCAGCCAACATGCCATTAAGATGGTACAACTGACAGGCCGTAGTTTAAACCAAATTCAGCTGGAAAAATACGTTATTACCAAATTGCCTAAAAATATTATCAAAGGCAACAAAATTCAAGACTACGATCAGCTTGCTACTTACATCCAACATACTTACACACAATTACGCAGTTCTTGCAAAAATATTGTTGCGGCCGTGCCACAAAATTTGGCGACAGTCGAGCAAATTATTTACAACCCGCGTGATACCGATTTGGACTTGGAAGAGTTTGTCGAAGCGGAAGTCGGCCAATTTGCGCCTATTGAAGAAATGAACTACGACTTTCAAGCCGAAGAAGTCGGTTCAGGCCAGCATGTTTTAGCTGTTGCCGCCAAAAAAGACGATGTCGAGCCACGCATTGAAATGTTTGAGAATGCGGGCTTGCCTTTGTCCGCTTTGGATTTAGACTTGCTGGCGCAACGCAATGCCTTTGTTCATTGGATGAATACGCATGCTCCCGAAATGGCAGATGAAAAAGTTGCCGTGTTCGGCATTCATGCGACGCAAATGTATGCCCTGATCCTGCAAAACGGCCGTATCCTCTACAAACAAGAAACGCCGGTCAGTACAGAGCAGCTCAATCAGCTGATTCAGCGTACTTATCAGGTAACTGAAGAAAAAGCCGCACAAATGATGGCTTCCCAAAACAAGCCTTCCGACTACCAGTCTCAGATTGCCGACCGTTTTAATGTGCAGGTTGCGCAGGAGGTTCAGCGTGTTTTGCAATTTTACTATACCACGCAGGCCACTGATTCTTTCTCCAATATCAAACACATCCTGCTGACCGGCTTTACCGCGCAGCAGGCAGGTTTGGCGGAAAGCATTTTCTCGCAAACCAATACGGCAACAGAATATCTGCATCCGATTTCATATGTGGAACGCAGTGCAAAAGTAGAATTGCCGCAGTTTCAAATTGATGCGCCTTCACTGACTTTGGCGTTCGGATTGGCATTAAGGGGACTTTGAGAACATGATCGAATTAACCAGAATCAACCTTCTTCCGTATCGGGAAGAAATTAAACAGCGCAAGCAGCAGCAATTCAAAATATTGATGCTTGGCGCTTTTGCAGTGGGTTTGGGCTTGGCGGCCGCTACCTATCTCGGTATTGACAGCGCCATCAGTAATCAAGAAGGGCGCAACAACTTTCTGCAAATCGAAATCGACAGGCTTGATAGAGAATTGGGCGAAATTGATAAACTTCAGCAAGAAAAAGAAGCCTTCTTGGCTAAAAAGCTGAAAGTTGAAGAGTTGCAGGAAAAACGCTATCAAGCGGCCTATATCCTTGATTCTTTGAATACGCTTACGCCCGATAATACTTATTTGACTGCGTTGGAAGCAGAAAGCCCGACCAGCTATAAAATCAGCGGCCATGCCATCAGTGACAATAAAATCGCCGTTATGATGCGCTCCCTGCCAAGTACAGGTATTTTCTTGCAGCCTGAATTGTTGAGCATTAAAAAAGTAGATAACTACCAAGAATTTACTTTGAAATCTTCAATCAACCAAGTGAATACGCCGGCTCCTGCACCGACTGCCCAAAGCAGCGGTGAAATGGCCGAATCTGTGGCAGAACCTGCTCCGGAGGCTCAATAATGGCATCTAAAAACTTAAAACAATTGGACGTACAAAACCTGTACCTGCTCAATATGCCTTCAAAACTTTTGCTGGCAGGTTTGTTGATTGTCGGTATGTTGGCTTTGGGCTATGTCGGCGTATTTAAAGATCAGATTGAAACCCTGAATACGCAGGAAGCCAAAGAGGAAGAGCTGAAGGAAACCTTTACGCGTAAAAGCATTCAGGCAGCAAGCTTGAATAATCTGAAGGCCGAATTGGCTTCGATCCGTTCTGCATTCGACGTTTTGTTGAAACAATTGCCGACCGACGCAGAAATTCCGAACCTGATTCAAGAATTGCATCAGGCAGGTTCAACCAACGGATTGCGTTTGGACAGCGTTGCACCGCTCCAACCTGAAAACGATGGTCCGATTCAAAAACTGCCGTATCAGATTTCCATCACAGGCAAATACTCTCAGATCAGCCAATTTACCCGTGATGTAGGCGATTTGTCGCGCATTATTACGTTAGATTCTTTAAAACTCGTGAACGCAGGCGAGGACAAAGAAGGCAAAGGTAATAAAGGCGAGTTGACATTGAGTGCGATTGCGACGACTTACAAAGCACGTCCGGCCGAAGAGATTGCTGCCGAATTGGCTGCGCAACAGGCACAAGAAGAAGGCAAACCTGCCGAGAATGAGCAAAAATAAAAGAATAGGGAAATCATGAAAAAAATCATCTTACTCTTAAGTCTTCTTCCCTTGGCAGCCTGTACGCAAAGCTATGAAGATTTGACTCAATGGATGACGCAAACCCGTCAGGAAGCAAAATCCAAGATTATTCCGTTTGAAGAGCCGACGGTTACATTGCCTAAGCCGTATAGCCCGCCGAACTTTAAAGGCATGAATGCGTTTGATTCCCGCCGTTTGGACACTGCCCCTAAAGGCGGTAATGCGCCGGATGTGAACCGTCCGAAAGAAACATTGGAAGCCTTCAGTTTGGAAAATATGGCCTTTGTCGGAACGCTGCAAAGCGGCGGCAAAGTTTCCGGATTTATCAAGGTCAACGACCATGTTTATACTGTTTATCCCGGAAACTACATCGGTCAGAATTACGGCAGAATCCAAAGTATTACCGAAGATAAAATTATCCTGACCGAGCAAGTTGAAGACAGCTACGGCAACTGGGTGTACCGGAAGGCCGAATTGCCATTGAGCAGTAAAGAGGCGGATTCTTCCAATAGCTCAGATAGTTCGAACTCAAATTAATTTAGGGGTCTCACTCAATTATGAAAACCAAGCACATGACAAAATTATTTGCCGGCTTCAGCGTTGCCCTCGCTGTTCAGACGGCCTTTGCAGGCAATATTACCGATATCAACGTTTCCACTTTGCCTGACAACCAAAAAATTATCAAAATCCGTTTCGACAAAGACGTCACTACACCTCATGGTTTTGTAACATCTACTCCGGCGCGTATCGCATTGGATTTTGCCAACACCAATATCCGTTTGCCTCAGCCTGTTTTGGAATATGCCGATCCATTGCTGAATCAAATTACTGCGGCACAAAACAATGACCGCGCACGCGTGGTTTTGGGTTTGAACAAAATCAGCCAATACAATACTGAGATTCGCGGCAACGAAGTTTGGGTGTTTGTAAACGAATCTACTGACCAAACCAATGCGGCCGTTGCAAATGACCGTGCGGCTACGCCGTCTACCGCGCGCGTTGCTCAGACTTATCAAGCCGTTTCGGCCGCCAATATCGATTTCCGCAAAGGCGCACGCAATTCCGGCATTATTGAATTGTCCGCCCCTGGTTTCAGCGGACAGCCGGACATCAAACAGCAGCGCGACCGCGTCGTTGTTACCTTGAAAAACCATACGCTGCCGACACAAGCGCAACGCAGTTTGGATGTAGCTGACTTCAATACCCCTGTACAAAACGTTACGCTCAAACGTATCGGCAATTCTACCCAGCTTATTATCCGCAATAATAATGCGAATTGGGACATCAATACCAAAGCTTCTTCCGGCCGTTTTGTATTTGAAGTATCGCCTAAAGCCGCCAATACCGAATTCGGCGGCTTGAACCACAATGCGAACAAATCGTTCAAAGGCCGTAAAATTTCTTTGGATTTCCAAGATGTAGAAGTTCGTACCATCTTGCAGATTCTGGCAAAAGAATCCGGTGTGAATATTGTTGCCAGCGATACTGTCAAAGGCACCATGACCCTGTCCTTGAAAGATGTACCTTGGGATCAGGCTTTAGACTTGGTCATGCAGGCGCGCAATTTGGATATGCGCCGTCAAGGCAACATCATTAATATTGCGCCTCGCGATGAATTGTTGGCAAAAGACAAAGCCTTCTTGCAGGCTGAGAAAGAGATTGCCGAATTGGGTCCGCTGTATTCTCAAACCTTCCAGTTGAAATACAAAAACGTGGAAGAATTCCGCAAAATTCTGCGTCTGGAAGAATACGATAGTAATAATTCCAATACCCGCAATACTCTGTTGAGCAACCGAGGCAGCGCCTTAATCGATCCGGCCACCAATACGCTGATCGTGACCGACAACCGCGGCGTGATTGAGAAATTCCGCAAACTGATTGATGAATTGGACGTTCCGACCCGTCAAGTGATGGTGGAAGCGCGTATTGTGGAAGCAGAAGATACCTTCTTCCGCAACTTGGGCGTTAAATTCGGTTCCGGTGGTGCAAGTGGCCGTAACGCATGGGGCAGCAATTGGAGCAATGCACAAACCAACTACAATACCAATGCCTCGTTTAACCGTGGCGACGTAGGCTACCGCACATGGACTTTGGATCCGAACGTCAGTCTGCCGACCGCAGCCGCAGTCAACAGCATTGCGCTGGTGCGCGCGTTCTCGTCTGGCGCATTGGGCTTGGAAATCAGCGCGTCTGAAGAGCAAGGTAAGAGCAAAACCATTTCCAATCCGCGCGTGCTGACACAAGACCGCAAAGAAGCCAAAATTGAATCCGGTACGGAAATTCCTTACCAAGAGGCTTCTTCCAGCGGTGCGACTTCAATTACCTTCAAGAAAGCTGTTTTGGGCTTGACCGTAACGCCGAATATTACGCCTGACGGTCAAATCATCATGACTGTGAAGATTAATCGCGATACCCCGATCGACTGTACCGTGGATTCTCTGACAACCAAGTGTATCAACACCAAACACTTGAATACCCAAGCCATGGTTGAAGATGGCGGCACGCTGATTGTCGGCGGTATTTACGAAGAAGAAAGCACCAATGCAGTGAACAAAGTACCTATTTTGGGCGATATTCCTGTTGTCGGCAATCTGTTCAAATCACGCGGCAAACGTGAAAACCGCCGTGAGCTGTTGATCTTTATCACGCCGCGCATTATGGATAATGTGGGTAACAATCTGCGTTACTGATTTTTAAAATGACAAACAGGCATATCTGCAAAGGTATGCCTGTTTTGGTTTTCAGACGGCCTGAGATGAAAGGCTGTCTGAAAAACGACGAACTTTTCCACGAAACCACCATATCGTATAAAATGACCCACATGGAAAAAATCAACGGCAATTTAATTTTAATCGGGCTGATGGGCGCGGGCAAAACCACTTTGGGCAAGCAGCTTGCCCAAATGTTTGAATGCCCGTTTTACGACAGCGACTACGAAATCTGCACTTCTTCGGGCGTATCCATTCCGACCATTTTTGAGATGGAAGGGGAGGAAGGCTTCCGCAACCGCGAAACCAATATGCTGAAGAAGCTCACTTCCCGGCGCAACATTGTTTTATCGACCGGTGGCGGCTCTGTATTACGCAGTGAAAACAGACAGATTTTGCGCCAAAACGGCACGGTTGTTTATCTGCATGCCAGCCCCGAAACCTTGCTGGAGCGTACCCGTTACGACAGCAACCGGCCGCTGTTGCAAGTTGCCAACCCTTTGGCCAAACTGCAAGAGCTGTATGACCAACGCGATACGCTGTACCGTCAAACCGCCCATCTTGTCATTGAATCCGACAGCTGTCACAAAACGCTCAAACGCCTGATACAGGCTTTAGGCGAATAAGTACGCTTTGCAAAGGAATACTATGCGCACACTGACTGTCCAAACCCCGTCCCATCAATACCCCATCTTTATCGGGCATAAGCTGATTGAGCAGGCAGATACGCTGCTTCAGCCCTATCTAGGTAAAAAAGCAGCCATCATTACCAACGAAACCGTTGCGCCGCTTTATCTCAAGCAGCTTCAGACGGCCTTAGACAGAGTGGGCGTGCCGCATTTCAGCATCATCCTTCCCGACGGCGAAGAATATAAAAACTGGCAGACGCTCAACCTGATTTACGATGGCCTGATGCAAAACCGTGCCGAACGCAAAACCACTTTAATCGCTTTGGGCGGCGGCGTGATAGGCGATATGGTCGGTTTCGCCGCAGCAACTTATCAGCGTGGCGCACCTTTTATTCAAGTGCCGACCACCTTGCTCAGCCAGGTTGATTCCTCGGTCGGCGGTAAAACCGCTATCAACCATCCGCTCGGTAAAAACATGATTGGCGCGTTCTACCAGCCGCAAGCTGTTCTGGCCGATTTGACCGCTTTGCAAACGCTGCCGCAACGCGAACTTTCCGCAGGCATGGCCGAAGTCATCAAATACGGCGCATTGGGCGATGCCGAATTTTTTGCTTGGTTGGAAGAAAATATGGCTGACCTGATGGCGCAACATCAAGAAAAAATGGCGGAAGCCGTTTACCATTGCTGCCAAATGAAGGCCGATATTGTTGCCCAAGACGAAACTGAGCAGGGCATCCGCGCATGGCTTAATCTCGGCCACACTTTCGGCCATGCCATCGAAGCCGAAATGGGCTACGGCGTATGGCTGCACGGCGAAGCCGTTGCCGCCGGTTGCGTCCTCGCTTCTCGTTTGTCGCAAATTTTGGGCAAAACCCAACAAGCCGATACCGACCGCATTGCCGCTTTAATGGAAGCCGCCTCCCTCCCGTCTGCACCGCCTGTTTTCTCCTTTGAAAAATGGATTGAACACATGAGCCACGACAAAAAAGTCAGCAGCGGCATCATGCGTTTTGTCGGCTTGGAATACTTGGGCAAAGCCAATATTACCGAAATTACCGATATGGAAATCCTCCGCCAAACCTTGCAGCCGTATTTGTGAAGAATGAATGAGGTTTGCTTTAAAATATAAAAAGGCCGTCTGAAAGTCATTTTCAGACGGCCTTTAGTTTTTTAAGCGTTTTGATTCATCGGCTTAAAGTTAGATAAACCAATTTGGGCGGGTCAATCATTTAAAGCGTCTTTTTATCCAACTCGGCGATAATCAACAAGCCGCTGTCAAAGCGTCGGCTGTCGGCCAGTTTCAGACGGCCTTGATGGTGTTTGACAATGGTGTTTGCGATGGAAAGCCCCAAGCCGGTGCCTTGTTGTTCGGTACCGAGAATACGGTAGAAGGGGTCGATAACGCGTTGGCGTTCGCTTGGGGGAATGCCGGGGCCGTCGTCTTCCACCCAGATGTTGAGGTATTCGGCGGTTTCGTCAAAGCCCAAATCGATGCGGCCGCCTTTGGGGGTGTAGCGGATGGCGTTGTCGGTAAAGGTTTTGATGAGGGTGTAGATTTCAGTGTCGTCGGCGTGGATTTGGCAGTCGTTTTCAACGGCGACGCCGATGTCTTGACCTTTGGCCAGCGCCAGCGGCATGAGTTCCTGCAAGACACGGCGGAACTGGTTTTGCAGGCTGATCAAGGTTCTAGGGCGTTGGGTTTCGGGTGCTTGGGCGCGTGCGAGGGAAAGGAGTTGCTCGAGCAGATGGCGGTTGCGCTGTATGCTTTGTTGCAACAGGGCGGACTGCTCGCGCGCTTCGGCGGACAGTTGCATATTGTTGAGCCGCTCTGCCTGAAGGGAAAGGGCGGTCATGGGGCTGCGCAATTCATGTGCGGCATCGGCGATAAAGCGTTGCTGTTGGCGGACGTTTTCGTCGGTACGTTGCAACAGGTTGTTGATGGCGACGACAAAGCCTTGGATTTCGCTGGGAATGTTTTGCGTGTCCATCGGCGAGAGGTCGTTGATTTTGCGCTGTTCCAAATCGTTGGACAGGGTTTTGACGGAACGCATGGCGCGGTGGGTAATCCAGACGGTGAGCAGGATAATCAGGGGCAGGGCGAGGAGCGTGGGGAGGATGCTCTGCACGGCGGCCATTTCGGCCAGCTCTTCGCGGTAGTCGCTTTCCTGCATGACGGCGATGCGGCCTTGCTTGGTGGTGCGGGTATAAACGCGGTAGTAATCGTCGTCGTCATCGGCCTGAATGGTGTGCAGGCCGTCTGAAATCTTCTCAGGCAGGCTGACAATGGGGTTGGGCGTATTGGGAAATTGAACGGAAATTTTGTTGTCGTTGTCGAGCGAATGATTCTCGTCATCGGCATCGCTCGGGTCGAGATAGTTCGCGACTTGGCGCAACAGGTCGTCTTGAACCTCTTGGGTCTCGTGATAAGTATCGTAATATGAAAATATGCCTGCAAGAATGGAGAGGGGCAGGAGCATGCAGATCAGGGCGAGGCTGATCTTGACTTGCAGGGATTGTTTGATGGTGTGGATAAGGCGTTGCATGGTTTGTATGTTGATATTGTTGTGGTTTTTCAGACGGCCTGGTTGTTTTGTGCAACCAGCCAGCCGACCCCGCGGACGTTTTGAATCGCTTCTTTGCCGAGTTTTTTGCGTAAGGCGTGAATCAGGAAGTCAACGGCGTTGCTTTCGACTTCTTCACCCCAGCCGTAAATTTTGTCTTCCAAATCGCTGCGTGACAGAATCATGCCCGGACGCAGCAGCAGGGCTTGGAGGACGGCAAATTCTTTGTTGCTGAGCATGATGGCCTGTTCCTGCCCGACCACTTCTGCCTGATGGGTGGAAGGGTTGAGTGTGATGATGCCGTTGCTCAGCAGCGTTTGCGCCTGTCCGCCGTGTCGGCGCAATACGGCGCGCATACGGGCTTGCAGTTCCGCCATGTCGAAAGGTTTGACGATGTAGTCGTCTGCGCCGCCGTCCAGGCCGTTGAGGCGGCTGTGCAAATCGTCGCGTGCGGTCACGATTAAGACGGGAACGGTACAGCCGTCGTTGCGGATTTGCGCCAATACGTCCAAACCGTCTTTGCCGGGCAAGCCCAAATCCAAGAGCAGCAAATCGTATGCTTGCGCCGCCACTGCTGCGGCAACTTCCGAACCGCGGTTGACCCAATCGACAGCGTAGCCGGTGTCTTTCAGGTTGGCACTGACGGCTTGGGCAATCATGGCATCGTCTTCAACCAATAATACGCGCATGGAAGTTCTCCAGAGGATGGGTGGATAGTGATTATACCTGCACTCAATTAGTAAAAATTTAGGAAGGGTTGAAAAACTGATTTTTTGCAAAAGATGAGGCCGTCTGAAATTTCGTTTTTCAGACGGCCTGTATGCTTCAATCCCGATTATTTAGGGTTTTTCTCAATCAAGGCAACCAATTGGCCGATATAGCCTTGAACAAATCCGCGTGCGGATTCGATGAGCTGGCCGTTGTCGTCAAACAGGGTAGGCGAGTTGCCGAGGAATACTTCCGGCTGGCCGGTCAATGGCATATCGAAATACGAAAGGGCAAGGCGCAGATTTTTTTGCGCGCTATAACCGCCCATTTTGCCGACAGAATGACTGATGATGCCGGCAGGTGTTTTTTTCCAGGCAACATCGGCATTGGGTTTGGAACCGATGTCGATGGCGTTTTTCAGGCAGGCGGGGACGGTACGGTTGTTTTCGGAAGTCACGAACAATACGCCGGCAGAGGCTTTGATGGTTTCACGGAACTCGGTATAGCTGGATGGAGTGGGGAAGTCGGTAACGGCAGGATCGTCGTAGTCGAAGTTGTATAAAGGTAAATGGCCGATTTCGACGATTTGCGCTTCGTAGCCTTCGGGGAACATGGGAATGACGTTTTGTGCGATTTTTCGTGCAAACGAGCCTTTACGCAGACTGCCGACCAAGATGCTGACTTTCTTTGACATGTTTTTCTCCTGTTTAATAATAAAAATGAAAACAATTCTAAATTTTAGTGTTATCTGTGGAAGCGGTCAAGGTTTCAGACGGCCTGTCAAAATGGTTTATGCTAAAATAACGGTTTCGCTGATATTTCAAATTATTATGCACGCTTCTGATTCGCAAGAGGACGCAACGGCACACGAATACTATGCCGACAATCCCGACTTTCCAGCTAAAACCATTGTCGCCACCTTATTCATCGGCGCATTTTTCGGCTATCTCAACGACACGCTGCTGAATGTCGCGCTTACGCCGATTATGAAAGATTTTGGTGTCGATAAGACCACGGTTCAATGGCTGACAACGGGCTTTTTGCTGGTCATGGGGGCATTTACGCCGATTACGGCAGGCGTGATTCAATGGTTTGAAACGCGCAAAATGGTGCTGTTTACGCAGGCAACGTTTTTAGCAGGATCGCTGATTTGCGCGTTTGCACCGACGTTTGGCGTATTGGTGGTCGGTCGGATGGTGCAGGCAGTGTCTGCCGCGTTTTTTGTCCCGCTTCTGTTTAACGGCGTGTTGTCGATTTTCCCTCCCAACAGGCGCGGAACGGCGATGGGTGTGATTACCATGATGTTTACCGCCGCGCCTGCAATGGGGCCTACGCTGTCGGGCATCATCATCGACCATACGCATTGGCGCGTGCTGTTCGGCTTTACCGCGCCGTTTATGTTGGCGGCAATGGTGCTGGTGGGTAAATATTTGACGGTCAATTTGAGTAACATCAGCCGTCCGAAAATCGATATGTTGTCGGCTGTGCTGTCGATTGCAGGCTTCGGCGGGCTGGTTTATGCGAGCAGTAATTTTGCCCATATGCCGCTGGTGGAATTTATCCTGCTCTTTGCCGCTTCCATTGTGCTGGTGGGTTGGTTTGCGCACCGTCAGTTCCGTTTGGCTACGCCGTTGTTGAACCTTCGTGCGTTTGAATACAAACAGTTCAGATATTGCGTTGTGATTTTGGCCGGTGCGGTATTCCTGTTCTTGGGCTTGGAGCTGATGGTGCCGATGTACACGCAGCAAGTGTTGATGCTGACCGGTACGGCAACCGGCCTGATCCTGATGCCTGCCAGTATTGCCCAAGCGGTTGCCGCGCCGTTGTTCGGCAAATTGTTGGACAAAAAGGGCGGCCGCTTCGTCATCTTACCTGCAACAGTGATGCTGGTGGTGTCACTGGCGGTATTGTGGCTGTTTTTGCGGATTGATACGCAAGTGGTGATGTTGACGGCGATGTTTACGCTGTTGGCGCTTTCCGTGTCAGCTTGTGTAACCGGCGAAACCCATGGTCTGAATGCGTTGCCGAAAACGCTCAATCCGCACGGTGCGGCGATTCTGACCACCATTAATCCGATTGCCGGTGCCATCGGCGTGGCGTTTTTTGTTGGTGCGACCAATATCGGTGAGAAACTTTCCAGCGCAGATATGCCGCAACAGGCAATGTTGGACGGTATCCATTTGGCGATGGGTTGCGCTTTGGTTGTCGGTGTTGTGGTCGTCATGTTTGCTTTACGTTTGAAAGCGCATCAGAAATAAAGAAAAAGGCCGTCTGAAACGTTCAGACGGCCTAAGCACCTCGTAAGAATTTATAAGATTTTGTAACACAATGAAGTTAAAATGTATTTTATCAATCGGCCTGATGATGGCGGTTTGTCCGTCATGGGCTTTGGATTTCGGGCGTATCCCTGAAAATGAGATTTCTGTTTATGTGCAGGAATTGGACAGCGGCAAAGTGATTGCCGAACACCGTGCCGATGAATTGCGTAATCCTGCTTCGACCATGAAGCTGGTAACGGCGTTTACCGCGTTTCGTATGTTGGGCGGCGATTATCGTTGGAAAACCGAGTTTAAAACCAACGGCCCAATCAAAGGCGATACGCTAAAAGGCAATGTGTATTGGGTGGGGAGCGGCGATCCTGTGTTTGACCAACATGATTTGGTGCAAATGCAGCAACAGATGCGCGATAAGGGCATACGCCATATTGACGGACATCTGATACTCGACCGCAGCTTGTGGGGCGATGTGAAGAATCCGGATGATTTTGCTTCCGATTCTGCCGAAAGCTTTATGACACCGCCTGATCCTAATATGTTGGCGTATAAAACCGTTGAACTGCGTGCTGAAAAAGAAGAAGACGGAAGCTTAGTCATCCGTACCAATCCGCCGCTGCCGAATCTGAACATTCAAAACAAATTGACGCTTGAGAATAAAGAAGGGAAGTGCAGTGTTTTAAAAAACCACATGAAGACTTCCTATAAAAACAATACGCTGACCGTATCGGGCAAGCTGCCGGAAAGCTGCTTGGGCAAAGAGCTGTATCTGAATATGTACAGCATGAAAGAATATGTCGGCAAAAGTTTTGTCAACCAATGGCGCCAACAAGACGGTACAGTTTCAGACAGCCTGACGACAGGTGTTGCGCCTCATGATGCATATGTGTTGGCAAGCCATCAATCCAAACCGCTTACCGATATCCTCACCGATATGAACAAGCATTCTAATAATCTGATTGCCCGTTCGGTTTTCCTTAAATTTGCCGGAAATATGTCTGATTACAAGCTGGCGCAGACTAAGGCCGCTTCTATCGTAAAAAGCGAGCTGGCGGTTGCCGGTATCAATACGGAAGGGCTGGTGTTGGAAAACGGCTCAGGCCTGTCCCGCGTAGAACGGCTTAATGCGCGAATGATGGCGCAAATGTTGGAAAAAGCCTACTTCAGCCCGTTTAAAAACGAGTTTATCAGTACGCTGCCGATTGCCGGTAAAGACGGCACGCTTAAAACACGCTTGAAGCAGCCAGGTGAAAACCTGCGCCTCAAAACCGGTACGCTTAAAGATGTCCGCGCGTTGGCTGGGTATTGGTTGGGCGAAAAGCCGTTACTGGTTGTCGTTATTATCAACAGCCAAAAATCGACCGATTATTTACGCGACTTGGATAAGCTGGTGTCTAAAATTGTTCAGCCGGGAGGAGATCATTGGATTGATGCTAAGGCCTCCTGCATGATTAGGTATCAGGCTTGATAAGCTAAAAAAGGCCGTCTGAAAATGTATTGACGTTTTCAGACGGCCTTTGTGTAAGAAGGGGAGGTAAGTATCTATGTCTATTTTGGAAGATGATTTAGGGATTGGATGAATAAGCGTTTGGTGTGAATCCGCTTGAGATGGATGGTCTTTCAGGATTTAAACCATATGTCTGCTTTATTGTGTTGTCCTGTTTATATTATTTAAATAGCTGGATTTTTTATAAAAAGGCATAGGGTGCAGACGAAAAAATACCGGTAAAAACCGGTATTTTTTATTTTTAACTTGATGGCGCGGCGGACGGGGCTCGAACCCGCGACCCCCGGCGTGACAGGCCGGTACTCTAACCAACTGAGCTACCACCGCGCATCCATTGTCAAAGACAATGAAAAGGAAAGTGGTGGGTGATGACGGAGTCGAACCGCCGACATTCTGCTTGTAAGGCAGACGCTCTACCAACTGAGCTAATCACCCGAAAAAGGGAGATACTGAAGAATCAGTATTTTTAAATAATGGCGCGGCGGACGGGGCTCGAACCCGCGACCCCCGGCGTGACAGGCCGGTACTCTAACCAACTGAGCTACCACCGCGCATTCACTGTCAAAGACAATGAAAAATAAACTTGGTGGGTGATGACGGAGTCGAACCGCCGACATTCTGCTTGTAAGGCAGACGCTCTACCAACTGAGCTAATCACCCATGCGCAAAATTGCGAAGACGCTATTAAACCAAAAAATCCTGATGCGCGCAAGATTTATTTGCTGATAATTAGATATCTCCCTGCAAACACCAGTTTTCAAAGGAAATAATTTCTTCCTGCTTGCCTGCAACAACCAAAATGTCGCCGGTTTCCAGAACGAAATCAGGGTCAAGGTCTTGGATTTTCCCGGTATTGCGGCGGATAAACAATAGTTTCAGATAATGCGCTGCCAATGGCAATTCACGGATGGTTTTGCCGATGGCATGTGCCTCGCCTTGCAATGGGAAGGCATGGCGGCAGACGGCCTTGCTGTCTTCATCGGAGAAGCTGTCATCATCACTGCCGACAAACAAGTCTTGCAAAGATGCATAGCGGCTGTGACGGATGTGGGTTATGGTTTGATAAACATGGTTGTAGGAAAGGCCGTGGCCCAACATGGCATAGCTTGCCAGCACCAGGCTGGTTTCTTTGGTATCGGAGACGGTTTCTTCCGCACCCATTTCGGTAAAGGTTTTGACGTAATCGTCATTGGTGGCTCGAACATAAACCGGCATGCTCGGATGCATGGACATGATGTTGCCGAGAACATGTTGGGTCTCGTGCATATTGTTCAGTGTGATGACCACCATTTTGGCGCGTCCCAAGCCAGCGGCTTCCAAGACTTCACGGCGTTTGGCATCGCCAAAGGAAACCGGCTCGCCTGCGTTGCGTGCCACTTGTACGCGGGCAATATCCAAGTCAAGGGCAAAGTAGGGGATGCCTTCTTGCGCCAATACACGGGCAACCGATTGACCGCCGCGTCCGAAACCGATAATCAGGACGTGTTCGGATTTGCTCATGGTTTCCACCAACATGGAGTGCAAGTCCAAGGCTTTCATGTCCCAGTCGGATTTAACGAAGCGGCTGACGATGGCATCGCTGCTGCCCAAGATAAATGGAGCGGCAATCATGGAAAGCAAGACGGCAGCAGTGGCCGCTTGTTCCAATTCGGGCGAAACCATATTGATTTTGCTGGAAATAGCCAGCATCACGAAACCGAACTCGCCGCCTTGCGCCAAATAAAGCGCACTTTTGAGGCTGTCGCTCGTAGGGTTTTTCATGCGCAAAGCGATGATGAAGACGACCAGTGCTTTCAAGACCAACAGGATTGCCAACAAAATCAGGATTTGCTGCCAGTTGCCGATCAGCGCCTGAATATCGAGCTTCATACCGACGGTAATGAAGAAGAAGCCCAGTAGGATGTCGCGGAATGGACGGATGTCGTCTTCTACCTGAATACGGTATTCGGTTTCGGAAAGCAACATACCGGCGACGAATGCGCCCAATGCCATAGACAGGCCTTCAAGCTCTGTCAGATAGGCCACGCCCAAAGTAACCAGCAAAACGTTGATCATGAATAGTTCGGACGATTTGCGTTTGGCAACCAGTCTGAACCAGCGCGACATCACACGGCTGCCGACAACGAATAAAATGCCCAAGGTCAGCAACATTTTCAAACCGGCCAAGCCCAGCTCTACCCACAAGTTGCCTTCGCTACCGCCGGCAAGTGCCGGAATCAGAATCATCAGCGGTACAACGGCAATATCTTGCATCAGCAAAACACCCATGGCCATTTGACCATGCGGCTGACCCAGCTCGGTTTTCTCCGACAGAATGCGGCTGACAATGGCGGTGGACGACATGGTCAGTGCGCCCGCAGTGGCAAACGCCCAGTTAAACGGCGTGCCCATTGCTATCAAAATGCCCATAATCGAGAGCATGGTGATGATGACTTGCAAACCGCCCAAGCCGAATACGAGGCGGCGCATGGCTTTGAGTTTGGGCAGGGAGAATTCGAGACCGATGCTGAACATCAAGAACACAATGCCGATTTCGCCCAAATAGTCGGTAGCATGGCTTTGCGGAATCAGTTTGAACATACCCGGACCGGCAATAAAACCGACCAAAAGATAACCGAGCATGGAAGGAATGTTGAATTTGCGACAGCAGATAACCGTAATGACGGAGACCAACAGGACAATGACAATGGGACCGAGGGAGAATTCGTGCATAGAGTGGGCGGCCTTTCGTTAAAAGTAGCTATTGTTATATAGGCCGTCTGAAACACGTCGAAAACTGACAGCAAACCCAAATAAAAACGCACAGAATGAACTTCATTTCTGCAATTTGATTTCCCGTATCATGCTTATTTGGACTTACTGTTTCGAGCGTTATCTAACGGATTATTAAGATTATATCAAGATAGAATGTAAAGTAGTGTTTTGATTGACAAAAAGGGCCGTCTGAAATATTCAGACGGCCTTTAAATAAACAAACGGTTTAAGGCATCAACATGCCGCCGTTGACATGAAGTGTCTGACCGGTAATGTATTTTGCCTGATCAGAAGCCAAGAACAAGACTGCATCGGCAATATCTTGCGCTTCACCGAATTTGCCCAAAGAAGTTTGCGCTTCAAAGGTCTTGCGGGTTTCTTCCGGCAGGGCGCGGGTCATATCGGTGTCGATAAAGCCGGGGGCGACGCAGTTGACGGTAATGCCGCGACTGCCGACTTCACGCGCCATAGATTTGGAGAAGCCGATTAAGCCTGCTTTTGCAGCCGCATAGTTGGTTTGGCCGGCATTGCCCATCACGCCGACAACGGATGTGATGTTGATGATGCGGCCGGCACGCAGTTTCATCATGCCGCGCAATACGGCTTTGGAGGCGCGGAACACGGATTTGAGGTTAACCTGCATGATGTCATCCCACTCTTCCTCTTTCATGCGCATCAGGAGGTTGTCACGGGTAATACCGGCGTTGTTGACCAGAATATCCAGTTTGCCGAATTCTTTTTCGATGTCGGCAATCAGATTTTCGATGGTTTCAGGTTCGGCAGAATTCAATGCACGGCCTTCGCCGCCCCATTGTGCCAAGCGTTCTCCGATTGCAGCCGCACCGCTCTCACTGGTGGCTGTACCGATAACTTTTGCACCGGCCGCAGCCAAAGTATCGGCAATCGCTGCACCAATACCGCGAGAAGCGCCGGTTACCAAAGCGATTTTGCCGCTCAAATCTTGTGTACTCATGTTGTTTCCTTTTGATACTATTTATATTACATGCTGTATAAATAGTAATTAAATGTTTAGATGTTAACCACGCTATTAATTTAACGATAGTTTTCCAAATTTGGACGTAAAGTATTATCAAGGAGAATTTTATCAGTATATTTCAAGCATAAAGGGTGAAATATATCTCCTAATATATTTGTCCAAGGGATAGGGTATCCAGGGTTATTGCCTAGAACGTTACCAGGATTATTCTCCAGTTGCTCAGCGTAATTATCCATTCTATTTAATAGTTCGTTATACCATTCTTGAGTAAAAGGGGTTTGTTTGCGAAAAATATAGGCGCCATTTCCAGCTATGATACTAAAGTAACATTGCATATCTTCGCCAATCTTGCCTTCAACAGGTGCTAAGTCTTCTACTTTAATCTCAGGATAGCCAATAAAATATGCATTACTACAATCTAAAGTGTCAAAAACAGGACTCCAATTGTATTGAGCAGCTTTAATATCACTATAACCTCCACCGTAATGATGCATAAAATAGCAACGTAGATAATCAGCTTTATGTACTAAGGATAAGTATTTAAATGCGTGGTGCAGTGGATACTCAGGTAAAATATATTCTGATAAATTATTTGGAGTAATCAATACCACTTCTACTCCTGCAACTAGTTTCAGAAGCTCAAAATGCGATTGACGGGATTCTGACATAGGATTGTTACCAGTCCAAAAAGTGTAAATTTTTCTAGGAACGGGATTCTTGTCAATTATGAATGTTGTTTGCTTAATAACCTTACTTAGAAAACTATCTGGATAGTTTTCTGACTTATATATATAAGGATTACTTGAAATAAAGTGATAATTTGCTTGAAGCTGACGTTGTATTTTCCAAGTATGAAATATTTTTTTTAATATTCGTTTCATTTGTTACTATTCCAAGTAGGGTTGGATTTTTTGATATCTTCTGGGGTTAAACCATTTATAAAAATATTTTCTCAAAGGATTGTTATATTTTTTTCGTTTTAATTCATATTGTTTTAGTGTGTATGAAGTTAAAAGTTGTAGGAAAATCCCGTTTTCTTTGTAAAAATCATAGTGTTTATTATAAATTTTTAGTAGGTTGTCTGAGACTTTTATATCAGAGGCTAAATTACTCACTGATGATTCGTCGAGTCGTTGTCGGTAGTAAAATAAAGGCTGATGAATCCGTTTGACTTTTCCACCATTTTTAATGATGGAAATAAACAGTTCCCAATCTTCAATAAAAGTCATGTTGCTATCAAAGCCACCCACTGCATCGTAATCTTTTTTTCGGATTAAGGCAGTAATATAGATGCAGTTTTGCAGTAAAAAGTCTGGTAAGGCAAATTTAGGTAACTTCCATGGTTCATTTCTCGCACCAAAAAGAAAGGCATCGGTATATACAATTGCTAATTTCTTATCAGCTTCAGCTGCATCTACACATACTTTCAAATAGTCTATTCCCAAAAGATCATCTGAATCTAGACAAACAAGATAATCACCACGGGCATGTTGAATAGCATGAATACGAGCTTTAACGCAGTAAGTATTTTCTTGTGAAAGTACTTTTAATCTAGATTCTTTTTTTGCTTCTTCATATAGAATTTCTAAGGTATTGTCGTTTGATCCATCATCAATAGCTATAATTTCAAAGTTTTGATAAGACTGGTGATAAATACTTGATAAAGTTTCCTTGATGTAAATAGCTGAGTTATAGCATGGAATAATAATGGATATAAGAGGTTGATGTTTATGCATTTTCGCCCTATTTTTAGTCTTCAGTTAAATTATAAGTTTAATTTTCATATTAATAGAAATTTAAAAGACATTTATCCAAAAATATGATAGTGAGTTTTTGATTTCTTATATGGGGCTATCATTATGGTCTGACTTTTATATCCTCTATTGGATTTGGAAGCTTTATTTCTTCATATGGTTGAATTTGTAGTATATAACTAATCCAATTCTTAAAGCTGTACTTTTGTCGAATTTTCTCATCAATATCAACGTAGGGTTTTGCTAAAAACTCATCTAGCTGTGCAAAATCATATCCATCCCAAACTAGGAAATTATTAGGGTGATAGAAATCATAGTATTTTACTTGTGTATTTGTGGTAATAAGCTTTTGTTTATTTCCTAGTGCTTCGAAAGTGCGAAAAGATAAGCCATTATGCTTATCAATAACAAAGTCAATTAATACTTTTGCATGTTGGGCGCGTTTAATATTTTCCTCAAAGCTGATTGTTTTATCAATAAGTGTAATGCTCTCATCAGGGTATATTTTTCTGCCATCTGCGTATCTTTTCCAAAATATATTTATGTCAGTACTCTTATTCCTTGTTTTTGCATAGCGTCCAAAATTAGCAATTACTTTTGCTCGGGAGTCCATATGAACACCTGTGAAGTAGAAATCTACTGTTCTTTTGGGAAGGTTATCTAGCTCATAGTCAAAATAGAAATTTGTTGCAGGAAAGAGACGGTACTCTGAATTATATAAATCATTTGAATCAAAAACATAACATCTATTAAATTCATTTATTAAAGAGTAAATTGAAGGAAATCGATGTAAACCGTCAAATTGATAATTAACTACACCATTTTGACTTATTTTATTAAGAAATTGAATAAAATCATTATTGTATATGTCGCCACTAATTAATAAAGCATAGTCTAATTCGCCAATGTTCTTAATTTTCTCTGTAATAATATTCTGTAATGTTGAACATTTTAAATTTCTTTTAGCAGATATATCTTTGTAAATAAATTTTCTCCATTTTACTTTTAGCCAACTAGAAATAGAAGGATAATGGAAGTTTTCAAAGTCTTCTGTAATATTAATAACTTTAAAACCATGGTATTTCAAATTCTTATCAATTAGTTTATACAATCCAGATACAGTAGGCATTCCAAATAATATTGTTTTACTCATATAACTATTTCTTATATTGATTAGGACTTGTTAAAGGTGTTTTCGTAATCAAGTTGCCATAAGTTAGACGACTTAATTCTAGTATTTACAATTGTGATATTTATATTCATTCTATGACAATTTTCAATTATTAGTAAATATCATACTATATTTTCCTGTAGGCAGGAGTCTGGCAAAGTTACTTGGTTTGAAATATGCATTAAAACGGTTATTAAGATGAACCTTCTTGTAATTTGTGCCTATGTTTTCTGATTTAGAATTTCTTCCCCATCTTTTCTGTTGTTATTTTACTGGTTTATATTCAAGAATTAAAGACGGCCTTTTTGAGAAAGGCCGTCTGAAAACATTTTAGTGGGCTTCGATAAATGCAGCCACTTGGTCGGCATTGGTCAATGCGCTGCACGCTGCTTCTTTGTTGATGCGTTTGGCAAGGCCTGCGAGGACTTTGCCAGGGCCGCATTCGGCGGATTCGGTAATGCCTTCGGAAACAAGTGCGTTGACTGTTTCTGTCCAGTGCACCGGGCTGTACAGTTGGCGTACTAGGGCATCTTTGATTTTGTCGGCATCATCGTAAGAGGCAACATTGGCGTTATGAATAACGCGGATTTGCGGTTGTTTGATGGTGATGTCTTTCAGTGCTTCGGCAAGTTTTTCCGCTGCAGGCTTCATGAGGCTGCAATGTGAAGGAACGGAAACAGGCAGCGGCAGGGCGCGTTTGGCTCCGGCTTCTTTGGCGGCGGCCATGGCGCGTTCGACTGCGGCAGTGTTGCCGGCAATCACGACTTGGCCTGGTGAGTTGAAGTTGACGGCTTCAACGACTTCGCCTTGTACAGCTTCGGCACAAATGGCTTTGACTTGTTCGTCTTCCAAACCCAAAATAGCGGCCATTGCGCCTACGCCTTGAGGTACGGCAGATTGCATGAGCTCGGCGCGCAGACGAACCAGTTTGACCGCGTCTGCGAAATCTAATGCGCCGGCAGCGACGAGGGCGGTGTATTCGCCGAGGCTGTGGCCTGCAACGACTGAAGGGATTTTACCTCCGGCTTCCAAGTAGGCGCGGTAGGTGGCAATGCCGGCAGCCAGCATGATGGGCTGGGTGTTGACGGTTTGTCCGATTAATTCGGCATCTTCGCCGTTAATCATTGCCCACAGGTCTTGACCCAATACGGCGGAAGCTTCGTCAAATGTGGCTTTAACGATGGCTTGCTCGGCAAAGCCGTTCATCATGCCTAGGCTTTGTGAGCCTTGTCCGGGGAAGAAGAATGCGAAAGACATGGTAATTCCTTATTGGTTTGAATATTTGAGGGTGTCCGCCAGCAGAAGGAGGGTGGCGACAGTATTGGTTGCGGCACTCAGCCGGAAGGTGCGGACAAACTTGGGTTTGCTGGTTTTGTGCCGGAATGCGAGGCTGCCGCAATAACCGCCCGGCCAGCCGCCAAGCAGGTTGAGCAGGTGCAATTTTGCTTCGGGTATGCGTCCGCCGTGGTTGCGTGCGCGCTGTTTGTCTAGGTAGTAAAGCAGGAAAACGTATGTACTCAGTGCGAGATAGGCGATTGCCAGTTTGGGCAATATTACAGCCGTTATGCTTAAAAACAGGCTGCTGATGCAGAGTGCAAACGTTAGGGATTTCATGGGTTTTAGCAGAATAGGCCGTCTGAAAGGGATGTTCAGACGGCACAATCGTTAGTATTTCACCAAAACCGCACCCCAGGCAAAACCGCCGCCGATGCCTTCGAGCAAGAGGTTTTGTCCGCGTTTAATTTGGCCGTTTTTAATGCCGACATCCAGTGCCAGAGGAATGGAGGCTGCGGAAGTGTTGCCGTGGTCTTGGACGGTCAAGATCACTTTGTCCATGCTCAAGCCCAAGTGTTTGGCGGTAGAGTCGATAATGCGCTTATTGGCTTGGTGCGGTACAAGCCAATCGATTTGATCGGTGGTGTAACCGGCTTCTTCGATAACGTCATCTGCAATTTTTGCCAGCATTTTGACGGCAAACTTGAATACACCGGGGCCATCCATACTGATGTAGGGCGAACCGCAAATCTGGCCGTTGGCGATTTGTCCGGGGACGTTCAAAAGGTTGAGGTAGTTGCCGTCGGCTTTGAGTTTGCCGTGGATGATGCCCGGTTCGTCAGATGCGCTTAAGACAACCGCGCCCGCACCGTCACCAAAGAGGACGCAGGTGGTGCGGTCGTTCCAATCGACGATGCGGCTGAAGGTTTCTGCGCCGATAACCAAAGCGTTTTTCGCCATGCCGCTTTTGATATAGGCATTGGCAGTGGTCATGGCATACATAAAACCGGCGCACACGGCTTGGACGTCAAAGGCGGGGCAGCCGTTGGTAATGCCCAATTTTTGCTGCACGATGGTTGCCGTAGAAGGGAACTGCATATCGGGAGTGGCTGTGGCGACGATAATCAGGTCGATATCGTCAGCCTGCAAACCGGCATCTGCCAAGGCGCGGCGCGCTGACTCGGTGGCCAAGTCGCTGGTTTTTTCGCTGTCGTCTGCAATATGGCGAAATTTGATACCTGTACGCGTGGTAATCCACTCGTCGGAAGTGTCCACTTTTTTGGCAAGGTCGTCATTGCTGACGCGGTTGGCAGGAAGGTAGCTGCCTGTACCGGAAATTTTGGCATATTGCATGAGAACGGCCTTTTTAGAGAGTTGATTCAGATAGTCGGGTATTGTAAGCGAAAATGGGAAAATTCCCAATATTAAGAATGAAGTCGGTGATTAAAGATAAAAACAGGCCGTCTGAACATTTTGAAGTTTCAGACGGCCTGTATATATCAGCCTTAAGCTTCCGTTGTTGGAGTAGCGGTTTCTTCCAGTTCGGCTGCTGCTTTGGCGGCTTCCAAAGCAGCTAACTGGGTGGCTACGCCTTGTTCGATTTGAGCGAGGCCGGCGGATTTGGCTTCGTGGTAGGCTTCTTCCAAAGCATAACGGAAGCCGACTTCGTCGGTTCCGCCGTGGCTCTTAATCACGATACCGCGTAGGCCAAGTAGGATGGCGCCGTTAAATTTGCGCGGATCCAGTTTGCCTTTCAAACCTTTGAGCGCGGGCAGGGCGGCAATGGCGGCAAGTTTGTTGAACAGGGTGCTTTGGAATTCACGGCGGATGGCGCCGCTCATGAATTTAACCGCGCCTTCGATGGTTTTGAGCATAACGTTGCCGACAAACCCGTCAGCGACAACGACATCGGCTTCGCCATACAAAACGCTGTTGCTTTCGATATTGCCGATGAAGTTGAGTTTGCTGCTGCCCAACAGTTTAAAGGTTTGTTTGACGGCATCCGTACCTTTGATGTCTTCTGTACCGACGTTCAAAAGGGCGACGCGCGGGCTGCCTTTTTCAGGGTGCAGCGCGTGTACCAGCTCGCTGCCGATGATGGCAAATTGAACCAGTTGTTCGGGAGTGCAGTCAACGTTGGCACCCAAATCCAAAGCTAGGGTAACGTGTTCGCTGTCGGAAGGCAGGAATTTGGCGATGGCAGGGCGCTCAATGCCGGGAATGGTTTTGAGGACGAATCGGGCGGTCGCCATCAGTGCGCCGGTATTGCCTGCCGATACGGCGGCTTGCGCGTTGCCTTCTTTAACTTGGTTGATGGCGATGCGCATGGATGATTCTTTTTTGTTTTTCAGCGCGGATTGCGGCGCTTCATCCATTTCAACAACTTGTGCTGCATGGCAGACGGTAATGCGATCCATAGGCGCGCCAGCAGAGCTTAATGCTTGGCGGACTGCTGCTTCATCTCCGACCATAATCAGGTGTACGTCGGATTGCTGTTTCAGGAAATCCACTGCACCGGGGACGGTAATCGCAAGGCCTGCATCTCCGCCCATGGCATCTACGGCCAGTGTAATCATGTTGTTCTCCGGTTTGTGTGTTTCAGACGGCCTCAAACAATCGGACAAGCACGCTCATCTGATTTTCAGGAGATTGAATTGAAAATCAGATGAAAAGGCTTGTTGCGACGGTCGTGCCAGATTTATTGGTTTTGTGCGGCCAATTTGTTGTGTTCGTCGATGTCCAGCGCGTCCCAAGGATAGTTGATCCACCAGTCTTCCACGGTAATGCCGCTGAAATAAGGGATGCCTTCGGGAATCTTGCCGACTTTGGCTTTGATTTTTTCATGCAATACTGCCACGCCGATGGTGCCGAAATCTTCTTTCAACAATTCGTTCAGGCAGAATTCCATGGTAACGCGGCTGTCGTCCACTTCGTCGACGACCAGTACGTTTTTGCCTTTCAGGGCATCTGGAACGGGGTCAAGCCATTGGACTTTTTTTACTTCCTCGGTCACTTGACCTTCGTGATCGTTGTCGTAGTAGGCTGTGGTCACGGCGTAAATCGGGATTTCCAAGAAGCAGCGCAACATGCGGGCAGGGATGAAACCGCCGCCGCCAATGGCAATCATGGCATCGTATTTGGTGCCGGAGTTTTGGATTTTTTCCGCCAATCCTTTGATTACGCGGTGGATGTCGTCGTAGGTGTACCAGATTTTACGTTTCATGGTGTGCTTCCGAAGAGGAAAATACAGGGTGCAATGCAAAAAAGCCAGTCATTGCATGGCAATATTCTGGCTTTTTCAGTCAGACGAACGGATTATTCGCCTTTAGCTTTTACCACTTTACGGCCACGGTACATACCGTTTGGAGAAATGTGGTGTGGACGATGCACTTCGCCGGTTGCGCTGTCGACAGACAGAGAAGGCGCAGTCAGAGCGTCGTGTGAACGGTGCATACCGCGTTTAGAAGGGGATTTTTTGTTTTGTTGAACGGCCATTTCAAGCTCCTAAATAAATAAACTGTGTCCTAATTAACTGCTTTTCAAACCTGCTAAAACAGCGAAGGGGTTTGGTTTGTCCCGATTGACTTCTTCCAGTGTCCCATTGTTGCCGCAGTCTTCGTGTCGAGGGGAGAAAGGGAGCGACATCAGGATTTGGTCTTCGACCAGAGTTCGTACGTCTAGCTCTTTTTCGAGCAGCATACCTTCCAATTCTTCATCGGCAAGCATGGCTTCGTCCAAACTCTCTTCATCGGCAAACAAGACGATACGGCTGGTTTCATCGAGCAGAAACGGCATGGGCGTAATGCAGCGCTGGCAAATCAGGGGCATGTCGGCTTTGACGTTCAAATCGAGAAACAGACGTTGCAGCCGGTCGCGGCCGCCTTGCAGCGTAAACGACACGCGCGTCTGTTTGTCGGCCGGATAATCGTGCGAACTGACTCGTTCATCCAATTCTTCGAGCAGGAAGCTGCCTTGCAGATTCTGCCCTTCGGCGGCGAAAACTTCTGGGTCAATCAAATTAGGGTATGACATAAACGGAGTATGATATAATTTCGGCGGTCTAACGTCAATGTTTTTAAGTAAAAATATGGAAGTAAAACTGCCTTTGGTTTTAGGGTCGAGTTCGGTTTTCCGCTGCGGACAGCTTCGCCGTTTTGGTATTGATTTTCAGACGGCATCGCCCGATTTTGACGAAACGCCTATTGCCGGCGAGCATGCGGGCGAAACGGCGCTGCGTTTGGCTAAAGGCAAAGCCCGTTCATTGGCGGCAGCTTTTCCTGCCGCGCTGATTATCGGCGCAGACCAAGTCGCATGGTGCGAAGGACGTCAATTGGGCAAGCCGATGAACGTCGCAAATGCACAACAGATGCTGGCGGACTTGAGCGGAAAACGGATTGAATTTTACAGCGCAATCGTGCTTTTGAATACTGCTACGGGCAAGGTTCAGCATCATGTCGATCATACGGTGGTTACCATGCGCCAGTTGTCGCAGGAACAAATCAGCCGATATTTGGAACGCGAGCCGGATGCGGTTTATTGTGCCGGTGCGGCGAAGAGCGAGGGTTTGGGCGCCGCTTTGTTGGAGCGTATTGAAAGTACGGACCCGAATGCTTTGATCGGCCTTCCGATTTTCCGTCTGATTGATTTTTTGAAAAACGAAGGTGTGGAAGTTTTATAGTTTGAGGCCGTCTGAATGTGTTCAGACGGCCTGAGATTTTTGGGAGCTGCAAGAATGAAACCGATTTTGTATTTGATTCCTACCCCTTTGGGTGCGCCTGATACGCCATGCCTGTTGCCGCATGAGCAACAGGCGATTGTCGGGCTGACGGATTTTGTTGTGGAAGCGGAAAAAACAGCGCGCTTGCATTTGAAACATTTGGGCGTGACTACGCCTATCCGCGAGCTGAATCTGCAAACGCTGAATGAACATACGGATTTGAAGACTTTGCCGGAATTATTGAAACCTTTGCAAGAAGGGCGCAGTATGGGTATTGTCAGCGAGGCAGGTTGTCCGGCTGTTGCCGATCCGGGCGCGAATTTGGTGGCGTTGGCGCATAAACACGGTTTTGAAGTACGGCCTTTGGTCGGGCCGTCCAGTTTGCTGCTGGCGCTGATGGCTTCGGGTGCGAATGGTCAGAACTTTGCATTTAAGGGTTATTTGCCGTCTGAAAAAAATGAGCGGATTCAGCGTTTGAAGGCTTTGGAACAACGTTCGCGCCAGCAGAATGAAACGCAGCTGTTTATCGAAACGCCGTATCGCAACGATGCGTTGTTGGCTGATGCGGTGGAAAACCTGCATCCTGAAACGCGATTATGCGTGGCCACGGACTTAACCTTACCGACACAGGAAATCATCAGCCAGACGATTGCGCAGTGGCGGAAAAGAAAAGAAATGCCGAATTTGAAAAAACGCCCGACGATTTTTGTGTTGCATGCCGCTTAAAACCGGATTGGATTCAATCTCAAACTGTATTTGTTTGGGGAAATAAAAAAAAGGCCGTCTGAACAACAGACGGCCTTTGCGTTGCCTAAGCTTTTATCAAGAAACGACTTCGCCTTGGGCGCGTTGTTTTTCGATGCTGCGGTTGATGTGCCATTGTTGGGCGATGGTCAAGAGATTGTTGACTACCCAGTATAGAACCAAACCGGCAGGGAAGAAGAAGAACATGATGGAGAAAATCAAAGGCATGACTTTCATCATTTTCGCCTGCATAGGGTCGGTTGACGGCGGATTCAGATAAGTTTGTGCAAACATGGTTGCCGCCATAATCAAAGGCAGGATGTAGAAAGGATCCGGGCGGCTCAAGTCGGTAATCCAACCCAACCAAGGCGCTTGGCGCAATTCTACGGAGGCGAACAATGCCCAGTACAGGCCGATGAAGACGGGGATTTGCAACAGCATAGGCAGACAGCCGCCCAGCGGATTGATTTTCTCGTCTTTATAAAGCTGCATCATGGCTTGTTGTTGCGCCATGCGGTCATCGCCGTATTTCTCTTTGATGGCTTGCAATTTAGGTGCGGCGGCGCGCATTTTTGCCATAGAGCGGTAAGAGGCGTTGGTCAACGGGTACAGCACGGCTTTGACGATGATGGTCAAAACGATGATTGCCCAGCCCCAGTTGCCGATGATGTTGTGCAGTTGGTTCAGGAGCCAGAAGAGGGGGGAGGCGAACCAGTGCACTTTGCCGTAGTCTTTGGCCAGTTGCAGTTTGTCGGCGATATTGGCGATAACGGAAGTGGTTTGCGGACCGGCATACAGATTGATGGCGGTTTCGGCTTTCGCGCCGGCTTGAATGGCGGCTAAAGGCACGCTGACGCTTGCGCTGTACAGGTTGTCGTTGCGGCGTTTGATGTCGATACGGCAGTCGCCTGCGGTGCATACGCTTTGGCCGTCTTTAGGCTGCAAAATCCAAGTGGACATGAAATGGTGTTCAATCATACCGAGCCAGCCGGTCGGCGTTTTGCGGATGTATTCGGCTTCGGATTTGCCGGATTTGGCATCGTCATCCAAATCAGAGAAGCTGACTTTTTGGAAGCCGCCTTCAGGGGAGTAAACCACCGGGCCGACGTAAGAGCGGGTGAAGTAGCCTTGGCCTTCGGGTTCGCTGTGGTCGCGGACGATGCGGTAGTCTGCGCTCAGGTTCACGGGTTGGCCTTTGCTGTTGGTAATGTCGAAACGGACGTTAACCAAGTAGCTGCCTTTGGTGAAAGTATAAACTTTGTCGATTTTCAGGCCGTTGGTTTCAGGCGCGCTCAGGCGGACTTCGACTTTGTCGCCTTCCAAACTGTATTGTTTTTGCGGAGCGCTAAAGCTGATGCCTTTCAGAACGTTGTTGCCTTGTGCGTCCAAAAGCTCGGATTGGGCAACGTAGGTGTATTCTTTGCCGTCGTTAAACAGGACGAAAGGTTTGTGTTCGTCGCCGGTTGCTTTGTATTGCAAGAGGGTCAGCTGACGCAGGTCGCCGCTTTTCTCATCGATGACGGCTTTAACCGTGTCTGTGGTAACGGTAATGGGGGTAGCTGGAGCAAGCGCGGCTTCGGCAGCGGCTTTTGCCGGAGCGGCGGCCGTTTGCTGTTGCGCAGCTTGTTGCGCCGGATTAGGTTTGGGGCTGGGGAAGAAATGTTCCCAGCCGGCAAAAATTGCCAGCGAGATGGCAAAAAATGCCACAAGTCTTTTAAAATCCATAAGAGATTCCTGGAATTGACGGATAGGTAATCGAGATGAAAACTGCTTCAGACGGCATTATATAGAAACCGACGGGAAATTAAAGGAAATCGTGTTCTTTAAATGGTTGACAGCAGCATTATGGAACAGGGTCGTGTCCGTGTCCGCCGAAAGGATGGCATCGTGCGATGCGTTTGATGGCCAGCCATCCGCCTTTGAATGCGCCGTGTTTTTTAACGGCTTCGACTGCGTATTGTGAACAGGTCGGGGTATAGCGGCAGCGCGGCGGAATGAGGGGGCTGATGCAGTATTGGTAAAAGCGGATGAGTGCAAGGAGGAGCTTGGAAAGCAGGGTGTTCATCGGCGTTTTTTCATCAACTGGGCAAGTTGGTTTCGGGCTTCCGGGGCAGTTTCCCGATTAAACGCCTGACGTACGCGCACAACAAAATCATGCGGCGGTAGCTGGTGTTGATTCAGCCTGAACCAGTCGCGGATGACGCGCTTCATATAATTGCGGTCATGGGCGCGTTTGGCGGTCTTTTTGCTGACGACCAAACCAAGGCGCGGATGGCCGAGCGCGTTGTCTGCGGACTGGGAGACTTGCAGCAAATCGCGGCTGCGTCGGTTTTTCAACGCAAAAACGGATGAAAAATCATCCGTTTTTAATAAGCGATACTGCTTCGAGAAGCCGTAATTCAAAATTATACAGCCAGGCGTTTGCGGCCTTTGGCGCGACGGGCAGCCAATACTGCGCGACCACCGCGAGTTTTGGAGCGAACCAAGAAGCCGTGGGTGCGTTTGCGTTTGGTAACGGAAGGTTGATAAGTGCGTTTCATGATGTTTCCTAAAAATTGGTAGATAATTAAACCGTGAATTACACTCCAATTTGCCGCTTTTGTCAATCAATATAAAAACTTTTCGTTGGCCAAAGTGTGACAACGGGTTTTATGCATTGATAGAATTTGTGGATAAAATTTTGCGGCGGTTGTGGATAAAAAAGAGCGGAATGGGTATAATCGCCCAACCTTGCTTTTCTCTGTGCGCAAGGCCGTCTGAAAGCAGCGGGAGTATCGTAAAAATTTGATTTTTATCGGATTGCCTGTCTGCTCTGCCTTCTTGTATTTCCCAAATCTTCCATTTTCCGAGCTTAATCTCATGACGTTAGCTGAATTTTGGCCGCTGTGCCTTTGCCGCCTTCACGAAATGTTGCCTGCCGGGCAGTTTGCGCAATGGATTGCGCCTTTGACCGTGGGCGAAGAAAACGGCGTATGGGTGGTGTATGGTAAAAACCAATTTGCCTGCAATATGCTCAAAAGCCAGTTTGCCGCCAAAATTGACGCCGTGCGTGCCGAATTGGTGCCTCAGCAGGCTGCTTTCGCGTTTAAGCCGGGCGTAGGTACGCATTATGAAATGGCGGCTCAGACTGTTGCGCCGGTGCAAGTGCAAGAAGTCATTGAAGTTGAAGAATTTGTAGAGCCTGTTCAAATGCCTTTGCAAACTGCTGCGCCAATGGAAGAAGATAGGCCGTCTGAAACGGTTTCTAAACCTGCCGCTGCCATGACGGCTGCCGAGATTTTGGCGCAACGCATGAAAAACCTGCCGCATGAGCCTCAAGTGCAAACTGCCGCTCCGGCTGAATCTAAAGCAGTTGCCAAAGCCAAAACCGACGCGCAACACGATGCGGAAGAAGCGCGCTACGAGCAGACCAATCTGTCGCGCGACTATACATTTGAAACTTTGGTGGAAGGTAAGGGCAACCGCCTTGCCGCCGCAGCCGCCCAAGCGATTGCTGAAAATCCGGGGCAGGGCTACAACCCGTTTTTCTTATACGGCAGTACCGGTTTGGGTAAAACCCACTTGGTGCAAGCCATCGGCAACGAATTGCTGAAAAACCGTCCTGATGCCAAAGTGCGCTATATGCACTCGGACGACTATATCCGCAGCTTTATGAAGGCTGTGCGCAACAACACTTATGATGTGTTCAAGCAACAATACAAACAATATGACCTGCTGATTATCGACGATATTCAGTTCATTAAAGGCAAAGACCGTACGATGGAAGAGTTCTTCTATCTGTACAACCATTTCCACAACGAGAAAAAACAACTGATCCTGACGTGCGACGTATTGCCTGCCAAAATCGAGGGTATGGACGACCGTCTCAAATCCCGTTTCTCATGGGGTTTGACTTTGGAACTCGAACCGCCCGAATTGGAAATGCGCGTGGCGATTTTGCAGAAAAAGGCAGAAGCAGCCGGTATCAGTATCGAAGACGAAGCCGCTCTGTTTATCGCCAATCTGATCCGCTCCAATGTGCGTGAGCTGGAAGGCGCGTTCAACCGTGTCAGTGCAAGCAGCCGTTTTATGAACCGTCCTGTCATCGATATGGATTTGGCGCGTACGGCTTTACAGGATATTATTGCCGAAAAACACAAAGTCATTACCGCTGACATCATCATCGATGCGACAGCCAAATACTACCGTATTAAAATCAGCGATATATTGGGCAAAAAACGCACGCGCAATATTGCCCGTCCGCGCCAAGTTGCCATGAGCCTGACCAAAGAGCTGACCACGCTCAGCCTGCCTTCTATCGGCGATGCCTTTGGCGGCCGCGACCACACGACTGTGATGCACGGCGTCAAAGCGGTGGCGAAACTGCGTGAAGAAGACCCTGAATTGGCGCAAGACTACGAAAAACTGCTGATTCTGATTCAGAACTGACCCAATGCGATTTCAGACGGCCTGATGTCAATATGAGGCCGTCTGAAAACAAAAAATATTTTAAAATACCCAAATCAACCGATTTCAAATTCAAAGGAATGGAACATGCTTATTTTACAAGCCGATCGCGACAGTCTGCTCAAGCCGTTGCAAGCCGTTACCGGTATTGTCGAACGTCGCCATACTCTGCCGATTTTGTCTAATGTGTTGCTGGAAAGCAAAGACGGACAAACCAAACTTTTGGCAACCGACTTGGAAATCCAAATCAATACCGCCGGCCCTGAAAGTCAGGCAGGTGATTTCCGTATTACGACCAACGCTAAAAAATTCCAAGACATTTTGCGCGCCCTGCCTGACAGTGCGCTGGTATCTTTGGATTGGGCAGACAACCGCTTGACTTTGCGCGCGGGCAAATCCCGTTTTGCCCTGCAAACCTTGCCTGCTGAAGACTTTCCGTTGATGAACGTCGGCAGCGACGTCAGCGCGACTTTCTCGCTGACTCAAGAAACCTTCAAAACCATGCTTTCGCAAGTGCAATACAGCATGGCGGTTCAAGATATCCGCTATTATCTCAACGGCTTGCTGATGCAGGTTGAAGGAAACCAACTGCGCCTTGTTGCAACCGACGGCCACCGCCTTGCTTATGCGGCCAGCCAAATTGAAGCAGAACTGCCGAAAACGGAAGTAATCCTGCCGCGCAAAACGGTATTGGAACTCTTCAAGCTGTTGAACAATCCGTCCGAGTCCATCACCGTTGAGCTTTTGGACAATCAAGTACGCTTCCAATGCAATGGTACGACTATTGTCAGCAAAGTCATTGACGGTAAATTCCCTGACTTTAACCGCGTGATTCCTTTGGATAACGACAAGATTTTCCTCGTATCCCGTACCCAGCTTTTGGGTGCGCTCGAGCGTGCCGCCATTCTTGCCAATGAAAAATTCCGCGGCGCGCGACTGTTCCTACAGCCTGGTTTGCTGAGTGTTGTATGTAGCAACAACGAGCAGGAAGAAGCGCGCGAAGAGCTGGAAATCGCTTATCAAGGCGGAGAACTTGAAGTCGGTTTCAACATTGGCTACCTGATGGATGTGTTGCGTAACATCCACTCCGACGATATGCAGCTTGCTTTTGGTGATGCCAACCGTTCAACGCTGTTTACCGTGCCAAACAATCCGAATTTCAAATACATCGTGATGCCGATGCGTATTTAATTGGTGTGCGAACAAACAAAAAGAGCGTGTACGGTACACGCTCTTTTTTATAGGCTTAAATCAAAAGGCCGTCTGAAAATTGTTTTTCAGACGGCCTTTCTATCAAACCGGGATGATTCGGTTAAATAGGAAAACTGGGATTAACGTGGACGTGGTTCGCAGTTTTTCACCAGGAATGAGCCGTTAGGGGCGTTCACACCGACAACTTCAGAAGTAGTGTGGGTGTTTTTGTCGATGAAACCGGCAGACATTACATAGCCGCGACGGTTGGTGAAAGTAGTGCCAGTGCTGTCAGAACGTTTTTTGTCGACAACCAAAGAGGCTTTTTTGCCACCGGCGTTTACGTCAGCAGTAACTGCACGGCCGCTACGGTCAAAGCCGTACATCACGTTCAGTGATTTGCCACCGTCACAACGGTAAGAAACGAAGCCGGCAGGTGCAGCGGCAGCAGAGAAGGAAACAGTAGCCAATGCGGCTGCAGTGATAACAGAAAGTAATTTCATGATCTAAGCTCCATATGAGGGTTGTGTGTTATCTTGCAAAGTGAGAAAGGGTTTCCGTTTGCAGATGAAGCGTATTTTAGGCGTTTTGTCGGTAGTGGCAATTAGGTAAATTGCAAAACAGTGTTTACTTATGATTACCCGATTGTTTATTAATAGAAAGTTGTTTGTGATTTGGTGTTGCAAAGTAGTTATGTGGGTTGTTGCGGAATATATACATTAATGATTCTTTAAGAAATATAGCGAAA
Source organism: Neisseria sp. P0019.S002 (assembly GCF_051957155.1). Classification (NCBI taxonomy): domain Bacteria; kingdom Pseudomonadati; phylum Pseudomonadota; class Betaproteobacteria; order Neisseriales; family Neisseriaceae; genus Neisseria; species Neisseria sp. P0019.S002. The sequence goes on from NZ_JBQCWS010000004.1 coordinate 169,779, forward strand.
GAATACAAAAAAAGGCCGTCTGAATGTTCAGACAGCCTTTGATATGAAGCGGTTTACAAGAAGAAAATTGCAGCCACAGTCACGGCGATGATGCCGTAGATGGTCATTGGGATGACAGTTTTCTTGATGATCGCACCTTCGGCGTTGTTCACGTTCAACACGCTGCACACGGCGATGATGTTGTTGATGCAGACCATGTTGCCCATTGCACCGCCGACAGATTGTAGGGCGAGGATGAGGGTAACGGACAGGCCGGTATCAAGCGCGATTTGTTGTTGAATCGGACCAAAGGTCAGGTTGGATACAGTGTTGGAGCCGGAGAAGAATGCACCGATTGCGCCAAGGTATGGGGAGAAGTACACCCAGTGTTCGCCTGCCATCGCGGCAAATTCTTTACCGATGATTTTCACCATGGAGTCATCGCCGCCAACCATCATCAGTTGAACCATAATCAGCGCACCCATCAGGGCAAGCAGAGGTTTTTTGGTTTGGTTGAAGGTTGCAGCGTAGAAAGACCATGCATCTTTGAATTTAGTTTTGTACAGCAGGATGCAAATCCAAACGGTGAAGACAAACGGAATCCAAGCCGGAACGTAGAGGGTTTGATAGGAAGCGTTTACGCCTTGGCCGAAGATATTGCCGAAGGTGATGGTCAGGGAGTCGCTGACGGTGATTTTGGACAAATCAAACGGCAGTTGGAAGCTGAACCATTCTTCTTTGCTGGTCAACAGGCCTTTAATGCCCAGCTGTTTGATACGGGTGACCACCAGCATGCCGATCAGCATACCCAAAGGAGCCAGTGCTTTGGCAACTTGTGCGAAAGGTACTTTTTCTGCATTCGGGTCTTTGGCGTAATCTTTGCTCAAGCCCCAGCCGCGGTTTGCTGCAAATACGGACACCATCAGGCCGATTGCGCCGGCAACCAGAGATGGGAATTCTTCATTGACCATCGCCAATGCAACATAAGGAAGGGTACAGGAGAATACGGCGATACCGATAAAGCCCAAGTTTTTGCGGATTTCAGCCCAAGGTACGATGAAGCTCAAGCCGATAACAGGGATGATGAAACCAGCAAAGAAGTGCATTACGCCGGTTTGCATACCGATTTCCATAATGCTCTTTTGATCCAGGCCCAAAGGTGCGAAGCCGAACCAAGTCGGGGTACCTACTGCACCGAAGGAAACAGGCACGGAGTTCATCACCAAAGCGAAGATGGCTACTTTTAATGGGTTGAAGCCCAAGCTCATCAGGATTGGCGCGGCAATGGCGGCAGGCGTACCGAAACCGGATGCGCCTTCAATCATAAAGGCGAAAGACCAGCCGATAATCATCAACTGGGCAATCGGATTCGGGCTGATGGTGGCCAGCCATTTGCGGATGACGTCGATACAGCCGGTGGTTTCCATCATGCGGTTGAACATAATGGCACCGAAAATCACGGTAATCGGGGTCAGGGTAGAGACGAGGCCGGATGCGGCTGTTGCATTGAGCAACATGGCGTTGTCGCCGAAATAAAACAGTTTGATGACGTAAATCAGCGCGGCGGTAATCGGCAGCGCAATGTAAGACGGCATACTGTTTTTCTTAACCATCAGCCAAATCAGCAGGATGATTGGGAAAATGCTGAGAAAGAGAGCCATAGGAATATCCTCGGGGCAACGGGCACCATAACCGTCAATCAATGGCGGTTTGATGCGATGTGTTGAGTAATAGATGTTTTTCGAATAAGGATTGCCACTTTTTAGATGCAACCAGTTATCAGGTAAATTGGTTTTACCAATTTATGAAAACTGTTGCACACTTTACGTAATCTTATGTAATCGGTCAAGAGGTTTGTAACAAAAAAGGCCGTCTGAAATAGGGTTTCAGACGGCCTGAGCGCTTTGCCAGTAGTGCATTTGGTCGAATATCGAATGGTATTTACATTCAATATTTTGTAAAGGTTTTGTTTTTAATTGATTTCAAACGAATTATTCTATTCCTGCCCATTTATGCGTTTGTACGCTCAGTTGCCAATGGACGGGGGCATCGGATCGGCTGTTTAATACGCCGATTTGGCGGATGGTGTCGTAGATATTCATCACACCGTCTTGTTCGCAAGGCGAGAGGTAGTAATGTTGGGCGCGGATTTTGCGTTCCATCTCTTGGCAAAACGTAATGACATCGCCGTCGGCAACAATACGCACTTCGTCTGCTTTCTCGATGCAGCTTTTTTCGTATTTGGCGGCGTAGCAGGCTTTAGGGCTGGTGGCAACGTAGTCGATTTGCGGCGGCGCGGGGTTGAGGCCGTTGGTTTCGATACACAGAAAATAGCCTTCGGCTTTGAGTGCATTGAGCAGGGTATCCAAATGCGGTTGGATGGTGGGCTCGCCACCGGTAATGATGATGTTGCGCGCCGTATAGGTTTTCAGACGGCCTAAAATATCGGACAGGCTCATCATGCCGAATTTGAGGTAGTCGGTATCGCACCAGCTGCACGCGAGATTACATTTGCCCAAACGGATGAAAACGGCGGGCATGCCTGTATTCCAGCCTTCGCCTTGCAGGCTTTCAAAGATTTCGACAATGCGGTATTGGGGATTGTTCGGAGTGATTTGAATGGTCATGAATATTGGGTGTGCGGGATTTAATTATTGTGGTGAAGTATTTTGAGAAATCGGTTGAGGCAGCCATTCTTTCTGTTAGTTCGAGGGGAAAGAATGGCTGGTGTGTGCTTAAGCGGCAATGACGGCTGCGGCGGCCAAAAATGCCGGCAAGCCTTGTTTGAACAAAATGCCTTTGTTGCCGGATGAAAATGCGCCCCATGCGGCGGCGATGAGGACGAAGCCGAGGAACAGGATAGTCGCGCCGTAAACCGCGTTGTCGGGTGCGGCAAAGCGCGCCCATACTAAGCCGATGGCGAGGAAGCCGTTGTACAGGCCTTGGTTGGAAAACAGGGTTTGTACGCGTTTTTGTTCCATAAATTCGTAAGGCATGTTGAACAGCTCTGACGCTTTTTCGCTTGGGATTTGCGTCATTTCGAGCCAGGCGATGTAGAAGTGTTCGACAGCGACGAAGAGGACGAGGAGGGTGGAGATGATTTTCATGAAGATTCCTTTTGATGTTTAGCGGATGGGTGTGTTTGGGGAACAGGCCGTCTGAAAAATACAAAATGCCGGTTTATTCCCCTTCATATTCCGCACACGAAGTCGGCGTTTCCCATAGTTTCACGCTGCACACTTTGACACCGGCGTTTTTCAGACGGCCATACATTTCTACACTCATGTTTTCGGCGGTGGTGCGGCAGGGCAGACGCAGGGTTTTCATGTTCCAGCCTTCCAAAAGCGCGGCGATTTGGCTTTCGCGTTCGTTGTTGCCGTGATAGATGAAGGCATGGTCGAATGGGTCGGTAATGTGTTGTTTGACGATGGCTTTCAGGTCGGTAAAGTCCATCACCATGCCGTCTTTTGCGCCGCCTTGGATAACGGGTGCGGAGACGGTGATTTCGAGTTTGTAGGTGTGGCCGTGCAGGTTTTGGCATTTGCCGTCATGCCCGTCGAGCATGTGCGAGGAATCGAAGGTAAAGATTTTGGTGATTTTCATGAGATGAGGGAAGCCGATCAGGCCGTCTGAACGGTGTAAAACCTGTTTCAGACGGCCTTAAGATTATTGTTCGGAAGGGAGTTTGAGGAAATGCTCGCGATAATGGCGCATTTCTTCGATACTTTCGAGGATGTCGTCCAATGCCTTGTGCGAACCGCGTTTGACCACGCTTTTGGCGACGGCCGGATTCCAGCGTTTGGCCAATTCTTTCAGCGTGGATACGTCTAAGTTGCGGTAGTGGAAATAGGCTTCCAAGCGCGGCATGTATTTGACCATGAAGCGGCGGTCTTGATGGATGGAGTTGCCGCACATGGGCGTGGATTTCTCGGGTATCCATGCGGACATGAAGTCCAACAGGTTTTGCTCGACTTCGGCTTCGGTCAGTTTGGACTCGCGCACGCGTTGGGTCAGGCCGGTACGGCCGTGGGTGGCGGTGTTCCACTCGTCCATGCCGTCGAGCAACTCGTCGCTTTGATGGATGACGTAAACGTCTGATTGCGCCAGTACGTTCAAATCGGAGTCGGTAATGATCATGGCGACTTCGATAATGCGGTCGTGTTCCGGATTGAGGCCGGTCATTTCCATATCGAGCCAGCAGAGATTGTTTGCGTTTTGGGTCATTTCAGACGGCCTTGTGTTTTCAGTTGGCAGTATTATAAAGGATAAAGGTTCGGGCCGTCTGAAAGCATTTGTAACAAGTTGTGCAATCTCTTGATATAATCGTCCGTTACACAAAAAATCACCGCCAAAAATCATGAACCCAAGCCCTTTGCTCGATATTATCGATACGCCTCAGGATTTGCGCCGTCTGGAGAAAAAACAGCTGCCGCAAGTCGCCGCCGAATTGCGCGAATTTCTGTTGGATTCCGTCGGTAAGACGGGCGGCCATTTCGCCAGTAACTTGGGCGCGGTTGAGCTGACGGTGGCGCTGCATTATGTGTACGATACGCCCGAAGACCATCTGGTCTGGGATGTCGGCCATCAAAGCTATCCGCACAAAATCCTGACCGGCCGCAAAAATCAAATGCACACCATGCGCCAATACGGCGGTTTGGCGGGTTTTCCGAAACGCAGCGAGTCGGAATACGACGCGTTCGGCGTGGGGCATTCTTCCACATCCATCGGCGCGGCCTTGGGCATGGCCGTTGCGGACAAACAGTTGGGCAACAACCGCCGCAGCGTCGCCATCATCGGCGACGGCGCCATGACGGCGGGTCAGGCATTTGAAGCCCTGAACTGTGCAGGCGATATGGATGTCGATTTGCTGGTTATCCTCAACGACAACGAAATGTCGATTTCCCCCAATGTCGGCGCGCTGCCGAAATACCTTGCCAGCAACGTCGTGCGCGATATGCACGGCCTGTTGAGCACCATCAAAGCCCAATCGAGCAAAGTATTGGATAAATTGCCCGGTGCGATGGAGCTTGCCCAAAAAGTCGAAAACAAAATCAAAACCTTGGCAGGCGAAGCGGAGCACGCCAAACAGTCGCTGTCTTTGTTTGAAAACTTTGGTTTCCGTTACACCGGCCCTGTGGACGGCCACAACGTTGAAAATCTGGTGGACGTATTAAAAGACTTGCGCGGCCGCAAAGGCCCTCAGTTGTTGCACGTCATCACCAAAAAAGGCAACGGCTACAAATTCGCCGAAAACGATCCTGTCAAATACCACGCTGTCGCCAAGCTGCCGAGTGAAGTGCCTGCGCCGGAAGTCAAACCTGCCGCGGCCAAACCGACTTATACGCAAGTGTTCGGCCAATGGCTGTGCGACCAAGCGGCGGCTGACGAGCGTTTGGTTGCCATTACGCCTGCCATGCGCGAGGGCAGCGGCTTGGTTGAGTTTGAACAGCAATTCCCCGACCGCTATTTCGACGTCGGCATCGCCGAGCAACACGCCGTTACCTTTGCAGGCGGTTTGGCATGCGAAGGCATCAAGCCTGTCGTAGCGATTTACTCCACTTTCCTACAACGCGCTTACGACCAGTTGGTACATGACGTTGCCCTGCAAAACCTGCCTGTTTTGTTCGCCATCGACCGTGCAGGTATTGTTGGTGCAGACGGCCCGACCCATGCCGGTTTGTACGACTTGAGCTTTTTGCGTTGCGTGCCGAACATGATTATTGCCGCACCAAGCGACGAAAACGAATGCCGCCTGCTGCTCTCAACCTGCTATCAGGCAAATTTGCCGTCCGCCGTCCGTTATCCGCGCGGTACAGGCACGGGCGCAACCATTTCAGACGGCCTGGAAACCGTTGAAATCGGCAAAGGCATCATCCGTCGAGAAGGCGAGAAAATTGCCGTTATCGCCTTTGGCAGCATGGTTGCCCCATCATTGACCGCGGCTGAGAATCTGAACGCGACCGTTGCCGATATGCGCTTTGTCAAACCGATAGATGAAGAGCTGATCGTCCGTCTCGCCCGAAGCCATGACTACATCGTTACCGCTGAAGAGAATGCCGAACAAGGCGGCGCAGGCAGTGCGGTGTTGGAAGTGTTGGCGAAACACGGCATTTGCAAACCGGTACTGCTGCTGGGTGTAGAAGACAAAGTTACCGAACACGGCGACCAGAAAAAACTCTTAGCCGATTTGGGACTGAATGCCGAAGCCGTCGAAAAACGCATTGCCGGTTGGATAGAGACTGTTTAAGTTTCACAAACAACAGGCCGTCTGAAATATTCAGACGGCCTTTTCAGACTATAAGGGAAAAACCCATGATCAGTATTTTCGATATTTTCAAAATCGGCATCGGCCCGTCCAGCTCGCACACCGTCGGCCCGATGAAGGCCGCGGCCGCTTTTGCCGATTTGCTGCATGCCGAAAACTTAGATACACAAGTGGCACGTATTGTCATTGAAGTGTACGGCTCGCTTGCTTTGACCGGTATCGGACACGGTACATTCGATGCATTATTGCTTGGTTTGGAAGGCAGCCTGCCGCACGATATTCCGCTTGCAGACATCCCCCAACGCTTGGAACGCATCCGCACGCAGCACGTTTTAAAATTCAACGGCCGTGAAATGACCTTCAATCCCGAAAAAGATTTGGATATCCGCGGCGACAAAGTGTTGCCCAAACATCCGAACGGTTTGAACTTTATCGCCTACAATTCAGACGGACAGAAGCTGAAAGAGCAGATTTATTATTCGGTCGGTGGCGGTTTTATCGTAACAGACGAAGGGTTTGCACAAGAAGCGCAGGAAAATTCAGACGTGCCATACCCTTACGAAAACTGCGACGAGTTGTTGGCACAATGCCGTCTGAACCAGTTGAATATTTCCGAAGTCGTGTTGGCCAATGAAGCGGCGTTGGCAGGTTGCGATGAGGAGGAAGTCCGCCGTCGTGTGGCCGCTGTGGCCGATGTGATGGAAAACTGCATCAAGCGCGGCTTGGGTGCGGAAGGGCAATTGCCGGGCGGCTTGAACGTCCGCCGCCGCGCGCCGCAGTTGGCGGCCAAACTCAAAGTCCTGCGCGAGAGCGAAATCGTCAATACCCAACTTTGGCCGATGGTGTACGCCATGGCGGTCAATGAAGAGAATGCCGCCGGCGGCCGTGTCGTAACCGCACCCACCAACGGCGCGGCAGGCATTATTCCTGCTGTCTTGCACTATTTCCGCAAATTTAATCCGCACGCCAACCAATCGCGTGTCGAAGATTTCCTGCTGACTGCCGGCGCCATCGGTATTTTGTACAAAACCAATGCGTCGATTTCTGGCGCGGACGTCGGCTGCCAAGGCGAAGTCGGCGTCGCCTGCTCCATGGCGGCGGGCGCATACGCCGAAGTCATCGGCGGCACGCCCAAACAAGTGGAAAACGCCGCCGAAATGGCGATGGAACACCATTTGGGCCTGACCTGCGACCCCGTCGGCGGTTTGGTGCAAATCCCCTGTATTGAACGCAACGGCATCGCCGCCGAAAAAGCCCTTAAACTCGCCACCCTCGCGCTTTTGGAAGACGGCACAGACAAAAAAGTCTCCCTTGATGAAGTGATTCAAACCATGTTGCAAACCGGCCGCGATATGAAGGCAACCTACAAAGAAACCTCACTCGCAGGCCTGGCCATTACCTTGCAGAAAAAAGCCATACCTGTATCCGTGCGCGTGGTGGAATGTTAGCAATAGGGTAGGGGATCTGCCCGATAAAAAAGGCCGTCTGAAAAACTTTCAGACGGCCTTTTTTTGTATGGATCGAATAACTAACCGTTTTTTTGATAAGGGTTTTCCAGCCCGGCCATTAAGTCGCGGAAGTATTCGCGCAACTGTTTTTCGGAGCAACCCATCAGCAGCGCGTCTTCAAATGCGTCCTGCGCTATTTGGTACAGTTCGTTCAAGTTTTCGGTCATGACTTTGACTTTTTCAGTGCAGGAAACGATCTGACCGTCGTCGTCATACCATTTGGGCATTTGCGGCATTGCCATAGCTCACCTCAGTTTAAGAAACGGGAAGGATCGTTTTTCTTCACGCGGCGGCCAAAGGCATATTTTGCGCTCCAATATTTGTGGCCGAGGCTGGTAATTTCGATACGTTTGCCCGTTCTCGGCGCGTGAATGAAATTGTTGTTGCCGATGTAAAGGCCGACGTGGGAAATACGGCCGCGACCCATGGTGCGGAAAAAGACCATGTCGCCCGGCTGCAATTCCGAACGGTTCACGGCAACGCCCATTTGCGCTTGTTCGGCAGAGGTGCGCGGCAGGTTTACGCCCATGGCGCGTTTAAAGATGTGTTGCATGAAGCCGCTGCAGTCAAAGCCGGTAGAGGCTGATGTGCCGCCGTAGCGGTAGGCCACGCCGAGCAGGCCCATGGCGCTGCCGATTAACTCATCTGCATTGCCCGAAGGTGCGCGCGTATTGTTGCTTGCGGCAGGATAGGTATTGGTGGGATGGACAGGGGTTGCCTGACGCGTATTGCCGTAAACGTTGGCGTTGTCGTTGAATTGGTTTAAAACACGCTGACGGGTGGTAATCAGGTTTTCCAAATCATCGGCGTAAGAAAAATTGACGCTCGCGAGCATGGCGACCGAAGTCCAAACTGCTGCGAGCCGGAGTAAAAAATTCATTATAAAAACTTCCGTTTCAGAAGGCATTCCCTGCCGATTGCAGGCACATTGCCGGTTTCTGAGATGTTATCCCGTATCATTCTCTTGTTATCTGCTTGATTGTATTCAAAAACTGTCTTTTTGGCAAAAAAACTGCTGTTATTTTGCGTTAAACCCTTGTTTCCAAAAGAACTAGAAAAACATCAGGCGCGGTTTCGCTTGATTTATCCGCCGCTGCAACCATATAAGCGGCATTCATTGATTTATTTTCAGAGACTGACATGACACAAAATCACAGCGATATCCGTACACGCTTTATCTTTGACGATATGCCTATCCGCGGTATGCACATCCGCCTCGAAAAGGTTTGGCACCACATCGTCAACCAAAAACATTATCCTGTCGCCATCCGCCGCGCTTTGGGCGAGTTGCTGGCCGCCGGCTCTTTATTGTCTGCCAACCTTAAAAACGAAGGCACGCTGATTGTTCAGGTTCAAGGTCAGGGCCGTCTGAAAATGTTGGTGGTGGAAGCTACTTCTGAAAATACTGTCCGTGCTACCGCGCGTTGGGACGAAACCGCTGAAATCCGTGATGACGAAAGCCTGACTGCGCTGTTGGGCGAAAACAGCGTGTTTGTGTTGACCCATCAGCCTAAAGATGCCGACCCATGGCAAGGCGTTGTCCCGCTGGAAGGCGACAGCATTGCGCAAATGCTGGTCAACTATATGAAACGTTCCGAGCAGCTCGATACCTATATTACGCTTGCCGCTGACGACCAAGCCGCAGGTGCATTATTGCTGCAACGTCTGCCGGAAGAAGAATTGGATGATGCCGCTTGGGAGCATGTGACCACGCTTGCGCAAACGCTTACTCCGCAAGAATTGACCGGTTTGGATGCGCATCACGCCCTTTACCGCCTTTACCATGAAACCCCGCCCCGCGTTTTTGAACCGGAAGCCATCGAGTTTGCCTGCACCTGTTCCCGTGGCAAAGTCAGCGATATGCTGTTGATGCTTGGTGGTCAGGAAGTCGGCGGCGTGGTGGCGGAACAAGGCAGCATTCAAATCGATTGCGATTTCTGCCATAGCAAATATGTGTTTGATGAAACCGATGTCAACGCTTTGTTTGGCGCGGACGTGGTGAATGCCGTCCGTCAAGAGAATGAGCGTTTGCAGTAATCCGAAATAAGCAAGTTTCTTAAAGCAGTTTGACTCTTGAGAAAAAAGGACGAGCGTAAGTTCTGTCCTTTCTTTTTGCACAGTTTCATTGCTGTGATGCATCCATATAAAAGGCCGTCTGAAAACAACTTGGTTTTCAGACGGCATGATTGTTTTAAACGATGCGTTTAATGTTTCAAGATTATTTCCAAACCAACAAAGCATGGTTGCGTTTGCCGCGGCGGACGATGGTGTATTTGCCGAAACGTTTGTGTTCGTCGGTCAGCATGTAGGCATCGTCAGGTTTTTCAGCGGCATGGTTCGGATTGTTGGCTTCAGCAGGTTTGCCGTTGAGCAAAACCGCTTTGCTGTTTACAAAACCGCGCGCTTCTTTGTTGGAAGATGCCAAACCGGTTTTTACCAAAGTCTCAACCACGTTGAGGCTCTCGGAAACTTCAAAAGTCGGCAGGCCGTCGAGAGCGAGCTGTTCAAAGTCGCTTTCGGTCAGGCTGCTTTGGTCTTCAGCAAACAGGCTTTCAGAAATGCGTTGGGCGGCGGCAAGGGCCTCTTCGCCGTGAATCAGACGGGTCATTTCCTCGGCGAGAATGCGTTGCGCTTCAGGTTTGGTGCCGCTGGCTTTGTCTTTCGCTTCGATGGCATCGATTTCTTCGATGGACAGGAAGGTAAAGTATTTCAGGAATTTATACACATCGGCATCGGCCACTTTCAGCCAGAATTGGTAGAACTGATACGGAGAAGTTTTCTTCGCGTTCAACCATACCGCGCCGCCTTCGGTTTTGCCGAATTTGGTGCCGTCTGATTTGGTTACCAAAGGTAGGGTCAGGCCGAATACTTGTTTTTGGTGCAGACGGCGGGTCAAGTCGATACCGGCAGTGATGTTGCCCCATTGGTCGGAACCGCCGATTTCCAAAACCGCGCCGTGGCGTTTGTTCAATTCGGCAAAGTCGTAGCCTTGCAGCAGGGAGTAGGCGAACTCGGTGAAGGAAATGCCCACATCGTCGCGCTCGATACGCTGTTTGACGGATTCTTTGTTCAGCATGGCATTGACGGAGAAATGCTTGCCGATGTCGCGCAGGAAGTCGAGGCAGTTCATGCTGCCGAACCAGTCGGCATTGTTGGCCATAATGGCCGCGTTGTCGCCGTCAAAGCTTAAGAAAGGGGTCAGTTGGTTGCGGATGCTTTCAACCCAACCGGCAACGGTTTCGGCAGAATTCAAGCTGCGTTCGGCGGCTTTAAAGCTTGGGTCGCCGATCATGCCGGTCGCACCGCCCACCAAAGCAATCGGCGTATGGCCGGCTTGTTGGAAACGGCGCAATGCCAATACAGGCAGCAAGTGGCCGATGTGCAGGCTGTCGGCTGTCGGGTCAAAACCGCAATAGAGGGAAATTTTTTGTTCGTTTAGCAAAGCGTCTAAGGCTTCGATGTCGGTAGTTTGCGCGATTAAGCCACGCGATTGTAGGTCTTTGATGACGCTCATTGATATCTTCCAAAAAAATTAGCAGTTTTACAAACTGCCAATTGTAACAAATTTCATCGGATGAATGGCTATGGCTTACTGAAGAAGCGTGTGTTTTTCAGAAAAACGCTTGGCCAGTTCTCTGCCGCCGTAAGGGTTGATGTGGTCTCTATCGGAATAAACCGGCAATCCGTTGATTTTGAAGTTCTCCGGAATATAGGCAGCGGCATCGATAATGTGCACATTGGCATATTTTTCCGCCAATTCTTTGATGCGTTCATTTCCTTTTGAAGTGACTGTTTCATCAATGGCAAGATTTTGACTAAATCCCGGTATGCGGTAAGACAGAATATAGGCACGTAAGCCGTTGTATGACAGATTAGGGTTGTCTATCATCAGGTAAACCGCTTGTTTTTCCGAAGAAAGTTTTTGCAACATGAGGTCGAATTTTTTGAAAAAATCGGCATCGTAAGCAAGGGAGTGGCTGTTTTCAGGCATTTGGCTGCCCCAGCGCATGGACAAAAGCACTTTTGAGTATTGGGGCAGATGCTCTTTGGCGTATTCATAAACGGCACGGCAGGAGGCGTTTTGCTTGAATACGGGTGCAGCATAATCTTCTACATAGGCACAACTGTCCGCAGAAACCATCGCTGCCGACCATTTTTCTTTTTTGCCGACGGTATCAAAAAACGTTTTATATTGGTCGGCATGGGAATCGCCTAGAATCAGTAATTCCGGCTGTTTGTCGGTATCGCCCCAAATACATTGTTTGTCGGTGTTGTTGTGACAAGAAGTGTAGGAACGCGCCAATCCCATACGGTCGTATTGCTCCATAAACGGAAGCTTTATGGCAAGAAAAGGCGTAATGGCCAAAACAAGCATGGGGGCGGTATAAACCCATGTAACAGATTGGGCAAAAGAGCCTTTCCAGTTTTTAAACGGCTTCTCGACAAAATAATAAGAAAGCAGGGAGAGTACGAACATTAGGGCAATTGCGGCCGCAGTCGAATAAGAAGGCAGATTATTTAAACCGATGTATCTCATAAAAGCCAATACAGGCCAATGCCACAGATACAGTGAATAGGAAATCAAGCCTATGCCGACAGTAATCTTCCATTGGAAAAATTTTTTCAGCCGGTGTTCAAATTGATTGAAATAAATGAATGCGGTGGCGGCCAAACAAGGAATGATGGCGGCAGGCCCCGGAAAATAGGCAGTTTTTTCCGTATAGGTAAACAGGCAGGTAAACAGTACGCATACGGAAAGTAATGCGCCTGCCGCTGCATATTGTTTGCCGGTATCCAGCCCTTGTTGTTGCCGATATTGCATCCACACTGCCGTCAACGAGCCGATCAGCATTTCGCAGGCGCGCAGATGGGGTAGGTAATATTTATCCAGTGCAGTCGGTATAAAAGAAGCTAAAATGCTGAATACGCATAGCGTGATGAGGAAGGCAAACTGAGTGCGCCAGCTTTTGCGGACTACCAGTAACAGCAATATCGGGAAGACGAAATAATATTGTTCTTCGACCGATAAAGACCAAATGTGAAGCAAAGGTTTTTCTTCTTGTATGGGGTCGAAATAACCCTGACCCTTTGCAAAAAAGATATTGGAGATGAACCCCAAGGTGGACAGGGCTGTTCTCCATAAAAGGGAAAAATCATCTTTGGTGAATAAAAGAAAGCCGCATATCAGCGTTACCGTCAATACGGTAAAAAATGCGGGCAATATCCGCTTGATACGGCGGATGTAAAACTTTTTGAACGAAAAAATCCCACTGCTCATTTCACGATGGATAATCATCGTGATCAGAAAGCCGGAAATGACAAAAAAGATATCAACACCAAGAAAGCCGCCAGGCAGCCAGTTTTTTTCAATATGGAAAACGACAACGGATAGAACAGCAACGGCACGCAATGTATCAATATCTGGGCGGTAAGATAAAACTTTGCTCATAATATTTTGATTTTAATTAGTTTATTTTAATGGCGTCGTCTGAAAAGTGATTCCTGCCGAGAATGGCAGCATTTCGGAGATCAGCCATCGTTTGTCAGTACTGGGCAGTTTGTTTGCCTTCTTAGAATGATTGCTGATGATATGCGTTTGAATAGTAATAGATTAGAGTAGGGATACAGTTGATAGTTTCAACATAATATTTAATATGTTGTTTTTATAATGAATCAATACGATGTGGTATTGTTTAATTTTTTATTGTCATATCAATGATATTGTTATTGATGATGTAACCTTGCGCTATTTTTAGGTAAGGCATCGGTAAGAAACGAGAGATTTTAAGAGAGAAAAATTACGGGCCATGCCCGCATTTATTATGGAGATAATGTCTTGTTTTGTTGATATTTCAAGACATGAGGCCGTCTGAAAATAAATTCAGACGGCCTTAATCTTAGAAAAGGCCGTCTGAAAAAAAGCGGTACGCTGGGTTTATACGTTAAACAGGAAGTGCATTACATCGCCGTCTTGTACGACGTATTCTTTGCCTTCTACACGCATTTTGCCAGCTTCTTTGGCTTTTGCTTCGCCGCCTAAAGCGATGAAGTCTTCGTAGGAGATAACTTGGGCACGGATGAAGCCGCGTTCAAAGTCGGTGTGAATCACGCCGGCGGCTTGTGGCGCGGTGTCGCCTTTGTGTATGGTCCAAGCGCGTACTTCTTTGACACCGGCGGTGAAGTAGGTTTGCAGGCCCAAGAGGTCGTAGCCGGCACGAATCAGGCGGTTCAGGCCCGGTTCTTCCAAGCCCATTTCAGCGAGGAATTCGGCTTTTTCGTCGTCTTCCAATTCGGCGATTTCGCTTTCCATTGCGGCGCAAACGGCCACAACCGGCGCGTTTTCTTTTGCAGCCAATTCTTTCAGGCGGTCGAGGTGCGGGTTGTTTTCAAAACCGTCTTCGGAAACGTTGCCGACGTACATGGCGGGTTTGGCAGTCAGCAGGAACAGCGGTTTGAGCATGGCGAGTTCTTCTGCGTCCAAACCGAAGGAGCGTACAGGCTTGCCTTCGTCCAGATGAGGCAGCAGTTTTTTGCACAGATCGACCAGTTTTTGCGCGTCTTTGTCACCTGAGCGTGCGCGTTTTTCTTCGCGGACGATGGCTTTTTCGACGCTGGCCAAGTCAGCCAGTGCCAACTCGGTGCCGATGGTTTCGATGTCGGCAATCGGATCGACTTTGCCTGCAACGTGGACGATGTTGTCGTCGTCAAAGCAACGTACGACGTTAACAATTGCGTCAGTTTCGCGGATGTTGGCGAGGAACTGGTTGCCCAAACCTTCACCTTTGCTCGCGCCTGCAACCAAACCGGCGATATCGACAAATTCGACGATGGCAGGCTGCATTTTTTGCGGATTGACGATTTTTGCCAATTCAGCCATACGCGGATCGGGGACTTCAACGATGCCGACGTTGGGTTCGATGGTACAGAAAGGATAGTTTGCCGCTTCGATACCCGATTGGGTCAGCGCGTTAAAGAGGGTGGATTTGCCGACGTTGGGCAAACCGACGATGCCGCATTTCAAGCTCATGGTTTTTCCTGAAAAGATAAAAGTTTAACGGCGGATTATAGCATATTGTGGGGGTACTCAAAACAGCCGCAATGCTGGTGTGTTCTTATGATAAAAGGCCGTCTGAAAAAAGAGGGGTAGGCATTCAGCTTATTGTTCTTCCGAAGAATGAGTAAATGAATAAAGCCGTTAAATAAAACAATTTTTCAGACAGGAGGCTTAAGATCAAACCCAAAAGAATGCCCAGTACCCAATAAATCATCTGCCGGTGTTTCGGGTTGGATGCGGTACGTAACATTTTGAAATACAAAACCAGACAGCCGAACATGCAGATTGTTTGAAACAGAATGAGGGGGAGGCTGTCAATGGCTCCGGAAATCGAATCATGAAGGATGATTATCCCTATGCGTATGCATAAATAAATTAAAGCCGAGCCTGCCGCCGAATGCCCAAAAGGGACGGGCGTGTCGGATGAATCGGGTGTTTTGTGGGGCTGAAGCCTGCCGAATAACAAGATAAATACAATGTCAAACATAATGATAGTTGCCTTGGTGTGAGATGTTTTTGTTTTTCAGACGGCCTCAGGGTTGTCTGAAAGCGTATTGTGCGGCGATATGCGATGGTGCCGCAGTAAGGTATGTCAGTAGGTCGACCATCCACCATGCTGAAGCAGTTGCCATACTTAAGTGAACATATTGATTTAGCAGAGGGTTATCTGCTATTTCTCCAAATAGTCTGAAATACAGGGTAAGTTAAATGAATAGGGTCAGAGTGGCAAGCAGGTTGAGAAACAGTATGGAGTTTGTGGGTAAATACTTTGCCGCGGTTCGCAGTTAGTTTAAAGGCCGTCTGAAAAACTGTTTCAGACGGCCTTTTTTCCGTACTGACTTAACCGGTATTACGCAAACCTTGCGCCACGCCGTTGATGGTCAGGTGAACCATCAGCAGTGCGTGCGGATTATCGGGCTCTTTGCGCAGGCGTTTGAGCATGGCGACTTGCAGGCCATTGAGGGCGTTCAGGTATGGAATCCTCAAGGCAAGCGAACGGGCGAGACTGCGGTTGTCGCGCAGGAGCTCTTCGGTTTGCAGCAAGTCGAGCAGTGCTTTGCGGCTGCGTTGGTATTCTTCCTTGATCATGCCGAAGATGACCTTTGCTTTATCGGGCGATTCGCTCAAGCCGGCATAGTTTTCCGCCAAAGTGATGTCGGTTTTCGCCATCACTTGCTCCATATTGGAGAGCATGGCTTGGAAGAATGGGTTGCTTTGGGCGTGTTCGCGCAGGGCGGCCAGTGTGTCGGGTTTGCCTTCGCACAAGGTTTCCACTGCGCTGCCGAAACCGTACCAAGCCGGCAGCATGAGGCGGTTTTGCATCCATGAGAATACCCACGGAATTGCACGTAAGTCTTGAATCCGCGCCAGGGTTTTGCGGCTGGCGGGACGGCTGCCGAGGTTGAGGGTGGCGATTTCCTGAATCGGGCTGGTTTGCAGGAAGTAGTCGATGAAGTCGGGGTGGGTAATCAGTTCACGGTAGTATTTGAACGATACGTCCGACAAATCCTGCATCAGTTTGGCATCAGGGTCTTTTTTATCCGGCAGGATGCTGGCTTCCAAAGTCGCGGCAACCAAGGTTTCCAAGTTGCGTTGGGCGTTGCCAGGGTCGGCGTATTTTGCGGTAATGACTTCGCCTTGCTCGGTAATGCGGATTTGTCCGGCAACGCTGCCTGCAGGTTGTGCCAAGATGGCTTGGTAAGAAGGGCCGCCGCCGCGACCTACGCTGCCGCCGCGGCCGTGGAACAAGCGCATACGGACATCGTATTTTTTGAAAAGTTCGACCAAGCCCAACTCTGCCTGATACAGACACCATGAGCTGGTAACGTAGCCGCCGTCTTTGTTGGAGTCGGAGTAGCCGAGCATGATTTCTTGGATGTTGCCGCGGCTTTCGAGCAGGGCATCATACCAGTCGAGGCGGAACATGGTTTCCATGACCGGACAGGCGTTTTCGAGCGCTTCGATGGTTTCAAACAGAGGCACGATGTTGATGCGGCTGTGCGGTTTGCCGTTTTCCACCACCAACAGGCCGCTTTCTTTCAGCAGCAATGCCAAGGCGAGCAGGTCGCTGGGTTGTTCGCAGTTGGAAATAATGCTTTGTGTAACGGCATCTTCACCGAATTCGTCTTTGATTTTGCGCGCTTCGTTGAAAATTGCCAGTTCGTGACGGGTATGGTCGCTGTATGTGATGAACGGGCTGTACAGCGGACGTTGATGGCTCAACTCGCGCAACAGGGCGGCTTGTTTTTGCTCTTCGTTCAGGCTGTTGTAGTCTTCCAAGCCTGCGTGTTGGAAAAGCTCGGCAACCACATCGGCGTGTTTGCCTGCGTGTTGGCGCAGGTCGAGCGGCATCATGTGGAAGCCGAACACGGACACGCTGCGGATAATGTCGGACAGACGGCCTTCTGCCAGCAGTTGGCTGCCGTTTTCGTGGAGCGAGCGTTGCAGTTTTTTCAGGTCGTTGAGGAATTCTTCAACCGTGGCATAAGGCTCGAGGAAGCCGAATTTGCAGCCCATGCCCAAACCTAGTGAGCGTGCCTTGCCCATGGCGCGTGCCATGATGTAGGCGATGGCGCGGCGGTAGGGTTCTTCGGTGCGGGCGATTTCTTCGTCAGGTGAGAGGGCGGCCAGTGCCATCACGTCGTCGTTGACTTTGACGCGGCGGATGGAGAGCGGCAATTCGCGGTAGAGTTTGTCGAGTTCGCCACGATAGAAACGGAACACTGCGTCGGCATGCCGTCTGAACGCAAAACGCAAGGTTTCGGCAGAAACAAACGGGTTGCCGTCGCGGTCGCCGCCGATCCAGCCGCCGATTTTAAGGATATTCGGAACGCGGACGCCGGGATAGGCCGTCTGAAAATCGCGTTCCATCGTGCGGTAGAGTTTGGGCAGGGCTTCAAAGAAGCTCATTGGGAAGATGGATACACCGTTGTTGATCTCGTCGTTGACGCTGAGTTTGTGGCGGCGCGTTTCGCTGGTCTGCCACAAGCCCAAAAGGACTGTGTCGATTTCGCGGCGTAACTGAGCCAGCGCATCAGGATTGGTGCAGCGTTCGCGTTGCGGCAGCAGCGCGCGGATGCGGCGGTTGAAGCTCAAGACGGTTTGGCGTTGCACTTCGGTCGGGTGCGCGGTCAAAACGGCGGTAACGACTGTGTTGTCCAGTTGTTGTTGCAACGCTTTGCCGTTGACTTTTCCGGCCTTGAGTTTACGCACGGTTTCCGTCAGGCTGCCTTCGGCACTGTTGTGTCCGGCCTCTTCGTGGATTTGGCGGCGGCGTTCGTGGTGCACGTCTTCGGCGATGTTCAAAATCTGTGCGAACAGGCCGCAGGCCAAGGTTAAATCGTGGGTTTGTTGTTCGTCCAATTGCGGCAACACCTTTTCAATCAAGGCAGCGCTGTCGTCTGAAGTCGATAATAACTTAACGGTTTCGACCACCAAAGGCGACGCTTCCTCATGCAGCAGATTGAAAAGAGACTGTTTTAAAAATTCCGCATCCGCTGCCAAAGCGGCATCTTTGGGATTGTTTAAGATATGCAGTTGCATGATTTTTCTCTTATTTAAATGTTAATTTGGGTTTGTCCTGAATCCATTGTATAGCAAATTTTTGTAAACTGCCAATGCTGCCGTCCGATACATTTCAAACCAGAAAACGGCCGTCTGTATCCGCCGCGTGGTCGCTGTCTGTAAAATGCCGTAAAATATTGCTCATCAAAACAGAGGCGAGAAACCCATGATTGAATTTCCCAACCAGCCCGATTTTCCTGAGCAACATACCGCCGTCGCCGTCGGCACCATCAACATGAGCCAGCAGGCGATACGGGTGTTGATAGAGAATGCCACCGAAAAGGCAAGTATCCTGACCATCGCCCGCGTTGCCGCCATTCAGAGCATCAAACAGACCGCCAACCTGATTCCGCTGCACCTGCCCGGACGCATCATCGGCGTGCAGGTTGATTTCGATATTAACGTTGAGCTGGCCTGCTTGAAGGCCACGCTGACTGTCCAAGCGAACAGCAACGGCAGCATTGCCACCGAAGCCCTGACTGGCCTCAATTTGGCTCTCTTGAGCGTTTACGACATGATGAAAGACGTTGACCGCAATATGATGCTCAGCGGCATCCGCCTCGAATCCGAGACCAGCAGCGAAGGCCGTCCTTTCCTGTTTGACAACGCCTACGAAAATATTAATTTCTAAATCACTCAGGCCGTCTGAACATTGGGTTTCAGACGGCCTTATTGTTATGATGAACGATCAACAACTTTTGCGGTTCAGCCGCCATATCCTGCTTGATGAAATCGGTATCGAAGGCCAAGAAAAACTTTTGGCCGCCCATGTGTTTGTTGTCGGTTGCGGCGGGCTGGGTGCGGCGGCCTTGCCGTATCTTGCCGCCGCCGGTATCGGCCGCCTGACGATTGCCGATGCCGATACCATCGACGAGACCAACCTTCAACGCCAAATCACGTTTACCGAAGCCGACATCGGCAAAAACAAAGCTTTGGTCATGCAAGGCCGTCTGAAACAGATCAACAGCCAAACACACATTACAGCCATTGCCGAATTTCTCGATGAGGCTAAGCTTGTCGAATTGGCAAACGCCGCCGACATCATCCTCGATTGTTCCGACAATTATCCCACGCGCCAAGCGGTCAACCGCGCCGCCGTTGCTACGCGCACGCCTTTAGTTTCCGCCGCGGCCGTCGGCTTTGACGGACAAATTGCCGTGTACCGTCCCGATCTTCCCGATACGCCCTGCTATGCCTGCCTGTTTGACGGCGAACAAGCCAGCGATGGTGCTTGTGCATTGTTCGGCGTTTTTTCGCCATTGGTCGGCGTTATCGGAACGACCCAAGCCGCCGAAGCGCTTAAAGTGCTGATCGGTATCGGTGTGCCGTCGCACGGCAAACTTTCCACCTATAACGCGTTGAGCGGAAAATGGCAGCAATACGGGGTGAGACGTAATCCCGAATGCCCGGTTTGCAGCGGCCGTTAAAGACAAAAAGCAGGGTAGGGGTTTCGACATTGCCTAAGTCAATCCGCTAGAGTAATCATACTTATCTTTCATTAAACTTGTAGGAAGGCGTTTCTTCCCTTTTCAGACGGCCTGTGGCACGATATGATTCAATGATTAATAAATTTTTTGAGGCCGTCTGAAAAAGGATAAGGAGAAACCGGCTTAATGAATATTATTCGTGCCTTATTGGTGGTATTGGGTTGCCTGGCTTTGGGCGAGGCAACCGTTTGGATTTTGGGGTTGAAGCTGCCGGGCAGTATTGTCGGCATGGGTTTGCTGTTTGCTGCGCTTCAGGCCGGCTGGGTCAAATTGTCTTGGGTGGGGGAACTGGCAGACATTTTGATGGCAAACCTGACTTTGTTTTTGGTGCCGCCTTGCGTGGCCGTCATCAGCTATTTGGATGTGATTGCAAACGACTGGTTTTCGATTTTGACGGCCACAATCGGCAGTACGATCTGCGTATTGTTGGTAACCGGCAAAGTGCATGAGTGGGTCAGGAGGTGGATGTGATGAATATAGACGGGCTGTTGCGCATGCCCTCGGTCATGCTGTTCCTGACTTTGGCCGTATATGCTTTGGCAGTGCAGATTCGGGCGCGCACGGGGAATGTGCTGTGTAATCCGGTATTGATCAGTACGCTGGTGTTGATGGGGTATTTGAAGGTATTTGCCATCGATTACAAGCTGTATCACGATGCGGCGCAGTTTATCGATTTTTGGTTGAAACCGGCGGTCGTATTGCTGGCCGTGCCGCTTTATCGAAATTGGGACCGTATCCGCAGCCAGTGGTTGCCGGTGGTGTTGTCGCAATTGGCGGGCAGCGTGACGGGCATTGTTACGGGCGTGTATTTCGCCAAATGGCTGGGCGCGTCGCGCGATGTGGTTTTGTCGTTGGCTTCCAAATCGGTGACCAACCCGATTGCGATTGAAATCACGGCATCGGTCGGCGGTATTCCGGCGATTACGGCGGCAACGGTGATTATTGCCGGACTTTTTGGCCAGATGGCCGGATATAAAGTGTTGAAAGGGGCGTTGTATATGCCTTCTTCAGTGGGAATGTCTTTGGGTACGGCCTCACATGCGATGGGTATTGCGGCGTCATTGGAATACGGCCGCCGTATGGCTGCATATGCTGGCTTGGGCTTGACGCTCAACGGCGTATTGACGGCGGTATTGGTGCCTATCTTGATTCCCTTATTGGGCGTATAGCGTTTAGGCCGTCTGAAAATAGTGTAAACAGGAGAGAATGATATGGCTGTAAATTTGACTGAAAAACGTGCAGACGAATTGTTGGAAATCGACGGCATCCGTCTGTTTACAGGTCGCGCCGGCATCAAGCAACAAGACCGCGACGATTTGACGCTGATGGTGTTGGGCGGCGGACATACAGTGGGCGCGGTGTTTACGCAAAACCGTTTCTGCGCCGCGCCGGTGCATATCGCCAAGTCGCATCTGTTTGACCAAGACGGCGTGTGTGCCTTAGTCATCAATACGGGTAATGCCAATGCGGGTACCGGCGCACAAGGCCGTCTGGACGCGATTAAAGTGTGCGCGGCGGTGGCAGAGCAGGTCGGCTGCCAATCCAATCAAATCATGCCGTTTTCGACCGGCGTGATTTTAGAACCCTTGCCTGTGGATAAAATCGTGGCCGCTTTGCCGCAAGTGCGCCCTGCATTCTGGTCGGATGCGGCGCGTGCCATCATGACGACGGATACTGTACCGAAAGCCGTTTCACGCACGGGCTTGGTCGGCGAGAAACACGCAGTCCGTGCTACCGGTATCGCCAAAGGCTCGGGCATGATTCATCCGAACATGGCGACCATGTTGTCGTTTATCGCTACCGATGCCAAAGTGTCCCAACCGATTTTGCAGCTGATGACGCAAGAAATCGCAGACGAAAGTTTCAATACGATTACCGTGGACGGCGATACCAGTACCAACGACAGCTTCGTGATTATGGCGACAGGCCGTTGCGGTCAGAGCGAAATCGACAATACCGCCGATCCGCGCTACGCGCAGCTCAAAGCCTTGCTCGGTTCGCTGGCTTTGGAATTGGCGCAGGCGATTGTCCGTGATGGCGAGGGTGCGACCAAGTTCATCACGGTTGAAGTGCAAAACGCGAAAACCCGCGAAGAGGCGCGCAAAGTGGCTTATACCGTCGCCCATTCGCCTTTGGTGAAAACCGCTTTCTTTGCCTCCGACCCGAACTTGGGCCGTCTGTTGGCAGCCGTCGGCTATGCCGGTATTGAAGACTTGGACGTCGATGCTTTGAAAATGTGGCTGGATGACGTGTTGGTTGCTGAAAACGGCGGCCGCGCGGAAAGCTATACCGAAGAAGCCGGACAAGCGGTGATGAACCGTCCGGAAATCACCGTCCGCATCGATTTGCAACGCGGCGATACGACGGCGGCTGTTTATACCTGCGATTTGTCGCACGAATATGTGTCGATTAACGCGGATTACCGTTCTTAAAAACCTTTATCCTTGTTTTCAGACGGCCTTTGAGAAAAGTATCAAGGCCGTCTGAACACATTGACTGCGTGTTTATGATGAAATTTCCACAGACTTGGGCGGCGCGCCTCGCCCACAAAATCCGCCAAACCAAACGCCTGTCGAAAAAGAGCATTGCCCTTCTGTTTTTGCTGGCAGGCTCGGCGCTGGTTGCCCTGACGGCTTTGATGTTTGCGTACTTGGCGGATTTGGCTTTGGAATGGAACGCTTTGTTGGTGGGAAAATATCCGTGGTTTGCGTGGGTGGCTTTGCCGCTGGGTTTGCCGCTTTTGGCATGGTTTACGCGCAAATTTGCGCCGTACACTTCCGGCAGCGGTATTCCGCAGGTTATCGCTTCTTTGTCTTTGCCTTATGGTGCACAGAAAACCCGTCTGATTCGTCTGGGCGAAACCTTTTTCAAAATTCCGCTGACGTTTTGCGCCATGCTGTTGGGTGCGTCTGTCGGCAGGGAAGGGCCGTCTGTACAAGTGGGCGCAGCGGTGATGAACGCTTGGGGCGCGTGGTGTAAAAAGCACGGGCTGGCGTTTAGGGGCATGCAGGAAAACGATTTGATTGCCGCAGGTGCGGCGGGCGGTTTGGCGGCGGCGTTTAACGCGCCTTTGGCCGGTGTGGTCTTTGCCATCGAAGAATTGGGGCGTGGCGTGATTTTGCGTTGGGAACGCCAAATCCTGATGGGTGTGTTGGCAGCCGGTTTCATTCAAGTGGCAATACAGGGCAACAACCCGTATTTTTCAGGGTTTCAAGGGCATGAGCTGCCAAACATGCTGATGTGGGCTGCGGTGTCGGGCATCGTCTGCGGCGTGGCAGGCGGATTGTTCGGCAGCTTTTTGTATCGCGGCGCGGCGGCATTCGCACCGGTACGCTGGCGCAGTTTCATCCGCCGCCATTTGTTGGTGGTCGCCTTTGTGATGGGTATTTTGCTGGCGCTGCTCGGCACGTTTTATCAAGGCAAAACCTATGGCACGGGCTATCACGAAGCCGCAGCCGCACTCAAAGGCGCGTATGAAGCGCCGTTCGGTTTGGCCGCCGCAAAATGGGCGGCAACCGTGTTCAGCTATTGGGCAGGCATTCCCGGTGGCATCTTCACGCCGTCGTTAACCATCGGAGCGATGATAGGTGAACACATGGCTTCTTTCGCGCAACTGGGTGACGCGTCCAATGTCGCGGTTTTGCTCTGCATGGCCGCATTCCTTGCCGCTGCGACCCAATCGCCGTTGACCGCCGCCGTGGTGGTAATGGAAATGACGGGCGGACAGAATTTATTGTTTTGGATGCTGCTGACTTGCATCTTCGCTTCGCAAGTCTCGCGCCAATTCTCGCCGCATCCGTTTTACCATGCCGCAGGTTTGCGCTTCAGACGGCATATCGAAGCCGAAAGCGGATATGTTCAGCACGAGAAAAAAGAATAGATTGGCATATAAAAGGCCGTCTGAAAACTAAATTTCAGACGGCCTTTGTTATGTCGTTTAAAGCTGTATTACGGTTTACTTAAACAGCAAAATCAGCAACAAAACAACCGCAATGACACCCAGCCACAGGCTTTGGCGTTGCTGTACTTTGACCAGATGCACATAGGCATCGCGCATTTCCTGTTGGCGGTTTTCATCAACCAGCGCACTGATTTTACGCGGCAGGGAAGGGATGATTTGCGCCCAGTCGGGGGCTTCGTTTTTGAGGTTGCGCCAAAGGGCTTTGGGGCCAACCTGTTCGTTCATCCAGCGCACCAAAAACGGTTTGGCGGTTTTCCACAAGTCCAAATCGGGATCGAGTTGGCGGCCCAAGCCTTCGATGTTGAGCAGCGTTTTTTGCAGCAATACCAGCTGCGGTTGGATTTCGACATTGAAGCGGCGGCTGACTTCAAACAGGCGCATCAGCACCAAGCCGAAGGAAATCTGCGAAATCGGTTTGTTGAACACAGGCTCGCACACGGCTCGGACAGCGGCTTCCAATTCTTCCGCACGCGTGTCGGCAGGTACCCAGCCCGATTCGATATGGGCGGTGGCGACGCGGTGGTAATCGCGGTTGAAGAAGGCGAGGAAGTTGATGGCGAGATAGCGTTTGTCGTAATCGGTCAGCGTACCGACGATGCCGAAATCGAGGGCGATGTAACGGTTGTCGGCGGCGACCAGAATATTGCCGGGGTGCATATCCGCATGGAAAAAGCCGTCGCGGAAAACTTGCGTGAAGAAGATTTCCACGCCGTAATCGGCAAGTTTGTGCAAATCAATGCCGTCTGCTTTGAGTTTGGCGATATCGGATACCGGCGTGCCGTCCATCCATTCGATGGTCAGCACGTCGCTGGTGCAGTAGTCGTAAAACACCTTCGGCACAATCAGCATATCGCTGTTTTGGAAATTGCGTCCGAGCTGGCTGGCATTGGCGGCTTCGCGCATCAAGTCCAATTCGTCGTGCAGGTATTTATCAAATTCGGCCACCACTTCGCGCGGCTTCAAACGCTTGCCGTCTGAAAACAAACGTTCCACCCAGCCTGCACCAAAGCGCATCAGCGACAAATCCTGTTCGATAACGGGCAAAAGGTTCGGGCGCAAGACTTTCACGGCGACCTGTTCGCCCGAATGCAGGCGGGCTTTGTGTACCTGGGCGATGGATGCGCTTGCGACAGGCTCGGTTTCAAATTCCGCGTATAAAGTGTCGATGGATTGGCCTAAAGATTTTTCGATTTGCGAGCGCGAAAGCTGCGCGTCAAACGGCGGCACTTTGTCTTGCAGCCTTGCCAGTTCGACCGCGTGATCATGCGGAATCAAATCGGGGCGCGTGGACAATACCTGTCCGAATTTGATGAAAATCGGCCCCAGGCTTTCCAAAGCCAAACGCAGGCGCACGGCAGGCGTCTCGTGTTTGAACTTGGACGACTGCGGCAGCATATTGAGGAAAGTCCGCGCCCAACCTGGACGGACCAGCGAGGCAATCAGCTCGGCAAGGCGGTAGCGGTAGAGCGTGCAGAGGATGGTTTTAATGCGTTTGAGGCGGTTCATGATGGACGCAGATAAATCGAAAAAACAGAATTATATAGGAAAAACGGGTAAGGGCTTCAGACGGCCTGAGACTTTTGCAAAAACATTTGCCGCATAGCTAACAATTTTATAAAGGCTCAGGTTTTGCCGCCCCAATAAAAAGACGGATATTCACATCATAAATATTCGTCGGCTACTTGCCCAAACTGCCGATTCAAGACATAATCGGGAAATGTGCAGGAGAGTGTTACACCCAACTACAATGTAACCACCGAAGGCGCAGACACCCTTAAATCGCTCAGGTATCAGGGACTGCACATTGAAACAAACAATCTGGAGAGCGGCGTTAGAATAACGTCCACCGAAGGGGAGAAGGCCGTCTGAACCACCATTCAGACAACCGCGCAAAGCAGTGAGCAGACTGGTTTGCCATCATGCGGATATGGCCGAAAATCTCAGGTTCAAGGACAGATAGGGTCATCCGCGCACAGGTGCGCGGGCGGCATCTGAACAAAAAATCCGGAGAAACTTGAGAATGACTGCTCTGAAAACCACCCCATTTCATCAAGCCCATCAAGATGCAGGCGCAAAGCTGGTAGATTTTGCCGGCTGGGAGCTGCCCATCCATTATGGTTCACAAATCGCCGAACACGAAGCCGTGCGTACCGACGCCGGTATGTTTGACGTATCCCATATGCTCGTTACCGACGTAGCAGGCGCAAATGCCAAAGCCTTTTTCCGCAAACTGATTGCCAACGATGTCGCCAAACTCGCTTTTGTCGGCAAAGCCCTTTATTCCGCTTTGCTCAACGACAACGGCGGTGTGATTGACGACTTGATCGTTTACCGCACCAACGAGGCCGAAACCCAATACCGCATCGTGTCCAACGGCGCGACCCGCGAAAAAGACACGGCGCAATTCCACAAAGTCGGACAAGAGTTCGGCGTTGCCTTCAATCCGCGCTACGACCTCGGCATGCTTGCCGTACAAGGCCCGAAAGCCATCGAAAAACTCCTGACCGTCAAACCTGAATGGACAGACGTGATTCACGGCCTCAAACCGTTCCAAGGTGCAGACTTGGGCAACGACTGGTTTGTCGCCCGCACCGGCTATACCGGCGAAGACGGCGTCGAAGTGATTCTGCCGGGCACTGAAGCCGTCGCATTCTTCAAAGCCCTGCAAGCAGCAGGCGTACAGCCTTGCGGCCTCGGCGCACGCGACACCCTGCGCATGGAAGCCGGTATGAACCTCTACGGCAACGATATGGATGACAATACCAGCCCGCTCGAAGCAGGCATGGGTTGGACCGTTGATTTGAAAGACGAAAGCCGCGATTTCGTCGGCAAAGCCGCCTTGCTGGCATTGAAAGAAAAAGGCGTTGCCGTGAAACAGGTCGGCCTGTTGCTCGAAAAAGGCGGCATCCTGCGCGCGCATATGGAAGTGTTGACCGACAAAGGTCAAGGCGAAACCACCAGCGGCGTATTCTCTCCAAGCCTGAAACAATCCATCGCCATCGCGCGCGTACCGAAAGACTTTGACGGCGATACCGCCAAAGTCCTGATTCGCGGCAAAGAAGTGGACGTACGCGTACTGAAGCTGCCGTTTGTCCGCAACGGTCAAAAACAGTTTGATTAATATCGGTTCAGACGGCCTTTATTTGTTAAGGGCCGTCTGAAAGCAGGTTTTAATTGTCGTCCGATACGGACGTTTGTAGAAAGTATTGAACAAGGCATCTGTGGATATTGATTCATGAAGATGCCGTCTGAAAATAACCCCCTATCAATGGAGTATCAAACCATGAGCAACATCCCAGCAGAACTGAAATACGTTGCCAGCCACGAATGGCTGCGCCTTGAAGAAGACGGTACCATTACCGTCGGCATTACCCATCACGCGCAAGAGCTGTTGGGCGACATCGTGTTTGTCGAGCTGCCAGAAGTCGGCGCAAACCTGGCTGCCGAAGAGCAAGCTGGTGTGGTTGAGTCTGTAAAAGCCGCATCTGACGTGTACGCGCCGATTGCAGGCGAAGTCGTTGCCGTCAACGAAGATTTGCCAAGCGCGCCGGAAACTGCCAACAGCGACCCTTACGGCGCAGGCTGGTTCTTCAAAATCAAACCTGCCAACCCTGCCGATTACGACGGTCTGCTGACTGCCGAACAATACGCAGGCGAAGTAGCTTGATTTTTGCAAACATCCAAACAGGTTTTTTATCTGTTTGATATTGCAGGTCTTAGGTCGTCTGAAAAATGCTTTCAGACGGCCTTTGTTTCAATTTTCCCTCAGCAAACATGAATTACTGCGAATTTGTCGCCACGCTTCCTGACGATACGGACAACCCCAACAAACATTATCACGACACGCAATACGGTTTTCCGATTGAGGACGACAATGAATTGTTTGAGCGGCTGGTGTTGGAAATCAATCAGGCAGGATTGAGCTGGACGCTGATGCTGAAGAAGCAACAGGCATTTCAGACGGCATTTAAAGGTTTTGACATCGATGCGGTTGCCGCATTTGATGAAGCCGATATTGAGCGACTGCTTGCTGATGCAGGCATCGTCCGCAACCGCCTGAAAATCAACGCAGCCATTTATAACGCGCAACAAATCAAACAAATACGGCAAGAATACGGTTCATTCAAAAACTGGCTGGATACACACCATCCGCTCGACAAGGCTGAATGGGTGAAGCTGTTTAAAAAACATTTCAAATTTGTCGGCGGCGAAATTGTCGGCGAATTTCTGATGAGTACCGGCTACCTGCCCGGCGCGCATGTGGCAACCTGTCCGGTTTATAGGGAAATATTGGCATGTCGTCCAAAGTGGGCAGAGGCCGTCTGAAACAACATCTGCAAGAAAAAACAGTGTTGATATCGATAACACCGAAGGAGTAGAAATGAAACTATCTGAATTGTTCAACCCGAACGAATTTGCCGCGCGCCATTTGAGCTTTGGCGACGAGGCTGCGCTTTTGGAAGCGCTCGGAGAGAAGAGCATGGATGATTTTGTCGGCAATACCGTGCCGCAAAGCATCCGTATGCCGTCCGAACTCGACCTGCCCGAAGCCCTGACCGAGGCGGACGCGTTGGCGAAATTGAAAGGTATTGCATCGAAAAACGTGATCAACAAATCCTATATCGGTTTGGGTTATTACCCGACTCGTGTGCCGAACGTGATTTTGCGCAACGTATTGGAAAATCCGGGTTGGTATACCGCCTACACCCCGTATCAGGCGGAAATCGCGCAGGGTCGTTTGGAAGCCTTGTTAAACTTCCAACAAGTGTGCATCGATTTGACCGGCTTCCCTGTGGCGGGCGCGTCTTTGTTGGACGAAGCGACCGCCGCCGCTGAAGCGATGGCGATGGCGCACCGCGTGGGCAAAGTAAAATCCGAACGCTTCTTCGTGGACGAGCGCGTCTATCCGCAGACTTTGGACGTGATGAAAACCCGCGCCAAATATTTCGGCTTCGAGCTGGTGGTCGGCGATTTTGCCAAAGCGGATGAAGGCGAATACTTCGGCGCGCTGTTCCAATACGTCGGCAAGGACGGCGACGTGCAAGACTTGCAAAGCGTCATAGGTCGTCTGAAAACCAAAGGCACGATTGTTGCTGTTGCCGCCGACATCATGAGCTTGGTCTTGCTGAAATCCCCTGCCGAGTTAGGCGCGGACATTGCGCTGGGCAACACCCAACGCTTCGGCGTACCGATGGGCTTCGGCGGGCCGCACGCTGCTTATTTCGCGTTTAAAGACGAGTTCAAACGCTCCGCTCCGGGCCGCATCATCGGCGTATCCAAAGACGCATCGGGCAAACCCGCTCTGCGCATGGCGTTGTCCACCCGCGAACAACACATCCGCCGCGAAAAAGCCACATCCAATATTTGTACCGCGCAGGCATTGCTGGCGAACTTGGCGGGCATGTACGCCGTCTATCACGGCCCCGAAGGCGTGAAACGCATCGCCAACCGCATTCACGCGCTGGCTTCCGTCTTTGCCGACGCGTTGGTTTCAGACGGCCTCAAAGTGGTTCACGAAACCTTCTTCGATACCGTTACCGTTGATTTCGGCAGCAAAGACAAAGCGGACAAAACGTTCCAAACCGCTTTGGAACTGGGCTACAACCTGCGCCGCGTCAGCGACACCCAAATCGCCGCCGCCTTCCACGAAACATCCGCGCGCGAAGACCTTGCCGTGTTGTACTACGCCTTCACCGGCAACAACACCTTCACGCTTTCAGACGACGTCAAAGGTCGTCTGAAAACCGAATTCCTGCGC
Organism: Neisseria sp. P0019.S002; assembly: GCF_051957155.1. Lineage (NCBI taxonomy): Bacteria > Pseudomonadati > Pseudomonadota > Betaproteobacteria > Neisseriales > Neisseriaceae > Neisseria > Neisseria sp. P0019.S002. Next base: position 199,355 of record NZ_JBQCWS010000004.1, read on the forward strand.
CAAGACAATATCTTGCAACATCCCGTGTTCAACCGTTACCACACCGAACACGAAATGCTGCGCTACCTGAAGAAACTCGAAGACCGCGATTTGGCGATGAACCGCAGCATGATTTCGCTGGGCAGCTGCACCATGAAGCTCAACGCCACCGCCGAAATGCTGCCGATTACTTGGGCGGAGTTCTCCGACATCCACCCCTACGCCCCCGAAACCCAAACCGCAGGCTACCGCGAACTCTTGACCGACATGGAAAACAGCCTGAAAGCCATCACCGGCTTTGACGCGATTTCCTTCCAGCCCAACTCCGGCGCGCAGGGCGAATACAGCGGTATGCTCGCCATCCGCCGCTATCAGGAAGCCCAAGGTGAAGCGCAGCGCAACATCTGCCTGATTCCCAAATCCGCCCACGGCACCAACCCTGCCACCGCCGCCATGCTCGGTTTGAAAGTCGTCGTCGTCGATACCGACGAACACGGTAACGTCAACATCGACGATTTGAAAGCCAAAGCCGAGCAATACCGCGACGCCTTGTCCGCCATCATGATTACCTACCCGTCCACCCACGGCGTGTACGAAGAAGGCATCCGCGACATCTGCCGCATTATCCATGAAAACGGCGGACAAGTTTACATGGACGGCGCCAACCTCAACGCCCAAATCGGCATCATGCAGCCCGCCGAAGTCGGCGCGGACGTGTTGCACATGAACCTGCACAAAACCTTCTGTATCCCCCACGGCGGCGGCGGACCGGGCATGGGTCCCATCGGACTGAAAGCCCACCTCGCTCCGTTTGCACCGGGACACGCCTTGACCGACACCCACAGCGCCAGTACCGACCAAACCGCCGTTGCCGCCGCAGCGTTCGGTTCCGCGTCCATCCTGCCGATTACTTGGATGTACCTGACCATGATGGGCAAACAAGGCATGGAGCATGCAACGCGCTGGGCATTGCTCAACGCCAACTACGTCGCCAAACGCCTGAGCGAAGACTATCCCGTTCTCTACACAGGCAAAAACGGCCGCGTCGCGCACGAATGTATCGTCGATTTGCGTCCGCTTAAAGCTGAAAGCGGCATCACCGAAACCGACATCGCCAAACGCCTGATGGACTATGGCTTCCACGCACCGACGGTTTCCTTCCCTGTTGCCGGTACGCTGATGATTGAGCCGACCGAGAGCGAAAGCAAAGCCGAACTCGACCGCTTCATTGCCGCCCTGAAACAAATCAAACAGGAAGTGCTGAAAGTCGAGCGTGGCGAATGGCCGAAAGAGGACAATCCGCTGGTCAATGCTCCGCATACCGCATCCGACGTAACCGGCGAATGGGCGCATCCGTACTCCCGCGAAGAAGCTGTCTTCCCATTGCCGTTCGTCCGCGAACACAAATTCTGGCCGAGCGTCAAACGGGTAGATGAAGTGTATGGTGACCGCAATCTGGTTTGCTCCTGCTTGCCGATTGACGCATACGAAGATTAAGCCTGAATAGGTTTAAAATTGAACAGGCCGTCTGAAAATGAAAATAGTTTTCAGACGGCCTTTTGTTTGTTAAGATATTTCGCCCGAGAACATACATTTGTTTTTGGTAAAACAACAGATAAGGCATTCGGAAAGATAGACGGCGAATGCCTTTGCTTGTGGATAAAACAAACGGCTTACCATAACGATAAGCAAAAAGCCGTCTGAAAAACAGGAGGATACGATGGACGAACTTTTTATTCAAACGCTGACGATTGCCGGCTCCGATTCCGGCGGCGGCGCGGGCATACAGGCGGATCTGAAGACATTTCAAATGCGCGGCGTGTTCGGTACCAGCGTGCTGACTGCGGTTACCGCACAAAATACTTTGGGCGTATCGGCAGTGCATCCGATACCGACCGACATGATTGCCGCGCAAATTGCCGCAATTCAGGAGGATTTCCAAATCCGTGCCTATAAAATCGGCATGCTGGGTACGGCGGAAATCATCGAATGCGTGGCAGAACAAACCGCCGAATGCGATTTCGGCAAACGCGTGTTGGATCCGGTCATGATTGCCAAAGGCGGTGCGCCGTTGTTGGAAAACTCAGCCGTTGAAGCCATGAAACGCCTGCTGCTGCCGCATACGGACGTATTGACTCCCAATCTGCCCGAAGCGCAGGCTTTGACGGGTATTAATATTGAAAACCGCCAAGATGCGGAACGCGCCGCCAAAATTCTTCAGGATTGGGGCGTGAAAAATGTGGTGATTAAGGGCGGCCATCTTGCCGACAGCCAAAGCGAATATTGCACCGACTGGCTGTTTACGCCATACGAAACCATCGAGCTGAACAGCAAACGTTTCCCAACGCCGCATACGCATGGCACGGGCTGCACGTTTTCTGCCTGCATCACTGCCGAGTTGGCAAAAGGGTTTAGCGTGCACGAGGCGGTACAAACGGCAAAAAACTATATTGCCGCCGCTATTTCCCATCCTTTGGGCATCGGGGCAGGGCACGGGCCGGTCAACCATTGGGCGTATCGGGACGAGTAATGCGTTTAGGCCAATTGTAATTGATTGTATTTTTCAGACGGCCTGACTAGGTTTATCACTTGAAATTGTTTACAATATCGGATTAATGCTTTTACGGATAAAAAAGACACCATGCAAGTTACCTCAAAATGGATAGACGGAATGTGCTTCGTCGGTACAACGGCAAACGGACACAGCGTTGTGATGGAAGGCGCGGCGGCTGAAGGCGAAGTCAAACGCGGCCCCAGCCCGATGGAAATGCTGTTGTTGGGTGTAGCAGGCTGTTCCAGCATCGATGTCGTGATGATTGCCGAGAAACAACGCCAAAAAATCACCGACTGCCGTGCCGAAGTGACTGCCAAACGCGCCGACACCGCGCCGCGCGTGTTTACCGAAATCCATATCCACTTCAAAGTGTATGGTCGGGATTTGCAAGAAAGCGCGATCGAACGCGCCGTACAGATGTCTGCCGAAAAATATTGCTCCGCATCAATTATGTTGGGCAAAGCGGCAAAAATGAGCCACAGCTTCGAGATCGTCGAAACAGAATAGGGCGGTTTCAGGGTGGGAGTATCGGAGCGTGAACCGGCTACCCACAAAAAAAGCAGATATATTCACGCATTAACATGAATATATCTGCTTGCTTTTTATTCCTTTTTCTCTCTCTCTATCAGCCTTTATAACTTGGCTTGTTGATCTCATTGTGCAAGTTTCGTTTAACATTGTCAACAATTTTTAATTATATTTTAAACAACCCCGAAAGCTGCAGGTTTGTAAACGCTTGTGCCTTAATACGGATACTGGGGAAACATTATGGATTACGAAAATAATACCAACGTTGCGCCTGCAACTTCATCGCTTATTTTGGAAGAGCGTCACGATTCGGAACTCTTCCGCGTGTACGCATTGATTTTGGACGGCATTACCGACCATCTGCTGCTGCCGGGCAAAAAACTGACCGAGTCCGAGCTTTGCCGGCAAATGGTTTGCTCGCGCAATACCGTGCGTGGCGCATTGTCACTTTTGGCGCACGATAAAATCGTCGATCTGCAGCCTAACCGCGGTGCATTTGTCCATGTGCCGGACTTGAAAGAAATGAAAGACGTGTTCAACACGCGTATCGAAATGGAAAGCATGATTTTGAGCGTCCTCATCGATATGCCTGATTTGGAAACGCGTCTGCAACCGCTTTACGCCATGATTGAGCAAGAGGGCGCAGCCTCCGAAAGCGGCGACCGCGTGGGTTGGAACCGCCTGTCCAATGCCTTCCATGTCGAATTGGCGCGGCTGTTGGACAACGATGTCCTGTTTGAAATCATGAATACCTTGTGCGCGCGCTCTTCATTGATTGTGGCCGTTTCCGATCCGCTTCGCAAAGAAAAGCGCAACATCGATTCCAATTCACACCATGAACACCGAGAAATCCTCGATTTGTTGCTGGCAGGCAAGCGCAACCGTGTGACCAAAGTCATGCGCCGCCACTTGGGCGCGTGCATGGAACGCTTGGAACAGAAACTCGAGATGTAATCGGTTTGACAATAAAAAGGCCGTCTGAAATATTCAGACGGCCATTGGTTTATCCCTACAAAGCGAAACGCCATGAAACCCAAAATCCAAAGACACGAACATATCCTCACCCTTGTCCGCGAACATAACTTCATGACGGTGGAAGAGTTGGCGGCGAATTTGGATGTTACGCCGCAAACCATACGCCGCGATGTGCAGGAGTTAAGCGAGACCGGACAGCTCAAACGCTATCACGGCGGCGCATCTTTGGGCGACGTTTCAGTCGTAACGGCAGGGCAGGAGCGGCGCAACCATCAGCAGCAGGAAAAAAACGCCATTGCCCGATTGATTGCTTCTACCATTCCCGACAATGCCTCGCTGTTTATCAGCATTGGCACCACCATGGAAGCCGTCGCCGCCGAGTTGGTCAGACAGCGTAAAAATCTGCGGATTATCACCAACAATATCTACGCCGCCTCCATCACTGCGGCGCGTACCGATTACACAGTCATCATCGCTTCCGGCGTGGTCCGCCCCTTGGACGGCGGTATTACCGGCGTGGCAACCGTCGATTTCATCAACCAATTCAAAGTCGACTATGCCATCATGAGTACCCACGGCATAGAAAACGACGGCTCGCTTTTGGATGACGATTACAAGGAAGTCAGCGTCATGCAGGCGATGGTGAACAATGCCCGCGTGCGCTATCTCGGCGTCGACCACAGCAAATTCAACAGCAATGCCTTGGTCAGACTGGGCGATATCGGCGCATTCGATAAGCTGTTTACCGACCGCCCACCATCCGCCGCCATGCAGAAAACCCTAAACGAGCGCGGCGTGGCGTGGCAGGTTGCCGACCCTGTATCAAAGTAGCCAAGTCGGGTACAATTGAGCCATCATTCCATTCCTTTCAGACGGCCTGATTGAATGTTCAGGCCGTCTGAAAACAGAAAATCATTTTCCCATCAAAGAAATATTATGTTGAATAAAGACCAATTCGCGGACAACCATTTCATCCGCACCATCATCGAAGAAGACCTCAAAAGCGGTAAACATACAGCCATCCAAACCCGTTTCCCGCCCGAGCCGAACGGTTACTTGCACATCGGCCACGCCAAATCCATCTGCTTGAACTTCGGTTTGGCTTATATTTACGACGGCTTGTGCAACCTGCGTTTCGACGATACCAACCCTGAAAAAGAAAACGACGAATACGTCAACGCCATCAAAGAAGACGTCGAATGGTTGGGCTTCCATTGGGCGGGCGAACCACGCTTCGCTTCCAACTATTTCGACCAGCTTTACGACTACGCCGTCGGTTTAATCAAAGACGGCAAAGCGTATGTCGATGATTTGACGCCCGAAGAAATGCGCGAATACCGCGGTACGCTGACCGAAGCGGGTAAAAACAGCCCTTACCGCGACCGCAGTATCGAAGAAAACCTCGACCTGTTCACACGCATGAAAAACGGCGAGTTCCCCGACGGCAGCAAAACCCTGCGCCTGAAAATCGACATGGCATCAGGCAACATCAATATGCGCGACCCCGTCATCTACCGCATCCGCCGCTCCCATCACCACAACACCGGCGACAAATGGTGCATCTATCCGATGTACGACTACACGCACTGCATTTCCGATGCCATCGAAGGCATCACGCATTCCTTGTGTACGCTCGAATTTGAAGCACACCGTCCGTTGTACGACTGGGTGTTGGACAACATTCCTGCGCCGCACGCCGCACGTCCACGCCAATACGAGTTTTCCCGTTTGGAGCTTCTGTATTCCATAACGTCCAAACGCAAGCTGAACCAACTGGTTTCAGACGGCCACGTTGCCGGCTGGGATGATCCGCGTATGCCGACCATTTCCGGTATGCGCCGCCGCGGTTACACGCCCGAAGGCCTGCGCCTGTTTGCCAAACGCGCAGGTATTTCCAAATCTGAAAACATCGTCGACATGAGCGTGTTGGAAGGCGCAATTCGTGAAGAGTTGGAAAATTCCGCCCCGCGTTTGATGGCGGTTTTGAACCCGCTCAAAGTAACCCTGACCAACTTTGAAGCCGGCAAAACCCAAAGCCGCCGCGCAGCGTTCCATCCGAACCACGAAGAAATGGGCGATCGCGAAGTACCTATTTCACAAACCATCTACATCGAAGCCGATGACTTTACCGAAAATCCGCCTAAAGGCTTCAAACGCCTGGTTCCAGGCGGTGAAGTGCGTTTGCGCCACGGTTATGTCATCAAGTGCGACGAAGTAGTAAAAGACGAAGCAGGCAATGTGGTTGAACTCAAATGCAGCATCGACCACGATACCTTGGGCAAAAATCCCGAAGGCAGAAAAGTCAAAGGCGTGATTCATTGGGTGTCTGCCGAACATGCCGCCGAAATCAAAGTCCGCCTGTACGACCGCCTCTTTACCGTCGAGCGTCCCGATGCCGTGCGCGGCGAAGACGGCAACTATCTGCCGTTTACCGATTTCCTCAATCCAGAATCCATCAAGGAAATTACTGCCTACGCCGAGCCTGTCGCAAAAGATCTGCCGGCGGAGAGCCGTTGGCAGTTTGAACGCATCGGCTATTTCGTCACCGACCGCAAAGACCACAGCAAAGACACACCGGTGTTTAACCGCACTGTGACACTGAAAGATTCTTGGCAAGCTAAGTAATCTGTTTGCAGTCGCTATATTGAAGGCCGTCTGAAAACGTGAAATCCGGTTTTCAGACGGCCTTTATCGATAAAGGGATGGGATGGAACGTTATTCTGTACATTTGAAACTGCTGGGAATGGCAGTGTTGTGGGGCGCATCCTGGCCGATGGGGCGGATGTTGGGGCAGTCGCTGCCGCCGTTGACGGGCGGGGCGGTTCGGTTTGTACTGGCTTCGGTTTTGTTGTTGGGCTGGTTGTTTGCGCGCAGCAGGTTTGCAACTTTGGCAGCTTTGTCGGCGCGGCAATGGCTGGGCTTGACTGCAGCCGCTTCTGTTGGCGTGTGCGGTTATGCGGTGTTTTTTATGCTGGGTTTGCAGACTATGCCGGCAGGCAAGGCGGCGGTGGTCGTGGCGGTGAATCCCGTGTTGACGCTGCTGTTGGCAACTTGGTTTTTCGGCGAGCGTTTAAACGCGAAGATTTTGGCTGGTATGCTGCTGGCGGTCGGAGGTGCCATTATGGTGGTAACGCAAGGGCAGCCGTTGACAGTGTTATCGGGCGGCATCAAGGCGGGGGAGTGGCTGATTTTCGGCTGCGTGGTCTGTTGGGCGGCTTATACCTTAATCGGTCGCGCGGTTTTGCGCGGGATAGATGCGCTGACGGTAACAACGGCAACGTCGTTCATTGGTGCTCTGATGTTGTCGGTGGTGGCGTTGTGGATGGACGGAATGCCGTTTGAGGCGATAGCGGCAATGGATGGGCGAGGTTGGACAGCCTTGGCGTGGCTGGTCATCGGTGCGACTGTATTGGCCTATGCGTGGTATTTTGAAGGCGTGAAGACTTTGGGTGCAGGCAGCGCGGCAGCGTATATTACGCTTGTGCCGATTTTCGGTGTGCTGTCTTCGGCGTGGTTTTTGGGCGAACCGCTGCATATTTCGCTGGTTGCGGGTTGCGCGGCGGCGGTCGGCGGCATGACGCTGATGCGGTACGGACAGAGGGCTGTCTGAAGTTGGGTAAATACTCGGATTTTTGGCGATAGGGTTGCGATTGCCAAGCTGTTGCCGGCCATAATCTTATTGCAGGGTAAGATTATGGTCTCGGCTCAGTGTTCAATTTAAAAATTTGACACCCTGCCTCCAACTGCCTAAAATTCAACTTTCTCAAAAATCTACCGTATCCTGCGGCACGATTTCATACTTTCAGACGGCCTTTGTGCCATCTCTCTGATACCATTCAAAATATATCAATACTATGCACGTTTCAGAACTCCAAACCCTCCACATTTCCAAACTCTTGGAAATGGCAGAAGAACATGGCATTGAAAATGCCAACCGTTTCCGCAAACAAGACCTCGTTTTTGCCATCGTCCGCCAGATGATGAAGCAGAATGTCAGCTTTACCTGTTCCGGTACGCTCGAAATCCTGCCCGACGGCTTCGGTTTCTTGCGCAGCGCAGATACTTCTTACCTTGCCGGCCCTGACGATATTTATGTTTCGCCCACGCAAATCCGCCGCTTCAATCTGCACACCGGTGACACCATCGAAGGCAGCGTGCGCGTACCTAAAGACAACGAGCGCTATTTCGCACTTGTCCGCCTCGATACCATCAACGGCGATCAGCCTGAAGTCTGCAAACACAAAATCCTCTTTGAAAACCTCACGCCTTTATTCCCAACCGAACAATTCAAGCTCGAGCGCGACATCAAAGCCGAAGAGAATCTGACCGGCCGTGCCATCGACTTGGTTTCCCCAATCGGTAAAGGCCAACGTGCATTGTTGGTTGCGCCTCCTAAAACCGGTAAAACCGTGATGTTGCAAAACATTGCTCATGCCATTACCGCCAATTATCCCGATGTCGAGCTGATTGTCCTGTTGATTGACGAGCGTCCGGAAGAAGTGACCGAAATGAGCCGTTCTGTACGCGGCGAAGTGGTTTCCTCTACGTTTGACGAACCTGCGCAACGCCATGTACAAGTGGCCGAGATGGTGATTGAAAAAGCCAAACGCATGGTCGAGCATAAAAAAGACGTGGTCATCCTGCTGGATTCGATTACCCGTTTGGCGCGCGCCTACAATACCGTTGTACCGACTTCGGGTAAAATTCTGACCGGTGGTGTCGATGCCAACGCCTTGCACCGTCCGAAACGTTTCTTCGGCGCAGCGCGTAATGTGGAAGAGGGCGGTTCGCTTACCATTATTGCGACAGCGCTTGTTGAAACCGGCAGCCGCATGGACGACGTGATTTACGAAGAGTTCAAAGGCACGGGCAATATGGAATTGCACCTTGACCGCCGCATGGCAGAAAAACGCCTGTTCCCGGCCATCAGCATCAATAAATCCGGTACGCGCCGCGAAGAATTGCTGGTGCCGAACGATCAGTTGCAACGTATGTGGCTCTTGCGCAAATTCCTGCATCCTATGGACGAAATCGAAGCGACCGAGTTTTTGGTGGGCAAACTTAAAGACTCTAAAAACAATGACGATTTCTTTGAATTGATGCGCGGTAAATAAGCATAAGGCCGTCTGAATATGTTTCAGACGGCCTTTACTTTGCTTGAGGAACCTTTATGACCATCCGAATGAATTGGCAAAACTTATTGTCCACCCAACGCTTCCGTACCAAAAACGGCGAAATCGTGCCGACCGTTACCCCTTCGACTCAGGAAGGTGCCGATGCTTTGCGTACGGATTTTCACATCGACTACGACCGGGTTGTTTTTTCTGGAGCCTTCCGCCTCCTTGGCCGTAAAACGCAGGTACATCCGTTGGCGCAACATGACTTGACACACAACCGTCTGACGCACAGCGTTGAAGTTGCCAGCGTGGGCAGGAGCTTGGGCAACCGCGTGGGCGTGATGTTGCACAACGGCGGTTTTTTGCCGCAGGGCAATACGCCCAGCGATATTGGTGCCGTGGTGCAGGTTGCCTGTTTGGCGCATGATTTGGGTAATCCGCCGTTTGGCCATACCGGCGAAGATGCTTTGCGCGATTGGTTCAGACGGCCTGAACATCAAATTTATCTGAACACATTAAACGAAGCGGAGCGCAACGACATTCAAACCTATGAAGGCAATGCGCATAGCCTGCGTATCGTCGCCAGTCTTGAAATGTATCCGGAGGCGGGCGGAATGCGCCTGACTGCGGCAGCCATCGGCGCATTGTTGAAGTATCCGTGGACAACGCAACATCCAAACGGCAGAAAGAAATTCAATATTTATCAAACCGAGTTGCCATTTATCCGTCAAGTTGCCGACGAATTGGGGCTGATTTCTGCAGGAGAAGACAGCTGGGCGCGCCATCCTTTGTCTTATTTGATGGAGGCAGCTGACGATATTTGCTATGCCTTGCTGGACTTGGAAGATGCCGTCGAATTGGATTTGCTCACGGATACGGAAGTGGAGAGCATCTTGTCCGAGTTGACTTTTGCCGAAAGCGCATGGCACGCCAGCTCCAGCCGTCAGCGTTGCGCCATGTTGCGCGGCATTGCGATTGGCAAGGCGATTGATGATGTCGCGCAAACCTTTATGCTGCATCAGTCCGATTTACTGGATGGGACATTCAAAGGCAAAGACTTGCTTGCTCTGTGTAGCCCGCAAGTGCAAAACACTTTGGCAAAAGCAAAAGATTTGGCGCAAACACGGATTTTCCGCCATCACACCAAGCTCTTGACCGAGATCGCCACGTTCCCATGTTTAGGCTCCATCTTGGATTTGCTGGTCCCTGCCGCTTATGCCCTGATTGCTGAAAAACAGTTGGCAACGCGTCAGTCTTTGGCGTTGGAATTATTGAAAAAGCACAATCCGATTCTTCCTGAAGACAGTCTGTATCAGGCCTATATGAAGATCTTGGATTTTGTCGGCGGCATGACCGATAACTCCGCTGCTAAAATGGCACAGGATTTGTCAGGAGTAGGGATTTTACGTTAATTTTATATTGTTTAACTTCAATTGGTTAAATAAAAATATAAAAAATATCTGTGAAAAGAGTAGACAGGTTTCAGCAAAGCCTATATTATTCGGTCTTCTTGATTCACAACGCACTTGCGAAGTGATGAGGATGCACCCGTAGCTCAGTTGGATAGAGTATCTGGCTACGAACCAGAGGGTCGGGCGTTCGAATCGCTCCGGGTGCGCCACAAGATTTATCCGCGCCCATCGTCTAGCGGTTAGGACATCGCCCTTTCACGGCGGTAACCGGGGTTCGATTCCCCGTGGGCGTGCCAGTTTTCAAAAAAGCGCAATCTATTTCAGATTGCGCTTTTTTATTGCATTTACTGTTTGTGTTCTAAAGCCGTCTGAAACGCTTAGCAACTCAAGAGACAGAAGTGTGTAAAATCAATTGCCCAGACTTTTTGTCGTCTATTTGCGCTTTTCAATCTCATTTTACCATTGCCAACCCACGATTTATTGACAATAGTATTCATCTTAAGAGTTCCTAAACCTGAATTTACATGATTTCATATTTATAATTTCTTGATTTTATAAAATAAAAATATTTATTTGAACTTTTCTTAAAAAATGCCGTCTGAGATAAAGACAAGACGGAATATCTCTGTTAATGTGTAAATGTCAGCCGGCGTTTGCCGGTTTTTTATTGAGACCATTTGGGAGTCAATTATGAATATGAATGTTAAATTAATCGTTCCTGCCGTTTTGGCGGCTGTTGCCCTGACTGCATGTAGCAGCGGTTCTAAAGCTAAACCTGAAGCTAAAGCTGCGCCTACTGCGCAACAACAAACTCAAGCTCAGGCTCAACAAGCTCAAGCTCCAGTACCTAATACTTTGAAAGTAGACTCTATCGACGGTACTAAAGAAGTTCACTACAAATGCGGTAAAGATGGCAAAGAGCCTCTGAGCGTAATGTACGGCTTCAAAGGCAACGAAGTTGTTGCTGCACAAGTAAAATACAAAGGCCAAGTAACTGAAAACCTGTTCCGTATCACTGACAGCAGCAAAGACGTAAACGCATTCTGGGGCGGTAATGTCGCTTGGGTTGCTGAAGCAGCCACTGCAGCCAACGTAGACAAAGTTGACGGCAATATGCTGACTATCCGCGGTACTACTGAAGTAAACGGCAAACAAGAAGTGGTTGATCAAATCGTTACCCGCTTCTGCGCATTGGACAAAGGCGCGAAAGCTGCCGCTAAACCAGCTGCTAAAAAAGTGAAAAAATAATCTTTTACCGACAGCTTTAAACGCTGGGTAAAATAAAACAGGCCGTCTGAAAACTTTTTAGACGGCCTGTTCTTTTGAGTGATTTAACCCAAGAACCAGAATTTCAATGCCCACAACACGGCGACAATCCATACCATAGGCGGTACGTCTTGGGTGCGGTTGCATAAGAGTTTGATGAGTGCGTAGCTGATAAAGCCAAACGCAATACCGTCGGCAATCGAGTAGGTAAACGGCATGAAGACGATGGTTAGGAATGCCGGTGCGGCTTCGGTCATGTCGTCCCAATCGATTTCGCTCGCACTGCGCAACATTTGCGCGCCAACATAGAGCAGGGCGGGAGCGGTAGCGAATGCTGGAATGCTTTGAACCAGCGGGGAGAAAATCAGGCAGGCCAGCATCAGTACGCCGACGGTAACGGCAGTCAGGCCGGTACGGCCGCCGGCAGAAACGCCTGCCGCGCTTTCAACGTAAGGGGTTGTAGAAGAAGTACCCAAGGCGGCGCCTGCAACGATGGCGGTTGAGTCGGCAAGCAGGGCGCGTTTCAAACGCGGCAGTTTGCCGTCTTGCAACAAGCCTGCGCGGTGGGAAACGCCGACCAATGTGCCGGTAGAGTCAAACAGGTCAACCAGGAAGAATACAAAAATCACGCTGACCATGCTGACGGTAAACAAGCCTTTGAAGTCCATCTGCATGAAAGTCGGCGCAATGCTTGGGACTTCGCCGACCACGCCTTTGAACTCGCTCAAGCCCAAGACGGTGGAGATGGCGGTCAGCGTCAGAATGGTAATGATGATGGAGCCTTTAACGCGGAAATGGCCAAGTGTAACTACCATCACAAAGCCTGCCATCGCCAGCAGGGCAGTAGGCTGGTGGATGTCGCCCAAGCCGACCAATGTGGCAGGATTGGCCACAATCACGCCTGCGCCTTTGAGCGCAATCAATGCCAAGAAGAGGCCGATACCTGCGGCAATCGACATTTTCAAGCCCATAGGCAGGGCGTTGACCAGCATTTCGCGCACTTTAAAGAAGCTGAACAGGATAAAAATAATGCCTGAAATGAAAACAGCACCCAAAGCCACACGCCAGTCTACGCCCATGCCTTTGACGACGGCAAAGGTAAAGTAGGCGTTCAAACCCATACCCGGAGCGAGGGCGATCGGGTAGTTGCCGACAAAGCCCATCACGAAACAGCCGATGGCGGAGGCGATACAGGTAGCCACAAATACTGCGCCCATATCCATGCCGGTTTCGCCCAAAATCAGGGGATTGACGATGATGATGTAGCACATGGCGAGGAAGGTTGTCACACCGGCCATAATTTCCGTGCGGACGTTGGTCTGATTGGCGTTGAGGTTGAATAATCTTTCCAAAACGCTTTGATTTGAAGAACTCATTCGAGATATTCCTTTGGGAAAGCCGTTAAAGGACGGCATCAGCGGGTTTAACTGCCGGAAGCTCGGATTTTGGCCTTAACTTCTAAACAGATAAGGGAATTTTCGGGCGGTATTATACTGAAAAGCCTTTTGTTCGGGTAATAAAAATACATGAATCAGATAATGCCGGGCCAAGCCAAGATAAAGGCCGTCTGAACAGTTTCAGACGGCCTTTGTTTGTGTGTGCTTATACCGGTTTGCCTTTCAGGGAGAAGGTGTAGGCTTCGGTGATTTCCAAATCGATCATTTGGTTGATCATGTCGGGTGTGCCGGTAAAGTTGACCACGCGGTTGTTGGCGGTACGGGCTTGGAGCTGGTCGGGATCTTTTTTGGAGATACCTTCAACCAAACAGCGTTGAACCGTGCCGATCATGGTTTGGTTGATGCGCGCGGTTTCGGCTTCGATGACTTCGTTCAAAGCTTCGAGGCGGCGCACTTTTTCTTCGTGCGGCGTGTCGTCGTGCAGGTTGGCGGCAGGCGTGCCAGGGCGAGGACTGTAAATAAAGACGAAGCTCAAGTCGAAGGCAATGTCTTTCACCAGTTTCAAAGTTTGCTCGAACTCGCGCTCGGTCTCGCCCGGGAAGCCGACGATAAAGTCGGAGCTGAGGCACAAATCAGGACGGATGGCACGCAGTTTGCGGATGATGGATTTGTATTCCAAAGCGGTGTAGCCGCGTTTCATCGCGCTCAATACGCGGTCGGAACCGCTTTGAATCGGCAGGTGCAGGTGGGAAACCAGCTTCGGCAGGTCTCGGTAGCACTCGATAATCGCGTCGGTAAATTCGCGCGGATGGCTGGTGGTAAAGCGCAGGCGTTCTATGCCGGGGATTTCGTGGACGATGCGCAACAAGGTGGCAAAGTCGCAGATTTCGCCGTTTTCCATTTCACCGCGATAGGCATTGACGTTTTGGCCTAAGAGGTTGATTTCTTTAACGCCTTGTTGCGCCAAACCGGCAATTTCAGTCAATACGTCGTTAAGTGGGCGGGAGAATTCTTCACCGCGGGTGTAGGGGACGACGCAGTAAGAGCAGTATTTGGAACAGCCTTCCATGATGGAAATGAATGCCGAACCGCCTTCTACGCGCGCAGGCGGCAGGTGGTCGAATTTCTCGATTTCGGGGAAGGAAATGTCGATTTGAGACAGGCCGGTGGTTTCTTTATCGACGATGAGTTTGGGCAGGCGGTGCAGCGTTTGCGGGCCGAAAACCACGTCCACATACGGAGCGCGTTTGACGATGTTTTCGCCTTCTTGCGAGGCAACGCAGCCGGCAACGCCGATGATGAGGTCGGGATTTTTTTCTTTGAGCGGACGTACGCGGCCTAAGTCGGAGAAGACTTTCTCTTGCGCTTTTTCACGCACGGAGCAGGTGTTGAACAAGATGATGTCGGCGTCGTCAGGTTGGGTAACCTGTTCGATGCCGCCGTGTTCTTCGGCGAGGACGGACAGCATTTTTTCGCTGTCGTACTCGTTCATTTGGCACCCGAAGGTGCGGATAAATACTTTTTTCATGGTTTGTTTTGATTGACTTGCTTGTTGTAAAAGGGTTCAGACGGCCTGTGAAATACTCGGGCCGTCTGAAAAATTATTCTTCCGCCTTTTTCTGCTTTTTGGCGTGTTCGATGAACCTGTTGGCCTCGGCGTCGGTCAAAATCCAGATTTCGCGGACAAGGCGGCTTTCTTCGTTGTATTTGAACGCAACGGCTTTGCCGGTTTGATTCAGCAGGCGACCCATGGGGATGAAACGGTCGTTTTCATCGTGGATTTTGGTAAAGCGGGTGATTTGCAGTTTGGCCGCATTGCCGTCCACAATGCCCAAGGTCAGCAGGCGCGTCCAAGAAAAACCGCCTTTGCTGACTTTCAGATACGGCAAATCGACAGTTTTTAAAACGGCCACGTCCATATCGTCAGGCAGGCTGCGTTGTGCATGGACGAGGGAGGACGCCAAAAGGGCGAGGCTGAGTATGAATCCGCGTAACATGATGCTTTTCTTTTATTGTTTCAATAGGTCGCGGATTATAGCACAAGCAGGAAAAATGTGAATAGAGTGTTTGTTTTTAAAGAATAATTTTGATTTTGCGCCCGATTCTTATTTTGAAGCTTGGGCCGTCTGAAAAGGATTTGGTGTTAAAATGGCATCGATTTGATTTTCAGACGACCTCTTACGAAAGAATTGACCATGAACCGTAATGAAAGCTTGTTCAACCGCGCCAAAGCCATTATTCCTGGCGGCGTGAACTCTCCTGTGCGCGCATTCGGCAGCGTCGGCGGCGTACCGCGCTTCATCAAAAAGGCAGAAGGCGCGTATGTTTGGGACGAAAACGGCACGCGTTATACCGACTATGTCGGCTCTTGGGGCCCTGCTATTGTCGGCCATGCCCATCCCGAAGTCATTGAAGCCGTGCGCGAAGCGGCATTGGGCGGTTTATCGTTTGGTGCACCGACTGAAGGCGAAATTGTCATTGCCGAAGAAATCGCCAAAATCATGCCGTCCGTCGAGCAGCTGCGCCTTGTCAGCTCCGGTACGGAAGCAACGATGACCGCCATTCGTTTGGCACGCGGTTTTACCGGCCGCGACAAAATCATCAAGTTTGAAGGCTGCTATCACGGACATTCCGACAGCCTGTTGGTGAAAGCAGGCAGCGGTCTGCTGACGTTTGGTAATCCTTCTTCCGCCGGTGTGCCTGCCGATTTTACCAAACACACTTTGGTACTCGAGTACAACAATATCGCCCAACTGGAAGAAGCCTTTGCCCAAAGCGGCAATGACATTGCCTGCGTGATTTTGGAGCCTTTTGTCGGCAATATGAATCTGGTTAGGCCGTCTGAAGCCTTTGTCAAAGCTTTGCGCGAATTGACTGAAAAACACGGTGCCGTGTTGATTTACGACGAAGTGATGACCGGCTTCCGCGTGGCGTTGGGCGGCGCGCAATCTTTGCACGGCATCAAGCCTGATTTGACCACCATGGGCAAAGTGATCGGCGGCGGTATGCCTTTGGCGGCGTTCGGCGGCCGTAAAGACATTATGGAATGTATTTCCCCGTTGGGCGGCGTGTATCAGGCAGGTACATTGTCCGGCAACCCGATTGCGGTTGCAGCCGGTTTGAAAACGCTGGAAATCATTCAGCGCGAAGGCTTCTATGAAAACCTGACTGCCTTGACCCAACGCCTTGCCAACGGTATTGCCGACGCGGCTAAAGCACATGGCGTTGAATTTACGGCGGACAGCGTGGGCGGCATGTTTGGTTTGTATTTTGCCAGCCATACGCCGCAAAACTATGCCGACATGGCGCGTTCCAATATCGACGGTTTCAAACATTTCTTCCACGGTATGCTCGACCGCAATGTCGCATTCGGCCCGTCAGCTTACGAAGCCGGGTTTGTTTCCGCCGCGCATACGCCTGAGCTAATTGACGAAACCATTGCTGTGGCACACGAAGTGTTCAAAGGAATGGCGAAATAAAAGCTGAAGCTGTCATGTGAAAAAAGGCCGTCTGAAAAATATTCAGACGGCCTTTCGCTATTTTAAATCAATGCTTGATTATGCTTCTTCGGCTTTACTGCGGATAATCAGCAGAGGCAGGTGGCTTTGGCGCATTACGGTTTCGGCGAAGCTGCCCATCAGCAGGTGCATCAGGCCGGTGCGGCCGTGTGTGCCGAGTACCAACAGGTCTGCGCCGTTGTTGTCGGCGTAGTCAACCAAGTCTTGCGCCATTTCGCGCGCGCCTTTGTTGGCAACCAACAGGTGTTTCACGATGTTTTCAACGCCGCTTTCACGCGCTGTTTTTTCTGCGAAATCCAAAACTTCGTTACCTTGAGCCACTGCGGCGGCTTCGTAGCTTTCGTGTTGCAGGAATTCAGGAGCCAAAGCCATGTATTCGGCAGGGTTGGCAACGTGAACCAAAGTCAGTTGGGCTTTGTTGAGGCTTGCCAGTTCGGCGGCGTGTTTCAATGCATTGAGGGAAGTCTCGCTACCGTCAACGGCTACAACCAGATGTTTGTACATATTTATTCTCCTTTTGCGCCGAGTAGCGGCACTTTCGTTTAATATGAAATCAGAACTTGTCTGAATGTGAAACGATTATAAACTCTTTCGGGCGGGTACAACAGCCCATCTGCTTTCAAGTATAATGTTAGTCCGATTCGCCTGTGGCGTTTTTCATTAATTTATTGATATATCACAAGGTTACTTATGCAGGATGCCGCTTTTCTTTCTTCGCGCCGCTTTGGCGGCATTGCCAGACTTTACGGAGACGAAGCACTGGTGCGTTTTTCGCGTGCGCATGTGTGCGTGGTCGGCGTCGGCGGCGTCGGCTCGTGGGCGGTGGAGGCGTTGGCGAGGAGCGGTATCGGTCGTTTAACGCTGATTGATTTGGACAACGTTGCCGAGTCCAATGTCAACCGCCAGTTGCACGCTTTGACCGATGATTTCGGTAAGGCAAAAGTTACCGCTTTGCGCGAACGCATTGCCCAAATCAATCCGCAATGCGAAGTGACGGAAATCGAAGATTTTGTGACCGAAGACAATCTGAACGAACTTTTCAGACGGCCTTTTGACTTTGTTATCGACGCCATCGACCAAATCCGTGTCAAAGCGGCGATGGCGGCGTATTTCGTGCAACATAAACAACCGTTTATTATCAGCGGCGGCGCGGGCGGACAGAAAAATCCGGCTTTGATTCAAACCGCCGATTTGAGCCGCGTTACCCACGATCCGCTGCTTTCCAATTTGCGCTACACCTTGCGCAAACGCTACGGCTTCAGCCGCGATACCAAAGAAAAAATGCGCGTGCCTTGCGTTTATTCAACCGAGAATATTACGCCGCCGCAATCCGGCGAAGCGTGTTCGACCGATGCAGCGCCGCAAGGTTTGTCCTGCGCGGGCTACGGCGCGAGTATGCTGGTGACGGCTTCGTTTGGATTGTATTGTGCGCAGGCGGCGGTGGAGCATATCGCGGGGCGGAAGTGAGGGGTAGGAAATGGGTAAGAACCGATTTTTTAAAGCCTACTTTATCGCCAGCCTGATTTATGCGGTATGGTTCGGCGTATTGATGTATGCCGTCGATCCGATGTTTCTCGATGTGATGGAATGCAATACGCTGCCGGGAGATTATTTGTGTGTGCAAAGCGGTTATAACCGCCCATTCACCACTTTTCTTTATCCGTGTCTGTCCGTCGTGATATTCAGCCTTTTGCACGCCGGTATCATGAAATGGCGCAAACGCCGTTCAGTTAAAATGATTTGGTTTTTGGTCGGCTGCGAAAGTTTGCTGCTGTTGGCTTTGATGGTGGCGATGCTTGCGAGGGATGGTTTTGTGTTGTCCCGAGATATCGGTTCGGTACTGACGGGTTCAGTTTTTGCCAGCCTGCCGCTGTTGGGTATGGCCTTGGCCCAGACCTTTGCCGTCGCCATTGTTTCTTTGCAAATCAATCGTAAAAACCGCTGATTTTTATATTAAAAACGGGTTGTCCTTGTTTCAGACGGCCTTTTATTGATGAAACTTCTTACTAAACTTAAAAAGAAAAAGACCCTTTAACCATGCCTTCAGAACACCTTATTTCTTCCACTGCCGCAACGCCGTCTGAACATACCGTTGCGTGGGTGTTCGGTCAGCCTGTTACCGATGTGCCGCAGGATTTGTTTATTCCGCCTGATGCGTTGAAGGTGGTATTGAGCAGCTTCCAAGGGCCGTTGGATTTGTTGCTGTACCTCATCCGCAAGCAAAATATCGATGTCCTCGATATTCCTATGGTGAAGATTACCGAGCAGTATCTGCACTATATTGCTCAAATGGAAGCGTATCATTTTGATTTGGCGGCGGAATACCTGCTGATGGCAGCGATGTTGATTGAAATTAAATCGCGCCTGCTTCTGCCGCGTCCTGAAGAAGTTGAGGATGAAGAGGCGGATCCGCGTGCCGAATTGGTGCGCCGTCTGTTGGCTTACGAACAGATGAAACTGGCGGCTCAGGGCTTGGACGCATTGCCGCGTGCCGGACGTGATTTCGCTTGGGCGTATTTGCCGTTGGAAATTGCGGTTGAAGCGAAGTTGCCGGAAGTGTACGTTGCCGATTTGACGCAGGCTTGGTTGGGTATTTTGTCGCGTGCCAAGCATACGCGCAGTCATGAAGTGGTGCGGGAAACCATATCCGTGCGCGCTCAGATGACGGCGATTTTGCGCCGTTTGAACGAAAGCGGCATCAGCAAGTTCAGCGATTTGTTTAAGCCGGAGCAGGGCGCGACATATGTGGTGGTCAATTTTATTGCATTGCTGGAATTAGCTAAAGAAGGCTTGGTGCGTATCGTACAGCCTGAAAATTATGGTGAAATCGAAATCAGCCTGAAAGACGGTTTGGAAACAAACGAAGCCGAAATGCTTTCAGACGGCCTTGAAGTCGATGAAACCGATAACGGGTATTTGGAAAAAGAGAATTTAAGATGAATTCGACGATAAGTCGCAGTAAGGCCTCTTTATGGGCGGTGGGCTTGATGCTGTTTGCGCTGTTTTTTGGCGCGGGAAACCTAATTTTTCCTGCTTTTTTGGGACAGCAGGCCGGTGAAAACTGGCTTTCGGCCATGTTCGGCTTTCTGCTGACCGGGGCGGGTTTGCCATTATTGGGCGTGATTGCCGTCGGCTATTCCGGTTCGCGCGATGTGGAGGCACTGGCTTCCCGTGTTGCGCCTTGGTACGGCGTGACTTTTGCCACGGCGCTTTATCTGGCAATCGGCCCTCTGTTTGCCATGCCGCGTACGGCGACAGTGTCTTTTGAAACCGCGATTTCCCCTTTCATTGATGAATCTTGGAAAAATATCGCATTGGCCGTATTCAGCCTGGTGTTTTTCGGCATGACTTATTGGCTGTCGATTTCCCCGGGGAAGCTGGTTGACCGTATCGGTAAAATCCTCACGCCTGTTTTGTTGCTGTCAATTGCGATATTGGTCGGCTATGCCGCCATTAACCCAATGGGCGTGTCGCAGGCGGCGCAAGGCGATTTTGCTACTCATCCGTTGGTTAAAGGCATTTTGGAAGGCTATGGCACCATGGACGCGCTGGCTTCGCTGGTGTTTGCCATTATCGTCATTGATGCTGTTCGCGCCATGGGCGTGGACAACCGCGCGGACTTGCTGAAGACCACGACGATTTCCGGTGTGTTGGCGGCTTCTTGTTTGGCAGTGGTTTACCTGTTTATCGGCTATATGGGCGCGACAGGTGTGGCAGGTATCGGCTTGCAGGAAAACGGAGCGTCGGTTTTATCTAAAACCGCACAGCACTATTTCGGTACGGCCGGTATTGTGTTGCTTGGCGTCATGGTGTTGCTTGCCTGTCTGAGTACGGCGGTTGGCTTGATTACTTCATGCGCCGAATATTTCAACCGTCTTTGCCCGGGTATTTCTTATAAAATCTTTGTGATACTGAATACGGTGGTGTCTATCCTGTTGGCCAACAAAGGTCTGTCAGCGATTTTGCAGTTTTCTATCCCTATGTTGATGCTGTTGTATCCGCTGACCATCGTTATTATTCTGCTGGCTTTGACAGATAAATTGTTTGGCGGCGGCCGTATTGTCTATTTCTGTACCATGATGGCGGCTCTTATGGTTGGCTTGCTCGATGCCTATAAGGCCGCGTTTGGATTTGATGCCGAAACCGCGGCTGCCATCGAGCGCGCATTGCCGTTTTACAATATCGGTTTAGGGTGGGTTGTTCCCTCTTTAGCCTGCTTTATACTCGGCTGCATTTTGAATGCGGCATTGAAGAAAAAAGCATGACGATAAACAGGCCGTCTGAAATGTTCAGACGGCCTGTTTATTTCGCCGACCACGCAAACGACAGATGATTTTTTTAAAGAAATCCGTTATAATTGAAAAGTTAAGGCTTTGCGAAATACCGTTTCGCAGATGCAACATATTGAGAAGATTTATTTCCACAAATCCCGTTTTTTCAGCAAACGACTTGAACTGAAGGCGGATTTCGTGGTATAAATCGCGTTTTACTATTTTAGAAGTTTGGAGACTAACCATGGCACGAGTTTGCAAAGTGACCGGTAAGCGCCCGATGTCTGGCAATAACGTATCACACGCCAACAACAAAACCAAACGTCGTTTTTTGCCTAACTTGCAATCACGTCGTTTCTGGGTAGAAAGTGAAAACCGCTGGGTTCGCCTGCGCGTTTCTAACGCTGCATTGCGCACCATCGATAAAGTAGGCATTGATGTCGTATTGGCTGATTTGCGTGCTCGCGGCGAAGCTTAATTTAAACACCATTAATTAAGGATTACTGCAATGCGCGATAAAATCAAACTGGAGTCCAGTGCTGGTACTGGTCACTTCTACACAACTACTAAAAACAAACGTACTATGCCTGGCAAACTGGAAATCAAAAAATTTGACCCAGTAGCCCGTAAACACGTTATTTACAAAGAAACTAAATTGAAATAATCCGGTTTCTTCCAAGAAAAAGCTCCTGTTTTGCAGGAGCTTTTCTTTTTGTTTTCTGATTGTTTTTTTGGGGGCTTGTTTCAAATGTGTATGCAAGATATTTTTGGATTGCTTTGGAAGGGGCAAAATAAAAGAGCGTGTATCTATTTGGGTCACGCTCTTTTATTTTTCAGACGGCCTGATGGGGGATAAGCGGTCTTAAATTACCAATAAACATTCAACAACGACTTAATGATCGATCTTGATGCCTTGATTGTCGGAATGTTGTTTTTTATCCAGCTCTTTTTGCAAGGTATCGCATGGCGTGTCGCAATCGCACATTTTCTTCATGCCGAGCGAGGAAATGCCGCCGCAGCTGCCTTTGATGGTGCGTTTGGAGAAAATATAGCCGACTGCCATGCCGAGGATGACAATGATAAAGATGCCGAAAGTCAGAAGGAGGGTTTTCATGTGTGTATTCCTGAAGGTTAGTTTAGTAATTTCTTGAATGCGCTGGACATTTTAGTATGGTAGCCGCCTTGCGGGGTTCGGATGATAAGGAAAACGGCAAGATTTTCTTGCTCGGCAAGTTTAAGCGCTTCGGTTTCTCCGAGGACGAATAATCCGGTTGAGAGGCCGTCTGCAAGTGTGGCGTTTTCAGCTACTACGCTGATGGAAGCAAGGTTGTGGCTGATGGGTTGTTTGGTTTTAGGGTTGATAATATGGGAAAGGCGGCGGCCTGACTTATCGACATGGAAAATGCGGTAGTCGCCGGACGTAGCCAGTGATTTATTGTCCAATGGAATGGTAATTTGAGTGGCGCCACCTTGAACGATATTGGGTTGCTCGATGCCGATACGCCAAGGGTTGCCTTGCGCATTATGGCCTTTGCCATGCAACTCGCCTCCGATTTCTACCAAATAATTGCCGATATTGAGTTTTTCAAGTTCGGCAGCGGTTTTATCCACGCCAAAGCCTTTGGCGATGGAGGATAGGTCTAAATAGACTTCGGGATGGGTTTTGGCAAGCGTAGGCTGCTGGCCGTCTTGGGAAAGTTTGAGTTTGTCTGTGCCGACCATTTCTGAAGTATGTTGGATTTCTTGTGCAGTCGGTTCGTGTGTGATTTCTTTTTGCGGACCGAATCCCCAAAGGTTGACCAAGGGACCGACGGTTACGTCCAGTGCGCCGTGCGTCAGTTTGTTTAAACGCAAGGCTTCGCCGGTCACATAGGCAAAGTCTTGGGAAATAGGCATGGCCTGATTGACGGTGCGCAGCTGGTTGAATTGGCTGATTTCGGAATCGGTCTGGTAGGTAGACATTTGCCGATTGACTTCTTTAAGCGCGTCATCAATGCGTTTTTGTATTTCGGCAGGGGAGGGGAGTTTGTTTTGGCCGTCTGAAAGATATTTGACGGTATAGGTTGTGCCCATGGTCTCGCCTTGCAGGGTGATGGTTTGTTGTTTTTCAGGTTGGCAGGCAGAGAGTGTGAGTGCGGAAAGGATGGCAATGGAGCAACCGATTATCGGACGGTAAAACGAATTGGGAAGAAACGGCATAGGGGATTTGCGGATTATTTTTTGAAGCCTTTATTGTATCGTAAAAGAAAGGTTCAGGCCGTCTGAAAGTATGGTTTTCAGACGGCTTGGCAATAAAAAAGGAAGAAACCGAAGTTTCTTCCTTTTTGTCTGTTAGCCGCCGAAATCGTCCAAGAGGATGTTTTCGTCTTCCACGCCCAAGTCTTTGAGCATTTTGATCACGGACTGGTTCATGATCGGAGGGCCGCACATGTAGAATTCGCAGTCTTCAGGTGCTTCATGGTTTTTCAGATGGTTTTCATAAACCACGTTGTGAATGAAGCCTGTGTAACCGTCCCAGTTGTCTTCAGGCAATGGGTCGGACAGGGCGACGTGCCATGTGAAGTTCGGGAATTCTGCTGCGAGTTGGTCGAAGTCTTCGACATAGAACATCTCGCGTTTAGAACGGGCACCATACCAGAAAGTAATCTTACGCTTGGAGTTCAAACGTTTCAGCTGGTCGAAAATGTGGGAGCGCATCGGCGCCATACCCGCACCACCGCCGATAAATACCATTTCGGCATCGGTGTCTTTGGCGAAGAATTCACCGAACGGACCGGAAATCGTTACTTTATCACCGGGTTTAAGTGACCAGATGTAAGACGACATTTGTCCCGGAGGCGCATCAGGTACGCGTGGAGGAGGCGTAGCGATACGCACGTTCAGCATGATGATGCCTTTTTCTTCAGGGTATGAAGCCATAGAGTAGGCACGCAAAATCGGCTCATCCACTTTGGAAACGTATTGCCACAGATTGTATTTGTCCCAGTCTTCGTGGTATTCCTTAGGAATGTCGAAGTCTTTGTAGGCAATGGTGTGAGGAGGAGCTTCAATTTGGATGTAGCCGCCGGCGCGGAAAGGAACTTCTTCGCCTTCTGGAATGGCAAGCTTAAGTTCTTTAATGAACGTGGCTTTGTTGTCATTGGAGATGACGGTGCATTCCCATTTTTTCACGCCGAATACTTCTTCCGGTACTTCGATGTCCATATCAGTTTTAACGTTGACCTGACAAGACAGACGGCAGCCTTCGCGCGCTTCGCGTTTGCTGATGTGGGATAGCTCGGTCGGCAGAATGTCGCCGCCGCCGCTTTTCACGACAACGCGGCACTGACCGCATGAGCCGCCGCCACCGCAGGCGGAAGGAACGAAGATGCCTTGGCTGGCAAGCGCACCCAGCAGTTTGCCGCCGGCAGGCATCGTCAGCTCTTTTTCGTTATTGACTTTGATGGTGATGTCGCCTTCGCTCACCAACTTGGATTTGGCAAACAGAATCATCAGTGCCAAAACCAAGACGATGACGGTGAACATCACGATACCTAAAATAATCTCCATGCCGATTCCTTTCTTATAACTGGATGCCGGAGAACGACATAAACGCCATTGCCATCAGGCCAGCGGCGATAAAGGTAATGCCCAAGCCTTTGAGGCCTTTAGGGACGTCCGAATATTTCATTTTTTCGGTAATGCCCGCCAAAGCGACAATAGCCAAAAGCCAACCCAGACCTGCACCGAAACCGTATACAACGGACTCGCCGAAGTTGTATTCGCGTTGCGCCATAAACGATACGGCACCGAAAATCGCGCAGTTTACGGTAATCAGGGGCAGGTAGATACCCAATGCGTTGTAGAGGGCAGGAACGAATTTGTCCAAGAACATTTCCAAAATCTGCACCAAAGCGGCAATCACGCCGATGAAGGTGATGAATTTCAGGAAGGTCAGGTCCACGCCTTCAACCAATGCACCGTCTTTCAGCAGCGAGTAAACGAGTTGGTTGGCAGGGACGGACAGGCCGAGTACGAAAGTCACGGCAACGCCCAAACCGAATGCAGTGGATACTTTTTTAGATACCGCCAAAAACGTACACATCCCCAAGAAGAAGGACAGTGCCATGTTTTCCAGAAAGACGGATTTTACAAAGAGGCTTAAGTAATGTTCCATGTGTTATTTCTCCGCCTGTTCAGGTTTCCAAGTGCGCAGACCCCATACCAAGAAGCCGATGATGAAGAACGCGCTGGGAGCGAGCAGGAACAAGCCGTTGGTTTGATACCAGCCGCCATCTTGTACGGTTTGGAAAATGGTGTAGCCAAAGAGCTTGCCAGAGCCGATCAGTTCGCGGATGGTGGCGATGATGATCAACATCATGCCGTAACCTGCGCCGTTGCCGATACCGTCAACCAAGCTCTCCAAAGGAGGCTCTTTCATGGCGAATGCTTCGGCACGGCCCATTACGATACAGTTGGTAATAATTAGGCCGACGAATACGGACAGCTGTTTGGACAGCTCATAAGCAAAGGCTTGGAGCAGTTGGTCAACCAGCGTTACCAAGGAAGCAACAATCGCCATTTGCACGATAATACGGATGCTGTTGGGGATGTAGTTGCGCACCAATGAAATGAAAAAGCTGGAAAAACCGGTTACCAAAGCTACGGAAATACCCATTACGATGGCCGTCTGAAGCTTGGTGGTAACCGCCAAAGCCGAACAAATTCCCAAAACCTGCAAGGCAATCGGGTTATTGTCGATAAAGGGTGAAAACATCAAATATTTCAAGCGTTTCATGTCAGCCATTATTGTGCTCCTGCTGATTTTAATTTGTTCAGGTAGGGGATATAGCCGTTTTCGCCGAACCAGTAGGCGAACGAACCTTGCACGCCTTTAGATGTCAGCGATGCGCCGGAGAGGGCATCTACGCCGTGTTCTTTGTCCGAACTTGCGCCTTTGCCGACGTGCAGGGCGAGTTTGCCTTGTTCGTCAAACAGTTTTTTGCCGACAAATTTTTGTTGCCACAACGGATTGCCGATTTCGCCGCCCAAGCCCGGGGTTTCGCCTTGGTCGTAGTAGGTGATGCCGTTGATGGTGTTGCCGTCGGGTTGGATGGCGACAAAGCCGTACATAACAGACCACAAACCGTTACCGTGCATAGGCAGGATGATTTGGCTGACTTTGCCGTCATCGCCTTTTACCAGATAAACCTCGGTGTATTTGGCACGGCTTTTGATGCCTGCCAAATCGTCTTCAGGTTTGATTTGGATGCTTTGGGCAGGGTCTTTGCTGGCAACGCGTGCGCTGAAGTCTTTAGGCGCATCGGCGACGTATTCGCCGGTTGCCAAGTCCACGACACGTTGCTCGATACGCTCGGCAAAGGTTTTGCTGATGTCGGTATTTTTATCCATCAAACCGGCTACGCTCAAGATATAGCCTTGTTTGTCTTGGAGTTTTTGTTTCTCTTGGATGGGTTTCAAGCCGACGACCGCACCAGCAACGATGATGGAACAAATCAGGCTGACAACCAATACCACAATCAGCGTGCCGCTGAAGCTGTCTTTATCGAATTTCTTAGCCATTGCTGCGCGCCTTTCTGCGTTTGATGTTCGCTTGTGCGACGAAATAGTCGAAAATCGGGGCAAACAGGTTGGCAAACAGAATCGCCAACATCATGCCTTCGGGGTAAGCAGGGTTGACCACGCGGATCAACACGCACATCACGCCGATAAGCGCGCCGTACCACCATTTGCCGACATTGGTAAAGGAAGCGGAAACCGGGTCGGTCGCCATAAACAGCATACCGATGGCGAAGCCGCCGACCACCAAGTGCCAGTACCAAGGCATGGAGAACATGGCGTTGGTGTCCGAACCGATGAAGTTAAACAGCGAAGACATGGCAATCATACCGATCATCACGCCGGCAATAATGCGCCATGAGGCAATGCGGGTGAATACGATAAATGCGCCACCGATTAAGAGCGCTAAAGTGGATACTTCACCGATTGAGCCGGGCACATTACCGATAAATGCGTCCATCCAAGAAATGTTTTGACCGGTTACAGCATTTTTCAGGCCGTCTGCACCGTGTGCCGCCCATTGCGCCAAAGCAGTGGCACCTGAATAGCCGTCAACCGCAGTCCAAATGGTATCGCCGGTAATGTTGGCAGGGTAGGCGAAGAACAGGAACGCACGACCTGCAAGAGCAGGGTTCATGAAGTTTTTACCTGTACCGCCGAATACTTCTTTCGCAACCACAACGCCGAAAGAAATACCCAAAGCCGCTTGCCACAAAGGCAGGGTAGGGGGAACGATCAAAGCAAACAGAATCGAAGTCACGAAGAAACCTTCGTTGATTTCGTGTTTGCGTACGGATGCGAACAAAACTTCCCAGAAGCCGCCCACAACAAATACAGTCGCGTAAATCGGCAGGAAGAAAATCGCGCCGAACAGCATTTTGCCCAACACACCCGCTTCAGACGACATATTGATGCCCAAAGCGTTGGCAAGGGCGTAGTGCCAGTTGTTGGCGATATTTTGTTGCAGCAAATCAGGCGGTAACGCACCGAATGCCTGTGCGCCGACGTTGTACATACCGTAGAACATGGCAGGGAACAAAGCCAGCCACACCAAAATCATCATGCGCTTGGAGTCGAGTGCATCGCGGACGTGCGCCGCTTTGCGCGTTACCGCGCCGGATGTATAGAAAATCGTCGCTGCAGCTTCGTAGAGGGCATACCATTTTTCATGTTTGCCGCCCGGCAGGAAGTGCGGTTCGATTTTTTCAAGAAAATGTTTCAAGCCCATAATCAGCCTTCCTTCTCAATGGTTTCCAGCACCTTGCGCAACAGCGGGCCGTATTCGTATTTGCCCGGGCAGACGAAGCTGCACAAAGCGAGGTCTTCTTCGTCCAATTCCAAGCAACCCAGTGCCTGAGCGCTGTCAGTATCGCCGACGATTAAATCGCGCAGGAGCAGGGTAGGCAGGATATCCAAGGGCATTACGCGCTCGTAAGTGCCGATCGGTACCATGGCGCGGTCGCCGCCGTTGACGGCTGTGTTGAACTTGAAGAGTTTGTTTTTCAGGAAATGGCCGAGGGTTGTGCGCGTGATGGAGTATTTGTCCGGTTGTGGCGCAACCCAGCCGAACAGCTCTTTGCTGCGGCCTTCTTCGATAACGGAAATCTGATTGTGGTAGCGCCCCAAATAATCATGCGCACCTTGTGCAATCGCGCCGTTCAATACTGAGCCGGAAATCACGCGGTTGTCTGCGTCAACCAATTCGCCTGCAGTAATTTGCGATACTTTCGCACCTAAAACAGTACGCAAGAGGCGCGGTTTGTTGACTTGAGAGCCACCCAAGGCAATCACGCGCTCGGTGTTCAGACGGCCTGTTGCAAACAAACGGCCAATGGCAATCACATCTTGATAATTGATGGTCCAAACGGTTTTGTTCGCACCGACTGGCTCGATGAAATGAATGTGCGTGCCACTCAAACCGGCAGGGTGCGGACCGCCGAATTCATGTGTTTCGATGTTGGCAGCATTTTCAGACGGCACGTCTGCACCGGCCGCTTTACACACATGGATTTTACGTTCGGTCAGGCGGCTCAATACCAACAGGCCGCGTTTGAAGTCTTCGGCGGCTTCTTTGATGATGACCGTAGGATTGGCAGCCAGCGGGTTAGTGTCCATCGCATTGACGAAGATGGCGAACGGCTCGGCATCGACGGCAGGGATTTTGCTGAACGGACGGGTACGCAGCGCAGTCCACAAACCGGATTGGATCAGGTTGCGGCGCACTTCTTCGCTGCTCAATTTTGCCAGCGCTTCAGGTGCGTAGCGTTCGAACTCGATTTCGTCTTTGCCTTCAACGGCAATCACGACTGACTGAAGTACGCGCTTTTCGCCACGGTGAATCGCGGCGATTTTGCCTGAAGCCGGAGCAGTAAATACTACGCCCGGATTCTTTTTGTCTTCAAACAGCACTTGGCCTTTTTTGACGGCTTCGCCTTCCTTGATTTTCATCGAGGGGCGCATGCCGACATATTCTTCGCCAAGCAACGCGACTTCGGTAATGGCCGGGCCGTCATAAATGACTTGCTCCGGTCTGCCTGCGATAGGCAGGTCTAAGCCTTTTTTTATCTTAATCATAAGGATGCGTTACTTTTTGGTGGGTTGAGATTCGGATGTCGGATTGTTTTTTCAGACGGCATGTAATGCTTTGAAACAAAGGATGGGCCGTCTGAAAAAAGCAGAGGTTTGCTATAAAAACAACGAATAAACGCAAACAACAAAGCTTTAGATTTTATCAGGTATAGGCTGTTTTATGTCAGTTTTACGCTTATTTTTACGGGAAAAGTGGGAAAAAAGTAGGAATGTGTAATCGAGTGTTAAGGGAAATAATTTTTAACTGATTGATATTTAAACGCTATATTTGATGATATAGCTGAAAATAAAAGGCCGTCTGAATTTCAGACGGCCTCTAAGTTTAAAAGAGCTGCCAAACGAAGAAAATCATCGTATGAAGGGCAAACAGCGGTACCAATACAATTACCGACCATGCCATATAGCCGAAGAAGGAAGGCATCGGCACGCCGCGTTGTTCGGCAATGGCTTTTACCATGAAGTTCGGCGCATTACCGATATAAGTGAGCGCGCCCATAAATACGGAACCCATGGATACTGCCAGCAATGAATGGAACAGGTGGCCTGTCATCAAGGCTTGGGCATCGCCACCGGCCATATTGAAGAACACCAAATAAGTCGGCGCGTTATCCAAGAATGCCGACAAAATGCCGCTCATCCAGAAATACATCACATTAATCGGATTGCCTGCTGCGTCGTGAACCAGAGAAACAACGGAAGCCAATGCACCTGATTCGCCGGCTTTCAAAATCGCCAAGACGGGGGAAATGGTAATGAAAATACCCAAAAACAGTTTGCCCACTTCGGCAATCGGCTCGAAGTTGAACTCATTGCCTGCGCGTACCTGTTTGGGCGTAATAATCCAAGATACGGCGGTCAAAGCCAGCAAAATGCCATCGCGCATCAGGTTTTGCAAGGCATAATGGCTGCCCAAGATTTCAAGGCCCGGATGATTTGGTTTCCACAAACCGGACAGCAAAACCGCACCGACTACACCGGCCAGTAACAGAAAATTCCATTTGCCGTAGATTTTGACTTTTTCTTCTTTATCGGAAGGAGCGGGAGCAAGGTGTTCGCTTTGTTCACGGTTGAAGTGTCGGCTGTCGATGATGTAGAAAACGGCCAGCAAAATCACAGAACTGATCAATACAGGCATCAGCATGTGTTTGACCGTCCACATGAAATCTACGCCTTTCAGGAATCCTAAGAACAGAGGAGGATCGCCTAAAGGAGTCAGACCGCCACCGATATTCGCTACCAAGAAAATGAAGAAAATCACGATGTGAACGCGGTAGTGGCGTTTATGGTTGGCTTTCAAAAGCGGACGAATCATCAACATCGCCGCGCCTGTTGTCCCCATGATGGAAGACAAAGCCGTACCGACTGCCAACAGGGTTGTGTTCAATTTAGGCGAGCCGTGCAAATCGCCGCTGACAAAAATACCGCCTGAAATGGTATAAAGCGCCAAAAGCAGCAGGATAAAGGGGATATATTCTTCAACCAATGCATGGGCAACGGTATGCACGCCGGCTCCGAAACCAAAGGTTATGATGAATGGCGTTAAAAACAGCAGTGTCCAAAATGCTGTAATTTTGCCGAAGTGGTGGTGCCAAATACGGGAGAAAAACAGAGGTCCGAGTGCAATGGATAAGAGAATCAGTGCAAACGGCAGACCCCAAAGCAGGCTTGCGGATGAGCCGTCAAAATCGGATGCCGCAGCAGGAAAGGCGGCAAGAAGTAGTAAAAATGAGAGAGAGCGCATAGTATTTCCTTTTTATTCTGTTGCGCCGTGAGGAACTTCATTGAGAAAACACGGCGGTGAAATATTCAGGCCGTCTGAAAATATCCAGACGAACTGCGCGGTTGTGTCAGGGGAAAGTATAACGCAAAGCAAGTGTTAAGGGACGGTTTAGGGTGTTGGAATCAAAAGAAATGTTGATACAAATAAAGGAATCAAAATGAGTAGAATAGTTGGAGGTAGTAAAAAAATGGTTTTGAAACAGGAGTTTGAAATATCGGAAATAATGCTATCGAAAAAATACTTTGAATTAATTTTAGCTAAAATTTACATTTAATTGAATAAATGGAGGCCGTCTGAAAAATGAGGGTCGAATAGGGTATTTTGGTTCTTGCTGATTGTTTTGATGGATAAATTGGGTATGAAAACAAAAAAACAGGTAAGCAAAAATGCCTACCTGTTTTATTTTATGCCTCCGGCCGTAACCACATCCACACTGCCACGCAGCTACAGAAGACTGATGATACGGCACCAATCCACCAGCGTTCCGGAAATTGCCAAAACATAAACAGGCAAGAAAGGGCCATCATGCCGATAGCGAAGAATTTTGCCTTACGCGGCACTGCGCCGTTGTTTTCCCAGTTTTGTATGATGGGGCCGAAATAGCGGTGATGATACAGCCAATTGTGAAAGCGCGGCGAAGCTTTTGCCCAGCAGGCGGCGGTCAATAAAATGAAAGGCGTAGTCGGCAGTAATGGCAGGAAAATGCCGATAATGCCCAAGACGAGCGACAATGCGCCGCAAAAAATCAATAAATAGCGAACCATCTTCCCATCACCAATTATTTGTTTTCAGACGGCTTGTGATGTGGAAATGGACAACGCGGAATGTCTAATTTATCCCAGCCCTCATGCCCCATTCTTTCCAGCAGCGCGATATTGCGGTCAAAAATTGCCGAGGCATCGGGAAACGCTTCAGCCGCTTTGGCAATACTGTCTTCACGAATCAGATGCAAGGTCGGATAGGGCGAGCGGTTGGTGTAGTTGCTGATGTCGTCGGCTTCTGTGCCTTCAAATTGAAAATCGGGATGGAACGGCGCAATTTGGACAATGCCTTCCAATTCGTTTTCAACAACGGCATCGTCGGCAATTTCCAGCATTTGGTTGAAGGTTTCAAAATCAGGGAACAGCGTCGGATGAACCAGTAAAGTGGTTTCCAATTCCGAAGCAGGCGTATTGCCTAGAAGCTGCAATTCACGATCCAAGTCTTCAAGGAAACCGTCTAAATGACGGGCTTCGCTGACAACGATGCGAACCAGGTTTTTAACGTGCGGCGCTTTGGCAAACGGGCAGAGATTCAGCCCGATAACGGCTTTTTCCAACCATTGTTTGGTATGTTCTGAAACAGTATTGGTATCGAGATGGGCGGTGTCAGTCATGGTAAAAGCTTATGTGAATTATTCTTAAAAAGTATACAAGTGTATGGTCTTTAAGGCAAACCATAGAAATTTAAAAGGCCGTCTGAACAACAGACGGCCTTCATCAGTTTCAAATCATTAATCCTGAACCAAATGAACCAAAGGCAGAGCGGTCGTGTTTTTAATTTCTTTCAACACGAAACTCGATTGCGCATCTTGCACGCCGTGGTGCGAAAGCAGCGTGTCCAAAACAAAATGGGAAAACGCGTTCATATCGGTAAAAAAGGCATGGAGCAGATAGTCGGTTTCACCCGTTAACGCAAAGCAGCTCAATACTTCCGGCCAAGCGCGGACAGATTCGGAAAAATCCTCGCGCGCATCTTTTGCCTTGCTAATCGATACACGGATAAAAGCCTGCAAACCCAAGCCCAAAGAAACAGGGGAAAGCTGGGCAGCGTATTTTTGAATAATGCCTGCATCTTCAAGCTGTTTGAGACGGCGCAGACAGGGAGAAGGGGAGAGCGCCACCTTTTCAGAAAGCTCAACATTGCTCAACCGCCCATTTTCCTGCAAAACCTGCAGAATCTTTAAATCCGTTTTATCCAAGTTCAGATGAGGCATGATGGTTCTCCCAATGTAGACAATGTATGTTTTGAAAATGAAAAATGCTTAAAAATAAAGACTTGTATGGTTAAATTATATATTGAGTTCAGATGTGCGACAAATTGTCTTATAAGGAGTGTTGCGAATTTGTTTTATGTAGTGGTGAAAAGATGAAGACCATCTGAAACTAATCAAGATTAAAGTTTTATGTCATATTAGGATTGGATATAAAGAGGCCGTCTGAAAATGAATTTCAGACGGCATTTATTTTCGTAATGTGATGATTCAGGCTCTTAATGACCTTGTTTTGGAGAGTTTTGTTCTTTTGCTTTGATTCGTTTTCCGCGTTTGTATTTGGCTTTGTTTGGGGTGTTTTCTTCGCAATGTATTTTTGTGTTTTTCTTAAGGTATATGCTTGGTCGTTATCTGTTTGAGTTGTCTCGGCACATGGCGGGAACCATCATCGGATCCAGTGTTCCGCCGCATTGCCAGTTAAGCAACCAAGTCGAGTCATTGTTAATTCGATAAGGGGTCAGGGTCAGGACTTTGCCTTTGTTTTGGCCTTTATCGAAAGGAATACTGATTTTGCCTGTATCTGCTTCTACAGTTACGCCACCGTTTTGGATGTATGTACCGCCGATACGTTGGGCAGTAACGCCGATTGCGCCTTGTTTGCTGACATCCTCTGCATTGGGCAGGCGGTTATTTACCGCTGAAGCAATGCTGATTTCGGTTTTCAGGTCGTCGGCAAGGTATAGTGCTTCGGAGGCTTGCGCCCTGCCGATATAGTTTTGGTAGGTAGGCACGGCGATAACAACCAGAATACCGAGGATGGCGATCACTATCATCAGCTCAATCAGGGTAAAACCTTTTTGGGCTTGAAATGGGGTATTCATTTGAGCGTATCGTTTTTAAGTTTTTTTATTTTTATAAAGCAAATCCCATAACCGCGTTATGGGATTTGCTTTTATTTAGACTGCAATACCAATATTAGCGGCAGTTAGCAGGAACATGTTTAGGTTCGCCACCAGAAAATTTACATGTCCAAGTAATTGGAGACTCTGGGTCTTTTTGAGCGGGAGTTAATGTAAACTTAGGATCTTTTTCTGCGTTTGCTTTTACACCAGTATTTCTCGTTTCTACTGTAATTATGCCGCCATTCGCGATCGTAATAGTTTTTACATAGTCACTGCCGTTTTCAGGGAATGAGTAACCTGTATTACCTTTGTCAGTGCCATTGATACCTTTAACTGAGTCCAAACCATTTAATGCAGTAGCAGTTTCTGCTACAGCCAATTTTGCAGGTTCTGCCAAGCTCAAGCCTTCAGATACTTTAGCGCGGATAGTGTAGTCTTGGTATGCAGGCAGAGCGATTACGGCCAAGATGCCCAAGATGGCGATGACGATCATCAATTCGATCAGGGTGAAACCTTTTTGGATTGCTTTCATTGTTTAAAACTCCAGTTTGAAAGTGTGAATAATTGTGTTTAAGTAAAAAGTCCGTAATGTGCTTCGCACTATGTATTATGAGTAAACCATAAGTAAGAAGGAATATACAGCTTCCGTCGGGCTTGCTGCTTTGAGGCTTGGGCCTTGTCGGACGTGTTGTTTCAAGCAGTCGGTGTGCCAAGTGTGCAAAACTGATTAAAAAATTTATTTTTTATTTTTTGTTTGTTGTTTTTATTGGGATTATTTTTTAATTTTTAAATTTTGTGAGGTTTTGTTTGAAAGTTTCAGGATTTTAGGGAAATTAGGGGTTGACGTTTTTTGTCAGTTTTGTGTTTTTTGTGACAGGGAGTGTGGGCAAGTTTGGTTATGTGACGTTTTTCGTCAGAAATTAAGCTTAGTTCAATAATATGTTAATTGATTTAGATGGGCGGTATTTTTATGGGTTAATCGGTGAGTTTAATATTTTGTGATTTTATTTTTTTGTTTTTTATGGGTTTTATTTTTTATGCGTATTTTGTTTGAATATGGATGTGGAAAAGATTTGGAAGGAAGGATTTTTGAAGAGGGTTTGGCGTAATAGGTGAATGAAATTTTGTATTTGGAATTATATTTATTTGGGTTATGATTTTGTAATGTAGTTTTATATCAGGGAGCAGTCTGGTTTTGATTTTTAAGGTGTTGGATTTCTTGAGTGTTTTAGAAGGGTATATTCAGGATGTTTATATATTGAATGCGATTAGGGTGAGCAAAAAATGCTCACCCTATGTTTTTAAGATGTTCAGACGGCCTTTATGGGGTCAGGACTTCGATTAATGCTTGTTTTAGGGTGTTTTGGGTTTGCGGATCTTGGAGGGATGGGCTGTAGGTGATGAAACTGTCCTCAATGCGCTGATCCAAGGTGGTGATTTTGGCGTAGCGCAGGCTGATGTTGTGTGCGAAGAAGGTCTCGGCGATGTCGGCGAGGAGGTGGGGGCGGTTGACGGCTGTGATGTCTATGGTGTGCCAGCCGGGGTAATCTTCTTCGGGGGTGATGATTACGGTAGGCGGAATGGGGATGTGGCGGATGCGGCGGCTGATGTGCGGGCGGCCGCTTTGTTTTTGGACGGTGGTATTGCCGTGGATGAAGCTGTTGAGTTCGGCTTCGAGTGCGCTTTGGCGGTCGGGATATTCTTCGGGCGGGAGATTGTCGGGAAGTTGGAGGATAAAGGTGTCGAGGATGTAGTCGTGCTCGGTGATGAAGGCGCGGGCGGCTTGGATGTCGAAGCGGTGGCTGCTGAAAATGCGGCAGAGGCGTGCGAAGAGGCGGTCGCCGTTGGGCATGAAGACCATGACTTGAAGGCTGTTGCTTTGGGGGAGGATGCGGCTGCGGACGGCCGGACTTTGGGTGTCGTAGGCGAGGTTTGCGGTGTGCCAGAGGATTTCCCGCGTTTGATGGCGGACGTAGTATGCGCTGCCGAGTATGCGGCGGAGTTTTTGTTGGTTTTTGAGGGGAACGGCCGCGCGTGTGAGCTGATCGGTCGAGGCTTGTTCGCGTCGGTTGGGGAGGCGTTCGGGATCGTGGTGTTTGCTGTTTAAAACGGCGGCGGTGCTGTGATAGAGGGTTTGGAGCAGACTGGCGCGCCATGTGTTCCAAAGTTTGGGGTTGGTGCCGCGGATGTCGGCAATGGTAAGCAGGTAGAGTGCGTCGAGGTATTCGCGTGTGGGAATACGGCGGCAGAAGGCTTGGAGGACATGGGGATCTTGGATGTCTTCTTTTTGGGCAACAGTAGACATGAGCAGGTGGTTTTCAACCAGCCATGCGAGGAGGTGTCTTTCTTCTTCGGTGTAGTAGTGGTTGGCGGCGAATTGTTGTGCGTCTTTGATGCCTTCTTTGGCGTGATCGCCGCCACGGCCTTTGGCGATGTCGTGCAGCAGGGCAGCGGTGTAAAGGACATGCGGTCGTGGGTAGGCCTGCATGATGGCGCTGGCCTCGGGCATTTCGTGGCTGTGGGTTTCGATGGCGAGACGGCGCATATTTCGGACGACGGTCAGGATGTGGTCGTCTACGGGGTAAATATGGAAGAGGTCGTGTTGGAGCAGGCCGGTGATTTTTTCCCATGCGGAAAGATAGCGGCCAAGTACGCCGTAGAGGTTGAGAAAACGGAGGGTTTGGGTAAGGCCGGTGCCGTGTTTGAAGAATTGGATGAAGCGGCGGCGGTTTTCTGGATTTTGGGTAAAACGGGTGTTGATTTTTCGTGTGGCCGCCCACCATGCACGCAGGGTTTGCGGCTCGATGGTGGTGATGTTTTGCTCCTGCATGGTTTGAATAATGGTGAAGATGTGTTCGGGATTTTGTTCGAACAGGGCAAGGTCGTTGGCGGCGATTTGGTGGCCGATGCGTTTGTAGTGGCTGTCAATGGGGTGGATATGTTGGGGACGGCTGGAGGTTTGATGGTTTTTGAGAATCGGAATGAGGATGCCGTTGAGTTGTTTGATGGCTTTGGTAGCGCGGTAGAAGGTGTGCATCAGGGCTTCGCTTCTGCCGCGGATGTCGGGTTGGGTATAGCCTAAGCTTTCGGCGACTTGGGACTGGTAGTCGAAAAGCAGCCTGTCTTCAGGGCGGTCGGCGGTAAGGTGGAGGTGGATGCGGATATTGGCGAGGCGACGGTAGCCGTGGGCCAGCATGCCGGCTTCGGTGCGTGTGAGGACACCGGCGGTAACGAGGGCGGTGGGGTTGCTGTCTATGCCTTGTGCTTTGGCTGTCCAAATCAGGGTGTGGATGTCGCGCAGGCCGCCGGGGCAGGTTTTGATGTTGGGTTCGAGTTGTGTGCCTGTGCCTTGGGATTTGGTGTGGCGTTGCTCCATTTCGAGGAGTTTGGCTTCGATGAAGGCAGCTGTGTCGCGGCGTGTGTTGAGTTTGTTTAGAAGTTGGGCGGTAAGGTTGGCATTGCCTTGGAGATGGCGTGCTTCAAGAAAGGCGGTTTCGCCGGTAATGTCGTTTTGTGTGCTTTGGAGGATTTCTTCTATGCTGCCGCTTTTGATGGCGGGATTGAGGCGTGCGTCCCAAAGGGTTTGGATAAATTGGGCGGTTTGCTGTTGCAGGCCGTCTGAAAATGGGGCCGAGGAAATAATCGCTAAGTCCCAGTCAGAATGGGGGTAGAGTTCGCAACGCCCGAAGCCACCGATGGCAATGAGACTGATGTCGTTGCTGTCGGGAAAATGGATTTGCCAGAGGGTTTGCAGCAGGGTTTCGGCTGCGGCGATATGGTCGCGGAAGTAAGCGGTAGGGCGGTTGTTTTTGCGGTAGGCAGTTTCTGCTGCGGCTTTTTGCTGCCGGTAGGTTTGGATGGCTTGTTGGGCGGCGGTCATGATGGTATCTGGCTGTGAATTAGGCTTGGGTATCGGCAGGCTCGGTCATTTGGCGGAGCATTTCTTGCGGCGGAAGGAGGAGTTTATAAGGGGCGATTTTAAGCGCGGATGCGATTTTTTCGATGTTGGAAAGGGCGATGTTCCAGCGTTTGCGCTCGACGGCGGAGACGTAGGTACGGTCAAGTCCGCATTGGCGTGCGAGTTCTTCTTGCGACCAGCCGTGGTTAACGCGATAGAGGCGCATGTTGTAGGCGATAACGGCGCGGAGGTCTTGCGGATCGGGCAGGCTGGGAGGGGGAGTGAGTTTGTTGACCATGGTGTTTGGGGTTTGTGGTTTGAACGATAAGGGGATTTTATACTATTTTTGCTAGGGGAAAGAAAAGGCCGTCTGAAAGTTTCAGACGGCCTTCAAGAGGGTAGGTATAAAAAAAGGGGGTGGCACTCAGCCACACCCAAACACACACACATCAAGAGGAAAGAAAAATCATTTAATAAGAGAGCTGGCTCTTATCGAGGAAACTGGAAGATTCGGGCATGGCCCTGAATCATTGGAAGGCATTATAAATGAAAATAGGATTGGGGTATTGATACAGGTCAATTCTGTTTTAATTTAGAAAATATATCTCCAAGATAGTGGAAATAAATTAAAAATAAGCTAAGGCCATCAGGCCGTCTGAATAATCGGTTTCAGACGGCCTGATGGTTTTAAGGGCTATTATATAAATTAGGTATTAAGCCAAACCTTTATCTTTGGCTTCTTGCAGGCGGGCTTCAAAGTTGCTGAGGTTAACGCCTGCCTGTTCGGCTGCGGCAACCACTTCGGCTACGGATGCGCCGTGCTGCACTTGATGATAACCCCAAAGCAGGGAACAGCGAGTGCCGGTGCGGCAGAAGGCAAGAATAGGAGCCGGAGATTGTTGCAATAGATTTTGGAAGGCTGCAACATCGGTTGCGTTGATTTGAGGCGCAACAACGGGCTGGTGTGAGAATTGGTTGATGCCGGCCTCTTTAAACCAGTTTTGCACTTCTGCAAAAGCCGGTTGGTTTTCTTCTTCGCCGTCTGGGCGGTTGCAGATGACGGTTTGGATACCGAGGCGTACGGCTTCTTGGACATCGGCTTCGGTCAATTGTGGGGCAATATAGAGAGAGTCGGTCAGTTGACGGATGGGCATCGTTTTTCCTTTCTTTATATTAAATGGATATGTTGATTTCAGACGGCCTAGGAAGTGGCAGGCCGTTTGAAGTTTTATTTAATGATTGTACAACCAGTTTTCGAGTTTTTGGCGATCGGTAATGTGCAGCAGGGCGGTATTGGCTTCTGCTGCTTGGACGGTGATGCTGGTCTCGCGCAGCAGGCCTTGGCGGAAGAAATGGATGGTGGTGCGTGTGCCGATAGGCAGTTTGCTCCACTGTGCTGCAAGGTCGTTGCAGGCGTAGCCGCCTAAGGCGATGATTTTGTCTTGCGGGCAGAGTCCGGCATTTTCTGCGCTGCCGCCATTGAATACATGAGTCAGGACGGCATGGTCGCTGTTTTGTTTAAAACGTGCACCTAAATCGTTGGCTGGAGCAACCGATTGGGGTTCGCTTGCAAATGCTCCTCCGTGTTGGCGGGGTAGGGGGATAAAGTCAAGTTTGATACCTACGCTTTGCAGACATTCTGCGAGTGAAAGGTCTTCGGTGCTGTATAAGGCTGTCTGAAAGAAGGTTTCTAAATCTAAACCGGTTATTTCTTGGCAACGGGTTTGCCAGTGTTTTTCGGGTATGCCTTGATGGGTGTTGCACCAGTCGCGATAGTGTTGCTGCATCACGCTATCGAGGGTGTATTTACCCTGGCTTTTTTCACGGATGATGAGATCGAGGCAAAGTGCGGCCAGTGCGCCTTTTTGATAGTAGCTGACGATGGCGTTGGGGCTGTTTTCGTCTTGTTTGTAGAACTTGTCCCATGCGCTGAAACTGGATTTGGCAAGTGTTTGTTTCAGACGGCCTTGTGTCTGCTGGACGCGTGTGATGCTTTGTGCAAGTAGGGTAAGGTAGGCTTCGGGACTGATGGTTCGGCTTCTGGCAAGAAAGAGGTCGTCGTAGTAGGAGGTAATGCCTTCAAATGCCCAAAGTTGCTCGGTATAGTTTTCTTGGTCGAGATTGTAAGGTACGAAGACGGCAGGTTTGATGGATTTGACGTTCCATGCGTGGAAGTATTCATGGGAGAAGAGGCCGAGTAATTCGGTATAGGCTTTGTCGGCTTCGCCCATATCGTAAGATGGCAGACTGTGGCGGTCGGCGAGTAGGGCGGTGCTGCTGATGTGTTCCAGCCCACCGTAGAGGTTGTCGCCCAGATGTAGTAAGAAAAGGTATTCGGTAAACGGGGCAGGGGATGGGAACATCGCTAACTCGGTTTCGCAGATTTTTTGAATATCGGCGAGGAAGCGGGCTCGGTCAAAATCGGGGTAGATGCCGCTTAATGCAATACGGTGGGGGATGCCTTTTGCTTCAAATTCGAGAAATTCGATGATGCCTGTTTCAACGGGGTGATCAATAAGTTCGGCATATGAGGCCGTCTGAAAAGTGGTCGCCGAAATTTGTGGCAGGGTTGTGGCTATCTGCCATGTGTGCGGCAGGGTAGGAAATTCGACTTGGTGTGGTTGTTGTTCTTGTCCGTGTACTTTTAAGAAGAGGCATGCGCCGTCGAAAAAGCCGCGCTCGGTACTGAGGAATGATCCGCGAACTGATAAGTCGAATGCGTAAACAGTGTAGTAAATTTCCCACGCTCCACTGAGGGCCGGGGTTTGCCAATGGTTTTTGCTGGTTTGTGTCAGCGGCTGAGCTTTGCCGTTGCAGCGCGCGCTGATATGTGTGATGTGGCGGGCAAAGTCACGGATGAGATAGCTGCCGGGAACCCAATTGGGTAAGCTGATTTCTGTTTCTGAATCATTGGTTTGAGTGAATGATAAGGTGATGTGCCATTCATGAGACAGGAAATTGGGGGTGATTTTGTAATTAATCATAACTATTGGTTAATTTGCTAAAGTTTATTAAGAATAAGGGGGTTTAAGGGGTGGGCTTAATCTATATCAATAAAACTGTATGAAAAAGGGGGCTTGAAAAAATACCATGTCCGATTTAATGCGTATGTTTTAATAATTTATTGATTATAAAAGAAATGAATTTATGTCTCACTAAAAGTTTTATGCAATATGGAATGTAATTTTGCTTGGCATGTTGTGGTGTCTATGTTAAATTTAGAAAAATTTGAGCCTTAGCCGTATTGCGCTTTTCATAAACGTAAGGGTTGAGGTGAGATAAAAATTTTTTATACCCATAATTTATGGAGACTTCCATGGACACACAAACTTATAACTACAAAGTGGTGCGCCAGTTCGCCATCATGACTGTAGTTTGGGGTATTGTGGGCATGTTGGTCGGCGTTATCGTCGCTGCCCAGCTTTTTGCTCCGGCCCTCGATTTATCCAATATCGGACCTTGGTTCCACTTCGGCCGCCTGCGTCCTCTGCACACCAATGCGGTTATTTTTGCATTCGGCGGTTGCGGTTTGATCGGTACATCATACTACGTTGTTCAACGTACATGTAATACCCGTCTGTTTGGCGGTTGGTTGCCTGCATTTACCTTCTGGGGTTGGCAGGCTGTCATTGTGGCTGCGGTTATCAGCTTGCCTATGGGTTACACCCAAGGTAAAGAATACGCCGAGTTGGAATGGCCTATCGACATTTTGCTTACGCTGGTGTGGGTTGCCTACGCTATCGTATTCTTCGGTACGATTGCCAAACGTAAAATCAAACATATTTACGTTGCCAACTGGTTCTACGGCGGCTTTATCTTGGCCGTTGCGCTGTTGCACATCGTCAATAATATCAGCATCCCTGCCGGTTTGATGAAATCTTACCCGGTTTACGCAGGTGCGATTGATGCGATGGTTCAATGGTGGTACGGCCACAATGCGGTGGGCTTTTTCCTGACAGCCGGCTTCTTGGGCATGATGTACTATTTCGTACCTAAACAAGCAGGCCGTCCGATTTACTCTTACCGCTTGTCCGTCGTCCACTTCTGGGCTTTGATTTTCACTTATATGTGGGCTGGTTCACACCACTTGCACTACACCGCATTGCCTGACTGGACTCAATCTTTGGGTATGGTATTGTCTTTGATCCTGTTTGCGCCTTCTTGGGGCGGTATGATCAACGGTATCATGACTCTGTCCGGCGCATGGGACAAACTGCGTACCGACCCGATTTTGAAATTCTTGATCGTTTCTCTGTCTTTCTACGGTATGTCTACCTTCGAAGGTCCGATGATGTCTATCAAAACCGTTAACGCTCTGAGCCACTACACCGACTGGACTGTTGCACACGTTCACGCCGGCGCATTGGGCTGGGTGGGCTTTGTAACCATCGGTTCCGTTTACTATATGATTCCCCGCTTGTTCGGCAAAAATGAAATGTACAGCACCAAATTGGTTGAGGCGCATTTCTGGATCGCGACTATCGGCGTGGTTCTGTATATCGCTGCAATGTGGATTGCCGGCGTAATGCAAGGTCTGATGTGGGGTTCTTTGAATGACGACGGCACGCTGACTTATTCCTTCGTTGAATCCGTAAAACGTACCATGCCTTACTACATGATTCGTTTCACCGGCGGTCTTCTGTACCTGAGCGGTATGTGCATCATGGCATATAACGTTTACCGTACTGCTATCAGTGGTAAAGCAGTTGATGCTGAGATTCCTGCGGTTTCTCAAACTCAACACCACTAATGACAAGAAAGATAGGCTACCAAAATGAAATTACAACAATTAGCTGAAGAAAAAGTCGGTGTACTGATTGTATTTACCCTGCTTGTAGTCAGCGTCGGCCTTCTGATTGAGGCTGTTCCGCTGTTCTTCACCAAGGCAGTTACCGAACCTGCACCTGGCGTGAAACCATATAACGCCCTGCAAGTAGCCGGTCGCGATATTTATGTGCGCGAAGGCTGCTACAACTGCCACTCTCAAATGATTCGTCCATTCCGTGCAGAAACTGAACGTTACGGTCATTACTCTGTTGCCGGTGAGTCTGTTTATGACCATCCGTTCCAATGGGGTTCTAAACGTACCGGTCCGGATTTGGCTCGTGTCGGCGGCCGTTATTCCGATGAATGGCACCGCATCCACCTGCTGAACCCGCGCGACGTTGTGCCGGAGTCCAATATGCCTGCATTCCCATGGCTCGCACGCAATAAAGTCGATGCCGAGGCAACTGTGGCGCATATGAAAGCCCTGCGTAAAGTGGGTACACCTTACAGCGATGAAGAAATTGCCAAAGCACCTGAAATGCTGGCTAACAAATCAGAGCTGGACGCTGTTATCGCCTATCTGCAAGGCTTGGGCTTGGCATTGAAAAACGTAAGGTAACATCATGGACGCTAACTGGGCTCGCTCGCTCTTTACTGTTTGGGTATTTATCAGCTTTATTTTAGTTCTCTATATTGTGTTCAATAGACGCAATAAGAAAAACTATGACGATGCTGCCAGCAGTATTTTCGATAATGACGAACAAAGACCGTCTGAAAAGGACGATCAAGCTCAGTCAGTCCGTGATCACGGAGCAAAATAATGAACACAACATCCCAATTTACCAGTAGTTTCTGGAGTATATATATTGCCGTTATCGTCGTGCTCAGCTTCATCGGCCTGGCTTGGCTTCTGCTTTCGCAAAACGTTGTGAAACGCCCTAAAAAAGGCGAAGAAGTAAAAACCACAGGTCATGAGTGGGACGGCATTTCGGAGTACAACAACCCTCTGCCACGTTGGTGGTTTTGGCTTTATGTCTGCACATGGCTGTTTGGCGTCGGCTACCTGATTATGTATCCAGGTATCGGCGATTACAAAGGCCTGTGGGGCTGGAGCAGCCATGGTCAATATGAAGAAGAAGTTGCCAAAGCCAATCAGCAATACGGTAAAGTGTATGCTAAATTTTCCAATATGCCGATTGAGAAAGTGGCTAAAGACCCTGAAGCCCGTGCTATTGCACAAAACCTTTTCAATACCTACTGTATCCAATGTCACGGCTCAGATGCCAAAGGCTCCAAAGGCTTCCCGAATTTGACCGACGACGATTGGTTGTGGGGTGGCGAACCTGAAAAAATTCAGGAAACCATTGAAAAAGGCCGTACTGCCTCTATGCCGGCATGGGGTCCTGCTTTGGGTGAAGAAGGCGTGAAAAACGTAACACAGTATGTTATGTCTCTTTCTAAACCTAAAGGTCAATACGACGAAGAACGTGCAGAACGCGGTAAAGCCCTGTTTAGCGGCCCACCTGCCAACTGTTTCACTTGTCACGGCGACAAAGGTCAAGGTATCCAAGGCCTCGGCCCGAATCTGACCGACGATGTATGGTTGTGGGGCGGTACTCAAAAAGCGATTACCGAAACCATTACCAACGGCCGCAGCAGCCAAATGCCTGCTTGGGGTCACTTCCTTGACAAAGACAAGCTGCACATCATGACCGCTTATGTTTGGGGTTTGTCCAACAAAGACGGTAAAAAAGCTCCTGCTAAAAAAGCCGAGCCTGCTCCGGTAGCTCAACCTGCCGATGCTTCTGCTCCGGCGGCTGCTTCTGCTCCTGCTGCCGATAAAGCTGCTTCAGATGCTAAAGCTGCTCCGGCTGCTGAAGCCAAACCTGCTGAAAAAGCAGAAGCAGCTCCGGTTAAGGTAGATGGCAAAGCTGTTTTTGAAGCCAACTGTAAAACATGTCATGGCGGTATGATTCCGGGCGCACCTGTTGTCGGTAAAAAAGACGACTGGGCTCCTCGAATTAAGCAAGGTAAAGATACTTTGCACAAACACGCGCTTGAAGGTTTTAATTCAATGCCTGCCAAAGGCGGCAACAGCAGCTTGAGTGACGATGAGGTTAAAGCGGCTGTAGACTTTATGGCAAATGAGTCCGGTGCAAAATTCTAATTTTGAGTCGGATTGAAAAAAGCGTACCTAACAAGGTACGCTTTTTTATATTTGATAAAACCAATAAGAGAAGACATATCAAAGAGGTGAAATATATAAGGCCGTCTGAAACATTCAGACGGCCTTTGTTCTTGGTTCAACCAAAATTAATCAATCCAAAGTGGACGTACTGCGTTTCAGGAACCATTCGCTGAAAGGCCACTCGACGCTGTCGAGTAAGTTTTTGGTAATTAGCCCCAGTTCCGTATCGCCTTCGATTTGCAATTTACGGTTGAAAAATAAGGTATCGGGATCTTCCTCGCG
Organism: Neisseria sp. P0019.S002; assembly: GCF_051957155.1. NCBI lineage: Bacteria > Pseudomonadati > Pseudomonadota > Betaproteobacteria > Neisseriales > Neisseriaceae > Neisseria > Neisseria sp. P0019.S002. The sequence continues at coordinate 244,309 of NZ_JBQCWS010000004.1, forward strand.
CATTATCATGCGCATGAAGTCTATACCGTTGGCGGCCAGCCTCAGATCGGGGGTGCCGCTGAAGTTGTCGTCCAGGAATTTTTCCGTATCGGCACTAAACCGCACTTTGATACCGGCATCCAAAACTTCGATTTCGAATTTTCTTCCGGCAAAAAGTTCCATATCGGCAGGCAGTAAACCTTTTTTCAGCATGGTATTCAATACGGAGACCAAAACAAAGCGTGGAGGTTTGCCGGGAAGTTTGGTACCGATTTTTGCCATCCATTTGGGTAATATGATTTCAGGCAGCGCCATAATATGCCTCCTTCACGGTTTCAATACCGGGCTGACCGCGCCAATAGCCGTCAACCAGTGTTCCGGTAGTCAGTCGTTCCAACTCGGGGCAGACATCTTCCCATGTGGCTTTTCCGTCCAATACATCGCGGTGAATTTGGATAATTTCAGCCATGCTGTGCATTTGTGGCGACAGTCTGAGCATATTCACGCCGATTTTATTCAAGTCTTCATGGTGGGGCAGTAGGTTTTGGCAGCCGTAAGACATGGTTTGGATGCCGTTGATGGTGAGAAACGGCTGGCCTTCTCGCGTATTCATGGCCATACCGTGCTCATGATCGAGGCAGCGGAACTCGCAACTGTCTTTATTCAGATTGTAATGGCGGGCGGTAAAGCAACGTGATGAATAGGCAAGCGGCATTTTACCCCAAGCGAAGAGTTCAGTTTCAATGCCGTCTGAAGCCTTGATGATTTCGGCAACCTTATCGCGGCTTAGCTCGGACGGTGCAATCCAGCGGAATGCCCCTAATTTTCGGAATACGTCCAAAGTAGTTTCGTTGTAGATATTCAGGCTTGCACCGGCAACAAAAGGAATGCCGTGTTCGCGTGCCAATTTGACCGCCCCCATGTCGTTGGCTTCAACTTTAAACTTTCCCTGCTCCGTGATTTTGCGCAAGCGTTTCAGATCGGATTCGCTTTCGAGCAGGACTTGTGAAGAAAGAATAATCTCCTTACCGCTTTCCGCCAAGTCTTCAGCCAGTCCGAACCAGTCGGCAAAGCGCATTTTCTGACGGCGTGAGCAGACTACCTCACCCAAATAGACCGTATCCAACGGCGTATCCAGCATGGAAACGTAAAATTCCAGCAGGGCTTCTTTTTGCCAGAAAAATAAAATAGGGCCCAGCGACAATTTCAATGAATTCATTTTCTTCCCCTTATTTCCATGGGCGGTTGTATGCGCCCAAAGTTGTCTGATGACCTTCCGAAACTTTGCTCAAGGCATTGTTCCAGGACGGATTGACTTTGAAATGCGATGGGTCGGCTGCAGCTGCATCCAGTGCTTGGCGCAGGGATTTGGTTACTTGCGCCGTATACATCGGACTGCGTTGGCGTCCCTCGATTTTGATGGCGGACACACCGATTTTGATGAGTTCGGGCAACATTTCCAAAACATTCAGGCTGGTCGGTTCTTCCAAAGCATAGTAAGTTTCATCATTGACTTCAAAGCGGCCTTTGCACAAGGTTGGATAACCTGCCGGTTCATTGGGTTTGTATTGGTCTATCAATACCTGGTTTAGACGTACGTTCATGCGGTCGGGCAGTTGTTCCCAGCGGACGGATTTTGCCGGAGAGCAGACACCTTGCATATTGGGCGATTCGCCTGTTGCATAGCTCGACAAGATGCAACGGCCTTCCACCATCACACACAAACTGCCGAAGCCAAAGACTTCAATTTCCACATCAGTATTGTCAATTACATGTTTGACCTGATCGATGGTCAGTACGCGCGGCAAAACGGCACGACGGATGCCGAACAGCTCTTTCATCATATTGATGGCTTCGTAATTGGTGGCCGAACCTTGTACTGACATATGCAGGCGTAAATTCGGATGTTTGTCTGCCGCATACGCCATGATGGCGGGGTCGGCAACAATAATCGCATCGGCACCCAAATCCGCCGCCGTATCCACAGCGGCGTGCCAACGCTCCACTTGGCCGGCTTGTGCGAATGTATTGATGGCCATCAGTACATTGCGCCCGCGCGCATGGGCGTAAGCTACGCCTTCCCGCGCCGATTTCATATCGAAATTCAGTCCCGGAAAGTTTCGTGCATTGGTCGCATCTTTCAAACCCATGTAAACCGTGTCCGCACCGTTGTCCACAGCGGTTTTCAGTGCAGGCAGGTTGCCGGCGGGGCAGACCAATTCTGGAATTTTCTGCATTTTGTGTTCCTCGTTTTAATGATAACCTCTATCGGGTTAATCAATATTTTGTAGAATTCCGGATATTTTATGGATTAATGACACAAGATATGCTGATTTAAATCAAATTGAAAAATTCAGGTTGACGTAGGCATATTGTTTACAAAATCTTAACAGACGTTGTTTTTTATATATTTCATGTGCTTAAAAATTTTGATGACGGATTTTGTTTCAAAATCGACTTATGTTTTTAACTATCGCATTTATTAATTTTTACAATAATGGCGATGAAAAAATGAAAAAAGGCCGTCTGAAAATCTGGTTTCAGACGGCCTTTTGCTTTAAAGGGATGTATTTAAGAGAAACCCAAACGTTTATCGGGTCGGGCAAACACAAAAATAAACAGCGAGGTTAACGCGCCCAAAGTATCGGCAAGCATGTCTTTTTGCGCGTCCCAAATATCGCCTTGAGAACCCAAGAACTCCAGTCCGGCCTCTCCGCCGTCGATAACGGCATATTGCCATTCGATGATTTCATAGGCGGCAGCCACGCTCATGATAAAGAACAGGGAGAAAAACAAGGCCAGCGGCAGATTACATAGCTTGCGGCGCAGCAGCCATTCGGCCATCGGGTAGGCATAAAAGCCGATGATATAGTGGGCAATGCGGTCGTAATGATTGCGGTTTTCGCCCAAAATCGGCTCGACAAAGCGGTTGATGGATTCAAACGGTACATCGGCAAAAGTATAGTATGCACCGATGGAGTGCATGATCAGCCAGAAGCTCATGAATAAGTAGGCCAAGTTGCTGAAGCGGAAAATGCGGTAAGTGGCAACCAGAAGGAAGAATACGGATGCTACGGGGATGATTTCGGCGTACCAGACCGCGCGGTCATGGGGATTGATACCTGACCAAACAATGAGAGCGAAGATAATCGTAGCAAGAAAAATGGGAAAAATTGGAGAGGGTCTATTCATATTGTGTGTATGTAATAACAAGAGTTGCGTATTGTATAACGAATCGGCGGATTGGCGGTTTCGGATATTAAAGGCCGTCTGAAAAATAGTTTTCAGACGGCCTGAAGTTTAGCCGTTCCAGAAATAACGGGTGATGTGGAAAAACACGGGCGCGGCAAAACAAATCGAATCCACACGGTCAAGCATACCGCCATGTCCGCGTATCATATTGCCCCAGTCTTTGACACCGTAATCACGTTTGATGGCAGACATAACCAGGCCGCCAAAGAAGCCCATCAGGCAGACGATGAAGCCGATAACGGCCGCTTGGCCGTGGGAGAAAGGCGTAATCGGCGCCATCAACGCGGCAATGGCTGTGGCCGACAAAATACCGCCGACTGTGCCGGAAATGGTTTTGGATGGGGAAAGCGAGGGCATGATTTTTGCACCGCCGATCAGTTTGCCCCAAACGTATTGCAACACATCCGATACTTGCACCACGCCAATCAGAAAAATCAGCAACAGGATATTGTTGCCGTTGTCAAAGCCGTCCAAGTCGAGAAACATCAGCGCCGGAACATGAGACAGGCAGAAGATGCAAATCATCGCCATCCATTGTGTTTTGGCGGCGCGTTCCAAAAAGTGCGCGGTTTGGCCGCTGAGGCTGGCAATAATCGGCAGTATCAAAAAGCCGTAAACCGGAATAAAAATGCTGAACATGCCGTACCAGCCGTCATAGACGAAATAGTATTGCACCGGCAGCAGCAGGTAAAAGCAGACCACCATGCTGTAATAGTCGCTGCGGCGGCGATAGACGAGGGTCATGAATTCGCGCAGTGCGGCAAATGAAATCAGGAAAAACAGTACAACCGTTCCGATTTTGCCGAACCAAAACGCACACAGCAACACCAGTGTCATCAGCCACCATGCGTAAATGCGGGCGTTGAGGTTGGCGATGGTGGCATTATCGGCGCCGTTTTTGCGCTTGAGCCATTGTCCGATGATGCTGGCAAAACACAATACGGCAAACACGCCGACAAAAATATAGCCGGCTTGCGGAGTCAGATGAGCGGCGGCTTGTTCGACAATGATTTGTTGGGAAGTCGTAGAAAGGCTCATGCTTGTCCTCCTTTGTTTTGCTGAACTTCAGATTCATTTTGGCGAAGCTCGCTGCGGTCGTTTTCAGACGGCCTGAGTGCCAGCAGCGCTTCACGGCTGCGTGTCAAAAAGCTGTCTTTGTCTTCGTTTTCCTGCAAGGTAAGCGGTTGTCCAATATGGACTTCACACAAAAGCGGGATAGGCAGGATTTTACCTTTGGGCAGTACGCGGCTGATGTTGTCAATCCAAATTGGTACAAATTCGGTATTGGGTTTGCTTTTCGCCAGATGATAAATGCCGGATTTGAACGGCAGCAGGATGGTGTTGTCGTCAGTATTACGCGTGCCTTCAGGGAAAATAATCAAAGAGTCGCCTGCGTTCAGCGCGTCTTTCATCTGTTCGGTAATCGCTTGCGGATTATCGCTATGGCGCGGAATCAGCAAGGCATTGAAAACGTTTTGAATGATGAAGCGTTTGAGTTTGCTCGTCAGCCAGTAATCCGAACCGGCGACAGGGCGCGTGGACAAGCGCCAGCGACGTGGCAGGGAAATCCACACCAGCACAAAATCGCCATGGCTGCCGTGATTGGCGTAATAGACTTTTTGGTGCTGATTGAATGTCAGCTCGCGCGGGCTTTTAGGGCGTACGCCCGTAAGGAAAGAGACCGACAGACATAAGGCTTGGTCGGTCAGCCAGGCAAGTTGTTTTTTGAGGAAGTTTTTCATTGTTTCTGCCTTTTGAAGTGAGATACCGCTAAGGATTCGATTTTGGTAAATCAGCCAAAATAATCAAATGCTTTGGATAAGCAAAATTAAAAATTGTGCAGCGGTCAGGTATAAGCTTTTGCGCCATAGGGAAAGTGCGCCGGTTATCCGTTGGGTCAAAGTACGGCTGCCTGAAATTTGACGCAAACCGTTTTGCTGTAAGGCGTGGTCGAAGTCTTCAGGAGAGTAGCAGTTGTCGGCAAAGTCTTGGAACACGCGGCGATCGAAGTGAACGCGAATATGGCAGTACAACAAAACCGCTGCCAAGACAAGTTGTACCGCAAACCATGCACCGCCATATTTTGCCGACAAGGCGAGCAGCAAGGCGTTGCAGGCGGCAACATAATGTGAGGTAGATAGCAGGTGGGCAGTAATACGGCTATCGGTTGCGTTGTCCATCATTATCCTTGTTTTAAACGGTTGGCCGCAGCTTCGACTGCTTGGGCAGTGGCCGGCGATAATACCATTTGCGGTCGAGCCTGTTTGAGTTCAGCCTTCGCTTGCGCCAAGTCTTTGCAGCCACCATAGGCTAGCAGCCACGTCAGCACCACTGCGGCACTTCTTCCATAACCCAAAGCGCAACATACCAGCACTTTGCCGTGGTTTTGGCGCAAGGTTTCCAATATCAAGGCCGTCTGAACCAAATCGTTTTCAGACGGCGTTACCATATCCAGTAAAGGCAGAGCGCGATATTCTCCCTGATAGCTACAGCAGGGATATTCGGCGCATACATCCAATACGGTAGGCAGATGGTTTGAAATCCCTAAAACGCTGCCAATCCATACATCATTGCGGACTGGTGCCGTTTTCGCTTTACCGCGTAACCAATACGCCATGTTTAGCCGTACGCCCACCAGATAAGGCAACAGCAAAACCGTCGCTGCCGCCGATAATTTACCGTTAGCCTGTTTTTGGAATACGTTTGCATTTCCAGTCAAATAGGCAAAAGCCACCATCAGCAAAGACACGCTCATCCATATCAACCACAGCCACGCGCCACCCAGCAGCGCAGGTAACGCCGTCAAACACGCACCAAGCAAATATAACAACGCAATCTTTCTTGAGCGTACATCACTCAAGCCCAGTTTTAACGGCGAAGTTATCTGATGCGGGAAAGCCCACAACACCAGCCAGCCGAGCAATGCTCCGGTTGGCACGTCAATAAAATGATGTTGATAAGTCGTCAGTACCGACAAGGCAATCAGGCTTTGCCATAAGAAAAGCGGCAGGCGGATTTTTGGAAAGCGCGTCCAATAAAATGCGCCTACGATAATTGCCAGCGCGATATGCAAAGATGGCGCTTGGTTGTATGGCAAATCAAATGCAGCCAATGAATCAAACAGCCAGCCTGACAGCCCATCAGCGGGCGGTTTGGGCCATCCGAAACTCAGCGGAAACAGCACAAAGCAAACAGTCGCAATCAGTTGGGCGGCTACAAGGTGCGCTACATATCGGTTTTGTTCATGTGTATCACGGCAAAGAAAAAATGCCGCGGCATACATCAGGTTCAGCGACCAATAAGGTACAATCGTCCATGCCCAAAACGGAATATTGCTCTCCCATGCAAAAGCGATTTCAGGCACATAGTCCAGCGATGCCGCATAATGGTTGGAGAAGCCGTAGCTAGTGTAAAACAGGATACCGACTGAAATCAGCTTGAGCAGGGAGGTTTTGAGGGAGGGTTTCATGGATAGGTACATGGTTTAAATAAGGCCGTCTGAAAGTTAAAAAAATGTTCAGACGGCCTGTATTTTATTATTTCTTCACAGCTAGACTCACGGTGAAAATACCGTCTTCGTCTATCCATTGATGGATTTTTTCAAAACCGGCTTTTTCAACCAACTGATCCATTTCCTGCTGACTGCGGCGGCGCATTACCCAGTTTGGGCTGCCTGCTTTGTGGCTGGTCAGGGCGCGGGCAATCATTTCCAGTTGCGGATGCCACGGCTGGCCGGTGTAAATCAGGTAGCCGCCAGTTTCAATGGCTTCGCCGAAGCCGTAGAGTGAGTTCAAAATCAAATCGTTGTCGGCAAACAATTCGTGCAGGCCGGAGACGATGCCCAACGTTGGACGCGGCTGCAAATCGTGATAATTGGCGCAGTCGTAAGCATTGACTTCATTGAAGGTTACCGTGTTTTGCAAGCCGCGCTCGGCAATCAGCTTGCGACCGGCTTCGACATTAATCGGGCTGTAATCGCGCAAGCGCACGGAATCAGGCAATGTGTCGGCAGTCAGGGCATCCAATACATAGCGGCCATGACCGGATGCAATATCCAAAACGTGTACAGGTTTCCCTGCTTCACGCAGTTTGGCTGAGGCCGTCTGAATGGCTTTGCCGATATTGACTTTGCGTTGGCGGATGCCGCGCCAGCCGATGGCATTGAGATAGTATTTGTCCACCCATACACCGAAAGCGTTACTGCCTTGCGGTTGATTGCGGTAGACGTAATCCAGCGTGCTGCCTGAATCAAAACCTGTTTTTTGACCGATTCTCAAGCCTTCACTCCAGCGCGCACCCAGTTTGAGCGAGGCACGATATATTGCCCAAAATGCGCTGCGAGGCGTACAAACAGGCAAAGGCGTAGCCAGTTCGTCAGCTTCACGACGGCTGTCTCCAAATAAGTGCGCTTGAGTCAGATCGACTTGTTGTAAAGGCTGATTGAAACGCTCGCGGATAAAACGGCGCATTTCTACAAACGCGATTTCACGGTCTTGCTCGCCTAAAGTATCGTGGTAGAAACCTGGCAGGATATGGCGCTCTTTAATATGGCTGCCCAAACGATTGTAGAAATCGTGTTGCGGTTTGTGATGAACGACCCAATCGCTGCCTGAAATCAACAGTTGTACAGGCGTAGTAATCGCTTGTGCATCGGCGACTACACGTTCGGCCGCCTCATATAAACCCAGCAGAATGCGCACAGAAATGGCGCGGGCAATAAGCGGGTCATTGTCGTAGCTTTTTTGACGTTCGACATTGTGGGTCAGATAGTGGGCTTTGACGTAGCTGTTGACAAAGAAATTGCCGCGCCATTTTTGCATGAGTTTCAAACCGGTACGGGCAAACGGAACATAGAGTTTGACTTTGAACGCAGGCGAAGCCAATACAGCGCAACGGATTTTCGGTGCGTAATCGTGCAACCAAGTAGAAACCAATACCGCGCCGACACTTTGCGCAATCACGCAAATGTTTTCAGGTTTGATGCCGTATTCGCTTTGGATGTGTCGGATAAAATCATCTACGTCTGAAACCGAAGTGCCAATACTCGGACTATCGCCGCGTTCACCGGGGCTGTAACCATGACCACGCGCGTCCCAAGCGAAATAGGAAAAATCATCAAAACCCAGCTCATCCGCCACAAACATCATCCGGCCGGAGTGCTCATGTCCGCGATGGAACAGTACAATGGCTTTGTCGGAAGAACCATTGGCAGCAGGGCGATAGCGGTAGAAAAGCGAAGTACCGTCTTGGGTAGAAAAGTATTTTTGCTGTTCGGACATGAGAAACTCCTAATAGTCATATTTTTTGAACAGTATCATGACATATCGAATAAATGCAATGATTATCCGATAGACGGACGAATGCAATGATGGGGAGATATGTTAAGTGCCGATTATGGTCGATACGATGAGTCAGTCAGTGGTTCATTTAAGATTTTTAGCATTTTTTTCTCATGATCTTTTATCTCGCTTTCTGTCCAGTTTTCGTAACTCATCATAATAGCTTGTTTTAAGCTATCATAAGTATCCTTTTCTTTGTAATACTGCCGTTTCCAATCTGGAAGTTTATTACTGAAACTGGAATTTTTACTTTGAGATAACAAATATAGATTGCCAAAATTATCTAAGACATTTGTATCTAATTTATCTAGGCCAAAATCTTGAGAGGGATTTTGTGGGTAATGGTGCTCAACCGAGCTTCTAAAACTAAATCTAAAATTTTTCCAGATAGATTGTTTAGATTGGTCAATAGCTGAAAAGACCTCTACCTTGTCTTGATATTTCCATAATTGATAATCCAAGCGATTAAATACAAAATTTGGGACGTTTACTCCATCATTCCAAGACTTATGTACTGAAGAGATGGTGTAATTATCATTTAAGATAATTTTCATAAAATCCCTGTTTCCATTGCAGTTGTTTTCAAAATAAAATTTATCACAAAGATTTTCAAGAAACTGAATATATGTCTCTTGAGTAATACTTTTCTTATTCTCGAATAACCAACGCAATGTAGCATATAGCCAGTTTTTATAGATTCGGGATGGATTAGAAACATGAAACATAGAAAGCAACATTATTGCATTCTTGGTTTTATCATTGGTTTCTTGAGTATCAATGGAATCGCCATTGTCGATACCAAAAACATTTTTATAGTAATAATTCTTTGATTCTTCTTTTTTGATTTCCCATAAAGACCAATGCTCATTTTCTGAACGTAGTGAATTTGACTTAATAATATATTTATCAAATAAATATCGACAAGATAGCAATGTATCTATGAAATTTACAATCTTTTCTTTGTTCCAGTCTTCATTGTGAAAAGTATGCAAAAGTTCTTTTTCATCCAGAGGAATCTTTTTAAAGGTAGTTTTGTTAATGCCCGTAGGAAATTTTTCTAGATAAATTTTCAAGATATGCATCAAAAAGTTAGGAAAATCAATAACGGAATTAAAACGCCCATCTGTAAGCCCGTTTGGTTTTTCTTGGGAGGAGTGGATATCCCCATTATCGGCGGTTATCAATTGAAGAATTGATTGTTCTTCATTTGCGGAGCCGTTATCTGAATGTCGAGTTTTTTCTGTATCAGCAATATTCTCAATAATTTCATTAAATTTTTTTGGAATAGTATTTTCCCAATTCTTGCCAAAAATATTTTCTCTAAGTGACTGGTTGATTCCCATTACAACATATCGGCTCATGTCAGAACACGCATCCCAAATTTTGGCGAAAATAGAGCGTTCACTATCTGTGTCTAAAACCTCCATTAAAGCAGCCTTGATAATCTCATGTTTTTCTAATTGCTCTCCCCGCGTATTCATAATTTCAAAGTAATGATTGAGGTCGGTGTCTTCGGGTACTTCGGTTCTAATAATTTTAACGTTTTCTTGTAAGAACTCTGCCAAACTCATTCTCTCTTCTTTTGTCCTATCTGTTTCCCAATATTTTTTTATTGATTTTAAAGCATTTTTAAAAACATCAGGTATAGAGTCGGAGTCAAGATCTCCCAAGGCATCGTTGGAGTCATTTCTATGCTCAAAGGATACATTTCTAACAAAGGTATCTGATTTTAAGTAGTGCATGATTTTTAAGTAGTGCATGATTAAAGTCAGTGTGGTCAATCGTTGTTGTCCGTCTATGACTTCTAAACCTCCATTTCCTCTTTTATAAATGACTAAGCTGCCAATATAATAATTATTCTTATTTTTTGCATTCCATAGGTCTTGAATAAGAAGGCTGATTTCATCATCTCCCCATGCGTAATTACGTTGATAAATAGGAATAATATATCTGTCTTTATTATTCAATAATTCATTTATGGTTAATGTTTTTACGTAATCATTATTTGTTTTCATCTTTAATTTCCAAAATCTCTTTTATTTTAGGGTCTACATGTTTTGAAAAATTGACTTTTCCGGTTTGTTGAATAAAACGCATGACTTGTTCGGGTGTGATGGATCTTTCAATATAAGAAATTAATCCAGCTTTATCATGAACTTTATCATGAACTTTATCATGAACTTTATCATGAACTTTATCATGAGCTTTATCATGAGCTTTATCATGAACTTTATCATGAACTTTATTTTCAATGGTCTTAAAGGTAATGCGCTGAGATTCTACCCGAGTACGATAAGCCCATAGAAAAGCTTTTGTTATAAATTCTTCAAAATGGCTTTCTCCAAATTTATCAAAGTAGAACAATACGGTACATTCAAATAAATTTCTAATGTATTTATCACCAGTTCGATAGCTGTATTTATGATTGTTTAAAAAAGCCATTACTCCTTTTTCTAAATCAATTCCATTAATAGAATGAATTTTATCTAACAATCCATCCTTTTCTTTGAATAGTTTTTCATAGATGGCTGTATAATGTTCAATGTAATCAAAGAAATATTTTCCATTGATTAACACTTGTGCGGCCTGAAATGCTGATATTGATCCATATAAAAATGGATTTTCATGTAATAATTTTTGTATGGTATGAGTAGCTAATATTCCGTGTAAGTAAGGATAATCAACTTTTTCATGAACGCCTTTAAATGTATCTAATTCATCTGATGTAAATATTTCTGCATTCTCTTTGTAATGCCAGCGGCGAAGTCTAAATAAGATATAATTGATAATTTTATCTAAATTATTTATATCATTAGACATTGCAGATTTCTCCCAGCGTTCGACACATTGGTGAATAATCCGCTCGTCTTTATCTCTCATGTCTCTTAAATGATAGGCTTTTAAGAGGTCATAAGATTCTAAAGGTTTGCCTCTGGCATTTTGTGAATCAAAAAATTGAAAAGCCTCATCTAAGTCATTTAATTCAATACAAACCATTTCACACGTGCTAAGGAGGTAATCCTTAAATTCATTTGTGAAATTATAGTTTTTAAGAAAATTATAGTTCGTTGTAATATTATTTTTGCTGATGCTATGATTCGGTTTTTCCTTTAAAAGAGACACATCCTTCCCCAGTTTATGAAGCAATAACGAGAGTGTAATAAGCCGCTGTTGGCCATCTACTATTTCAGAACAGTCTTTATCTTTATTTTTATTTAAAACAATTGTTCCGATGCGGTATATTTTTTTCCCCTCCCTAAAATTTTGGAGCAGGTCATCGATTAATTGTTGTATATTTTTGATTGTCCATTTGTATGGTCTTTGATAATTAGGGATACTCAAATTTAATTTAAATATGTCATCAATCTTGAGTATTTCTGCTTTTTCTATGCTCATATAGATACCCCTTAGTATGAAAAATAGGTAAACATTATAGACTACAATCGGCAAACTACTACCGACATATCATCATAAACTCTTTGTTTCGCAATTAATTTACGAAATACAGTCAGACGGGACTTATCGTTATCATATTGTTGCCAAATTTTTTCTCTTATTTCTTCTGAAAGAGCGTCGCTTAGGCCGTCTGAACAAAGCAGCAGGCTTTCTCCTGCTTTAAGCGTAAGTTCGATATGACACATTTTGTCTTGGAATTCGGAATAATCTGCTGCTAGATAAGAAGAAACGCCGCCATATATGGTGGCGAACTCTTCTTCTTTTTTATCCAACAAACCATCCAGCAATTCGGAGAGTATCGAGTGATCTTGGGTCAGTTGCTTCCATTTTCCTTGTGTATCAATCAAATAGGCGCGACTGTCGCCTACGCTGATGATTTTGGTTTTGCCGGTGGTTTGGTCGATTTCGGCGGCAACAAAAGTGGTTGAGGAACCAAAATAATCTTCCGCCAACTCTTTAGATAAAGCGGCTTGTATATGATTGATGGTTTGACGGCTGAGTTTGGCTGTACGGCTTAATAGGTGCATGGCGGATTTGCTGGATTTTTCGGGATGGTTGCTATTGGAAATGCCGTCGGCTATCCCGATGATAAAGCGTGGACGGGTTTCAAGACGTGTTTCAGCGGTCTTGAGTTTATATTGAAACACTTGTTCGCCGTTAAAAAGGGCATCTTGGTTGTGTTGTTTGTTGCTGCCAATTTGTTGACAAAAGGTGATTTCGCAAAATTTGTTCATGATTTGTCTGTTTGTTGGGTGAATATTCATTGCAGGCTTTTCATTTTTTCTAACCATCCGGATTTACACTTGGGTAATACGTTTGAAATTTGATGATTAAGATTAAAGCACGTCTGAACAGTTTTCAGACGGCCTTTACTGCGTTTAACCAAGCACTAATTAACTGCTAATTTTGTCATGTTTTAATACATCCATCGAAACCCGAATACACATTTAAAAAGGAAATCAAACATGAAAAAATTTTTATTGACCGCCATCGTTGCTTTGTCTGCCGCTACTGCCGGTGCCAGCGATTATATCGAACACAAAATCTACGGCGACAAAAACTTCGAGCAAAATCGTGCTAAAGCCGTAAAAATGTTGGAACAACGCGGCTATCAAGTTCACGATGTTGAAGCCGATAGCCGTCGGGGCCAGCCTGTGTTGGATATCGAGGCTTTTAAAGATGGTCGTGAGTACGACATTGTTTTGTCTTACCCTGATTTGAAAATTATTAAAGAACGCATCGATTATTAATATTTCGATATAAAGTGGATTGTCGCAGGGCTTTTGGTCCTGCGACAGTTTGCTATTTAGGCATTTAAAGAATGTAAACAGCATGTAAATTACCTGAAATAAATGAACTAAATATGCTTTTTATTTTCCATTTAATTCAAAGTGTTTGATGTTGGGAGTCATGATATGAGTTTGAATGATTGGAAGGAAAATGGTCAGCTGAAGCAGGTGGGCGACCAAGAAAAACCTTTAAACAACGGCGCAGCTGCCGAATCCCAACAGGACGTTGATTTTTGGGATCACAAGCAAAACGGTGTTGTTGAAAACGAAGTTGAGGTTGTGGCTGAAGCGGTAGAAATTCAGGAAGCAGTAGAAGGTCAGGATGTAGTTGAACATCCTGAGATGCCGTCTGAAAAAAACGAGAAGAAAGCTAAACGTAAAAAAGACAAGGCGAAGAAGAAAAAAAATAAAGCCGAGGATTTGAATGCGTCTGATCTGTTGGGTACGAATAAGGGCGTGGAAACCATGTTCCGCAACGCCGTACGCTCGGAGATGGAATTGTTGGCGCTGGCGGCAACCAAAGCGAACATTATGATTTCGCTGAATGGTTTTATTGTTTCTGCACTGATGATTTCGGGTGCGTTTATTTTTTCATCGTCGCCCGAGTTTTTGATTCCGGCGAGTACCTTTATGATTACTGCCGCCGCGTCTATCGTGTTTGCATTGCTTTCTGCTTCGCCGGAACGTATCGGTAAAATGCAGGCGGCGCGTACATGGTTGAAGGATTTTGTCCACGGCCGTTCGAAACTGCGGGATTTGAAAACCCGCCTCAGCAGCACCGAAACGCGCTTTTTTGGCGGCAGCCAGCCCAATATTTTGATTTATGAAGACCGTGTGAAGCTGCAAAAAGATCAATATTGGGAAATGATGCAGGAGATTATGGGTGACCGTAAACAAATCTATGAAAAGATGAGCGACCATCTTTACTGGCTTGGTTTGTTGGCGGATAAACAGTTCAAATACATTAACTTATCTTACGCGGTATTCCGCTGGGGCTTGCTGGCTTCACTGGTGGCGTTTATCGGCGTGAAAACATTGCCGTCATTACTGACGCCTCCGGCCAACAACGCGGCAGAGTTGCGTTCGCTGGGTATCAATATGTTTAACGGCGTATTTGAGCCTTCTGCCGTACAACAGCTTCCGGACGGCAAGTTGCTGATTGCGGAAGACGAACCTAACCATGCGTTCAGTATCATCAGCATTGATAAAACCGGCAGGTTTGTGGAAGACGAGGCATTGGATACGCGCGTGATTACCGGTTTCAAACGCCGTCTCAGCGACTTGGAGGCTTTGGCTCGCGACGATGAAGGTTTTATCTACGCGATGACTTCACACTCGCGCACCCGTAAAGGCAACCGCTCGCCTGACCGCGAACACCTGATGCGCTTTAAAATCCAAGACGGCAATGTGTTGGGGCTGACCAGCTACGACAATCTGACGCAAGTTTTGGAAACCGATCACAAGCTGCATGATTTGATTCGCGAGCGAACCAAGGCAGAAGTTTCTTTTGAAGAAATCAATATTGAGGGCATGGCGTTTGATCCGGTGAAAAAACGTCTCGTTTTGGGCTTCCGTGATCCTGAGTTCAACAACATGGCTTTGGTCGCGTTTATCAGCAATCCGAAAGATGTATTTGAGCGCAATGCCAAGCCTGAGTTTGATGAAGTGGCGGTGATTGATATTGATGGCGGCGGTATCCGTTCCCTCAACTATGATCCTGTGTTGAAAACCTACGTGATCGCCAATGAAGTGAAGGACGAGAATGGACAGAAATTCTCACAACTGTGGACTTGGAGCGGTAATCCGACAGATGAACCGCAAAAAATCTCTCTGCCTAATCTGCAACACATCACCAACGTTGAAGCTGTTGATTCGATTACCGTTAACGGCAAGCCGCAAATGATTCTGATGGGCGATGAAGGTAATGCTTCGCAGAAAATTACTGCCAAGTATATGTTGGTAGATTACAGTCAACTGGGTAAACAGTAAGTTATCTTGGCTGATGGATAAAAGGCCGTCTGAAACCGATAGTTTATGGTTTCAGACGGCCTTTTTTGTTTTCAGTAAAACGGAGTGATGGGTTTGAATATTCTAATCAACGATGATTAACCCAAGAACGTGGACAAGTTTCAGACGGCCTTCAAGCCATTGATGACACGTTTGTAGCAGGTATAAACCAATGCTGCGCAGGCCAGCCACATAAGGATATAGAAAAGCGAATGGAAGCTGCCGGCAATTGCATACCATACTGCCAATGCGCCGATAAAGAATGCGCGATCGCTTTTGCCGAATGGCCCGTCATAACGACGGCCGTTGCCGTGGACTTGTCCCAAAACGCCACAAAATTCAGTCATTGCCGCCAGCCAAATAAACAGGGCAATTTGCACGCCGCCGAAGGGTGCGATAAAGGCAAAAGGCAGATACAAAGCAGCATCGGCGGCAATATCGGTGATTTCATTCAAATAACCGCCTAATGCCGATTGCTGGCCGAACTCCCGTGCCAACATACCGTCCATCGCATTCAGTGCCATACGGACAAACAACCAGATCGGTAAAAGCCAGAATAATGTGGATACACCTGCAAACAATGCTAAAAGCAAACCGATCAAAATGGAAACGGCGCAGGCAAACAGGGTAACCTGATTGGCAGTAATACCTTTTTGATACAGTCGCTTAACAATGGGGCGCAACAGGTTTTGAAATTTTGGTTTTAGGGCGTAGATGCTCATAATTATGCTATATAAAAGAAAATGAAGTGCCGTGATTATAGACGAAATCCGTTATAATCCGTCAATCTTCAAATCACGCGGTTCGCAAACCTCCCGCGTTAACAAAACTAGGAATTTACAATGGAAAAACAGCAATCCCTCGTTATTTTTTCGGGCGGGCAAGATTCAACAACCTGCCTGATTCAGGCAATTCAAACATATGGCCGTGAAAATGTGCAGGCCATCACTTTTCAATATGGGCAACGCCACGCCATCGAATTGGAGCGAGCGCGTTGGATTGCCCAAGATTTGGGCGTAAAGCAGACGGTACTCGATTTGAGCCTGATGCAACAGATTACACACAATGCCTTGATGGATGATACGGCGTCCATTGAAATAGCTTCAGACGGCCTGCCCAATACATTTGTAGATGGACGCAATGCTTTATTTTTGCTTTATGCCGCTATTTACGCCAAAGGACAGGGGATACGCCATATCATTGCCGGCGTGTGCGAAACCGATTTTTCCGGTTATCCCGACTGCCGCGATGTGTTCGTCAAGTCGATGAATGTCACGCTGAATCTGGCCATGGATTACGCTTTTCAAATCCACACGCCCTTGATGTATTTAACCAAAGCGCAAACTTGGGCATTGGCGGATGAAATGGGTGTGTTGGATTATATTCGCGAGCAGACGCATACCTGTTATCACGGAGTGGTCGGTGGTTGTCATGAATGTCCGAGCTGTATTTTGCGCGAGCGCGGTTTGTCAGAATATTTAGAAAGTAAAAAGGCCATCTGAATTAAGAGGGGCATATATTTCCAATATCCAGTTGTACGAAAAGGCCGTCTGAAAAATTCATTTCAGACGGCCTTTGGCTATGTATTTTGTTCTGCTTAGAACAGCAAATCTGCCGGTTCGCTGCTTGCCGGAGCATCTTTCACAGGAGCAGAGGCAGGGGCAGTAGCCGGTTCGGAAGCGGCTTTAGGTGCAGAAGCAGGAGCATCGGTCGGAGTGGTTGCCGGTTTGGCAGCAGGTTTTGCCGGTTTCACCGGAGTCGGACGAACGCTTTGTTTCGGTTCGGATGCTGCCTTGTTTGTATCGTCGGTAGCATCGACTTCGATTTCAGTGCCTTGAGGCAATACCACATCTTTAGCAGGAGCCGGTTTCGGCATGACTTTAGGTTTGCTGTAAGCATCCGTGCCACTGGTCCATGCCAAAGACTTCAAAGGAGATTTGAGTTTTACACCTTTGGCGCAAGTCAGGCAGTTTGCTGCGCCGGTGCGTCCTTTCAGGATTGCATCCACACGCGCGGCAGGAATGGTTTTACCGTGCGCTTTTGCCCAAGCGGCAATGCTTTTTTTCAGGGCAGCCGTATCAAGGTTTTTCTTGTCGTATGGGTCACGATAGGCAGCCAGCCACAAGTTTTGGTTGGCATCTTCGTTCAGGCTTGCCATTTGGTAGATAACGGAGGCAGGAGAACCTGTTGCGATGGTTTTGGCGAACTCCAATGCGTCAGGCGATTTCATGCGCACGCAACCATGGCTGCGGACGCCGGGTACGCTGGCAGGGGCATTGGTGCCGTGGATACCAAGGCTTAATTTAGGGTCGCCAAGACGGACAAATACCGGGCCCAGCGGGTTATTTGGGCCAGCCGGTACGCTTTTTACGCCGTCATTGCGTTCTTTTTGAATGGATTTAGGGATATGCCAAACCGGGTTGTAGGCTTTTGCGCCGATTTTATGTTCGCCCAGATTGGTTTGGGTCATGGCTTTGCCGACGGCAACAGGATAAATTTTGCTCAGTTTGCCGTTGTCGTAGAGGAACAAACGCTGTTGCGTAATATTGATAACGACGTGTTGTCCGGAAGAGGCGGGGGAGACGTCTGGAATAAGTGTGTTTGCAGCAGCGGCTGAAGTTAAAAGGGCGGCTGTCAGGCCGAACAGTATTTTTTTCATGTCGTCTTTTTTGTAGGGTTTGAAATGAAAGTTTTTGGCGCATGATACCTGAAACTCTGTGTTTTTGTGAGAAAATATGCGCTTTCGGTATTAGAAGACAGTCAAACGGTCGGGCAACGGCTGAGTGACGGAAACGGTATGGGTGTGAAAGAACAGTATCAAGAGGCGGAAGTTTTTTCTTTGGATTATGAGGGCAGGGGTGTTGCCAGAGTCGATGGGAAGACTGTATTTATCGGTGGTGCGCTGCCTGGAGAGCGTGTAACGTTTGTCATACATAAAGAGAAAAAGCAGTTTGCCGAGGCTCAAGTTGAAAAGGTTTTGAAGGCTTCTTCCGAACGTGTTGAGCCGGCATGTTGCTATTTTGATACATGTGGCGGCTGTTCGCTTCAACATGTTTCTTTCGGAGCACAAGTTGCGTTAAAGCAACGGATTTTGGAAGAGCAGTTGGAACGGATAGGTAAGGTCAAGCCTGAGATAATTTTGCCCCCTTTATATGGTTACTCCTGGTATTATCGCGATAGGGCGCGTTTAAGTGTTTCGATGGATAAGCAAGGCCGTCTGAAACTCGGTTTTCAGGCCAAAAAAAGCCATGATGTCGTCAATATCCGCCATTGCCATATTTTGCCTAAACATGTGTCCGATAGATTGCCGGATGTCCGTAATTTGTTGCAAAAGCTGCATGATGATGGTGTAAAAGTGAAATTTGTTGAGTTTTATTGCGGAAAAAATGTGACCGTATTCAACATTCGTTTCGTAAATCAACCGTTTGGACAAATATTAAGCGAATTGCGTAATTGGTTTGATAAGATATTGTCGGGTGCTGAAAAGGCATGGCAAATATGGCTGCAGGATCATGCCGAGTCCTTGCCGTTTTACCCTGAGAACGTGCCTGCCCTGAACTATACTTTTGCTCAATTCGATGTGGAAATGCCTTACAAACCCGGTGATTTTACGCAGATTAATGCGCAGCTGAACGAAGTGATGGTGGCAAGGGCTGTCAGGCTTTTAAATCCTCAAAAAGGGGAGCGGATTGCCGATCTGTTTTGCGGTTTGGGCAATTTCAGTTTGCCGTTGGCAAAAAGTGGCGCATCGGTTGTCGGTATTGAAGGCGCTGATTATTTGGTCGATAGGGCAAGGGAAAATGCCCGCCTGAATCGTTGTGCCGAGAATATGACGTTTTCTGTTGCCGACTTGTTCGATACCGATGAAAAAACTGTTGAGTCATGGGGAAAATTTGACAAGATGCTGCTGGATCCGCCGAGAAGCGGGGCTTATGCTGTTGTCAAATCGCTACATAAGCTGTTTTTACCCCAAAAGATAGTATATGTTTCATGCAATCCATCAACATTTGCACGGGATGCCGGTGTCTTGGTGGATAAGGGCTATAAGTTTAAGGCGGCGGGAATCATGAATATGTTTGCACAAACCTCGCATGTTGAATCTATTGGTGTGTTTGAGTTGTAAATTGGTATCAAGTCCTTTATGTGAGTAGGGTTTTTAATGTAAAAATGAGTGCATTCATGTTATCATCATTCGTTTGGGGAATGAATAACGTTGAAGTTGCGTGTAAAGCAACAGATGTTAATAAATGCAGTTTGCAGCACAAGACCGGGAGGTGTTCTTGAACTATCAACTTTTAACTATTTTTTTGCTGGTGCTTTTTTTGCTGGTGTTGTTTTTTGTTCGTCATAAACAAAGTAACAATTCAGACAAACAAAGCGCACATGCATCAAAAAGCGGCCGTACATCTGCTGCTCATACAGCCTCCTCTGAGGATGGAAACGACTGGATTGAGAAGGTCAACCAGACAGTTTCCAATGCGGATAATCAAGACTGGGAATGGGGAGGAAGCGGCTCAAACGATGCAACAGCTTCTGTTTCTGCACAAGAAGTCGATCCGTTGACTGAATATCAGGTTTATAAACAGTTCGGCTATGAGAGTAAGGCTGCAGAGTCTTTAGCCGGTTATCTCAATACTTTGGAAGACGGCGCTCCGGAAAAACTGGTTCATGAATTAATTGGTTTGAATCTGCGAGTCGGCAATATCGACATGCTGGCGGATACGCTTGAGCGTCATAGTGCATCCCTTTCTGAAGACGGCGTAGCAGAATACCTGAAAGCCGGTTTGGCTTTAGATTCAACTAACCTGCGCTTGCGCGTTTTTGCCGAACATCATCTCGGTTGGAATATGCAGGAAGTGGACCGTCAAATTGGCGAACGAAGCGGTTTGGAAGTTGCTTCCGACGAGCATATTGTCTTTGAGAACGATTCGGCTGAACGCATTGTCGTGCCAGGTATGGGCAAACGTGCGCCTATCGTATTAGGCAAGAAAGACTTTGGCGAAATCAGCCCTGAAGAGATGGGCGCGGTTATTGGTTTTGCCAAACCGGAACGTAGTGCAAAAATCCTGAAAGACAAGATCAGCTACGAGACTGCTTTGCATCAATACAACAAAGCAATCCAAACTTCTGCGAAGCCTGCTGGTCTCATTATCGATGCCTTGCGTCTGGATTATCAGAATGAAGAAGTAGGGCAGTTTGCCAAGCATCTGTGGAAGCTTTACCACTCTTTGGGTCAATATGGCCGTCAAGTAAAAGAACGTATGCTTGGCTGGGGTTATAGCCTTGGTTATCACGAAATTTTTGATGATTTGGAAAAAGGGCCGTCTGAACAGCAAATTAAAGAGATTGGCTTAAAACGCGGGTATATTCAGCCAAGTTCTTTGCAGATGAAAGCCAAATATCGTGAGTTGGTTCAAAAAGACTCTTCGGTTATCAGCGCCAGCTCTTCACCTGCTGATGAAGCTCTGAAAGAAGTGGAATCTTTGTTAGCCTACGGTCAGTTGGATTTGGCCATCGGTACTTTGGAACAGGCTGTTTTGCAGTATCCACAAGAATCGCAGTTGTACATTATCTTGTTTGATTTGTACGAACGCGTCGAAGACTGGGGACGTTTGGAGCAATTCCTGCGCTTGTTGCGCGAGCGTGTTGTCAGCCTGCCTGAAGAGGTTGTCTTGGCAATGAGCCGTCTCTTGCAACGAATGAACCAATATTCAAAAAAATAAGATAATCGTAGAAAGTACGAGTGATGAATAATCATTTACCAAAAATTAAAACCATACGGGTTATGTTACAGGAGATGGGTGAGCAACAGCAGGCGGTATTCCGTATGGCATTTAAAATGCACAATACGACGAATTACGTCATCGTTTCTCCTGATTCTGATGAAAGACCGGATTTGGTATTGGTTGATACCGATACTCCGGCAGGTGTAGAAGCTTGGAAAGAGTCGAAGAAAACTTATCCGGAAGTACCTGTGGCTATGTTTTCTTCCGAGTTGCCGACAGTAACGACTCCTTATTTGGCTAAGCCGGTCAAATTCGATACCTTGTTTCCTGTTTTGCGCAGCCTGGCTCAAGGCGGCAATGTTTTTGAGCCGTCTGAGCAACAAGCGGCCGAAGAGAATAAAAGACAATCAAATTCCGATGGCACAAGAAAAGCAACCATTCGCCGATTTAATCCAAATAAAGGCTTGTTGGGTGCGCTGAAATTTGCCAGTCAAGGACACCAAGATATTGCCGTTTTGCATGAAGGCAAGCCGATATTAATCGTGTTTCCTAGCATCCAGCGAGTACTGTTGACAGTCAGTGCCAACGAGTTGGAGAAATTGTGTAAAAACGATAACTTGGCTGTCGTGTGTAAGGCTGTCCCTGATAATCCTCAATGGAAAGAAAAAGCCAAAGTTACCATTATGTCATGCTTGTGGCAAATGGCTATTTGGACTGCATCAGGCCGTCTGATTTATCCGATGACGCCGCAAACTGTCTTTACACTCAAGCGGTGGCCAAACTTAACCCGTTTGGCGCATGTTCCGGAATCTATGCGTTTGTCGGCATTTCTGACGAAAACGTCTGTTAATCTGAACATCCTCTATAAAGTCATGCCTTTGGAAATGCCTGATATTTTGAATTATTTATCGGCAACATATCTGACAGGCTTTTTGGCGACAGATACAGAGTTTGCAACAGATGCGAACAATACGCCTTCCTTGAATGAACAGATTGATGTGAATAGCAAAGACGTACCTGAAACAGCAATGAGCAAAGAGGCTCAAAAAGTTGCCGGTCCGTCTAAAGAACAACCTCGCGGCCTGTTGCAACGCCTGATGCGTAAGTTGCTGGGTAAATCGTAAAGGACACGTCATGAAAGAAAATAAAATTATCTTTACCGGTCCTGTTGGCGTAGGTAAAACCACTGCAATTTCAGCTTTATCTGATGAACCGCCGGTTCAAACCGATGCATCCGCATCCGATATGACACTTGTCCGTAAGGGGTACACGACTGTGGCAATGGACTACGGTGTCATTCATTTGGATGAGGAAACCAAGGTTCATCTTTATGGTACGCCTGGTCAGGAGCGTTTTAATTTTATGTGGGAAATTCTGAGCCAAGGCAGTATGGGTTTAGTGCTTCTTTTAGATAATACAAGAAGCAACCCATTAAAAGACTTGCAATTCTTCTTGGATGCGTTCCGCGAGTTGCTGAAAAAAGCGCCTTTGGTTGTAGGGGTAACGAAGATGGATATCCGCTCCTTGCCAAGCGTAGATGTATATCAAAAATATTTAGCACAGAATAATTTTAATGTACCGGTTTTTGAGATTGATGCACGTCGAGAAGACGATGTAAAACAATTGGTTACTGCCATGTTGTTCTCAATTGACCCCGGATTAGAGGTATAAGATGGAAGCGACACTCTCTTTACAATCAAATTTATATCCTAAGATTACACCGGCAGGTGCGTATTATGCCGTTTCAAGCGATACGCCTAGTGCCAGCAGAACTTTATTGTATGGTCTGTTGCGTGCAGAGCCGTCTGAAACCATCAGCAGTGAAAAACTTTTGGCGTGGGCAGACACCAGCGATATCAATACCGCTTTAAACCTATTGTATCGCCTCCAACGCTTGGAGTTTTTGTACGGAGATGAGGAAATCAGTACAGAGGACATCCATCTGACTGACGAACAATTACCGACATTGTTGGAACAGTTGTCTAATTCTGGCAAAGCTTTGTTGGCTGATGAAAACGGTTTGTATTTTGCCAATGCCAATTTCCATCATGAGGCTGCGGAAGAATTGGGTCTTTTGGCGAGCGAAGTAGCCAAAATGGAAGACAATCACCGTCTTTTGATTCGCAATAACCTGCATATCAATAATAGCGCATGGGGTATTTGTGATCCTTCAGGCCAAAGTGAATTGACCTTTTTCCCACTGTATATTGGCATGACCAAACTGATTTTGGTAATTGGTGGCATGCCTGATTTAAATAAAGAGGCTTTTGTTACTTTGGTTAAAGTGCTGTACCACCGATACGGCAGCCGTTGATTTTTGCCTGACCAATATTTATTTTAGAATGGAGCGACTATGCAACAACTATTAATCTCTGTATTAAGCGATTTGAACAATACCTCTGCGGATATCACTGCCTCTGCAGTAATTTCTACAGACGGCCTGCCAATCGCAACCATGCTGCCTTCGCATTTGAATGCAGACCGTGTAGGTGCGATGTCGGCAACGCTTTTGGCATTGGGTAATCGTTCCGTACACGAGTTGGCTTGCGGTGAGTTGGATCAGGTAATGGTTAAAGGTAAAAATGGCTATATTCTGTTGAGTCAAGCAGGTGAAAATGCAGTGTTGGCATTGATGGCAAAAGAAAGCGGTAAATTGGGCTTGATTTTGTTGGATGCGAAACGTGCGGCCAAACAAATTGCTGAAATCTTATAAAAGTTTTATAAATTAAAAAGATATAAAAATATTTTTGTTTTTATATAGATTGTTGCTTGACAGGTTTCTGATATTTTCTATATAATTTCGTCTTTAATTCCCCGATAGCTCAGTCGGTAGAGCGACGGACTGTTAATCCGCAGGTCCCTGGTTCGAGCCCAGGTCGGGGAGCCAAATTTTAAAACCACCATGTTACATGGTGGTTTTTATTTTATCTATTTATCAGTATTTTTAACATATTGAGATCTTTGACGATTCAGGTATTGCTCGATCGGTTGCCAATCATGAAGCGCGCCGAGATAAATCAGACGATTTTTTGAGAAAAATGAAATGTTCTTTTATTTCATAATGTGAAAGCTATTTTCAAATCCTGCCAATCTTAGGCAGGATTTTTTCTATAACGCGACGATACCGTCGCTTTTTACCAATTGCAGATAACTAGCTCTCCACTTGTTTTTTGTGTTTTATCTCGACTAATAGAATATACCAGGTTCAGTTCGGTAATTCGGAAGCCTTTAAACAATTCACGGATATCTGGGTGGTCGTTGATAGAGAGCATGACTTTACCCTTGCATTCGCGCATCATTTTGGCCAGCAGCTCATACTGAGACCAATCAAATGAACGATCATAACCTGCAGTTTGCCAATACGGTGGGTCTGCGTAGAAAAATGTATGCTCTCGGTCGTACCGTTGAAAACAACGCTCCCATGATTCATTTTCCACATATACGCCACTCAACCGATTACGAGCAACTTGAAGTTTATCTGCAATTTGAGCTGCATTCCATGCCTTACCAGTTGTAGCTGTTCCAAAGTGCTGATCGCAAATTTTGCCTCCAAAGGCATTATGTTGCAGATAGAAAAAACGTGCGGCACGCTGAATATCGGTCATGCAGTCAGGAGGTGTTGATTGGAGTCTTGCAAATACTTCTCGGCTGGTTAGTGTCCATTGGAATTGGCGCACAAATTCATCAAAATGGTGCTGTACAACACGATATAGATTGATAAGTTGACCATTCAAGTCATTCAATACTTCAACCTTTGCTGGTTGCGGTCGCATAAAGAATAATGCTGCACCACCGGCAAACAGCTCAACGTAACAAGTATGCTCGGGGAACATGGGTAACAAATGTTTTGCCAAACGGCGTTTGCCACCCATCCATGGGACGATAGGCAGAGGCTTTTGAGTCATAACTACTCCTTATATATAAGCATAGGTACTCAAAGGCACTCAGATTTGAATTACTCCGTTTTAAATTGATTCAGCAATTTGCAGCGTGGGCACTTAATTTCAAAGCAGCCACGGCCAACAGCCAAAAGTTTAAAACAATTTTTGCAACGGCATTTCATTTTTCACAGTTCCCTTATCGTTAGTGATAGAATCACCGTGCCTCGCGCGAGGTACGGTAAAAAAGGCTAACGCAGGTCTGGACTGCTGAGGCTGGCGCGGAGAACGGTGGTAGGACACCGCCGCGCAGCCGTTTCTCTTTTAACTGGTTGAATCGCTCCATTCTTCTACATATAAGAAGACAGAGTAATCAACGTCAATCTTAGGCTTGTCATAATTAGTGCGAATCCTGACGCTACGGTCAGTTTTTGCCCCAAAGTTATGATTGAGGAACAAGACGACCATCGTTTTATGTTCAAGAGCCAGATATACCTTTGGATCATTGTAAGTATTCTTGAACTTAGCCTCCAACCATGTATATCCGCCATCTGCCCATAAATCTTGGGTCAAATGAATCTTTTCACATTTACGTAAACCGAGAAGTCTTCTGAGTTCTGCAATTTCAGCAGTAATACTGCTCTGTGTTTCCGATAATGTCTGTAGGTCTTCGATTTTCTTTTGTAACGCAGCCAACTCCTCACTTTCTTCTGCTGCGGAGGCGGACTGCTTTGCAACTTCCAAGTCGGCCATTACTTTAGAAATTTTCAGATGTAGGGCTTCAATCTCATCACTGCCCTTGGCTGAATCAAACTGGATACGCAAGATCTCCAATTGACTCTTCAAAGCAGAAACTGTTGCATCAGACTCAACCAGTTTATTCAATGCCTTATCCAGCTCAGCCTTTTGTTTCGCCAGTTCCACCGCCTGTTCAGAAATATTCGCACTGCTACTTTCCAATAACTTCAGACGGCCTTCTAATGAACCAGCAGACTTAATTGCCGCTTGAGCAACGGCCAATTGTTCAGACAATGCTGCGATTTCAGAGCTCTCATCGGCCTCCTTAACGGCTACCTCAAGCTGCTGAATCTTGGCCAATAAACCGTCAATAACCGCAGAATCAGTTGTGCTACCAGCTGACGGCAACACAATAATTGCCTGACCGCTGACATCAACATTAACTGTCTCTGCGGCCGGCTCATCATCCGACAAATCAACAACAACATTCGTTACACTCGGTTTAACTTGAATCTCGCCTTGCAGATAGGTTTTAACCACATTTCCGCAAACCGCACGTAAGTCATAAGATGCACGAAGCCAGGTTAAACTACGGGTTAAGGCGGCCGGAAATAGTAATACAACCAAATTGTCCGCAACCTTGATTTCAGGACGAACTACCGAACCATCCCCGGCCACGATATCCATTTGAAAATGCGTTTGAGACAAATCCAACGGAGTTGATTCAGCGGTCAATCTCACCTTAAACAAGTGCGTGTCGCCGCGATAAAGAGTGAAGTTTTTTGTTTTCGGCTGCATTTCAGACGGCCTTTCTCAAGTCAACCGGCGAACATAATGATGGCTCGGCCACTCCCATTACTTCCCCGCACCATTCCGAACAGAACCATTTATCTGCCGACTGCCTCAAAAAACGACGGAAAAACGATGTCACGCATAACACACCCAATAAATCATAGCGTTTCCCCTTAGTGTTTCTCCACAAAGAAAACAGACGTTCCATGACGATTTGTTGATTATCCAGCGCAATCAAATCCCACTTTTCGGCAGGAAGCTGCATACGTTTGCAGCGCACACCACCATCACGAAAAGATGATGAATAGCAATCAAAGAGGCCGTCTGAAAACGCTACCGGCACCGCAATTTCACAGTGAGAATATTGACCGCCGGTAACTTTGCGTATTACCCATTCGATGATACGGAAAGCCAAGTCCTTGGGCGTTTTTATCGTCTTGCGGCCTTTATATAAAGACAAATAGACTTTTGCCATTTTCAGACAGCCTCCGGCAAGGAGAATGCAATCTCGATTTTGTCTAAATCAGATTGTTTTTTAGCAGCCTCAATCTTGCTTTGCAGTGCTTGGCGCTGGCCTGCCACATGGGCGGCAAGTTGCTCATAGGCCAGCGTTTTACGTAAAGCAGCAGACTTAAGCACATCAGCGGGAATACCGCGAGCTGTGGCAATACCGTCAAGCACCGGAGTTGGCGCGTTTTTATTTAGCTGCCAAGCTTTTGCTTCGGAAGCCTGAATTGACCAACTTGCAAACTCAAATTCAGGTACGCTGTCGATACCGGCGTGCTTGTTAATAAAAGCCTGAGCGGCAGCATTTAATGCAACGAGTTTTCCGGATTTTACGCCGTCAATATTTGCCGATTCAGGCGGGGTCAGGCTGACGCCGTCTGGCAGGCTGCCAATTTGTTGCCAGATTTGCTCACCATCTTTGGTAAATACCAAGACGCCACGATAATCGGGAATAATCTCCCATTTTTCTCCCGTCCATCTTGCTGCTTGAAATTCTTTCAACGTCGGTAATTCGGCTTCGATACTTTGGCGACCGTCATCAAAATATTGCTCTTCGACAAACAGGCCGTCTGAATCAATTACACATCTTGTCATTTTTTCAATTCCTTGATTTCGGTTTCTAATGTTTCAATTCTTGCGGCCATTTCTTGAATGGCTTTAGTCAAAACTGGAATGAACGTTTCGTATTCAATTGTGTATGTATCGTTCTTTTCATTTACCATTGGCAGGCGGCCATATTCATCTTCCAGCGCGGCAATGTCCTGGGCGATAAACCAATGCTGCAAACGGTCTTCTTTATGGCGGCCGTCTTTTGTTGGGTTCTTCCACCATTCACTCACTTTGGCTGCGCGTTCTTCTTCTGGGAAATCGGCAAACAATTCGTCAACATAAGCATCGCGGCGGTCGTAGTAGCCTGTGACCGGCTTTAATTTCATGACAAATTTCAGGCCGTTTTCCAGCGGTTTGACGTCGGCTTTATCGCGGCCGTCTGAGCGGATGTTCACGGCTGTTGGCGCGTATAAAGTTTGCCCCGTCGTGCCAATTTGGATTTCGTTGTCACCGTTTAGTCGCGCGCCATAGCCGATGGCGATGGAGTTTGTGATTTTGCCTTTTAAAATATCGCCTTGGACATTTCGATACCCGGCACTATCACCAATAACAACGCATTGCTCACTGCTTGCCGTAGGGATTGTCCAATACCCAATAGCGGTGGTTGAAATATGGGTGCCTGTTCGCAATGATGACGCCCCGATTGCGGTCGTTTTTTGATAATTCTCTCCCGTCAATGCAGCGTCGGCGCCGATGATTGTTGAATATCCTGCAGTCAAAGCCTTATTCATCGTGTTTGAGCCGATGATGGTCAACTCTTCGTTTTTAGTAGCAGCTGAATTTGCAGAATAGACGTATTTCAGCTCAGCTGCGCCGGTGGCGGTCAGCTCTTTAGAGCTTTGAATGGTGAATGTATTGCCGTTCACCGATACAACCTGAGCCGGTACGACGTCGTTTTGTAAGGTTTGCGCCGTGCCTGATGTAAGGCGTATGCCAACCCAATAAGTCGCTTGCGCATCGCGAATGTTGGGAAATGTAAGCGTAATACTTTTTCCAGATTGAGCGTAGGTACCTACTTCGGTTCCCGTCCAGACAACATCTCCGCCATTTGGAGCGCGGTTTCTTTCCAGGTTCTCCATTGCCGCCGCGCCGATTACGGTAACTTTTTCGGCCATTTTTGTATTTCGCGCCGCGCTCCCGCCAATGGCAGTTTGAGCTGAGCGGCCTTGATATGATTGCAGTACGGCTTCGCCGATTGCGATTGTTTTTGAGGTTTGGGATGGCCAGAAAACTTCGATGTCGCCCGATAATCCGACTGGAGCAGTACCAGCCATCGCACCTGCGCCAAGTGCAATATTTGATGATCCTACGCCTAATCCTTGCCCGGCATTTCGCCCAATCGCGACATTTGAAAAGCCACTTGTGATTGCACGGCCAGCATTACCACCAATGCCGATGTTGCGGGTACCAGCCATTTTTGACTGGTCATACCATTCTGTTTCAGCTTGTACGTTGATTAAGCTGTCAGGCCCAATAGCAATATTGTCCCTGCTTACTTTCGAAAAGCCCTGCGCACGGTCGCCAATAGCGATTGAGGAAACGCATTTTTCCATCCGCTCCATTGCGCCTTCGCCAATAACGATTAAACCTGCACCAGTCCATTCATTCGATTTGAGGTTGGCCGCTGCACCAGAACCAGTAATGAAACGGCCAATGCCCGTGCGGGGTGTCTGATATTGCACATCAACAATTTTTCCGTTGATGTTAAATTTTCCGTTTGTATATTTATTGCCATGCGGATAGTTATTGCCAACATCAATAGTCAATCCTAAACAATCCATCACCACATTTAAACCAGCAGTATCAGCAGCGTTAAATGCGGCAACTTCATTGTTGCGGTTGGAGTCATATCCAAAATCACGTAAACTTAAGGCACCAAAATGCAGACGGTGCCAACGCATACCGTTGGAGGCAACGATAATGGTACCGCCATTGTCGACACTGGTTTTGTCATTTGGGGCTGCGACAAACAGCCCACCACCAATACCAGGGGTAGACGCGTAATAACCACTCACATTGACATATAAACTGTTACTTTCGTAGTTTCTTAATTCATTTACATCTTTGACTGATGCACTTTGGGAAGCGAGGTAATCCACAACAGCTTGAGGAGTGACTGCATAACCACCATCATCCTTATGTCTCACGATGTCAGAAGTTAGTTTAGTAACCCCCGCTTTGAGCTCTGTAGCTGATTCAACGGATTTTTTATATTTATTAAATTCATCTTCTTGATTTTCATACTTCTTCTTCAACCACTGTGTTCGCGCTCCCAACTGCTTGGCCTGGCGATTCGCTACACCATCTGCCCCTCCCATAACTGGGTCGGTCATTTCGATTTGATATAAATCGTCCACCCATTCTGGGGTGACTTTATTTTCTTGTATTGTTGCCATCTTTAAGCTGCTCCGAAATTGTAATCGCCGTCAAAATTGACTTTGCCGTTGTAATAAAGCGGCGTGTCCTGATAGTCCAAACGCACCAACACGCAGCGTGCTGGTGCAAAGGCCGGAAGTGTTTCCCGCAACAGACGGGCTTCTGTATTGGTAATAGGTCGACTGAAAGTAATTGAGTAATGCGCCCACAAACGGTGGTCGCCATACATATAAATGCCTTTGTGATTAATACTGCCGTCGTAGATTTGGCCACCAAGCCCTTCAATCAGACCGATTTCGCCGAAACCCAAACGGCGGCAAATTTCACGTACTGCCCAAGGTGTACCTTTGCGGCGGTGCAAAAATACGGCATCTTTAATGAGCTTGCGACGGGTTTTATTGTCTTTGGCCAACCAATAACCGTCTGAGCCAACCATGCTTCGGCTCTCGGCCAATAGCTCAAGGTGTTTATCATCTACTTGCTCAAGCAAACGTGGAATGAGCTTAGTGAGTGTGAGTCGTCTGTAACCATTACTGAGATTAGCCAAACGCGTAAATCGTGGGTCTTGGTCCATAATTAAGGCATATTTGAGCTTAGCCATCCTGCTGCTCCATATCGACGGACAGCCCAAATGACACGCACCGCGCCCATTGATTAGGTGCAATCAAAATGACATCGCTGTCGCGCAATTCGCCATACTGATTGGACAAAATGACGTTGTACACGCCGCTTACCTTCAAGGCCGTCTGAATATCCAAAGGCACAACATCTTTGCCGAGCTTGGAATAGCGGGCGGTTTCATAGTCTGACCAAGCCGCGCCGGCAGCAGCTAAGACCGATTTCGAATCAGCTCCTTTGAACAGCACCAAGCGGGCATCAATTTTGTATTCCACCACTTCTGGCGCACGCACGATCACAGTGTCACAGAGTGGACGTACCGTCTCATCGCTCAATGCCGCTGATACCTTGTCAATCAATTCTTGGCCGGGCAGTCCGTCAGTCGTCAGCAACGTAACGGCTACTGTGCCGCCAATCGCGTTTCCGGAAGAATCAACATCGTTGCCGACGTGGACACCAACAATCGCTTGTGAAACCCTGCGCGCGTAATACTCGTAAGCCTTTCTCGGTCCTCCGACTGAAAATGCTTCAAAGGCAAGCAAAATACGCTCTCGGTAGGAGTCGTCACTCTCAATAACAACTCCGCCGGACGATACAGTAATATTGCTGACCTCAACATCAATCTCATCATGCAGTGGCTTGACCAAAGTATTGATTTGACCGATTGTCCAGCCATTTCCGGCTGTTCCGGTTATTGTGCATTGCGCCGGTAAATCGACCGTATTACGGCTGGATGACAAAGTTGCCGATGTGGTCGTTTTAAAAGTCAGTTCACCTACGCTGACTTGAGTACCAACCGGTATAAAAACCTGTTCTGCAGACAAGTTGGCATCACACGAAAATCGCAATGTTGTCAGAGCAGGTTGTGCCTCCAATCGTGGCGTGGCCACATCGTCGCCACATAAATCCAACATCAAACCGGTCGCAAAGCGCACGTGCTGTTGGCGGTAGGCTTCATTCACCTGCTGACGAGTCAATGCTTCACGGTAGGCGTACACATTAATCAGCAAACGTTCGATATGAGCCGGTTGCAAGGTTTTGCCACTGTCGCGCTCATATCTAGCAATGGTATCGGCCAAAATCGTCTGCAAATCATCATCTACGACCTTGACGTCTTCACGCTTTAAATTGCTTAAATCCACGTTGCATTCTCCAAATTCACAGCCGTGCTATAGACCTCGCCCGATACATCATCAGCCACACGCCAGCGGACGGTCATGGTGATGTGTGGGGCGTGGCCGCTAAAGGTTACGTCTTCGACGCCGGCGCGTTTTTCCCATGTCTGAATAGCCAATACGACTTCACGTACGATATTTGGCACAAACACGTCTTCCGGCGTGTCGATGTAATCGAAATGGTTGCTGCCAAAGTCCGGACGAGTTACATCCGAGCCTTTTCTCGTAGACAAAATGTTATGAATACACAGATCAATATCGTCCACGCCCTGAGCCAAGCCGCTGTCGCCGGGGGCGAGCTGCCAGTGTTTGGAAATCGGCGTGTCGAATTGCATAAGAAATCCCTGTATCCGTAATGAATACAGGGATTTTATGAAAGGCCGTCGAAAACTGATTTTAAAACGGATTAAAGACTATTCAGGTAAACCAGTTTTACCACCAGAGTCCCCGGGATGTTTATGTTGGGACAAAGGAATCCCATTGAGGATAATCTCACCATTCACTACCATAGTACCCTCAATATTTGCAGCATCACCACCACCTGAATTAACTGCTGACAGACCAGCTGTATAAGCCAACAATCCATTGACTGTCGTATTTCCGCTAACCATCGTTTCTGGAGTTTCGATAGACACTTTGGCTCCAGCTTTAATTTTAACCACTCCGTCAGTCTGAACAGAAACATCCCCGCTGGCACGGTCATGCTCAATCACAGTGCCATTTTTAAATCGGCGTATCCATTTGTCTTTACTGCTTGCAGGAGGCTTGTCGGCCGTGCTGTAAATTGCGCCAATCACACAGCCGTTTTCGCCGCGAGCGTCCAGCAAGCAGACAACTTGCTCACCTTCGTCGGGCAAGCTGTAAAACTGATTACCGCCGGCGGCTGGTGTGCTCATCGGTAGCCAGTCGGTTTCCATATCTTCCAATGCAGGAATTTTAACACGCAGATTATGACCGGCTTCATCTACCGCCGATACCATGCCAAATTGTAGAGTCGCCGTAAAATCATGCGTTTGAGACATCTACTTTCTCCTCGTCTTCAATATACTCAATCATCTTAACCTCCAGTTCGGTCGTATAGCCGCTACTGCTGCGATATTCATGCCGTGCTTGTTTAACCAAATACTTACCGGAAAACTTACCCATGTTTTTCAGCCTAACGGTTTGCCCTGCAACCAGCAGCGCGTTGCCGAACAAGGTGATGTTTCCGGCACATTGATCGTCTTGTGCGTCAGCCAGTTTGGCATCGGCACGAGCATTAAGCTGCGCTTGGCTCTCTCCTTTATTCGGCACTATTTTCAAGGTGTCACCAGTGTGGCCACGTTTAGATTTTGGGCGTAAAGGTTTTGTTTTCCGCTTAGCAGACACCGTTTTTTTGGTTTTCGGGTCATAACCGCGCATCTCAACCTGGGTTGGCACGCCTTTAATCAAGTCACGTAGACGAATTCTCATCATATCTTCCGGACTCAACACCACCACGGCTTCACGCTCTTTCAGGGCAGCATTATCGGCAAACACCAGCTTATCCCCGACAATTTTGAAGGTGTGGCCATACTCTTTGGCCAACCGGCTTAAAAACTCAACGTCGCGTTCCTGATACTGAGTTACGCGTTTTATTTTGATGTCTTTAACTTGCCCGGTAAGCTGCAATTTCAAACGGCCTGCCACTTGACGAACAATCTCTGCAAGCGTGGTATTTTCATACGCACGACCTTTTAAGGTACGGCTTGCTTTACTGATACCTGCAGACAAAGCCTTCATGCTTACCGTTGACGGAGGATGGTTATACTCAATTTCAGCGATTTCAAAGCTGCCCAATGCCACCAAACCGGTAAATTGGTCGCCCAAACTCAACGAAAGTGCATCGCCTTGCTCAGGATACCAGCCACGCAACCAGCGGCCGTCGGTATCTTCAAATTCTACCTGCAGTTCATCAGATTGCCCCTCAAGATAATCTGTATAAACGAAGGAAATCAGATACGGTGCAATGTCGCCGGTGATGTCTTTGTTTTCGTAGCTCAGTGTGAAATCCGGCTTGGTTACCGGGTGTGTACCGCCTGAACCGCCTTGCACGGCCAAGCCGGACAATAAAGACGAAATATTCATGGTCTTCCTTTTCAGACGGCCTTAACGCAGCCAAGGCGGTAAATCGGCCTGATTGTTTTTAGGTTTGCTTTCCAATACTGGAACAAATACTGTCAAACCACTGACAAACTCTTCAGCCAACGGCAAATGCGGATTTGCCGCAATAAGGCCGTCAATCAGTAGCGCATTGCCGTAGTGCTTATGGGCAATCAAATCCCAGCGGTCACCGTCTTTAGTTATATAACGTAAAACTGCACTCATGAATCACTCCGTGTTGCAAGCCATCCAGTCAAAGTTTCAACTGCTGACGCCCCATTCGCCATCGCCTCTGTTGCCGTCATAATGGATGACCCGGCGGCATCCAACCAACTTCCGACTGAACCGCTCTCATAACCCGATCTTAGGCTTGCAACCGTATTACCAAGTGCATTTCCAGCCATACCGAGCTGCTCTGCCAGTTTTGTTGCGCTCGTCAAGTCACCAACAACAGCCGTCACTTCTCCAATGCCGTTCAAGTTTTGTAGAACCGGCGCAGCAACACCAAGTGCATCACCGACCAAGTGCAAAAGTCCGGCAGGATCATTTTTTAGCTCTTTCGCCGCTGTAATAATGCCTTGCACTTGTTCAATGCCACTTTCTGCAGCCCTATAAATTTTTACTCCTGTCTCAACCGCTTTGATTACCTCAGACGCCTGTGCCTGAACCGACTCGGGCAGCAGGGACAGTAATGGATTTTGTTTGCCGCTGATAATCGCTGGTGTTGGCAGCGGATTATTTGGGTCGCCGACAAACTCGGTCAGCTCCACATCCAGCTCACGCGCGGCGGTACGGCCTTTGCTATCCTGAATCAATGTGCGCTCGGTCAGGCTTTCAATTACAAACCAACCGACAAATCGCCCTGAACCATAAACCAACGACACTGCCTGCTGCGCCTCCAGAGCAGCCAGTAAGCCCTTGTAGGCCGTGTCGGGATTACCCAACATCCAATGCAGCTTTAACCCAAATCTCAGCGTGGTCAGCTCATTTTCCATCGCCTGCAGGCGTGGTCTTCCCTTAAGCACTTCATGCTTGGCAAACTTGGCCGAGTGCTGCGCTTCCAGGCTGGAAAAACTTTGCAAGGTTTCAAACCGTACATCGCCCAACATTGCATACATCAGAAAGCCCTCCGTTCACGGTCGGCCATCATACGTTGAAACAGCATTTCAAATTCGCGCAAACCCATTTGCAAGGCCGTTTGAATTTGTGCAGGGTTACCACCTGGCGCGTTGATGGTCGGATTAAAATGGATGGTCACCCCGCCAGGGGCGGACGCAGCTTGCCTCGCCTGCTCGAAATCTGCACGATGGCCGGATACACGCGCAGCAACATCAGCACGTAACTGACCGACACGGTTCGTAAAACTGTCTTTCAGACGGCCTGCCCATGTGCCGATAGTACCGATTGGCCGACTGGCCGTGCGACGGATACCGATGTCCAAACCTTGAGTGATAAAGCCACCAAAACGGCGGAATTCACGACTTGGAGAATGGATATCCATTACCGCCTGGAATTTTGCCTTAATCGAATTACCGATAGATGCAATTGTGTTATATACAGCTGCCGCCGCCGATTTAATGCCGTTAATTAATCCTTGAATCAACATGCGGCCGAAACCAGTGAATGTCGATGGTAGCGTTACCCCAAACCAGCTCAACACTCCGGAAAAGACACGATAGAACAATCCCATTGGAGAAAAGTTGAGAATCGTGGCAGCAATATTGCCAATACCGCTATTAAAAAATGCAGTAATTTGAGCCCATAAACCGCTGAAAAAGGTTACCAAGCTTTGCCATAATGCCTTTGCGCCACCAACGACAGCAGACCAATTGTCATAAAGCAAATATGCAGCAACAGCTAACAAACCTATAGCGATACCAATAGGATTGGCCATCAAGAACATACCTAAACGCATGAACAGGCCGGTAATCTGTAAAATCCCCGTGCGGAAGATATTGACGATAAACATACCGCCAAGGAGCGTGGTTTTAAATAAGGCCAAACCACCTATAAAACCAATCAGTGTACGGGTCAATGTAGGATTGGCAGCCGCCCAATCAGAAATACTATGAATAATAGGCGCGATAGATGACATTAAAGAATTAATCGCTGGTAGTAATGTCGAGCCAATAACAATCCCCAACTCTTTCAAGCTGTTTTTAAAGATTTCCCAATTGGCAGCTGTAGTCTCTGAGCGAGCAGCAAACTCTTTACTCATCGAACCTTCGAAACTCAACTTGCCATCTTTTCCTGTATCCTTTAAAGCTCTGATTGATTTCTCATAAAGATCTACATTACCAGCCAAGACTGCGATGTCATCCGCGTACTCCAATCCGAATAAATCAACCAATGCACCCATTTGTTGTTCTTTGGGAAGCTTATTCAACGTCTTCAAAAAATCCTGTAAAGCTTGTTCCCCATTTTCGGAAATCGCTTTTTTCAAATCTTTTGATTCCAGACCCATCATCTGCAATGTTGCTTGAAATTTTTTTCCTTGTTTGTCGGCAGTCATCAACTTGGTCAGCATTCCATTAATTGCCGTACCGGCAACCTCGGGAGACTTGCCCAAACTGATAAAAGTATTTGCTAAAGAGGCAGTCTGTAGCTCAGTCAATCCAAACTGCTTGGCCACACCACCGACGCGTCCTAATGCATTGACAATATCTGAAGCTTTTGCGGGGCTATTATTGGATAAATGGTTAATTGCATCGCCAAGCTTACCAATCTGCTCAATAGGAATCTTATAGACATTGGCCAGCTTAGCCATACTTTCACCGGCCTGATCTGCGGACATATCAAAAGCAACCGACATCTTGGCAATCGTTTCCGTA
Organism: Neisseria sp. P0019.S002; assembly: GCF_051957155.1. Lineage (NCBI taxonomy): Bacteria > Pseudomonadati > Pseudomonadota > Betaproteobacteria > Neisseriales > Neisseriaceae > Neisseria > Neisseria sp. P0019.S002. The sequence continues at coordinate 281,002 of NZ_JBQCWS010000004.1, forward strand.
AAGCCAATAATATCGTTCCGAGCTATACCAAGTTGACCGCCCGAAGCAGCAATAGCGGCCAATTCTTCTGCCGCCATTGGAATTTTGCGGGTTAGGGCAAGAATATCATTGCCCATTTGCTTGAATTGCTGTGGTGTATCAAAGTCCACGACTTTTTTCACATCAGCCATTGAAGATTCAAAGTCCATGGCCAATTTGACCGGGACAACAGCCGTCGCACCAATTGATACAACTGACATTACCTGTTCGCGCATTTTTCCACGCTGTTCTTTCAGATGACCAAGTTTTGTATCAATATTGGAAAGTTTGAGTTGTTTTTTACGAACTTTATCGATAGCTGTGCCAAGTTGGGTATATTCACGCCGTAATTCATTTACGCGTTGCCGTGACATCCGCAGCGGATTTTGCAAAGTCTGACCAATCAAACGTTGCCGTGCAGACAAGCGTTGTTGTTCGTCATTCAGACTTTTGATTGAACCTTTAAGATTTTTCAGACCTGAAATCGCTGCACCGGCAGCAAAACCGACCTTTACACCGATTGCCAAATCTGCGGACATGATTTATTATCCTAAGTAGATATTGAGGGATTTAAAAATGAATAAATTTTTTGATTTTGCTATCGATTTCCCAGCTGAAAAACTGGTTTCAGCAGCAATCCTTCTAGGATTCATAATCGGTAGCATTAAAGGAAATTGGGCGATGGGGATTGCTTACGGCATTTTCGCTCCGCTCACTTTAATCCCAGTAATATTACTCATCGCCTTTTTGGGTATTCTCTATAAATTTTTTACCCGAAACTAAATTAAAGACTTCCTGTAGCCCGCCTTGATTTGGCGGGCTGCTTCTTTTTGCCAGTCTTCAAACTCATCAAGCGGCATGGCATACACCTCTTGTACGCTCCAGCCAAACCACCAAGCCAAATCAGCAACAGCATTCAAAAGCTGCTCATCAGCTTCTTCATTACTCAGCAGCGGCTTCGTCTTCTTGCGAGCGACGAAACCAGTCTTGCACCTGTTTGTAGTCATACAAATCCAGCTCGTCCAAATCTTCAGGTACCAAACCTGTGATGCGCGCGAAAATCGTCAACTCCTGCTCGGCATCGCTGCTCAAGTGCGCCACAGCACGCAAATCACCCACACGCGGACGGCGCAGTTTCAGTTCGGTCAGGTTTTCGCCCGTCGCCAAACGTACAGGATATTTAAGCTTTACAGTTTTGGTTGCACCCAAGTTTTCTTGCAGTTTTTGTGCTTCAGTCATCATTTAATCCTTTTGAAAATCAATAAAAAATTGCTGTACCCAAGAAAGATACAGCAATTCTGCCAAAGGCCGTCTGAACCGGCTTTTAATGTGTTTTAATACTTATGCACCGATGTTTTTACGCATCTGTGCTAATACATCTACGCCGTCCACGCGCAGAATATTATTGAAGGAGTTGTAGTAGAAGAGCTCCCGACCATCAGCGACTTGGCGTACTTCATTTACATGGAAGGTGCTGGAAAACTCTGCCTTTTCTTTTGGTTTAAAGCCACCCAACGCATCTTTGCCGAATGTGCCGGTCATAGTAGTGACCATCGGCACTTCTTTCTGCAAACCTGCTGCGTCGAATGTTTGCAGGTTGGAACGAATCATCAGCTGCACCGCTTTAAACGGATTTTTACTACGCGCAGCCACTTCGGGATAGAAGCTGTTCCATTTAATTTCGGATTCCAATGCTTCCATGCCGCTAGGCAGCTTGATGGTGCCGAAAAGACCCAAGCCGGTGACTTCATCCATGGTGTACTCGACTTCGGGCGCGGTAATTTCAGAGGCCTTGCCCAACAGATTATTGCCGTCGATATAGACGTTGGCATTGTATATTGCATTTAATTGCGCCATGTTTCAGCTCCTTAATTGCCGCTGACCAAGTTGGCCAGATATTTTCGGGTCATGACCGAGGTATTGGTCAGACGTTCGGCCGGGATTTTCGGTGTGTAGGAATATACGATGGGGACTTGGCCTTTGCTGAATGCGTCGACTAAATCGTAGTCGTAGTCCAAGCTCAGAGAGAAGCCGACGATGGATGGCAACGTACTCATGTAGGTACGGACGGTTTCCAGCAGGCTGTCGAGCAAGGCTTCGTCAATCGGGCGGTCGACATATTGCAGCTCAGCGCGACGGATGGACTCATCAATCAAGTCGCCGGTACGTTGGGCTACCTCAAAGTTCTTGATGTGAGAAGTAGTTGGGAAACAGGCAAGACGGTTGCCCCACATACGATACCCAGTACCATAGCTATTGAAGACGGTAGTAATGCCTTTTTCATTGAGGCGGTTGGTTTCGGACTGCGGGTCGTCGGCGCGAGCAGTCAGACCGATTTCCACGCCGGTTACGCCCAAGAGTTCGCGGTTGGATTTGCTAAACCAATAACCCTGCTCAACGTCGGTCTTCATGCGCAGACCGGCAGCGTGGGTAGCCAGTGATTCCATACCCAACAGACCGATCACATGCGGGAAAAACAACTCGGCACGGTCGCTTGATGTCTGAAAATTAATCGTACCCAATGGTCCACGGCCTTCGAGAGCTTTGCTCAAGGTCGTGCCTTCAGGTGCGTTGATATAGGCAATTGCATTCAGGTTGTCGGCCACAGTAATCATTTTGGCGGCGACGGTAGCCGTTTTGTCGTAATTCGGCACAATAATGATTTTGGCATCTGCACCTTGGCGATTGTAGCCTTCTGAGAGCAGCTCCAAGCCCGTGCGCTTTCCGGTAGCTGCGACATATGCACCGATGATGTCGGCCTCTGTTACTTTGGTCGGGTCTACGTAGCTGTAACTGATTTTCGGGGCGGTCGGTTTGGTTTTATACACAATCTCGCCGGTTAGCGCATTGATCGTGTAGTGCTGGCCTTCGATCAGTGCGGCTGCGCCGTCAGTCAGGGCATAACCGGCCAGAAGTGCAGGTTTGGCGGTATAGGCCGTCAAGGTATTGCTGTCGACGGTCAATACTTCGCTCTGTACTTGGGTCTTATGGCGTGCGGGATCGCACACGTTAATCACATAAGCCACACCAGAAGCATAACGTGTCCAAATATTGGCCGCGTCAGGCAATGTAAAGCCTTTACCGGTCAGCTCACCGCCAAATTGTGCAAAGTCTTTCTTGGTTTGACACACAGTCAATTCGTTGACCGCACCGACTGGTGCAGTACCGACAATAGCCGTAATCGCACCGTCAACGGTATAGACAGGATTAGAACCACCGTCAATACGGATGGTCTCCGTACCATGATGATAGGCTGCTGCCATTATGAATTCTCCTTAGGTTTTAAATCAGGGTTTAATGCATTTCCATTCAAGCGGCCATGCACCTTAATGAGCAAGGGATTGGTATTGGGCTTACAAACTTCGACTTGTTGAGTTTCCGTCTGAACGGTCAGCTCATACTGCCATGCACCGGCATCTTCGTTTAAAAAACGCTCTTGCAATAAATGACACGGCAGACAGTTTGGAGGGCGGAAACCGACAATCGCCAACCGGGCTTCGTCTAAAATTGCTAGTGTGCCTTCATCGCCGTGCAGATTGCTGCCGATAACGGTTAACACCAGTGTCATGTCGCGCTGCTGGGCAATGTTGCCCAAATGTTCCAAATCAGTGAACTTACTGCCACCGTAGCCAACCAAAATCGCACCGGTCGGGTGGATAAACTGGTATTCAGACGGTCTTTCGGGGAACGCTTCCACGATGACCCATGGAATGGCCGTCTGCAAATGCTCAACTACCGCGTCAATAACAGGACGTGTCGCACTCACAATCAATACCCCATCATGTCAATACGCGAACCGCCACGCGTGTGATACGCACCTGGCTCCGGCTGCGCCTCTTTGTCCAAAGTATCAACGCCGATATGTATTTTTCCGTCGCGGATGGCTTCTAACGTTTTCAGAGTCGCGTTGTAGGCAGTCTCCAACGTTTTCGGAAACTCCGCCCGATTGATGCGGCGCGAGTGCAGGAAATGGCGGGCAATGTTGATACACAATGGCGGCAACACAGTCGGCACTGACTTGAGCGGCAGCGGGTAGCGTCCGCGCAAGTAGCCGTCAACCAAATCACAGGCATACCGAATCGCTTCATCGACCACATCCCAGTCAGGGTCAGTCGCGCGCGGCTCATCGTTGGTCAACTGCACCAATTCCGGCTTACTCATAGCCTTGAGCATATTCTCGGCGTTGATGTAGTACATTACGCGTCCGCCTTTGTTTTGCGTTGCGTTTTGGTTTTGGACTCAGGATCTTCAGTCGGATTAGATTCAGACGGCGTTTTCTCTTGAGCTTCTGCCTGTTGTGCATCCAGCTCTTCGCCTGTAGTTGCCGTCGGCGTCACATGAGCGGCCACTGATTCGTATTGTTCAGGTGTCAACTCAACTGCTTCACCTGCTTCCACACGGAATTGCTTACCGGCTTCGTCTTCAAGAATCAATGCAGTGTTTGCGATATAAACCTTAGCCATGATTAACCTTTCAACAATACACGAACAGTTTCACCTGCGGCGGTTGCAGCAGTCAGAGCCGTACCGGCAATTTTTGCCGCACCGGATACTGCACAGCCTTGTGCGTCCGCACCTACTTCGGCACCGATAGCCACTGCGCCACCTGATTCGACAACAGCAATACCGACCACATCGACTGCAGCAGTATCACCAGTTTCAACATCATATGGAGCAACACCCAAAACGGCCTCGCCGGCTTTAGCCTGTGCGCCTTTAAAATTAACAAAGCGGTTTTTCACAATCGCGCCTGTTGCGGTAATGGTAGTTACCAGTACCACTTGTTTGGTTTGAGCCATTTAAACCTCTACTTTCTGCATAACTGCATTTTCTTTCAAACGATAAGCTTCCAATTCCCACAGATGGCGAATAGCATCCTGGTATGCCAATTCACAGCCCATCTGTTCGTCAAAAATATCGTGGCTAAAACAAGCCGCCTTACCAATCACGACAAAACCTGATTTCAGGGTCAACGAGCAAACGATTGCAGTTGTCTCACCCACACGGTGATAATCAGCCTGAGCAATCTTGTTTTCGATTTCTTGAGGTGTAATCTTTAAGCTCATATTTTTTCTCCCTAGCCGTCTAGGCACTCCAGACGGCCTTGTCAATTAATCTACTGCGTTTTCAAACAAGAAACCGCACGCACTACCCACCACAGCCGCTTTGCGGATATCGGTATAACGGGCGTATTCGACTTTGCCGCCAACTTCTTCATAACGGTCGACCACAGGCATGCCACGGCGGCGGAAGGTATAACCGAATGCAGGTTCGCCTTCGTCATTGCCGTCTGAAACCAAAATCGGGTCGAACAATCAGGCTGGCAAATTTACCCCAAACATCCTTGGTGGGTTTGCCGGTTGCAACAGATGAAACAGCCTGACCGACAATGATGTCATCCAGTTCCAGCAGGTTTTTCAACTGCTCGACAGTCAACAGAGATTTACGGTCATTGGCGGACAGGGAGGCGAGGAGAGCCTTATTGCGCTTGAGTTGAGACAATACGCTGGCACCTACTACCAATACGCCGGGGCGCACACCGCAAGCTGCACGGACGGTTTCACGTGCACTTTCAATATCGGCCAGCGGGTCTGAATTATCGGCACTCCACTTTTTCGTGGCCGCCAAATCTTTAGTGTGGCCACTCTGATAAGCAGATTTCGCCTGCAGCAAAGCAGCCGTTTCGATTTCTTGGCGCAGTTGCACACCCTTGGTAGCGCGACGGGTAGCTTTGGCTTGCTCGTTAAACAGCGATTCCGCTTGCTCACGGTAATCCACACCAGCCGCTAAATCGTGTTCTTCCAACACAATCGGCAGATAGTTCGGCGCATCCAACGTAATCACATTAGACGCCGCACCGACGGCACGCTTGGTGTCGTATTCGACAAAAGAGCCTTTACCGAACACCGGCACCTGTACGCCTTCTTTATCAGTGAATACTTGAGGGAAAATTTTCTCGGCAATAAATTCCGCGTTTTTATAACCGACTGCCAGATTGGTTAAAACTGGATCGACCTGACCGCGAAGGCGGCGCAAATGAGAACTCATCGTTCATCCTTTCAAATTGAAATGCGACGACATCGTCGCTTTTGGGTTAAACGGCGGTACGGCGTGCCGCTTCTTCGTAGCTGATGCCTTCTTTGGCTGCCAAAGCCACAGCACGTTCGTGATGGCTCAGCGCATCAGGATTAGCCGCTTCGGCAAAATCGGCCGGCAGTCCAGCGGCAGCCATAGGAGTAGTCCCTTTGGTATAGTGGCCGCTTGGCAATACTTCCGGCAGGTTGCGCAAGAATTGGCGCAACGCTTCGCCAATGGTGCTGCCTTCGCCAAAATCGACGCTGGTATGTTCGGGGTATTCTGCGAAGTCCAATACCTGCACCACCAAATCCTTATCGGCAGGTTTCAGACGGCCTTCTTTTACCAAGGCTTCGGCAAATTCGGCATTCTGATCATGTTGACCTTCACGCAAGGCTTGGTCTTGCTCGTCTTGCAAGCGTTTCAGCTCTGCTTCCGCAGCGGCTGCCTTAGCTTCGGCTTGTTCACGGGCGGTTTTTTCGGCTGCCAGTTGTTCTTCGGGCGACATAGAGGTCTCCTTGTTTTCATGGGTTTGAGATTCGTTTTGGGTTACAGGGTCGGCAAATGCCGGTGTGGGCGGTTCGGGCTGCCAGTCTGCCGATTCTTCAATGTCGCGAATTTCCCAATCGGCAACTACTTTATCGGCGGTGGCCACGTCGTACTGCTCAATCAGCCACTCACGCAGACGGCGGAAAATCGAGGCCGTGCGGCGGTGTGCATATTCGGAAAACTCGACATACTCATCGTCTTCAGCAAAATTAATGGCGGATAAACCTTTTACCGCAGGTGGTTGCGCACCGAGAAAACCGACATGGCGCAGATACCAAGAGCCTGGCTTCGGATTGCTCGGGCTGTCGGGCGGATAGAAACTGGCCGACACTTTTTTGTAACGGCCGCTTTGTACAAGACTGACAAAATCATCGTCCATTTGCGCAAAATCGGCCGACAGCACACCACCATCGGCTTGCAGACTGCCCACCCAGCCATAGGCCGGAGCATCGGTCTTCGGATGGCCGATAACCAGTGGTGCTTCATGCAGCTTTGGATCATATGCAGCAGCTGCCTGAGCCACATCCGCATCGGTAATCGTCACTTTTCGGCCGTTATTGTCAGTACGCGTGCCGGATTTAAAAATTTCAAACAACTTTTTCACAAAAAAGCCCCATCGGATTGATGAGGCTATTTTGACAAAGGCCGTCTGAAACGGCTTTTAATGCGGTTTAAAACATGTTTTCCTCAAAATGCGCAAAAACGGCATTTTTAGCGAGTTTATGGCTCAGGGTAGGCAAACCCCCGACCAAGATGAGAAACGCAATATAAAAGCGGTCAGGATAAAACCTGACCGCCATTCCGTTTTATTACAAGACTTATCCAAACAAATCAGTCTGTCTTTTCGACCTTTCCGCATCTCCGACTGCCTTCACAATGCGATAGATTTGTTGAACAGTTAAATCAAATTTCTTACTTAATGCTGCATGATTCTTACCATTAAATTCCCGATATACCTGTTGGTCTCTTTCCGATACCTTGCCGATATGGTTCTTCGGGATATAAATCAATTGACCTCCCCAGTTGTCCGTAATGAATCTTGCCACCTTCTTACTTACCACCTTCGCCTGAGTTTTATCCAACATCGGCAGCTCAGAACATAAACAGGCAGACATTTGGTCTTCCAAATCGGTCACCAGCTCGGGTACGCGTTCATCAGCCACTTAGCACCTCCAGTTTTCTTTCCTCGCGTAACAACCATTGTTTCAAGTGTTCAATAACCTTCTGTGCATTATCAATATCAAGCCAGCCATGATAATCAACGCCGACCATACGCTTTACAAACCTGCCCAAAGCCAGCTCGGACGGATTTCTTACTGCACCGATATCGTGTAGCTCAAGCCATAACGCACGTATTTTTTTAATTTGGCCATCAACCGCAGGATGGGCAGGCCGGATTTTAATATCCGGCTTGTCACTTTTAGCCTGCGCTTTTGTCGTTACTACAAAACCACGCGCCTTCAGAGCCGTTACCACCAGTTCTAACTCATCGACCGACAACTTAGTGCTGCTCGTTTTCCCGCGCGAAATATTGGCCAATAGCGTACGGTACTCGCTATCGGCCATCATCAACTGCGTTTTACCGACGTGGATCAGACGGATTAAACGCTGTTTTTTCGCTTTTGCCGTTTCCATGCTAATCCTTTCTTTTCACATACTGAAACGCTGTTTCATATATTTAAATAAATCAATATATTATGCCTGATTCTACATTTGCCGGTAGTCATTTGGCAAATAAAAAAGGCCGTCTGAAAGTTTCAGACGGCCTTTTTTATAGCCTAGCTATGGATTGACTGCTTCTTTCAACGCCTTGCCCGGGCGGAATTTTGGCGTTTTACGGGCGGCAATGGTCAACGGCTCGCCGGTCTTAGGATTGCGGCCTTTGCGCTCGGCAGATTGGGCGGCGTGGAACGAACCGAAGCCGACCAACGTAATGTCTTTGCCGTCCTTCAGCGTCTGCGTTACCACGCTGACAAACGCATCGACAAATTCCGCCGCATCGCGTTTGCTCAATTCTGCCTCATCGGCGATGGCTTGGATTAATTCAGATTTATTCACTTTTTGACTCCTATTTAGATTTAAATGCGGCAGACCGTGCCGCGCGGTTTATGGATTTATAGTTTCAGATGGCTTCAGTTTTTATTACCGCTCATCAGAGATTGATGTCTTGCCGCTTTGATGACTGCCAGATTCGGATATGCCAACACCTGATAAACCGATGTACTCCTTGCCGGTTTTCTTGTCGGTAATTACGTATACCCCGCGATAATTTGAGTAAGCAAGATCATCAGGAATAACAGCAATGCGTTTCACAACGATGCGGTCTTCGGTTTGGATATCTACTGGCTTTCCCTCTCTATATTGCTGATAACTGGCATTTGGTTCACAAGCTGCTAACACAAAAAGGCATATGAGTGACAAGAAAATTTTCATTTTTCCCATGTTCACACCTTCGCTACATCCAAATTCATCAGCTGATACTCCCCATCTTCGCCGCGCTGATACACCCGCACAAACGGCTTGCTGATATGCACCTGCAAACTGTCGGAGAGCGCATCCATCGCCCGTTGCCATTTTTCATCCGTAATTTGCAGGCGGCGCAGACCAAGTACGCGGGCGGTGCTGATATTGCCTTCTTTATCCACTTGGAAGGCCGCGTTAATCAGTGTTTTCAATTCCGTGCGGCTGCCTTCCGTCCATTCGTTGATACACTCATCAATCAAGGCTTTGGCGGCAATCAAACCTTCGTCAAATACCAACGTATCCTGCATGGCAAGGTTGACGCGGTATGCGCCGTCAAAGCTGTGCAGGCTGATATTGCCTTTCTTGCCGCCAACAGATACGTCATAGCGGTCGGCACTCAACTGTACAAACGCCGCAATATCGTCCATCGCCTCGCGTTTGAACGCCATCAGGTTATCCTGCACCGCGCGGGCTTTGGCGGCGATTTCCTGCACCAGCTCGTCGCGCAGCAGGTCGATTTCTTTAATATTGGCCAGCGGCACGAGATTGCCTTTGGCATCCTGTTTGTATTGTTTCATGTCTAAGTTACTCATAATGTTTCCTATGTCCTTCCAATTCCATTGATATTTGCTTCAATAAATCGTCATCAAATCCGTTATTGCCAGCGAATTTTTCAAACTCTTCCCAGTATTCCGTCAGAAATTCCTGTATTAAGTCGGATTCCTGATTGTCAAAAAACGTACTCATTTGATTATTTGTTTCCCTTCTGCCTTTCGGCATAAATCCTTTTACATTCGTCCACCGACCGATGCCTCGGCCCGTGTATCCAGTCCCTGTCCATACAGGGCGCGTTTTTCAATCTGCCGACAATCTTTTTCAGTTCGGCGGCCTGCGCTTTGCCGTATTCCGTCGGGCGGTGCTTCTTTTCCAGCCTCGGCACCATTCTGACTTCGGGCGGCGGCAGGTGTTTGATAAGGTCGGCAGGGTTTGGCCACTCTGACGAGGACGCCGCAATAGCCCTAAAGGATGTCTGTATCCTGATTCCGTCCTGCTCCGGTTGCCACGACCGGCCGCTCAGTATGCCCAACCAAAGTTCGGCGACTGCCGTCAAATCCGCCGAGGCAGGGCGGCCTTTGAGGTTTAAGGCGGCGAGCATCATAAAACCCTGCGCGATTGCTTTTTTAAGCCAGTTATTGTTCGCCTCCATTTGACCACTCCATCAAACCGCCCAACCCGCTCCTCAATTTAGTACTTACCCCCTTTTCCGCGGGAGAGGGTTGGGGAGAGGGCAAAACCGCAATTCCCGCCGTCTTTTCAGGTGACCAAAACGTGATGTTTTCCAACAAATAACCGTGGCTGGTCAGCGGCGGCGTCAACTTTCCCGCGTCCCGTGCCTCAAGGCATCGCGTTACCGCCCAAATCCAAGCCTCGCGCGGGGCCGGGTAAGTTTTGCGGTTGCGGACAATCTTTCCGTCCCGTATCATCGGCGCAATCTCGCCGACGAGCTTTGAAACACGGTTAAAACTTAAATCCTTTTCGGCGGGGCGAAACAGCGTCAGATACCGCAATACCGCCTTAAAAAGGTCATCTGAAATGCCTGTCAGGGCAATCAGGGCTTCGCGGGCATCGTCATGGGCGATTAATACATCCAAACTCATCACCGCACCGCAGGTAGGGCAGCGTACTTTCATCTCGCTGCCTCCAAATCCTTACGGCTCAAACACCGCAATGCCGTCTGAACCACATCCTCAATTTCATCCGATAGCCGAGATGACACATACATCATCACAAACTTACCCGACACCGTTGTCAGCTCAGTGACAAGATGACCGCCTTTTTCGCGCCATACCGACACTTTGATTTTGCTGTAATCCCTGTTCATTTTTCTTCTCCCGCGGGCTCCAAAACCACGCCTGTTATTTTGTCTGTCTCGCTCATCCCGCCGTAAACTGCCTCCCAGTTTTTATCGGCTTCCAGAGCATCTCTTTGATCTGCCGTTACCGCGACCGGCTGGCAGGCGGCAAGCATGGCGGTCAGTATCCATAACCCCCTCATTTGTACTGCCCCCTGTCATAGACGTTGATCTGCATAGGCTGTTTTTGGCGGCAAGGCTCGGTCAGCCTTGCCTGTATGGCTACGACGATGGACAGCAGCACAATTACAATGGCAAATTCGATTCCATCTTTTTTCATGATTTCCCCTTTATTTTTCAGATTCTTCCGATTCGTTGATACCGGCCAGAACGGCTAACTCCACTATGTCCTGCCAAGTCAATACAAACCGCTTCCCAGTAGCTTTACTGACGACCATCGGCTCACATCCCACAGAGATTTCCATCGTGTATTCCATGCTGCCGACTTTCCCGGTAGCTACCTGTTTTCTAAGTGGGAGCAGCAAGTGATTGGGGTCAATAAATTTTCCGAATTTGTTATCCATCTCACACCCCCCGTACCACATCGCCGTCAACAAGTTCAAATCCCAATTCCGCCGCCTGATTCATCGCCGCTGCCACAAGATTGTTGACAGCCAGAGGATAGAGCAGGCTGTTCTGTTCAACCCCTTTGCTTGTTCTGCTCTTCACAGTCAAACGTTCCGCAACCGCATCCACCGCACTTTGATTCAAAACTTTTGAAACATCCGCACCGACCCGGGCAAACTTGTGTTTCAAATAGCCTTCCAGCTTGCCGTCAGTCAGAGGCAGGAGGGTAACTACCTCGCAACGTTGCACCACCTCGCGCACAGCAGGATTGTTTTCGCTGAGCTTTTGCGCCAACTCCGTCTGACCGATTAAGACAATCCCGAGCAGTCGTTCAAAACCGTTCTTCAGCTCAAAAAAGCGTTTTAAGTGTTTCAGGGTCGGCAGAGGCAGGCCATGAGCCTCTTCAATCAGCAGCAGGTGCTTGTTACCGGCTTTTGCGCTTTCAGTCAGAGCGCGATGAATTTGGCGGAAACGAGCCTCCGGACTGCGTTTCGGGCTTGTTCCAGGCGCCACCGCCTCCAAAATTGCCTCAGCGATATGCACCGCTTTGAGTGTCTTACCCTTTTGGTCGTTGTCTTCCATTGCCAGCACATAAGGCTCAATCAACACAATTTGACGGCCTTCGCGGTTGATACGGTCTTGCAGGTCTTCGCGCAGTGTGGATTTACCCGCGCCGCTTTCACCGACCACCGCCACAAAACCGCCATGACAGGCCGTCTGAAACATTGCCTCACGTACATAACGCACGTCAGGGGTCATATACACATCGTCTGCCGACTGGATTTCATCGTTGAACGGGTCGCGGAATAATCCAAAATGCTGTTTTGCGGCTTGGTTCAGGGTTGCTTTTCGTAGTAACATCTCATTGTCCTTGTCTTCGTAAGTTGCTTGGGCAGGTGCGGTTTCCGGCTCGTTTCTCAGGCTCGCTGGGATTTCCGCACCATTCTTTTCAAAAAATTGTTTCAATTTCCTTCGCAGCTCGGCTGCGTTTTTTTTCGGCCATTGCCCGTGATTGACTACCGCCACCAGCATCGGCTTGCTGCATCCAATTTCGGCTGCGGCGGCGGCATAGGATTTGCCGATTTTTTGAAAACTTTGTTTCATCGTTTTCCTCTCTACAAATGCGACGACGTCGTCGCATTTGCCTAACCGGTTTTATGTAATTTCAGACGGCCTGCCGTTTTCAGCTTGTCAAAAACCGCTTCCAACTGACTGGCGGCCACACCGTCCGGATAATGTTTGGTAATGAGCGCAACAGCCTGTTTCCAGTCTCCACCTTCGGCTTCGATACGCGGCTTCAACAGCTTCGCTATTTCCACCTTGCTCAACACCTGCTCGGCGACCTCCATCCGGTTGTATTCCATCTGCTGGCCGCCACGCTCCAAATAGAGCGTATTGCGTGTAGCGAGCGTATCTTCCTGGTGCTTGAATGGATCTATAGACCCGCCGAACGGTACAGCCTTGCCTTTTCGATTGGCTGCCGCCTGCTCCAGCGTTTCCGCTCCCATAGCCATCTTGTCGAGCTCCTTCGCATGTTGCTGGGCAGCAGTATTGCCCGGTGCCTTGTACTCCTCGCCGATGACTGCCGAATCGGCTCTGAAGCCCATGTCGTCGAACACCACTTCCGGCACAGCCACCCATGTTTCACGGCCGTCTGCATCAAACGTTGCCACTCGTGCTCCGTTCTCTTCCCAAGGGTTTTTGGCTACCAAAACCTTCTGTCCAACCAATATGCCTTGAATGGCTTTCACACTGTAGAAACGACCGCCGAAGCGTATTTCCAAATCAGCCGATACCTTGGCTTCTTTTGGCGCACTGATTGCCAACTCTCGGCAATATTCCGCAGGAGGTGGCAGGATCAGCTGCTCCGGTTTGATTTTGTTCCACGCCTGATAGCGGGTCATACCGTGACGGCTGTGAATCTGCGTACCGTTGTAGTAACGCATCCAACGTTCGGCTAAGGCGTTCAGTTGGTCGATATCGTGCACCTCGGTAAAGCGCAAACCGCTTTCAAAAGATGTTTCCACAATGTCATTGGCTTTCTCTACCTGGCCTTTGGCTCGGGGGTTGCCGGGTTTATTGATCTGCACATGCACATCAAGCGACTTGCACAGCGTTTTAAAAGCAGACGACGTATTCGCACTTCCCGGGTCAAGCATGACCATGCGCGGCACACCGCGTATAGGATCCTTACGCACATCCTCCTTGGCTTGCATCATGAAGATGAAGAAATCGCACAAGTTCGCACTCGTCTCGCCACCGAAGTAGTACCGGGCGACAATCGTTCCACTGGCATGGTCGGTGCCGGTGTAACGCCACACGCGGTCTTGCTCAATCTTCACAACATTTTTAGGTTTGTTTTTGTAGAATTCCTCCTCTTTCATCACCCTAAGCCCCGTATCCTTGCCGTGTCGCGGCAGGTAATACAAAACACACAAACTAGGGTCGATTTGCCAGCAATGATTCGGATGTTCAGATTTCATACGGCTGACAGGATCAGGCTGAAGTAATTGGTCGGGATGTAGCTTGTACTCTCGTAAAGCCCGGGTAATGGTGTTTTCAGAAAGAGGACTTACTTCCCCCGTTTCCTCATCAATCCGCGCCGCCTCGATTTTGCCGTTGGCTCGCAGCATCTCCACTGCTTGCTTGACCGACATCAACCGCTTTCCGTTGCGCCTCATGGCCTCCACCAGTACAGCCGAAATCAGTTTGGCTTCTTCCAGCTTCAGTTCCGTTTTACCGGCATCGCTTCGCCGTTTTCGGCTCGGCTTAACACTCACAGACTCCAATTTCCGATAGAGCGTAGCGAGCGATACCCCTAAATCCTGTGCCGACCGTTTCAGATACTCCGACCGTTCTCCCCGTCCAAGCAAAGCGGCTTGAGCCTCGATTTCAGTCAGTCTTTCTACCAATCCGGCGTTCATGATTTATTCTCCCAACCACTCCGGCGTCTCATCTTGAGGGGCTTCCATCGGTAGATCGTAGCTCTCGCGGATGATGTTGCAATCCAAAATAATCTGATTCAACGCCCCGACCATTTTTGCCTGATGACTAATCCCGTGCGCCTCACTGTGCGCATTAAGTTGGTCGAACAAATCTTTCAGACGGCTCACTTGACTGCGGATACCGACCTCAAGGCTTGATAACTGCATCGTCAATTCACTGCCCACATCTTCCGCCTTCGGCTCTCTTACACCGGCTTGCTTCTTAGCCAGCTTTTCCGCCAGCTCATCGACCTTTTTGTTTTTGTCGGCGATGACTTTGTCTTTCGCTTCGGCGGTTTCACGGCTTTCGCGCAAGGCGGCGCGCAATTCGTTGCGTGTCATACGGTCGATGTCGTCCAATGTGTGGCCGTTGATGTCGCCGCCTTCTGCCAGTTCGATGAGTGAATCGTCATCTTCAACTAAAAGTTCGAGCAGCTTGGATTTGCCTAAATCCATCAATTTGGGTTGGGCTGCTTTCATTTTCGGATCGATAAAACGCAGCGTCGCATTCATCAAGCGTTGGGCTTCGCGTTTATGCAGACCAAACTCTTTTTCAGTAATCTCCGCAAACCGGCCATGCGGTGTATGCTCTTTAATGATGATGAGTGCGCGGCCCAGCTCAAACATACCTTCCATGGTTTGGCGTACCGCAAAACGTCCGCGTTCAATCCAAACCGCTTCGTTGTAGGCTTCGCCGCCGGAATACTTCTCCATTACCGCCATACTGTGGATGGCCAGCTCGTTTGGCGTTGCGCCGACTGTGTGTCCCAATACTTCTGTTGCCATTTTTCTCTCCGTCAAATGCGACGCCAGCGTCGCATTTAATAAATTCGTTGTTCAAGTTCCTGCAAGCGTGCTTTCAGGCGTTCGTGTTGCTGGCGGAATCCTTCCGCAATCTGCAAGGTCTTCACGCTGTAAGCAAAATTGCCGTTATCCAGCTTTACCACCAAGCCCTCGGCAATCAGGTCATCCAAATCACGGCTTACCTGCGTGGGTGAGAGGCCGAGGCCGTCTGAAATTTCTTTGTTACTGATACCGATAATCGGGTGGGCTTCCAAGGCTTTAAAAACCCGCAGCAGTCGGATGCCTTTGGTACTCATCACGCGCTCCGTTTCTCTGCTTCCGATTTGGCCTTTATTCCCAGCTCCACTGCGATTTCATGCGCTTTGCCGCGATTGGCTTTAATCGTGCCGTTTAAAATCCGCGACACATATGTCGGGTCGTACCCCCGCTCGTCGCACCAAGATTTGATGGTTTCGCCTCGTTTGCGGAAACCTTCCTTCACTTTTTCTGCATTCACGGAATATCTCCTATTTCCATCTCGTGATAGAATGTTGAATATTTAAAGATTTAAACAATCTTGCTTAAATGTTGGATAAATATTAACTGGATTATTTCCATAATGCAAGATTATTTCTAGGATATTTTTCGAGATTAATTCTATGAGTTTGATTTTTACTGGAAATATTCGCAAGTTGATAAGCGAAAAAGACCTGACAATTGCAGAATTTGCTGAAGCGATTAATGAAAAACTGTCGCGTGTGAATGATGTTTTAAGCGGAAAACAACGTCCGCCATTTGATATGGTAGAAAAAATCCTGACAACTTTTGATATTGACGCAAATTGGTTGATTACAGGAAAGAATAGTTCTTCTAAAAATCCAGATGAGCAAAAGAATTATTCCGAAGAACATGAATACGACTACGTCCCGATGTTTGATGTTGAGGTGTCTGCAGGCAACGGTGCAGCCGCCTATGGCGCAACCGAACCGGCCATGCACTTGGCGTTCCGCAAAGACTGGCTCAAATCACGCGGCCTGTTTGCAAAAGACCTCAACTGCGTGGTGGCACGCGGCGACAGCATGGAGCCGACCATCAACAGCAAAGACACGCTATTGGTCGACACCAGTAAAAACAACCCGCGCGACGGCCATATCTACGTCATCCGCAGCGGCGACGTGTTATGGGTAAAGCGTGTCCAACGCCAAATCGACGGCAGCCTGCTCTTAATCTCCGACAACTCGACCTATCCACCTATGCCGCTGATGCTGGCAGACCACCCCGACATACAGGTCATCGGGCAGGTGGTTCAGGTTTCAAAAGACTTTAATTAACTTACAATAGGAAAAATGATGACAGAAACGAATTACTCTTTTGAAGGGCTGGTAATTGAAAAAATTATTACCCATCGTATTTATCCGAAAAATGAAAATAGAGAGCGTGTAGAACCTAAAATCAGTACGCAGTTGATTGATTTGCCTATTATGGCAAGAAGAACATTGGAAAACAGGCTGACCAAAGCTTTGGGTAATAAATCTCATGGCATTGAAATGTCTATTGCCAATACGGCTGAAAATAGTTTTTTTCAGATAGCAGCAGCCATACAACTCAAAGAGGAAGCAGAGTTTATTGAAGATTCCGCACAATTTGCTCACATGTTGACCGATGCACAACTGAATACGAATGCACCGGGTGGTATTTTGTTGGTATTAAAAGGTAGGGTTGGAGATACCGGCAAACCGTTTTTATGTGTGATTAAGGCTGAGCCTCAAGATGGGTTCAGGACCAAAGAAGAGGATGACTTTATCACGATTGAATTCTTAGAGGAATTATTGCTGACCGATTCAGCAAGACTATTCAAAATAGGTTTTTTGGTAGCCGAAACAGTAAGGCCGCAGGAGCAAATACAATCTGGGAATTATCGGGCTTTTTTGTATGACCATCTGATGACACAAACGGAAACTAGGCCAGCAGCTTCCTATTTCTACCAAGTGTTCTTAGGCATGAGTATAGCTGCTTCTTCCCGTAAGCTGACACAGAATTTTTTTGAATGGACACGTAATTTTATCGATAACTCTGATTTGAGTGATGATGAAAAGTTAGATACACATGAAGCATTGCGTGTCACATTGAAAAGTGCAGCAGCAACCATCAGCGTTAACGATTTTGCTCAAAATTATTTACCTGAAGACAAGCAAAAAGCTTATACAGAATTTATGATAGCTAAGGATTTTCCTCAAAATGCTGTAAGTAAGGATATTGAATATATTAAAACTCGTTTACGCAAACGGAGGTCTTACGGATTTAGTAACGGTGTAGTTATCTTGACTCCTCCCGAGCATACTCAAGACTATATGGAAATTGCGCCAACGGAAGATGGGGAATATACTGTTGTCACAATTAAAGGACAGTTACAACAACAAAAATGAGCGATATTGATGATTTCAAAAGCTATTTAGAAAGCCACCAAGCGGCATTTGCCGCTTGGGGTAGATTTGTGGCTGAAGAAATTCAAAATCAATTATCCAATGTCATTTCTCCTGTTCCGGTTGCCAATTTTCTAAAAATTGAAGCAAAGCCTAGAGTCAAAGAGATTTCTTCAGCTCTGGCCAAGATTGGCCGAAAAAATTACACTTCACCTCAAACTCAAATGACTGACTTGGTCGGCGTACGTTTTGTGGTATTGCTTGCGGAACATATTCAAATAGTTTGTGAAATCATTGAATCCTCATCACAGTGGAATGCTAAAGTTTCGAAAGATTTTGCAGATGAAATTCAGCAAAATCCCAAAGCATTTGACTATCAATCCAAACATTACGAGATTCGTCCTAAACAAGCATTCATTACACCCGAAAATGTCAGCATCCCTGCTGATTTGTGCTGTGAAGTTCAGGTGCGTTCTTTACTCCAACATGCTTATGCAGAGCTGGTTCATGACAATATATACAAGCCTGACGGCAATGTTCCAAAGAAAGCAGAGCGCGAAGTCGCGAAGAGCATGGCTTTGATGGAAACTACAGATGACTTATTTAGTCGTACTCTGGCAATTTTGAAAGAAGCAAATCAACCACAAGAAGAACTTCTTCCCCAATTATCACAGCTTTATCAAGAGGAAATAGGGCTTGTTCCTGAAGTTGATAAAAAAACCAATATGATTTTTCTAGAAACATTTCAATCCAGCATTGACCCTTCAAATATTCTTGCTAATATCCGGTCACTTTTGAATGAGAAGAAATATCTTGCTAATCGGATAAAAGAAAATGCTGAAGAAATGTATTTTTTCAGTCAGCCAGCAGCTTTGTTGGTTTATTGGCTGATTGAGAAAGTTGGTGCAGATGAAGTATGGAAAAAATGGCCTTTGCCTGCATACAACAAAAACCTGAAATTCATTTGTACTGATTTGGATAAGCAACCATCCCATGAACTCTTTTAACCCCCTTTAAAAGCCCATTCAGACGGCCTTTTCTAAAATCCCTGTATTGATTTCAACCTCAATACAGGGATTTTTTATGTCCACCAAATTCAATCAATTCATTGAGCGCGTCCTCTCCCACGAGGGCGGCTATGTCAACCATCCCAAAGACCCCGGCGGCGAGACCAACTGGGGCATTACCAAACGCACTGCTCAGGCAAACGGCTACAACGGCTCCATGCGTGCCATGACCCGTGAGCAGGCGATCGGCATTTACCGTCAAGCATTTTGGGAACGCTATCACGCCGATCAAATGCCGGAAGCGGTTGCGTTCCAATTCTTCGATGCCTGCATCAACCACGGTCATGGCAATGCTGCCCGTATGCTGCAACGCGCCGCAGGCGTGCCGGACGACGGCGTTATCGGAGCATTCAGCCTCAAAGCCATCAATTCACTTCCTGAAAATGACCTCCTGCTCCGTTTCAACGCCGAGCGTCTGGTCTTTTATACCAAGCTGGGTACGTTCACATCATTTGGCAAAGGCTGGATTCGCCGCGTGGCACAAAACCTGATTCATGCGTCTGCAGATAACACCGATTAAAGGGAGAAAACCATGTCAAAAAAGTCACTCATCGCCCTAATGACCGCAGCCATGCTGCCCGATTTCAGCCACAGCGACCTGGGCATTCGCTACGCCATGCCGACTCAGGGGTGTTGGACGCAAGCCCACCGCAAGAGCGGGGTAGCCGCCGCGAAACGCGCAGCCAAAAAAAAGCGTCGTCAGTAACTGCCTTTTTCAAATGGTTGGGCGGCCTGGTATCTAATCCGGCCACAGGGAAAATCAGCCATACCAAACTATGGGCAAACGTGGCAGCCGCCTCTATGACCTATAAGTTCTCGCAAACAGCGGATGCGCCGGAATGGCTCTGGTGGGCTTATGGCGCATTGGTCGGCGGGTATGCATTAATCAAACGCGGCATCGCGGCGATTCCGCAGGTCGCTGAAATCCATAAAGGAAAAGACGATGTGGAAAACGCTTAATCCTATTTGGCAGACCCTGATTCTGATTTTGCTGATAGCAGGTGCAGTACCAACGATTTATTTCTGCGGCTATAAGTCCTCAGCAAAGAAGGCGGAAGCTGAAAAAGCCGAAGTCATTGCTACTTATCAGGCTTCAGCCTTGGCCGCCGAGCAGCTCTATACCGAAAAGCTCAAAGCGGCTAATGAAGAAAAACAGCGTTGGTTTGATTTCGCACAAGCACAAAGCCGCGATTTGGCAACCGCCTATCAGCAAATCGGCCGCCAAGCGGCTCAATTGGAGAAGCAGATTGATGAAACTGTACAAAAAGACGGCAACCGTTTTAATGGCCTTGGCACTAACAGCGTGCAACTCTACAACCGTGCCCTCGGCCACGATTAAAACCGTTACCGTAGCGGAAATTCCCCCCGTCTCTTCCGAGCTGCTGCTCGTTCACGAACGCCCCGAGCGTCTGAGTGGCGGCTCGCCCGAACAACTTTTAAACCACGCCGTCCGCTATGGCGAATACTGCCAAAAACTGGAAAAACAAATTTCTGGCTGGCAGACATGGTACAAGAAAGGCCGTCTGAAAAATGACTGATTTTGCCGACCGCGCATCCGAACGCGAAGCCATCTTTCTCGCAGCATCCCTGGCAAAGCATCAACCGCCGTCTGAAACCACCGCCAGCCTCAGTCATTGTGAAGATTGCGGTGCGCCGATACCAAAAGCAAGACAACAGGCAGTCAAAGGCTGTACGCGCTGCGTTGTCTGCCAAGAATATTTTGAACACGGATGGCCATAAAAATGGAAAAAACCTTTATTCACATCGAGTTTTGGCAACTTGTCGGCTTTTTACTCTCATTCCTCGGCATCTGTTTCACCTTCGGCAAAATGCTGCTGGCTCAATTCCGCGAGCAGCAGGACGAACGCCAAAAACAGCAGGAACGCCTACAGGGTAAAGTCGAAATCATGGAAAACAAACTGGCGGAATTCAATGCCGGCCTGCCTCTGACATACGTCCTGCGTGAAGACTACATCCGCAATCAGGTCGTTTTGGAAGCCAAACTCGACAACGTCGCTGAGAAACTCACTGAAATCTACAAAATGGAAAGCGTAAAAAAATGATTAGCCAGGAACTGATCGCCAAACAACGGCGCGAGGGTATGCGTTGGAACATTATCAACACCCTTAATAAAGCCCGACCGCACACAACAAGCGAAACCTTCTTGTTGGACATCATGAACGCGATTTACCCGCAAACCACCGCACTGGAGCTGCGCCAACAACTTGATTATCTGGCTGACCGCAAAATGGTAGACCTCAATAAAGCCCCGCACGGCCTGTGGTTTGCCGACTTGACCAGTTTGGGTGTCGATATTGCCGAATATACGGTGGAGTGCCGTGCCGGTATTGCACGGCCTGAGAAAGTATGGAGCTAGGCATGGCGCAACGCAGCAGCATTGAAAAACTCCCCGAAGCCGTCCGGCACGAATTTGAACGGAAACTGGTAGAAAACGGTTTTTCAGACTACCAAGCCATTGCCGAATGGCTGCAAGACCAAGGCTATGAAATCAGCCGCTCCGCCGCCCACCGCTACGGCCAAAAAGTGCAACGCCGTTTTGCCGCCATCAAATCCAGCACCGAAGCCGCGCGACTGATTGCCGAAGGCGCAGCCGATGAAGGCGATACCCGTAGCGAAGCCCTGATGGCCATGCTGCAAACCGAACTGTTCGACGCATTGGTAGCCATAGGCGAGATGGACAGCGAAGAATTAAACGCGCTCGACCGTTTCGGCGTGATGGCCGAGGGTGCGAAGAAAATTAGCGGTCTGATTTCCGCCAGCACACGCCTGAAAGAGTATCAGGCCAAGGTCAAAGCCAAAGTACAGGCGGCCGCCGAAGATGTAGCCAAGCAGGCCAAGAAAGGCGGCTTGTCTGAAGAATCGGTCGAGGCCATCCGCAAGCATATTTTAGGGATTGCATCATGACGCCGTCTGAAATCCGAAATACCCGCCCATCAGAAGACCGTACCCCTACGGTCTTATTGCCGTATCAGCAGGCTTGGTGTGCCGACCAGTCGCCTGTGAAGCTGTGCGAGAAATCGCGCCGTATCGGTTTGAGCTGGGGAGAGGCTGCCGATACCGCCTTGCTGGCCGCATCCGCTAAAGGCATGGACGCATGGTACATCGGCTATAACAAAGACATGGCCTTGGAGTTTATCCGCGACTGTGCAGGCTGGGCGAAGCATTACCAGCTGGCGGCAGGCGAAATCGAAGAAACCGAGGAAGTGTTTGTCGAAGGCGACGATCGCCAGTCGGTACTGGCTTTCGTGATTCGCTTTGCTTCGGGCTACCGCATTACCGCCTTATCCAGCCGGCCTTCCAACCTGCGCGGTAAACAAGGCCGCGTGATTATTGATGAAGCAGCGTTCCACGAACAGCTCGGCGAATTGCTTAAAGCGGCAATGGCCTTGCTGATGTGGGGCGGCCAGGTGCATATCATCTCTACGCATGACGGCGTAGACAACCCGTTCAACGAGTTGATTAACGATGTGCGTGCAGGGAAAAAACCTTATTCCGTCCACCGCATTACCTTTGACGAAGCGGTTGAACAAGGCTTGTACCGCCGTATCTGTCTGCGTTTGGGCAAGGATTGGACACCCCAAGGCGAAGCCGCGTGGTGTAAGGAAATCCGCGATTTCTACGGCGAAGATGCCAGCGAAGAGTTGGACTGTATCCCGAAAAACGGCGGCGGCAAATGGCTCAACCGTGCCTTAATCGAAAGCCGTATGACCCCATACACGCCGGTTATCCGCTACGACCAGACCGACGATTTCGGCCTGCTGCCCGAACCGCGCCGCGCTGCCGAAGTGGCGGACTGGATAGCCGATACCCTGCAGCCGCTGCTCGACGGCTTGGACAAAACCCGCGTTTCTTTTGTAGGCGAAGACTTTGCCCGCTCGGGCGACCGCACCGTGATTGTGCCGCTCTTACAAAGCAAAGACCTGATTTTAAAACCGCCGTTTGTTTTGGAACTGGGCAATATGCCGTTTGCCCAGCAGGAGCAAATTATGCAGCACCTGTTGGCCAAGCTACCCAATCTGCGCGGCGCGGCCTTGGATGCGCGAGGCAACGGTCAATCTCTGGCCGAAGCCATGCGCGATGCGTTCGGCGCAGAAGTGGTGGAAGCCGTGATGCTGTCGGAAAACTGGTACCGCACCCATACCGCTCCGTTCAAAGCCGCCCTCGAAGACGGCACACTCGACTGCCTGCCGCGAGATGAAGACATCCTCACCGATTTACGTGCGTTCGAATTAGTCAAAGGCGTGCCTCGTATTCCGGACACCCGAACTAAAGGTCAAGACGGCAAAAAACGCCACGGCGACGCAGCGATTGCCTTTGTCCTTGCCCATTACGCCAGCCGCGAACTCAATACCGGACCGGTACGCGTGGCCAGCCGCCGCGTGCGTCGAATTAGCAGAACAACGCATGGCTTTTAGGCCGTCTGAAAAGAGAATCCCATGAAAAAACCGCATTTCAAACTCAAAACCAATCATGGCAACATCACCTTCAAACCCGATGACCTGACCGGCCATATCGCCGTCTCACGCCAATTTTTAGGCGGTTTCGGCGGTTGGTTGCCTAATCCTGACCCGATTCTGCGCAAGATGGGCAAGCAAATCCATGTTTACCGCGAATTGTTGCGCGACGAGCTGGTCGGTAGCTTCGTGCGCCGCCGCAAAGCCGCTGTGGCACGGCTGGATTGGAAACTCAGCGGCGATGAGGTCGAAGATCGTGTATTGGATTTTGTCGAAAATTGGCTGGCCGCTGATGTCGATGTTTATAAGATCTGCAAAGACATCATGAATGCCTCATTTTTCGGCTATCAGCCTATCGAAATTATCTGGCAAAAAGGCAGTCAATGGCTGCCGTCTGAAATTGTGGCCAAGCCGCAGGAATGGTTCGGATTCAATGATGAGCGTGAGTTGGTTTTTACCGAAAACGGCTTGAGCCAAGAGCCGCTACCGCCTTATAAATTTCTGTGTCCGCGCCATGAGGACGACTATCTTAACCCTTACGGCCTAGGTGATTTGGGTTTGGTGTTTTGGCTGGTAACTTTCAAACGCGGCGGCATGAAATTTTGGGTAAGTTTCACCGAAAAATACGGCGCACCTTGGCTCATTGGCAAAGAGCCACGCTCCAATACCCATAGCGACACCGAAAAGTTGCTCGACGCATTGGAAGCCTTAATAAGCAATTCGGTCGGCACGATTCCGAATGATTCCAGCGTCGAAATTCACGAAGCCAGCGGCAAGTCATCATCAGTAGATGCATTCGACAAGCTGCTGAAAGAGTGTAAGTCCGGCATCAACATTGCCTTGCTTGGCCAAGACCAAACCACCGACAAAGAAACCAACCATGCCAGTGCCAGCGCGGGCTTGGAAATTGCCGACGATATCCGTGACGGCGACCGCCGTATTGTTGAAGCGGCGTTTAACGAATTGATTGAATGGGTGGTGGAACTGAATTTTGGCGATGTGGCTTGTCCGAAATTCGAGCTGTTTGAAAACGAGGAGGCAGGCACAAAAGAGCGTGCTGAGCGCGACAGTTTGCTGTCCGGCGCGGGTGTGAAATTCACTCCGCAATATTGGAAACGCACTTATGGCTTAGAGGATGGCGACATCATCGAAACGGCTGAAATCCTGACCATGCCGTCTGAAAACGAACGCAGTGAGTTTCTGAGCAGCAAAAATCGGCCGGTCGATTTCGCAGAAAGCCGAGACGAAAGTGATGCCGGTTTAATTATCGACACACTTACCCCCGATGCAGGCCGTCTGAATGAGCAAGGCAAAGCACTGACGGTCGCACTGGTGGCCGAAATCAAAAAAGGAGAAACGCAAGACAATATTCTTGACCGATTGGCCGAAGCCTTCCCCAATATGGACGACAGCATCTTGCAAGAAGAGCTGGCACGAGTGATTTTTTTGTCGGATTTGGTCGGTCGTATTGAAGCGCGTGGAGAGTTGGCATGAATCCCGAAGACATCAAAGCCATTTTCGGCATGAAGCCCGAAGCGGCAGTCGAATACCTGAAGCAAAAAGGCGTGGCTGTTTCGTGGGACTGGCAGGACATGCTGGACGACGCACACGCCACCGCCTTTACCGTGGCCAAAACCGCAGGCATGGACGTGGCCAACGACATTTATCGCGCAGTCGTCAAAGCTGCAGAGACCGGCCAAACACTGGAGCAGTTTCAGAAAACACTTACACCGGTATTGCAAAGCAAAGGTTGGTGGGGACGCACCCCAACAACCAATCCGGACACTGGCGAAGCCCAAACTGTTCAACTCGGTAGCCCGCACCGCCTGAAAACCATCTATCTGACCAATATGCAGTCAGCCTACATGGCTGGACGCTACGCTGAAATGATGGATTCTGTCGACACCCACCCGTATTGGCAATACGTCGCTATAAACGACAGCCGCACCCGTGACAGCCACCGTAGAATGCACGGTCGTGTCTATGCAGCAGCCGACCCGGTTTGGGACACCATGTATCCGCCGTTGGATTTCCGCTGCCGCTGCCGCGTGCGTCCATTATCACGCGCCGCAGGAGAAAGCCGTGCCTTACCCAGTCCGACACTTGAGACTCAAACCGTCGACATCGGTAGCAACGAATACACCGGAGAAGCCCGCTACGCCCAACGCACCGGCTTGCGGATTGACGGAAAGTTTGTTGCCCCAAGCGCAGGCTTCAATGCCAACCAAGGAAAAGCCATGCTCTCGCGAATGGCTTCCGTAGCCGTCCAAAAAGCACAATCCGTTCATCCCGATATTGCACGCGTAGCCTTAAAAACCATGATGACCAACAGCAAATTCAAATCCTCATTATCTGCTGTCGATTTGGCATGGGTACTAAAATTAATCAAAGGTTAGATATGCTTGAAATTAATCTTGATACTTCATCACTAGATCGTGGCTTGAGCCAGCTTCTACAAAACGTAAGCCATCCGCGCAAAATAATGAAAGCCATCGCGACCGAAATGACTTCATTAACCGAAGAAAACTTCGAAAGCGAAAGTTTCGGTGGAAACAGATGGAAACAAAGCCAACGCGCAGCTCAAGGCGGGCAGACTCTGCAACTGACCGGCCAACTTGCAGCCAGCATCTCCACACAAGTAGGCAACGACTTTGCACGTATCGGAAGCAACAAACCATATGCGGCAATCCACCACTTGGGTGGCTCCGCAGGCAGAAACCATAGCGTCCAACTTCCAGCCCGACCCTATCTACCAATCAACGGCAGTGGTCAACTTCAAAACGGAGCAGATAAACGCATCCTTGATATTGCAATTGAGTCACTCAGCTCAGGCTTGTAAAACAAAAAAAGACGAGCAAATTACGCCCGTCTTTTTGTTGCACTCTATGAAACTGCTTTTCACAAAACCAATCCCACCAAATCCCGCTCCATCCAAAATAATCCCAATTATCTCAGAGACTCTATATATTTATCTCATTGGGTTTCACAATCACTTCAATAGTGGGAAGCGGTTGATGTGTTTGGCAAATATGGCTCGGGCGGTTTGCTGGAAGAAGGTACGCATGAAAAAACTAAATGTCTTGATGGGAATTTAGGGGAATTTTGCAAAGGTCTCGAGCTGTATTTCTTGCCATTTATTAGTGCACGAAGTAAAGAATGGGTTGTGATATTGAATGAGCAGGCAGATTTATTGGGTTATGCTATTGGCTGATTAGAATGGGTTTAAACATGGGTGACAGGGTGAGATGGCTGAGGTAGTCTCTCAGGTTTAGAAAGTTAGCTGTTAATATGGCGATTGAATAATATTGAATATGGATAGTAACTTTTAGGGGACTATCACTGTGAGAGAGGGGTGATAAATGGATTAAGCATTATGAATTTTATTAAAATAAAATAATCTAGAGGTGATAGAAAGTTGAGAATATAGGTGAGCAGGTCTAGTGTTGTATAAAAAATAAACACTAATCGCAGTGAGGTATAGGTTTAGATTGAATAGCATAATGTATTTAACTTTTTGATTATGCAGTAGCTGAGGTTTTAGTAAGTAGTGGATGATAGAAAAAAGTTTTATTTATAATTAATAAATCAGCTACCTTTGTTGAGTTGGTGCACCTATTCATAATAATTAAAAATATAATTACTTGAGAAGTTAATTTAGAAGGTACACTATAGTATAAACAATGTTTTGTATTGCATATATTTTTAAATTTATGTCAAATATTTGTAGATATTATTGAGCAAATCTTGTTAAAATACGCTATGTAAATATTTTTAGCTTTTAATAAGGTTGTAATTATATTAATTGGATGATTCTGTATCGTTTATTTCGTAGTTGCTGGTATGCGGCAAAGTATCCCGGTATCGGAAGAAGACGATAGTACTGATGCTTCACGTATGAAAGTCATTACGGCTGAAATAGATGCCTCAGTCCCTTTTAAATTGGGTAAGCAACAATTTTCATATG